>DDQN01000013.1:0-38661 GCA_002342685.1 Vibrio sp. UBA2441
TCTTAAGTGAACGGCATTAACCCTGTGGATGGCCTATTTATTATATTTTTGGCGTTTGAGTCTGCACACCAAAATTTTGCCCGCGATGCCTAAGCAGATGGTCCATCAATACTATCGCAAGCATGGCCTCAGCAATAGGCACTGCACGAATTCCAACACAAGGGTCGTGGCGACCTTTAGTAATTAACTGTGTGGACTCACCCGTTTTAGTGATGGTTTCTCCAGGTACGGTAATACTGGATGTCGGTTTCAAAGCAATGTTAGCAACCACTTCCTGCCCCGTAGAAATACCACCTAAAATACCGCCAGCATGATTCGATTTGAATCCTTCTGGAGAGAGTGGATCGCGATGTTGGCTGCCTTTTTGGTTAACAACATCAAAACCGTCACCTATCTCCACACCTTTAACCGCATTAATACTCATCAACGCGTGAGCTATATCAGCATCTAAACGGTCGAATATCGGTTCACCCAAACCAACTGGGACATTGGTTGCGACAACCTGCAATTTGGCACCAATTGAATCACCTTGTTTTTTAAGGTCTCTGATCAATTGGTCAAGAGCGTCCACTTTATCGGCATCAGGACAGAAAAATGCATTATTCTCAATTTCGTCCCAATCTACTTTATCAATGGAAACATCACCCATTTGTGATAAATAGGCTCGAACTTCAATACCAAACTCTTGTTGAAGATATTTTTTCGCTACCGCACCTGCGGCGACACGCATCGCAGTTTCTCGCGCTGACGAGCGTCCACCACCCCGATAGTCCCGGACACCGTATTTTTGATGATAAGTGTAATCTGCATGGCCAGGTCTGAATTTATCTTTGATTTCAGAATAATCTTTAGAGCGCTGATCCGTGTTCTCGATTAACAAACCAATCGACGTTCCGGTTGTTTGCCCTTCAAACACACCCGACAATATTTTTACTTCGTCTGGTTCGCGGCGTGCAGTGGTATATTTCGAAGTTCCAGGGCGACGACGGTCCAAGTCCTTTTGCAAATCAGCTTCAGTAATGGTTAATCCTGGAGGGCATCCGTCGACAATACAACCTAGAGCAATACCGTGACTCTCTCCAAAAGTAGTTACCCGAAAATGCTGACCTATACTATTTCCTGCCATTCAATCCTCATTGTCTCTTAGCTTTCACTAAGAATTCGTCGTTCAATTCTTCGTACTTTCATGTTCGCTTTATAACCGCCTGATGTAAACCCTTATGATGAAAAAAATAAGGCCAGACATTGTCTGGCCTTATCGTACTTTTCGTTGAGCAGGTCTATTAGTCGATATAAAGACTAAACTCATCGGCACATTCTACAAGCTGCTCACGCGTTAACATAAACACACCATGACCACCATTTTCAAACTCAATCCAAGTAAATGGTATATTTGGATATTGCTCAATCATATGCACTACCGAATTACCAACTTCACAGATTAAAATACCATTTTCATTCAAATAATTAGGTGCGTTGGCCAAAATTCGTCTAACCAATTTCAAACCATCTGTGCCTGCCGCTAACCCTAGTTCTGGCTCATGGGTAAACTCTACAGGCAGGCTATTCATGTCTTCCTGATCAACATAGGGAGGATTCGATACAATCAAATCATATTTGTCCTCACTAGGCAGATCACGGAAAAGATCAGAACGAATAGGGAACACTTGCTGCTCCATACCATGCTCTTGGATATTTTGCTCAGCGACTTCTAATGCGTCTGTTGATATATCAATAGCATCCACTTCGGCTTCAGGAAAAGCATGAGCGCAAGCGATCGCAATACAGCCACTGCCAGTACACAAATCCATAATTCGATGTGGCGATTCTGTTAACCACGGCTGAAACTCTGTCTCAATGAGCTCACCAATCGGTGAACGAGGCACAAGTACACGTTCATCGATATAAAACTCTAAGCCACAAAACCACGCTTTATTGGTTAAGTATGCCGTTGGCGTTCTTTCATTAATGCGTTTTACTACCCGGCTAACAATACGGTTTCGCTCCGTCGTGGTTAATCGCGAATTTAATACATGCGGAGGAATATCAATAGGTAAATAGATAGTCGGTAAGATTAACTGGACAGCTTCATCCCATGAATTATCAGTACCGTGGCCATAAAAAAGGCCAGCGGCGTTAAAACGGCTAACGGTCCAACGAAGCATATCTTGAAGGGTCAATAACTCTGATACCACTTCTTCCACAAAAATCTTATCCAAAACTGTCTCCAAAAAGCGCTACAATACCAACATCAACCAAAGAACGAATTATTATGAGCAACAAAGATATAAACTCTGATGACGACTTTTCCTTGTTCCAAGATGCGGTTAAGGGCATAAAAAAGTTGCGACAGGATACCATAATCCAAAGACCAAAAAGAGACATTCAGCAAAAAGATACGCAACGCTTTGTGCGTGAAGCGAAAGATAATGAATTTTTCTTTTCTGATGAATTCATTCCTCACCTGAATGAAGATGGACCAACACGATACGCCAGAGATGATGTTTCTAAGTATGAAGTGAAAAGATTGCGTCGCGGAGTCTATGTTCCAGACGTCTATTTAGATATGCACGGAATGACTCAGCAAGAAGCAAAAGCTGAACTAGCCGCCATGATTGCCCACTGTATACGTGAGAATGTCCATTGCGCCTGTGTCATGCATGGCATTGGTAAGCACATTCTAAAACAGAAAGTACCTATCTGGCTTGCTCAACACCCAGATGTAATGGCTTATCATCAGGCTCCATTGGAGTTTGGCGGTAATGGCGCGCTGCTCGTGCTGCTGAGTGTGCCTGAGAAATAGGGATTAATGGGTTATGGGTTATGGGTTATGGGTTATGGGTTATGGTGATATGACCCCTTTAGCCTGTCACCTAAAACCTATTGCCTATTGCCTATTGCCCGTTATCTATTACCTATCGCCTGTTGCCTACCACCCTTTTTCCGCTCTAAGGATGTATATGCCAAAGTAACTCACCGCTTTGAGTCTGTATATCGTAGTCTATACAGACCAGTCCGGATGTTGGGAACATAGGTGGAGTGAGACCCGAAACAAATTCGGCAGTTAAGTACCCAACGAGCGGCAAGTGTGACACTAACAATATGGAGTCTAGCTGTTTAGTTTCAGCTAAAGCTGACACATAATGAAATACGTCGGTTGAAACTCCATATGGTGTAATTTCGTCATACGTACTTGTGCCAATCCCGTTAACTTTAAAAACCGCTGATATCGTTTGCCATGTCTGTTGCGCGCGGATATATGGACTGACCAAAACAGCATCAAACTCACTAAATCCTTGACGCTCACACGCACTTGCTACGGCAATGGACTGATCACGTCCTCGCTTGGTTAGCTCCCTGTCAGCATCAGTGACTGCAAAATGTTCTGCTTCTCCATGACGCATAATAAACACTTTCATTTTTGAGTCCTATCTTAGGGTGTCGGCAGAAGTATCAATAGTTCGGGTAAAAATACCCAGAATTAACTCTGTATTGAAATACTCAGAGTATAAGCAAAGCAAAATTCGATAAATATATCAATTACCTTACTCGAGAAGTCTGGCATTATATATCATCAAAATTTATAAAAAATGTATCGGTGCAGATAAATGTGCATAAAAATGCCAAAAATAGAACGCAAGATTTGCACCAATTCATATCAACGCCATAATTAACTAACACGCTCTATTTGGAGATCGCTTGTGCACTTAAGCCCAAATGACACGAACCAGTATCGCTACATCACTTTGAGTAATGGACTTCGTGTTCTACTAGTTGAAGATTCTAGCGCACAAAAAGCAGCAGCAGCATTAGCGGTAAACGTCGGTCATTTCGATGACCCTGTTGATAGAGAAGGACTTGCCCACTATTTAGAACACATGCTATTCCTTGGAACCAAAAAGTATCCAAAGGTGGGGGAATTTCAAAATTTTACTAGTCAGCACGGCGGCCATAATAATGCTTGGACAGGTACTGAACACACCTGCTTTTTTTTCGATATTTCGCCAAATGTTCTTGAAGAGACACTAGACCGGTTTAGTCAATTTTTTGTCGAGCCACTGTTTAATTCTGAAGCCTTAGAAAAAGAAAGAGAAGCCGTTGATTCCGAATATCATCTAAAATTAAATGATGATACGAGACGTTTGTATCAAGTTCATAAAGAGGTGGTAAATCCAGCCCATCCATTTAGCAAATTTTCTGTTGGTAACATTGATACTTTAGGCGATCGTGAAGGGACTAATATTAGAGATGAAATCATCGATTTCTATTCCACACACTATTCTGCCGACTTAATGACACTTTGCCTGCTCTCCCCAGAGAAACTCGATACTATGGAGAAATGGGTAACTGACAAATTTACCCCGATTACAAACCGGAACTTGTCTGGAAAAGGGATAGATATTCCACATACACTGCCTGAAACCAGCGCGATTTCCGTCTCAATAGAGCCCGTCAAAGAGTGCCGTAAACTCATGGTTTCGTTTAGTTTTCCCGGCATGGATAAAGAATATGGGAAAAAACCACTGTCCTATTTTGCTCATTTATTAGGTGCAGAGGGTGAAGGCAGTTTATTGCTCTATCTCAAAGATAAGGGATGGATTACGTCTTTGGCCGCTGGTGGCGGTGTTAGTGGAAGTAATTTCAGAGAATTCACCGTTAACATTAATCTCACTAGCGAAGGTATGGAGAACAGCGACGATATCGTTTTGACTCTGTTCCAATATATTGAATTGATAAAACAACAGGGTATCAACGAGTGGCGATATAAAGAAAAACAAGCCGTACTTGAATCAGCCTTTCGCTTTCAGGAAAAAGCACGGTCAATGGATCTCGTTAGCCATTTAGTCATGAACCTTCAGTATTACCCTGAAGAAGATGTCATCTATGGAGACTACAAAATGTCTTTATATGATGAAGACTTGTTAAAGTCTCTATTAAGCTATCTGGTCCCTAAAAACGCCAGAGTGACTCATGTAGCAAAAGAATTAAGCTACGATAAGAAAGCTAAATGGTATTTCACCCCCTATTCAGTACATCCATTTACCAAAGCACAATTGAGCTTGTGGTCCAATGCAGAAATTAATCCAGAACTGTCTTTACCGTTACAAAATCCTTTTATATGTTATGACTTAGACCCCCAAGCTTTAGAACAAGAGTCCAATACACCAAAGCTTATCGAAGAGTTACCCGGCTTCAGGCTCTGGCACCTACAAGAAACGAATTTTCGTGTACCCAAAGGCGTGGTTTATATTGCCATTGATAGCCCGCACGCGGTATCAACACCGAGGAAAATAGTTAAGATGCGCCTGTGCGTGGAGATGTTTCTCGACTCACTGGCGAAGCAAACCTATCCGGCTGAAATTGCAGGCATGGGTTACAATCTCTATGCTCACCAAGGCGGCGTTACCTTATCTATTTCAGGTTTCAGTCAGAAGCAACCAGAGCTACTAAAAATGATATTGAAACAGTTCGCCGAAAGAGAGTTCAGCGAACAACGATTTCATATTATTAAAAAACAAATGCTAAGAAACTGGAGAAATGCGGCACAAGATCGCCCCATTTCACAGCTTTTTAATGCCATGACTGGTCTTTTACAACCCAATAATCCCCCACACCTAGCTCTGATAGAGGCTCTGGAGACGATTGAAGTTGATGAACTTCCTACATTTGTGGATGCGTTAATTGCTGAGCTACATATTGAAATGTTTGTGTATGGTGACTGGAAACAAAAGCAAGCTTTCGAACTCGCCAATGATCTAAAAGACGCTATGAGAGTTCACAATCAACAATACGAAGAATCACTAAGACCTCTTGTCATGCTTGGTGAATCTGGCACTTACCAAAGAGAAGTCGACTGCAATCAAGATGATTCCGCAATTGTTATTTACTATCAGTCCCCCGACTGTGTGCCCAAAAGTATTGCACTGTATACATTGGCGAATCACCTTATGTCGGCTGAATTTTTTAACGAAGTAAGAACGAAGCAACAGTTGGGGTATATGGTAGGAACCGGAAACATGCCTCTAAACCGTCATCCTGGGTTAATACTCTATATACAGTCTCCTAAATCAGCACCAAAAGATTTACTTTACGCTATCGATGAGTTTCTAAATGCGTTTTATATGGTGCTATTAGAACTCAGCGAACATCAGTGGCAAAGCAGTAAGCAAGGTTTATCGAATCAAATTGCAGCACCGGATAATAACCTCCGTGGCAGGGCTCAACGTTTTTGGGTCGCCATAGGCAATAAAGATCTAGGGTTCGATCAAAGAGAACAGGTGTTGGAGGAAATTAAAAAGTTGTCGAGGGCAGATATGATCAAATTTGTTGTCAGCATTCTAAAGCCAAGAACCGCAAACCGCCTCATTATGCACGCAAAAGGCAACAAACATCAGAAAGCGTGTTCGTTAAACATCGGCAGTGAAATAGGCAGTATCGATGAATTTCAACTCAAGCCAAAAGATGTCGAATTAGGCTAATTTAGCGGCTTATTGCTAAATTTTAATACTAGAAAATCGAAGTCATACTTAAGCGCCTGTCACTTTTGTGACAGGCGCTTAAGTTACTAACAACACGATTATACTGACAACCTTAACGATCTAATTGTCAGAATCGGTATTAATAAAAACCTTGCTCGTTTTCTAATCGAGTTAACAAACCGTCACAAGGCGCATATCTATCTCCATGTTTGGCCTGATACTCTTGCATTAACTCAACCAAATTTTTAATACCTATCTGGTCCATATACTTAAATGGCCCACCCAAAAATGGCGGGAAGCCAATTCCAAATATCGCGCCGATATCACCATCTCTCGCACTGCGAATGATGCCTTCATCTAAACAACGAACTGCCTCATTTAGCATTGGCAATACACAACGAAGGGCAATCTCATCCGTACTAAGGTGAGAAACTGGTGACAGGTTTAATAGTTTATAAACAGAATTATCCACCTGTTTCTTCTTGCCTTTATAAGTATAAAAGCCCTTACCACTTTTCCGTCCCTTGCGGCTATCTTCAAGCAATACGTCAAAAACATCTGGACCCTGAAAACGCTCTCCCAGCTCGCTAACCAATATAGGCATTATTTTCGCACCTATATCAACACCCACTTCATCGAGCAGTGTTATTGGTCCTACGGGAAAACCGAAATCAAGCAGAGCATTATCTAGCACTTCAATAGGTTCACCGGACATCAGTACTTGAGCAGCCTCGTTCATATAAGGCGCCAAAATACGATTGACATAAAAACCAGCACTGTCTTTTACCACTATGGGTGTTTTTCCCTGCTGACGGGCAAAGTTAACGACCGTCGCAATCGCTTCATCAGAGGTTGTTTCATGTGGAATTACCTCTACCAGAGGCATTTTCTCTACCGGACTAAAATAGTGAAGACCGACTATGTTCTCAGGTCGTTCCGCTTTTTCAGCAATTTGATGGATAGGTAACGATGAAGTATTGGTGGCAAAAATCGTATCAGGTCTTGCGTTTTTCTCAATGCTACTGACCATATCTTGTTTAAGCGTGAGATCTTCAAATACCGCCTCAATAACGACATCCGCTTTGTTGTAGGTAGTAAAATCAATACCGCCAGAAAGTTGTATCATCTTACTTTGTAATTGAGCATTAGAGATAATGCGACGCTTACGCTGTTTGGCAAATAGTTTGTAGTTGTAGTTTAATGCGTTCAATACGCCGTCATTTGATACGTCTTTAATGCGAACAGAGGTTTTTGCCTTTGACACGCTTACATGGCTAATACCCGCGCCCATCAGCCCTCCGCCCAAAACACCAACGTGAGAAACAGTTCGCGGTGCTGCCTGTGAACCATTGTCTTTCTTCATCTCAGTGGTAGCAAAGAAAATAGAACGTAGCGCTTTAGACTCTGAGGTCATGACCAGCTTGCCAAACTCTTGAGCTTCAAATTCCAGTCCCTTTTTGAGACCTTTTTCCAAACCCAAACGAATGACTTTCAGTATGGCCTCGGTTGCTGGGTAGTTTCCACGAGTCTTAAGCATCGTTTTCTTACTGGCCTGATCAAATATGACCTTACGACCTAGTCCATTACGAGATATTAACGTCTCTTTACCCGAAGTTTTGGCTTTACGTTTTCCCTTTAGCGCAAACGTTTTAGCGACATCGGACAAAATCGATACCGGAACGCTAGCATCTACAACACCAAGTTTCAGCGCTTTTTTTGCTCTTAATTGCTTGCCAGTTAAAATAATGTCTAGCGAGGCAAGTAGTCCTATGAGCCTAGGTAAACGCTGTGTTCCACCGGAGCCTGGAAGTAAACCCAACTGAACTTCCGGAAGGCCTAAACGTGTTTTATCGTCGTCAGAACAAACCCGATAGTCACATGCTAGAGCAAACTCTAACCCCCCGCCCAAGCAGACTCCGTGAATAGCAGATACTACCGAAAATTTCAGCTTAGCTATGCGGTTAAACACTTCCTGCCCTTTCTTTGCCAGCGCCTCTGCTGCGTCAGCAGTCTCGCAGGCATCAAGCATTTTTACATCTGCGCCAGCAATAAAGTTATCCGCTTTACCTGACTGAACAATCAGACCTTTTATACCTTGGTCGTTGTTTTCCAGTTCAGTCAATACGCTTTCCATCTCTTCAATGAGATCTGCTCGTAAAACGTTCATTTTTTCATTGGCAATGTCTATCGAAAGCCATGCGATTTTGTCATCATCAATTGTTAATTGCAGTGAATTACTCTCACTCATCATTCAACCTCCAAAATCATTGCCGCGCCAAGCCCACCAGCAGCACACGCTGTATTAAGTCCCAAACCTCCACCACGACGTTTCAGCTCTCTTAATGTCTGAACCATCATACGGGCTCCTGTCGCCGCAAATGGGTGCCCATAAGCAAGTGAACTCCCCAACACGTTAAACTTATCCATGTCTATTTCACCAATGGCTTTCGAGCGGCCAAGCTTTTCCCGAGCAAATTTATCACTGGCAAACATCTTAACGTTGGCCAAAGTCTGAGCGGCAAAAGCTTCATGCATTTCTATCAAATCCAGATCAGATAAGTTAATGCCAGCACGCTCTAGTGCAATCGGCGTCGCATAGGACGGCCCCATTAACATATCTTGTTCTACCTGAATCGCAGAAAAAGCATAAGAGCGAATATAACCCAGAACCTCTAAACCTAGTTCCTTCGCACGCCCTTCGCGCATGATAAGTACCGCGGCTGCACCATCCGTTAACGGAGTGCTGTTTGCCGCCGTAACCGTACCGAATTTCCTGTCAAATGCAGGTCTCAACTTAGCATAGCTTTCCAACTGCGAATCATGCCGAATATTATTATCCTGATCGATCCACTGTTTATACGGTTCTGGAAAAGCGGTCATAACCTCATCGCGTATCTTACCTTCGTTCCATGCGAGCGATGCCAGTGAATGTGAACGGTGAGCCAGTGCATCTTGTTCTTCCCGGCTTATCCCATAAGTTTTCGCCATCTGTTCAGCGGTTTGCCCCATAGATATTCCCGTCGAATACTCTGCGACGGCCGGTGGTACCGGGGCCAAATCTTTTAGGGAAAGGCCACGGAGAATATTGAGCTTCTTACTCATCGTTCTTGCTTTACTTAACGCAAGCAAACTCGCTGCCAGTTTTTTAGATACTCCAATAGGAAGGACTGAAGAAGAGTCGGCTCCACCTGCAATGCCAATATCCATTGAGCCAGCCATGATGCTCTCTGCAACATTCACCGACGCTTGGAAACTGGTTGCACATGCTCGCGTTACACTATAAGCATCCGTACTTACACTCATACCAGTTCCAAGTACTATCTCGCGTGCAATATTTGGCGCGGCAGGCATTTGCACAACCTGACCATAAACTACCTGATCAATTAGCTTAGGGTCCATATCCGTTCTTGATAACAATTCGCTAACAACCATTTTCCCTAAATCAACAGCGGGTACTTTACCAAACTCCTTACTTTGTCTGGCAAATGGGGTTCTTAGCCCCGAAACAATAGCTATTCGTTCTCCAGAGCGAGTTTTGACGTCTTGTCTGCTCATTTCTTCTCCTTCACCTTAGAGGTCTGACCTTTTGGCTATTGTAACGGAATTGTTATCAAATTCAAACGACCGTTTGATAAACCGGATCACGAAATGGTAAAATTTGTTATAAAATGGGATTAGTACTAACTATTTATTCAGAGAATAATAGCCAGATTAAGTATGGATAAAAGAGTGGGTAGTGTGTAAATTACAAAAGTTATAAGCAAAAAAAAACCACACTAAATTGTGTGGTTGGAATCTTTATAAAACAATTAACTTACGCCAATTGAAAATAATCAGTTTCCTGATTAGGAGAAAGTAAAGTCAGCCTTCAAAAGGAAGTGTCATCTGCTCAACATACTAGTAAAACTTACTAGCTAGATGACAGTGGCTACTATAACTCCATATAGGTATGAGATTTTGAAGTAGATCAATTTAATGTTGATTTACGACAACCAAAGTACGACAAGAGAGCAAATGGAGACTCATGTGTCGATAATTAATCTTTTTGGAAATAAAAAGTCTAACAGTCCGGTCAACTCGGATATGAATAAACAAAGAAAATATGAAGCCCTTGTGCGTGCTTACCATAAAGACCTCTATCGGTATGCCTATTGGTTATGCAAAGACAAGCCTGTCGCGGAGGATCTTGTTCAGGAAACCTGCCTTAGGGCATGGAAATCTCTGGATAGTCTTCTTGATGAAAAAGCAGCAAAATCGTGGCTAATAACCATTCTCAGGCGAGAAAACGCAAGACGCTTTGAAAGAAAACGGTTGGAGTTAGTTGATATTGATGACTATGGCAACGAAGCAAAAGTTAACGATGACGCCCATCACCAGCAAAACTGGATGCAGGCGCAGATAATGAAACTCGAAGTAGAATATCGAGAACCACTATTTCTGCAGGTCATCGGTGGATTTAGTGGTGAAGAGATTGGTAATATACTCGACCTCAATAAAAACACGGTAATGACACGACTGTTTAGAGCACGAAATCAACTTAAAGAGATGATTGAGTCATCAGAAAACGACATGGGGCTGAAAAATGGATGATCTAGAATTTCGTCGTCGCATTCTCTCGGAGCCCAAGTTCCGAGACAACGAGATACACGATACAATCAATCTGTCGGAGGCCAACAGTAAATTTGCTGACGAAGTTTTGAGCTTAGATGCTCAGATCGAACAAGCAATGAAAGTTGACGTGCCCGACGAACTTGCTGACCGTATTCTGTTTAGTCAAAATGCGCAGAAAGAAACCAAATCTTTTACCAAACAAATGGTGGCAATGGCCGCATCAGTCGCCTTTGCCGCAGGAATTTTAATAGGCCAAATAAACTGGGCGCCACTTTTAGTCAGTCCGGCATACGCTAGCCTTGTGAATACGGCAATGAAGCATGTTGTTGATGAAACTCCTTTCATTGAGAAACTCGACGAAAGAGTAAGTTCGACGCAAATAAACGCAAAATTACAACCATTTACCTACGAATTTACCGAAAGTTTTCCATATCACGTTTTTTACCTTAATCATTGTGGTTTTGGCGAATCAAACGCTCTACACATGGTTTTTCAGGGTAAAGAAGGACGTGTTACTTTATTTATCACTAACATACTCTCAAGCCAAGCCATTGATTTTAATAAAAATGGCATGACAGGCGTAGTAATTCCGATCGACAATGCCAGTATGATCCTGGTTGGTCAAAGCGCTGAAAATGTTCAAGAGATCGCCAGCAGATTAAGTACAATAATTAAACCTATACTTTAGTCTAATAAGTCCCTGTTAAAATCAGGGACTCTTTGCACCAATTCAAACGCCCGTTTAGAGTCAATGCTCTAAATGAGGCCGTATTCCCACCCATTCCCGTAATATACCCACCAGTTTTAACAATTTACCCACAATTTAGCCAATGGTCGGATTTCTCCTCGTTATAATAATGACTAATATCAGCCAAAACTGAGCAAAAGCTCAGTTCTAACGCCCGCTAAAGAGGCGAACTATATAAAAAGGAAATTAGTAATGAATAAATCGCGTCTGTTTAAAAAGTCGATTATTGCAGTGACGATCACTCTTGCCTCTCAGCAAGCGTCCGCAGCCGGCTTCCAACTTAATGCACAATCTGCCACGGGTATCGGTCGTGCATTCGCCGGTGATGCTGTTATCGCCGATAACGCCTCAGTCATGGCACGTAACGCCGCAGCTATGGCACTTTTTGATTCCACATCGCTGTCACTGGGTTTTGAAACTATTACCTCACTGATAGAAGTAAAAGATGCGGAATACTCAACAACCGCATATAACGGTACGACTAATCTTGGAACTTCGACCGTAGATGCAAATGCAGATGATGTAGGTGCTACCTCTATAGCACCAAATATTCACCTAATCGTGCCTGTAAATGATCAATTCGCCTGGGGCATTAACGCTTACAGTAATTTCGGCACTAAAACTGAATTTGATGATGATTACGCTGCAGGTGAATACGCTGGTTTAACCGATGTTAAAAGTTTTAATATTGGTTTGGCTGGTTCATACCGTATTGATGAGCAGTGGAGTGTGGGTGCTGGTTTAGACATCGTCTATGGTTCAGGCAAATTTAAACGTACAGCGACCGCTTCTGGTACAAAACTAGTAGACATAGACGCTGATGGCTGGGCTTTAGGGTTCAACCTTGGTTCTGTTTATGAACTAGATGAGAACAATAGATTCGGACTAGCTTATCACTATAGTCCAAAACTAGAAGCCGAAGGTGATGTTAACTATGCTGGTTCGGGCCTAGGTGAAATTGATGATACTATTTATATGCCATTACCTGACATCATCGAGTTCTCCGGTTACCACCGTCTAGAAGCTTCAAAATTTGCTGTACACTACAGTGTCCAATGGATCGGCTGGAGCTCATTCGATGTACTAGAAGCAAAAAAAAGTGGCACCATCAATACCTATGATTGGCAAAATGGTATGCACTACTCTCTGGGTGGTACTTATTACCTAAATAACGATTGGATACTTCGTGCCGGTTATATGTATGACACCAGCGCGCAAGATGAACTCACGTCAATTTCAGTACCCGACTCTGATCGTCAATGGTTCTCGACTGGTTTTACTTATAACTTAAGCCAAAAATCAACTATCGACTTCGGATTTACTTATCTATTAGGTAAAGATGTCAGTGTATCAGAAACTAAAACACTGCCAGGTGGCCCCGGCACTCACGTAGTCACTAACATTTCTGGTACTACACACGCAGATGCCATCTTAATGGGCTTGCAATACAGCCGTAGCTTCTAATAAAAGCAAACCACTAAATATACTTAAGGGCTGGATTCTCCAGCCCTTTTTGTTTTCCTTGGTTTATCGTAAGTATTTCAGCGTACATTCGTACCTGAATTCAATCATTTCATGCAACAGACGTTCGCTGAATAATCTACTGGTCATACCATTGAGCTAGGTATTTATATCGAAATATAACAATACATCAGCATTAAATATCAAATCTTAACGTTTTATTAAAATTCATTTTTAAAGCAAATACTCTAATCATAAAATATTTGCCTACAAATTGACGACTAATCTTTAATTCAGCGAACAATATAATGAAAACAAATAAAACGATTCTATCTCTCGCGGTTGCGGGAAGCTTACTTGCAGTGAGTACTACATCTAATGCAGCAGGTTTTCAGCTCGCTGAATATTCTGCAACAGGTTTAGGCCGCGCTTATGCCGGAGAAGCGGCAATGGCAGACAATGCCAGTGCGCAATGGCGCAACCCAGCAATGATGACATACCTCAAAGGAACCCAAATTTCTTTAGGTGCGATCTACGTCGACCCCAACATTGATGCAAATGGTACTGTTTATGACCAAAACACCACACTTACGCACGACGTATCAGCAAAGGATTACGCTGATGACGCGGTTATCCCTAATGCTTACCTAACACATCAGCTTAATGAGCAGTACTTTGTTGGTTTAGCACTTTCATCCAACTATGGTATGAGTACTGACTTAGGCGACGACTATGCCGCGAGCCATTTTGGTGATCAGGCTGAAGTGAAGACTATGGAAGCTAACCTAAACCTAGCATATAAACTGAATCAAGCAATAAGCATTGGTGGTGGTGTGCGTTACGTAATGGCTGAAGGACACTTTGGCGCATCGGGACCCGCTCACTCTGTAGCACCCGGCGTTGCAAACAACACGCTTAAGTATATGGAAGGCGATACCACAGAATGGGGCTGGCAGATAGGAACGGCATGGCAAATCAACGATCACCATCGCGTCGGTTTCACTTACAAATCAGAAGTTGACCTGAAACTAGAAGGAACAGCGGAGGGACTGGGATTCGGGTTAGTAGGGACTTCCGATAACGGTTCCTTACCTCTTACTTTGCCTGCAACCGCAGAACTGGCTAGCATGTATCAGATATCTGACCAACTGACTGTGCTCGCCAGCATCAACTGGACCGACTGGAGCAGTTTCGAAAAATTAGAAGCGACTCTGGATACTCAGGGAACCCACAACGTTAAAGACGAAGGCTGGAAGGATAACTATCGATTTGCTATTGGAGCAGAGTATCAAGTTGACCCGAAATGGCTAATTCGCTCAGGAATCGCCTATGATACATCGGCAGTAAGTGACAAAAATCGCTCTGCAACCATTCCAGAAACAGACCGTACCTGGCTAAGTCTAGGCGCTGGTTACCAATGGTCTGAGCAACTATCTTTCGACGCCGGCTTTACCTACATCATCGCTAAAGACGCGAGTATTGACGAACCTCGTGGTTATGATGACGATGCTACAGCAGCGGCCGTTGGCGGAGCCTTTACTGGTGAAACAAGCGGCAACGTGATCTTGATGGGTATTCAGGCTAGCTACATTTTCTGAGTTATCACGCAGAAAAATAAACCAAAAAGGGCAGATAATTAAAATACCTGCCCTTTCTTAGCCAAAACTGATTCTACTTCTCTAACTATTCTGCCAGCTATTCATCTAAATATTCATCCAGATATTCATCTAGGTATTCTTCTTCCTCTTCATCAATTTCATCGCTGGTAATTTGTGCCTTGTAATCTCTACGTTGTAAATAGATATCCCGGGTAAAAAGATAAGAGTCGGGAGAGGCTTCTAATGTTGGTTCTTGAGATACTAGTTGTGCCCGCGACTCCATTCCCTCTATCATCCACTTGCCAAAAGAGCCCCAGAAATTCAGATAAGACAGCGGCGCATACAAACCATCAACTACATCTGCTGATTCCCTTACCGTCGCAGGACCATAACCAGGTAATACCACATACGGCCCGTTGCCTACGCCATAATGCCCCGCAACGTCACTAAAGGAACGGTCATCTTCTTTAGAAATCCCTCCCGCACCTGCAACATCGAATAAACCAAAAATACCAAACACCGAATTTATCCAGAATCGATTAAAGTGAGTAACGGCTTGCTGACCATTGCCCATTAAAAGATCATTAATCATGCTTGAAGGCTCATCCAGATTAGACAAAAAATTTGAAATTCCGCTACGAACAGGTGATGGCGTATAATCTACATAAGC
Source organism: Vibrio sp. UBA2441 (assembly GCA_002342685.1). Taxonomy (GTDB): domain Bacteria; phylum Pseudomonadota; class Gammaproteobacteria; order Enterobacterales; family Vibrionaceae; genus Vibrio. The sequence continues at coordinate 15,568 of DDQN01000013.1, forward strand.
CAGTGATACGGGTCTAACAAGGTAAGGGTCTAAATAGTCGTAATTCAACGTCCACATTGCGCGATTAAACCCTTCAAAAGGGTCACTCGGTTGAGAGTTATCTGCTTGGTTTTGTTGATCAGTTTGCTCGCTATAGTCGTACTGTTCTGGAGCCGACGAGCACCCTAAAACGAATAGAGTTAGCATCAAAATAGACAAATATTTCAAACGAACAACCATCATGCGGAAACTTATCCTTAAGTAATAAAAAAGGCTGGCCAACGCCAGCCTATGTCGACTAGAGGTGTATTAATACTGGTTATTAATCACTAATGCAACAGGTTCCCCTCGATTTACAACGGAACTCTGGCCATACCAGTCACCATCTTTTGTTGCTACGTTACCATCAGTATCCACTCTGGCCTTAACGATAATAGTTTCCAGACTGGACAAGCTTTGACCTTCCATCATTACATTACCATCATCTAAAATAACGGTTCTTGGGAAGCTACCCAAAGGATAGCGGGCTGCCGCCATCGGTATAGGAGTGCCTTTGCCATCATGTACAGAAACAATAAGTAGTGCATCAGAAGGTAGTTCTACGTTACTACCAATAGAAATCGTAATTGGAATACTGGTGTTAGTTACCGGTGTTCCTAACTTTTTCTCAGCATTTTGAATACTACGTTCAAGCATGTTGTAGCGGCTGTCTTCTGAACCAATTAGCTTCTGCATTGTACGCCAGAAACGAATCGCTTCTTTATAGTCACTACGCTGAAAAGCATCAAAAGCCAGAAGGGAATATACCCTTAAATCAACGTAATCGTCTTGTAGCAAACGAATAAGGATTGAACGTGCTTTTCGCTGATCGGCATCATCTTGTGACATCATCAATGATTGAGCATAACCCAAGCGAACATCCGCATCATCCGGAGATAACTGATAGGCGCGATTCAACGCCCCGACAGCCGTACTAGCGTCCCTATTTGCCAGCGCAATTCGACCAAGCAACAACCAACCCGCAGAGTCTTCAGGCTGATAATGAAGTCGCGTTCGCAACGCCAATGTCAAATCTTCCATCTCTTTCTCGGTCAGAGCTTCCCCTTCCTGAGACATTAACTTTTTAGTTAATGATGGCAGTTTTGCGCTGACACCTTGCCAGTGACTGACTTGTTCGCTCGCTCCAAATTTGAAGTACATAAAAAAGCTCAATGCAATCACCAGCACTACTGACGGAACAAAGATCGCCATAGTAGAATAGTGGGTATTATCAATGCGCTTGTTCTCTGAAGGAATATCATCTAAAAGCGATTGTTTAAGATCTAAAACCAGATCTTCGCTATCAGATGCTACCCCTTCAGACACCTCTTCCTGCAACTCTTCCAGCCGATCTTTATAGAAGGCTTTATTTAGTTCATCACGGCGGGCATCGTCATCAAAACTCTGACGTTTGAACAGTGGCAAACCAACAAATATCGCGGCTACGGCCAATAGAGCGACGGTTGATAACCAAAATAGAGTCATTATTGCTTATCTCCCTTTTCATCTTCTTTAAGCAGGGCTTTCAATCTGCTTTCTTTTTCCTTGCTCCAATCCTCATTCTGCGCTGATTTTGCCGCTTTCTTTCTACTATTAACGACAATCAAACCAAAACCAATTAAAACAACAATCAGAGGTCCAAGCCATAATATCGACGTTGCAATGGTAAATGGCGGTTTGTACGTAACAAAGTTGCCATAACGATCAATCATATAATCTACAATTTCATCGGATGATTTACCTTGCTTGGTCATCTCATAAACTTTTGCTCGCAGGTCTTTAGCGAGTTCAGCATTTGAATCACTAATCGTGTTATTTTGACACTTTGGACAACGCAAAGTCTGACTCAGCTCTTTAAACTGCTGCTCTTGTTGCTCATTATCAAATTCATAAACATCAATCGCGGCCATTGCAGGCATGATAAACAAAAGACAGCTTGCTAAGGCGATCACTAGCTTTTTCATTTCTTCGCCTCTGCAATCATTTGTTGGTATAACGGTTCAAGTGTTTCTGCCCAGTTCCGGCTATTAACATCACCGACATGACGGTATCGAATCGTTCCATTAGCATCAATCAAATAAGTCTCCGGCGCACCATATACACCTAAGTCTAACCCAAGCATTCCATCACCATCAAACAGACTGATTAGGTAAGGGTTACCCAAATCATTGAGCCACCCTGTTGCTTTAAATCTATCATCTTTATAATTCAGTCCGATGATTTTAACGCCGCGCTCAGCAAGCTTATTTAAATACTGATGCTCTGCGTAACAAGTCGGGCACCATGTAGCCCATACATTTAGCAGCAATGGCTCACCTTTAAAGATAGCTTGGTCATAAAGCTTTCCAGGTTCAGCAAGGTCTTCCAATTTAAATTCCGGTACTGATTTTCCCACCAAGACTGATTCTAGTTTGGTAGGATCTTCACCATCAGCATTTCTAGACAACTGGACGATAAAAACAACAACCAACGCCAAGAAAAGAACAAGTGGGATAAATAAAATCTTCTTATTCATATTACGCCCTTACTTCATGAGCTTTTTTTCTAAATCTGTATCGCTTATCGCTCATCGCAATAAGACCACCAAGGGCCATAAATATACTGCCCGCCCATATCCAGCGGATAAATGGTTTGTAATATAATCGAACCGCCCATGCACCCTCTTCATCTAAACGCTCACCCATTGCAATATAAAGATCACGGGTAAAACCAACCTCTAACGCAGCTTCCGTCATCATAGACCGAGTTGTTGTGTAAAAACGTTTTTCAGCATGAAGTGTATTCACATAATTACCATTTTGTGTAATTTCAAAATCGGCAATATAACCATCATAGTTAGGACCATCCTTTTCTCTCACCCCTGAGAAATAGAAGTCATAATCCAGAATCTGGAAGCTTTCTCCCGGCGCCAAACGAACATCGCGTTCAATACTGTAGTTCTGCACCATTGCGATACCGATAACCGTAACGGCCAAACCGATATGCCCCATCATCATTGACCAGTGACTCTTTTGCAGCTTTTTAATGCCAACCATAAATGAATTGCGATGTGTCGCTCTCTGGTAAAGCTCAAAGCAGTGCATGGTTATTATCCACAATGCCATTACCCACCCCATATATGCGAGGCCAGTAAAACGTTCTGCAAAGGCAAGTACACAAACAGCAGCGAGTGTCAAAGAGACCGCAGCGCTTACCAACATAGGCTTAGCAAGTGAGGATATATTGTCTTTTTTCCAACGGATCAGTGGCCCGACACCAATTAGGAATGAAAAAGGAATCATCAACCAGCTGAACAACATATTAAAGAAAGGAGCACCAATGGATACCGAACCTAGCCCTATTTGCTTGTGAATAAGCGGCAGTAATGTCCCGACAAGCACAACAACCAAAGCAGCAACGAGCAATATATTGTTAGCTAATAAGCCATTTTCTCTTGAGAAAAGTGCAAAATTGCTCCTGACCCTCACTGTTGAACCCTTCATCGCAAACAAGAGCAATGAACCACCGATTACAAAGATTAAGAAACCAAGTATGAACATACCTCTTGCTGGGTCTGAAGCAAACGCGTGCACCGAAACCAAGATACCGGAACGGACGAGGAAGGTTCCTAACAAGCTCAAAGAGAATGCAGAGATGGCCAACAGAACTGTCCAGGCTTTAAATGTACCTCGTTTCTCAGTCACCGCTAATGAGTGCATTAAAGCGGTACCAGCGAGCCACGGCATGAATGACGCATTCTCTACGGGATCCCAGAACCACCATCCGCCCCAGCCAAGTTCATAGTACGCCCACCAAGAGCCTAGAGAGATACCTAGGGTTAGAAATACCCAAGCAGCGGTTGTCCAAGGTCTAGACCATCGTGCCCACGCCGTATCTAAACGTCCGGTCATTAGTGAGGCAATAGCAAAAGAGAACGCCACTGAGAAGCCGACATAACCCATATATAGCATCGGTGGATGTATTATTAATCCAGGATCCTGAAGCAGTGGATTTAGATCTCGTCCGTTAATTGGGAAAAATGGCAAGGTTCGCAAAAACGGGTTTGATGTTAGGATAATAAATAGCAAAAAACCAACGGTAATAATCCCCATTACCGATAGTACTCTCGCTACCGATTCTTGTGGCATTCCGCGGCTAAATACCGCTACAGCAACTGTCCAACCAGCCTGAATAAGAACCCAAAGAAGTAACGAACCTTCATGAGCCCCCCAAACCGCTGTCAGACGATAATACCAAGGTAATGCGCTATTCGAATTGCTCGCTACATATTGTACGGTGAAATCATTGGTGTAAAACGCCCAAAGCAAAACACAAAATGACAACGCAAGCATAAGGAACATGCCCCAAGAAAGCGGTCTTGCAGTACTCATCAGTACTTGTGATTGCTTAGACGCACCTACCATTGGCAAGATACTTAATAATACCGCTAACCCTAATGAAACAATCAGCGCAAAGTGACCAATCTCAACAATCATTGATCACTTCCTTTAAGTTGTTCTTCACTATAACCCATCGGCTCATGTACTTTTTCCATCGCTTCTGCTACTTCAGGTGGCATATAATCTTCGTCGTGCTTGGCGAGTACTTCAAACGCTTCAATCGTGTTCGCTGTTTTTAACACGCCTTGCGCAACAATACCCTGCCCTTCACGGAACAAGTCAGGAAGGATACCATCATATTCAACGGTAACTTTAGGCCCTACATCAGCCAGTTCAAAAAATACTTTCAGAGATTGAGGATCTCGTTTAACCGAACCCTCAACAACCATGCCACCGATTCGAAGACGTTGTCCTACTTCAGGCTTTGTCCCGTCAGGTTTACCATAAACTAACTCTGTCGGGGTATAGAAAAGGTCCATATTCTGGTTAAGAGCATAAATAACAAGACCAACCGTCGCACTAAACCCCATAAACAGAGCGAGAATAATACCGAGTCTTTTTTTACGTCTTGGGGTCATAATGTGTTCTCCAAATTCTTCGCAGCTTCAATCCGGGCTTGTCTTTCTTGTTTATTCTTTATCTCTTTTTTAATTTTCTTTCCTGCAGATAGGCTATTAATTAATAAAATCAACATAGATAAAGCGGTGATACCAAACGCACTCCATACATAAGCGGCATAGCCTCCCATCGCAACAAAGTCGCTAAAACTTTCAAAATGCATAACGATTAAGACCTCTCAGAAGAAACGAGCGCCTGAACCCAGGGGCGGTGGCTCTCTTTAGATAAGATTTCATTTTTAAAACGAATCAAGGTGACGCTGGCAAAGAAGAATGCAAAGCCAAACACATTTAAAAGCAATGGCCAAAGCATATCTGAAGAAATTGAGGGTTTAGCAAATTTTGTAATACTTGCACCTTGATGAAGGGTATTCCACCATTCAACAGAGAAATGAATGATTGGCAAATTAATAACACCAACAATGGCAAGAATACCTGCTGCTTTTGCTGCTGTTTTCTGATCATCAAATGCGTGATACAGGGCGATAACACCAAGATATAAAAATAGGAGTATCAGTTCAGATGTCAGTCGTGCATCCCAAACCCACCATGCACCCCACATAGGTTTACCCCACACAGCACCTGTAACAAGGGCTATGAAAGTAAACACTGCGCCTACCGGGGCCATTGCTGCCGCCGCCATATTGGACAGTTTAAGTTGCCAGACCAATCCAATAAACGCGGCAATTGCCATGGACATATACGCACCCATTGACCAAATTGCAGAGGGAACATGGATATATATAATTCGGAAGCTGTCACCTTGCTGATAATCAGATGGCGCAAATGCTAACCCCCAGACAGTACCAATCGACAGACAGAGAATTGCAATTACAGCAAACCAAGGGAGCAACTTATTACACAAATTATAAGTTGTCTCGGGCTTTGAATAGGGGTGGAGCCACTTCCACATGATAATTTCTCGCTCTTACTTCTCAGGAACTTCTCTGAAAGAGAAACTCTCATCGTATTATTTGTTAAAAGTGAAACAATACCTAGAAGGTGTTGTTTCTCCGTTCTAATTCACACTTACACGAAGTGCCGCACTAATTGCAAAAGGAGTCAAGGTCACAGAGCCGACAAGCATAGCTGCCATTATAGCGAGCTGGCCATTGTAAGGCACTCCTAGACTAGCTGCGTCTATTGCCGAAGTTGCAAAAATTAATATCGGTATATAAAGAGGCAGAACCAGCAAACTTAATAGTACTCCCCCTTTTTGTAGCCCGACGGTTAACGCAACACCAATTGCGCCAATAAAGCTTAATGTTGGAGTTCCTACCAATAACGTCAGTACAACGGTTAACCAAGTATTAAAATCTAATGATAACAAAACCGCAAGCAGTGGGCTGATAATGATTAGAGGCAGTCCAGTCAACAACCAATGAGCAATGACTTTTGCTATAACCACCAATTGCAGCGGCAAAGGCATTAGCATCATTTGCTCTAGCGAACCATCTTGAAAGTCATCTCTGAATAAACGTTCTAGTGACAACAGTGCCGATAGAAGGGCTGCTACCCAAACAATGCCTGCCGCGATTCTCGCCAGAAGATTCGGTTCAGGGCCGATACTTAATGGGAACAGTGTAATAACGATAATAAAAAACCACAGAGGATTTAAAACATCCGCTTGTCGACGAAACGCTATTAATAGTTCTCTTCTTATAATCATTAACATAGATTGGATCATGCTAATTACCTAGTTTGATTTTTCGCAGCATCGGCGAGTCAGTAAACATATCCTGATGAGTAGTAATCAGAACGATTCCCCCGTTTTCCGCATGCTGGAGAAAAAGATTTTCCAATACTTTAACTCCTTGCTTATCAATGGCCGTCAATGGTTCATCCAATATCCAAAGAGGTTGGTTGCTTAGCCAAAGTCGGCCTAAAGCAACTCGTCTTTGTTGGCCAGCTGAAAGCTGAGCAACCGGGACATCTTCTCTACCAGCTAAGCCGACTTGCGCTAGAGTTGACCAAATTGACTCTTTATCCATATTGGATTTCTGAATTGATTGATAAAAAGAAAGGTTTTCGAAACCAGTAAGTTCGCGCTTAACTCCGGTCTGATGACCTAGAAAAAGCAAATCCTGATGAAACAGATCCCGGTTACGGCTAGTACCCAGACCATTCCAAAGTATTTCACCAGAGTCACAGTCACCCAAACCAGCAATTATTCTTAATAGCGTGGTTTTACCAGTGCCGTTTCGACCTTCAATTTGAACAATTTCACCCGCGCTAATTTTAAACGAGAGGTCTTCGAACAGAACTCTGTCATCACGGATAGCAGTAAGATTTGAGACTTCTAACATGGGTACTAAACATTAATAAATGAATGGGCATATTAACACATGCACGCGTATCCTATGTAGTAGATACACAACATGAAACATAATTTATTACCGCTTGCCACTTAGCCTTCGTCACAGAATAACAAATTTATTATCATTCAATCATCTACTGCATTTTAAACGTACAAAAAGCAACCAATAAAAAAAGAAGCGTAACGCTTCTTTTTTATTATTTAGTCACTTAGGGTCAAGATCGTTTCGGTGTTCGAGTGTCTGCTCTTAGTGGCGGGATTTTTTCTTTACCAGAAATTTTGTTTTGCAAAGCCATCATTAACTCAGCTTCGGCTTTAGGTAATTCACACTCTTCTATCAGCTCATTAACGTCAGCACCAAGCTGTACCATTTTGCTGGCGCGTGAGTACATCCGGCTATCTGTATCTGCGTGCTCTAATTCAGTTACACGCTCAGACAAATGTTGAATAACATCTTGCTGCTCAGAAACTTTCTGTCCCAAACCTACAACGACTGATCGAACTTCAAGTAACTGATTGTTAGCCCTAACGACTTCTTTTTCCATTCCTCGCACAACCTGCCGATGACTATCCACAAGCGATTGAGTTTGTTTTCGACCCATAAGCCAAAATACAAAGATGACGAGAGCAATACCAATGCCCCCGCCCAAAACGAATATCAGCATATTTGAATCAAACGACTCCACCATTACATGTGTGCCATTTCATTCCATTCTTCATCGGTTAACAATTTATTAAGGTCAACCAAAATGAGTAATTTACCATCACGATTACTAACACCCTGAATAAACTTAGCACTTTCATCAGTACCAACACTTGGTGTCGTGTCGATTTCTGAAGAGCGTAAATAAACCACTTCAGCAACGCTATCAACCAAAATACCGATAACCTGACGCTCGGATTCAATAACAATAATTCGGGTATTATCCGATATCTCACCCTGCATTAATCCAAAGCGTGAGCGAGTATCGATAACAGTCACAACGTTTCCACGAAGATTGATGATACCTAATACATAATCTGGTGCCCCTGGTACAGGCGCTATTTCTGAATAACGAAGCACTTCTCGAACTTGCATTACATTAATGCCATAAGTCTCTTCTTCCAGTTGGAATGTTACCCACTGAAGTACTTCATCGTTTGCCTGATCTTTTTTTACATCTACTTCATTAAATTGAGACATGTTTTATCCTCTTTGTGTCGCTATCGACAAATCTTTCATTAACTGTCTAACGATTTTACATCCAGACCAGCATTTAACATGAATATCATGGCTTCAACATGAATTAAAGCACACATTTTTTCTTTCACCATACCAGCTAACCAAGGACGCTTCCCTGATAGCTCACGCCACCGAATTTTTTCTGCGCTTAATAATTCTGTACCTTTCAGTTCCGTGGATGCCAAGCCCCAATTACTTGCGCCTAGCATGACAATATATTGGTAATCTTCCCTATGCGAATCATCTGAAAGGCGATCAGACATTACCCATTTAGCGGTATCCACTACGTCGAGTTGGTCTTCTTTATTCGTTTGTAGCCCTAGATACCACCCAGGTCGCCCAATAAGATGATTCATCTCGCCTCGGCGATGGATACCTCCTAACTCATCAAGAGGAACCGCAAAAGTGATGCCATTAACATCAAAATATAATACTTGAAAAGCATCTGTTCGAGCGATACTTTGCCAATCTGGTACTTCAGCTCTGCCTGTTTGAGTCTCTAGCTCTGCTTCCGCTTGTAGGGCAAGGTCTTCATGTTCAACAATTTCGGGCTCTGTAGTTATGATCTCTTCGACGTTTTCTTCTGTCGTTTCAACGGCCCACTCTTGAACTTCTTCAGTAACAGGTTCAGATTTCGCTATCTCACCATTATTTTTCTCAATAATGGTGACAATTTCTGGTTCTGCAGCAAGATCTGTTTTCTCTAACTTATCCAGTAGCTTTTGAACATCCTCTAAATCAGGTACTTCAAACTCGTTATACTCTAAGTCATTATAGGATGTCTGGTTATCAGGTTGTAATTTTGGCTCAGGATCAATGATCGGAATGGGAGATGAAACCACATTAACCTCAGCAACTGCCGGAGTATAAGTCTCTTCAACTATGTCCAGCTCTTCATCTAAAAGAGCGGTAAAATAATCGTCGAGAGCTTGCTCTCCTGAAAGTACGTGATCTTTACTATTCATCTAGGGCTAACCTCTCTAGATAAATTAATAGTTGTTTATAAGCGAATACACCACGGCTTCCATCAGCAAAATGAGAAGCGGGCAGACGATTTAAGCTCGCATCCCGAAATTTAGTATCAATAGGAATCGCTGAACTCCAAACATGATCAGGGTAGTCTTTTTTAAGCTGATTTAGTGTGGTTAAAGATGCTCGAGTTCTCTTATCATACATTGTTGGTACGATGGTCGTTTTAAAAGAACGATTACGTGATTTTTGCATAATAGCCAAAGTCCGAATCATACGTTCTAGTCCTTTCATGGCTAGAAACTCAGTTTGAACCGGAATCAAGATTCGATCACTTGCAGCTAATGCATTTACCATCATGACACCCAAGATAGGCGGGCAGTCAATCAAGACATAGTCGTAGTCAGCATGAAGCAATAAAAGCGCTCGCTTTAATATCAGCCCCATACCACTTCGGTTCCCCATTACTCTATCAAGAGTAGCTAACGACATATGGGCAGGAATAATATCGATATTCTCAATGTCTGACTTCAGCGTTAATGGTAGTACCGAGTCTCTGGTGATTTCAGGCAACTGAAATAGATCAAACAGACTCTTTTCGACTTCATCCGAGTCATACCCTAAGTAAGTGGTCAACGATGCGTGGGGGTCTGTATCAACCAACAGAACACGATGCCCTTTTTTGCTTAACAAACCAGCCAAGGTTACTGTTGTGGTCGTCTTACCAACACCACCTTTCTGGTTTGCTACGCTCCAAACTATCATTTTAGCCCCTTAAGCCAAGCCAACTTCGATGAGCATTCGTTCTGCAATGCGTTCTAGGGTAAGATCTTCAGATGAGATCCCTGCTCGGGCTACTGCTTGAGGCATACCGTAAACAACACAACTCTCTTCATCTTGAGCCCAAATAGTCGCGCCTGAAGACTTCAACATTCTTGCGCCTTCGCGGCCATCAGCACCCATGCCAGTAAGCACCATTGACAGCACTTTATCCTGGTAAACCTTTGCAGCAGAACCAAAAGTAACATCAACACATGGCTTGTAATTCATCCGGTCACCACCGTCAACAATTCTTAGTTTGGCAGAACCTGGTCGACCTTCGATCATCATCTGCATGCCACCAGGGGCTAGGTAAGCTACCCCCGATTTTAGAACATCACCATCTTGCGCTTCCTTAACCTGAATTTTACATAAGGAGTTTAGACGGTTAGCAAAGGCAGCAGTAAATGTCGCTGGCATATGCTGAATCAAAACAATGGGATGTGGATAATTTGCTGGTAACTTAGTTAATATTTTTTGCAGTGCAACCGGGCCACCCGTTGATGTTCCAATGGCAGTAAGCTGATATTTTTTTCCTGTCGCTCGAAATTTGCCAACTGAAGTTCTTTTTTCAACCGCTCCCACTACATTATCACCACTAGATGTCGTAGCTGGCTTACGCAGTGGTGAGGTAATTGTTCTTGCTGGAGGCGGCGCAACAGGTGCACGACGGCGCATAAGCAACTTCTTACGGGCTATCTCTGTCACCCTTTGCTGCAGAAGCTGAGTTGCCTCATCTCTGTTACGCGCAATATCTTCGAATTTTTTTGGCAGAAAATCGAGAGCTCCGGCATCCAGAGCATCTAGCGTTGCTCTCGCACCATCATGCGTCAGTGACGAAAACATTAAAATAGGCGTAGGGGCCACTTTCATGATCTCTTTCACTGCGGTGATACCATCCATAATCGGCATCTCGATGTCCATAGTAATAACATCTGGCTTTATTTGCATCACCTTCTGAATCGCTTCTTTACCGTTTGTAGCGACATCAACAACCTCTAAGCGAGGATCTGCATTAATTATCTCGCTAACCCGACGACGGAAAAAACTCGAATCATCAACAACTAGTACTCTTACTGCCATAGTTCCCTTCTTACATGCGCGAACGAATCGCATATTCCTTCAATAAGTTTGGTACGTCTAAAATAAGTGCAATATGACCATCACTTGTTATTGTCGCACCTGCCATTCCCGGCGTCCCTTGAAGTAACTCATCCAATGGTTTGATAACCACTTCTTCCTGACCAATCAAATTATCAACAACAAAACCAACTCTCTGGCTGCCAAGTTGTACAATTACGACATGACCATGCCCTTTACGCTGATCAACGCTGCCTGCTTTAGGCACTAGCCAGTTTTGTAAGTAGAACAATGGAATTGATTTTTCGCGAACGATGATAGTTAATTGGCCATCAACAACATTCGTCTTCGATAAATCCAGATTAAATATTTCATTCACACTTGCCAGTGGTAATGCAAATGGTTGATTGCATACACCCACCATCAAGGTTGGTAAAATGGCCAATGTTAGCGGTACTTTAATCGTGATTTTTGTTCCTTTACCCATCTCTGAGTCAACATCCACTGAGCCGTTCAGGGTATTTATGGCTGTTTTTACAACATCCATACCAACACCACGACCAGAGATATCTGAAATTTTCTCTTTACTTGAAAAACCAGGAGCAAAAATAAGGTTAAAGCACTCTTTATTGGTCAATCGAGATGCCGCCTCAGTATCCATCAACCCACGATTAACGGCAATCTCACGCAATTTGTCCGGGTCCATACCGCCACCATCATCAACGATAGCCAGCTCAATATGATCGCCTTCCTGAGATGCAGACAGAACAACTTTACCCGTTTTCGACTTACCGGCTTTCTCACGTTTATCAGGCATTTCTATACCGTGGTCAACGGAGTTTCTAACCAAGTGAATCAATGGATCGGCTAACGCTTCCACTAGATTTTTATCTAAATCAGTGTCTTCACCACGCATTTCTAAAACAATGTCTTTCTTCAAGGTACGAGCTAAATCCCGAACTACTCGTGGGAAGCGACCAAATACCTTTTTAATTGGCTGCATGCGTGTCTTCATTACTGCACCTTGAAGGTCAGCAGTAACAATATCTAAATTAGCAACTGCTTTAGACATCTCTTCATCATTGCGACTCAAACCTAAACTGACTAAGCGGTTACGAACCAATACTAGTTCACCGACCATGTTCATAATGGTATCAAGCGTAGATGTATCGACACGAACGGTCGCTTCTGGTTGTGGCTTCACTGATGATTGTTTCGCGGGTGCTTTTTCTGCAGCGGATTTTACTGCCGGAGCTGGTTTTGCCACTGGAGTGACTTTAGCTTCAGGAGCCTGTTCAGGTATTGGTTTAGCAGTGCTTGATGCTGGCGCCACAGGTTTAGTAGCAGCTTCCAACTCTTCAGGAGAAGGGCCTTTACCAGTACCATGAAGTTGATCAAGTAATTTTTCGAACTCATCGTCCGACATAATATCTTCATCACCCGTTGTCGCTCCAGTAACGGAACCAGAAGGAACAGGCTTTGAATCAGCAGAAACAGGTGACGGTGCCGCTACACCTACACTACCCGGCGCACTTCCTTTTCCGTGCAACTCATCAAGAAGTTTTTCAAATTCGTCATCAGTGATGTCACCATTTGCAGGTGCTGCCGCAGGCTTAACTTCTGGTTTTTTCACTTCCGCAGGTATCGAACCAGGTGCAGTGCCTTTACCATGTAGTTCATCAAGCAGTTTTTCAAACTCATCTTGAGAGATATCATCTATAGAGCTATGTGCAGCTGCTGGCGGCTGCGAAGAAACAGGTGCAGGTGTTTCCACCACAGGTTCTGGTACTACCTCTACAGCAGCCACTTCTTGCGCACTTTGCGGTGAGCTTAATCTATGCAGCTCCTCCAGTAACCCAGAATCTGCTGGCGTTAACGCTTCTTTGTCCTGAACCGCCACAAACATTACGTTTACGGTATCTAATGTCTGTAATATGGTGTCCATTAGTTCAGCAGTAACGGTTCGCTGGCCATTCCTCAATAAATCGAAGACATTTTCTGCACCATGGCATACGTCGACAAGCTCTGTTAGCGCAAGGAAACCGGCTCCACCTTTTACCGTGTGAAAGCCTCTAAATATCGCATTTAACAGTTCTGTATCTTCTGGATTATTTTCAAGTTCAATTAACTGCTCAGATAGCAGTTCAAGGATTTCACCCGCTTCTACTAAAAAGTCCTGTAGAATTTCTTCGTCTAATTCATAGCTCATACATTACCCTTAGAATCCAAGACTCGATAACAAGTCATCAACGTCGTCTTGAGATGAAACTGCATCTTCTCGTTCATGAGGATTCAATATTGGTCCCTCGGCTTCTATCGATGCATTTTTAGTCATCTCTAAATCTGTTTCAGGTTGTTCAATACCAAACGCCGATATAATTTCAACGAGTCTATCTTCGACTTCTCTTACAAGAGTAATCACTCTTGTAATAATTTGTCCTGTAAGATCTTGAAAGTCTTGTGCCATCAAAATCTCTGTGAGCTGATTTCTAAGCTCAGTGCTATCGCCTTCCACCTGGACTAATAAACTCTCTATTTCATGGCACAGTGCTTTAAACTCAGAAAGTTCAATGCGTCCCTTCATAAGAGCATTCCAGGTAGGCCTCACCTTTAGGAGACATGCGTGCAAATTATCGGCTATAGGAAGAGATGCTTCGACTGCATCCATGGTACGGTTAGCAGCGAGTTCAGTTTTAGCCATTACGTACTCAAGGCGATCTCTGGCATCCGGGATATCTTCTTTAGCGATCTCACTCATTCTGGGGTCAAATTTAAATTGACTCAGAGAGTTGTGCAGGTCGCGAGTCAAAGAGCCGACTTCTTTTAACACCGGGTTCTCTAGCCTCTGAAAAAGCCCCATCACTTTTTCATTAGCTTCGTCCTGTTTACCATCTTCAAGTAGGACGACTAATTCTTTTGCTTGCTCTAAAGAAATCATCTTAACTTACCCTTTCTACGCTAGTTTTAGTTTATCTTTGCGTATCAAAGAATTATAAACGTTCAAATATTTTATCAAGCTTTTCTTTTAGAGTAGCGGCGGTGAAGGGCTTAACAATATAACCATTCACGCCCGCCTGAGCGGCTTCGATTATCTGCTCACGCTTCGCTTCAGCAGTAATCATTAATACAGGAAGATGCTTCAACTCCGCATCAGCACGAATATTTTTAAGCAAATCAATACCCTGCATTCCCGGCATATTCCAATCAGTCACCACAAAGTCAAACTCACCTTTCTTCAACATTGGTAGCGCTGTTAAGCCGTCATCCGCTTCTTGAGTATTATTAAAGCCCAAGTCACGTAGTAGGTTCTTTACAATTCTGCGCATTGTTGAAAAATCGTCAACAATAAGGATCTTCATGTTTTTATTCAAAATTACCTCCACTGAGGTTCAAGTCAGTGTAATTAAGCATCTTGTGTCCACGCACTGAGCTTGGCACGTAAACGTTGCATAGATTGGCTATGTATTTGACTTACGCGAGATTCGCTTACGCCTAATACTTCTCCAATTTCTTTTAAATTTAGCTCTTCATCATAGTAAAGTGAAAGAACTAGTGCTTCTCTTTCTGGCAGTTCTTTGATCGAATCGATCAAAGCTTGACGAAAATTATCATCAGCTACTCCCTGAAATGGAGAATTTTCCTGCGACTCTTCAACAGAAGAGATTACATCATCCGAAACCCCTAAGTCCTCAATCCCAACTAACCGGGAACAGTTAATATCAGACAAAGCAGAATGGTATTGTTTTGTCGTCATATTAAGATGTTGAGCAACTTCAGCATCGGTTGGATCCCGCTTGAGCGAAGATCCCAATTCATTAATGGCTTGATTGATCGTTCTATTATTTCGATGAACAGATCGAGGCACCCAATCGCCTTTCCGTACCTCATCAAGCATAGCACCACGGATACGAATTCCGGCGTAGGTTTCAAAACTTGCCCCTTTCGAATTGTCGTAATTCTGTTGGGCTTCTATTAGTCCGATCATTCCTGCCTGAATTAGGTCATCCACTTGTACACTAGGTGGAAGACGTCCAAGCAGGTGATGCGCAATACGTTTGACTAAATCCGAATATTGCTCCAAAAAAGACTTTTGGTTAGTTACATTCGCACGTTGGTCATATGTCAGCGCCTTATTCACCAAATGGCTCTCCTACGGATTCTCTTTTATTCAGCAATCTTTCCACAAAAAATTCCAGGTGACCACTAGGCGTTTTCGGAATTGGCCACGTTAATGCTTTATTTGCTAACGAGCTCAATGCAAGTGCCGCTGGAGAACGAGGAAATGCATCTACTACAATTCTTTGCTTCTTAACAGCTTGCCGTACTTTATCATCTAATGGGATGCATGCTACGAGCTCAAGGCTAACATTTAAGAATCGTTCTGTGACCAAGGTCAACTTTGCAAACAATTCTCTGCCTTCTCGATAACTTCTGACCATATTTGCAACGATTTTAAAGCGATGCACATCATGTTCTCGGCTCAATAGTTTTATCAACGCGTAGGCATCAGTGATTGATGTAGGTTCATCGCATACTACGACCAATACGTCTTGAGCAGCTCTGGAAAAGCTGACTACCATATCAGAAATGCCTGCTGCTGTATCAATAATTAGTACGTCCATCTCTTCTTCGAGAGACCCAAACGCCCGGATAAGCCCTGCATGTTGTGCGTGACTTAATTCTGTCATGCTTTGAGTGCCCGACGTCGCCGGAACAATCTTTATTCCATGTGGACCTTCAACAATACAATCTTTTAATTCACATTCGCCCGCAAGCACATGACCTAAATTCTTTTTCGCTCTAAGACCGAGCATAATATCGACATTGGCAAGTCCTAAATCTGCGTCTAAAACCATTACCTGTTTGCCCTGACGAGCCATCGAAATTGCTAAGCTTAGTGCAACGTTAGACTTACCTACGCCACCTTTACCACCTGTGACTGAAATAACCTTGGTCAGTGTAGGTTGAGTTAATCGGCGTAACCCGCTTGCTTGATCTTGCATCTTGTCATTCATCATAGTTATTTGCCGCCTAGATTCCTTCTGCATCACTGTTCCAGTAATGCGGTTCGTCTTCAGTTGACTTCTCTAGCAAATCGTTGGCTTTTGCCACAATATATTTTGGCTGAGCAATCACAATGTCTTCAGGTACACGCTGTCCATTTGCTATATAAGCAACTGGTAGTACATTTTGAACTATCACGTTTATGAATTCACCTAGGCTTAATGATTCGTCTATCTTAGTAAGGATACACCCAGATAGAGGAATTCGTTTAAAGTGGTCTAATGTTTCTTGTAATACTTTTCGTTGAGCTGTTGCTGGTAGCACAAGATAACTACTAATTACCGCACCGCTATCTTGCATTAGTGTGTCGAGCTGCTCAGATAATCTGACATCTCTTTGCCCCATGCCTGCGGTATCAACCAAAACCAACTTTCTATTACGCAGTTGGTATATTACTTCGGCTAACTCCCCGGAATCTTTAGCAACTCTTACAGGACAACCCATAATTCTTCCATAAATAGCGAGTTGCTCATGTGCTCCAATACGATATGTATCGGTTGTAACCAAAGCGACATTATCAGGACCGAACTCCATCGCCGCTCTTGCCGCCAGTTTAGCAATCGTCGTCGTTTTACCTACACCTGTTGGGCCAAGGAGAGCAACAACTCCGCCGTGCTTTAGAATATCGGTTTTTGTTACTGTAATTTGATCTGAAATTAGACCAAGCAATGCCTTCCAGGCCTGAGCTGGAGGGGTATCTTCAGGAATATAACAAGCAAGTTGGTCTGAAAGTTCAGGAGAAAGTCCCATTCGTTCCAGACGTTTTATTAACATAGCCCTTAGCGGTTCTCTTCGCTCAACCTCTTGCCACATCAAACCTGACACCTGGTGTTCCAACAGACGTCTGATTGACGCCATTTCGTCACGCATTGATTCTAATTCATGATGTGACTCTGGTTCGCTAGTCGTTTGAAATGTTTTCTTGTCATATCTTGTAGGATCTAATCTTGGCTTGGGCCTTTCAGAACGACCGTCCTGTGCAATTAGACGAGCCAAACCTGAATCTTCAGCTAACGAAGAAGATATTGCTCCTTGCTGTTGAGAACGATTCTGATAATTGGGCGCTTGTGAATCCGCTTGTCGTTTTAGCAAAGCGGCAAGTGAGTCAGCTTCAGAGGCACCAGAGCCAGATTGCCCTTGGTCACTACTATATTGTTTAAGCATATTGGCAAAGCGCTTAGTCTTTGAGGTCTCTGAACCAGAAGTCTGCAAACTTACTCTATCATCCTTCAAGTCACGTTCAGGAGTCTGATTTGCTCCTGCTGCTTGCGAATAATCATTAGAATATCTCGAAGAAGTACGCTGTGGCTCCTGTCTGGATTTAGGCTGATTTGGATCTCCATCCACAGCGGCAACAATCTCTACTCCGCCAGTAACCTTTTTGTTAGACATGATAACAGCCTCAGAGCCAAGTTCTTCCTTAACCTGAAGCAGAGCTAATCTCATATCTTTTGCGAAAAATCGTTTAATTTTCAAAATATTTGTCCAAGGTTAATCGTAATGAACTTAGTTCCCAACAGCCTGTACAATTCGTATTTGCTTTTCATCTGGGATCTCTTGATAAGAAAGAACCCGTAAGTTTGGAATCGTATTCTTAACAAACTTAGCTAATGTAGTTCGTAATACACCCGATGTAAGCAACACGGCAGGTTCACCTTTTAGTTCTTGCTCTTGTGTTGCATGACTAAGCGAAGATTGAAGCCTTTCTGCTAATCCAGGTTCTATGCCTGTTGATTCTCCACCAGAAGCCTGCATTGTTTGATGCAATATTTGTTCCAGCTCAGGAATGAGCGTAATTACAGGCAACTCAGGCTCTATGCCATTGATTTCCTGTACAATTAATCGCTTAAGAGAAATGCGAACAGCGGCTGTTAAGATGTCAGGTTCTTGACTCTTACCTGCATACTCAGACAGGGTTTGTATAATAGTTCGAATGTCTCTAATCGGAATCGCTTCATTTAATAAGTTTTGCAGTACTTTTACCACAACGCCAAGAGATAATTGATCGGGAACGAATCCTTCCACCAACTTAGGTGCAGATCTAGCTAGCATCTCTAGTAGATTTTGTACTTCTTCATGACCAATCAGCTGAGCTGCATTATTGGTCAGCAGTTGACTTAAATGTGTAGCAAGCACAGTCGCAGAGTCCACCACAGTATAACCAAGCGCCTGAGCATGTTCTCGTTGATCTTCTTTAATCCAGATAGCCTCCAGGCCAAATGCAGGATCTACTGTAGGTTCACCTTCTACAATGCCATATACCTGACCTGGATTTATGGCTAACTCTTGATCTGGGCGAATCTCTGCTTCCCCGACAGCCACGCCCATTAAAGTAATACGGTAACTATTCGGCGTTAGCTCTAGATTGTCTCGAATATGAACGGCTGGAACTAGAAAACCAAAATCTTGAGAAAGCTTTTTACGAACCCCTTTTACCCGCTCCAGAAGCTCCCCACCTTGGTCTCTGTCGACCATAGGAATTAATCGATAACCAACTTCCAAGCCAATAATGTCAACAGGCTGTACATCATCCCAAGACAATTCTTTCTGGCTGGGGGCGTCGGTATCTTTTGTTTGTGGCAGTTTGGGTTTTTCTGCTTCTTTGCGCTGTTTTTTGTAAATCCAATAGGCACCTGCACCCGCAATGGCAGCAAGTAAAAGGAAAGCAAAGTGGGGCATGCCTGGTACTAACCCCATCACACCAAGAATAATTGCAGTGATCGTCAATGCTTTGGGGTCATCAACCATTTGGAACACCATCTGCTGCCCCATATCCTCTTCTGTATTCTGTCTGGTTACCATGATAGCAGCAGAAATTGAGAGCAATAATGAAGGGATTTGAGCAACTAAACCGTCACCGATGGTTAATAATGTATAAATTTCAATAGCATTCTGAAAACCGAGATCAAACTGAATCATACCAATACTCAAGCCACCGACAATATTGATAAACAGAATTAAAATACCGGCAATTGCATCCCCTTTAACAAACTTCGATGCACCATCCATCGAGCCGTAAAAGTCTGCTTCTTTGGTCACTTCAAAACGTCGTGTTCTTGCCTGCTCCTGATCAATAAGCCCTGTATTTAGGTCAGCATCAATCGCCATCTGCTTACCTGGCAATGCATCCAACGTAAAGCGAGCACTTACTTCTGATATACGGCCTGCACCTTTTGTAACGACCATGAAGTTAATAATCATTAGGATTAAGAAAACAACTAAACCTACCGCATAGTTACCCCCGATCACTACACTACCAAAGGCTTCAATCACACTACCTGCGGCATCCCCCCCTTCATGACCATAGAGTAATACTACTCGGGTTGATGCAACGTTCAGCGCTAACCTCATCAGAGTCGCGACTAACAGTACTGTTGGAAATGCAGCAAAGTCCAATGGACGCCGGGTATATACAGTAACTAACAAGACCACCATCGCTAACGCGATATTAAAGGTAAAAGATAAATCGAGCAGAATGGGTGGTATGGGCAATATAATCATGCCCAGTGTGGCGAGAACCAACACAGGCGCCCCAATAGCAGGTAGCGCTTTAATTGGGATAGAAGGCAGTTTACTTGAAATTGGTAGTGAAAATTTCATTATTTAGAATAGCTTCAACGTTAGCGAAAAATCGACAAATCAATATGTTACTACAAGTATGCAATTTTCAGTCCATCGAAAACGTCAAAAAACTGACCATGCACAACTAGTGTAAAATTAAGCTAGAAGCGCAAGTCCGGTGGTATTGGCATATTATCTTCCGTCAGTGTAGGCCTTTGACCACCACCTTTACGGAACTGTTTTAATTGAAAAACATAAGCAAGAACTTGTGCTACTGCAGTAAACAGCCCATCAGGGATTTGTTGTTCGAGCTCTGTCGAATGATACAAAGCACGTGCTAAAGGAGGTGCAGGGATGATATAGATATCATGTTCACGGGCGACCTCTCTGATTTTCAGCGCAAGATGGTCCCCCCCTTTCGCGACCACAACAGGTGCTTTATCAGTCAGTGAATCATACCTAAGTGCAACAGAGAAGTGCTCCGGGTTGGTGACTACGACATCAGCCGTCGGCACATCGGCCATCATACGTCGTTGTGCGGCTTCACGTTGGAGCATACGAATTCGGCCTTTTACCTCAGGTTTACCTTCGGTCTCTTTGTATTCATCCTTCACTTCTTGTTTGGTCATTTTGAGCTGATCAGCGTGTTGCCATATTTGAAAGGGAATATCGATAGCAACAACAACAAGAAGCGAGCAACTAATTAACAGGATAAAGTTCAGTAATATTTCCAGAGCATGAAATATATTTTGCGGAAAGACGTCCATACTCAGCTGAAATAAATCAATTTTGGAAGCATTAATAAGGTAAAAAGCCACACCAGCAACCAAAGCAACTTTCAAAATAGATTTAAGTAATTCAACCCAACTCTGTAAACCCACCATTCTTTTTATGCCGCTAAGAGGGTTCATTTTAGAAAGCTTCGGCATTGCGGCTTCCACTGAAAAACTAACGCCACCAACGCCTGCGGTACCGACAAGAGCGGCGACAAACAGGGTTAACAAGATCATAACTAAAGGGAGGACAAGATGTATTAGCGCACCTGCTGCGATATCTAGTAACTTTCCACTACTAAATACCTCTTCTCGGCTAAGGCTAAAGAAACGGCCCATCACCGTAAGTAGTCCCTTAGCAAGTTCTTCGCCAAACATCATCAATGCCAATGCACCAACAATAAGGACAGAGACGGAGGCTAACTCTTTCGACCGGGCGACCTGCCCTTTATCTCTCGCTTGTTGCAATCGTCTGGGCGTTGCGTCCTCAGTACGTTCTTGGCCATCTGACTCTGCCATATCAGCACTCCATCTTAATCAAACGGCATATCTGTTGTTCGCCTTGTAACCAGTAAAGGTCATAATGACTATAAAGTCCAAGCAATATATACCAGCAAAGCAGCAAACCGACGATCAGTGCAAATGCAAAACCTAATGAAAAAATATTAAGCTGAGGTGCAGCTCTGGTCATTACACCAAAGGAAAGGTTAATCGTTAATAGTGCGATAATTCCAGACAAAGACATGCTCAGCGCGGTTTTAAACATGGTCGACATCCAGAGTGCCATTTCACGAAAGTCGGTGGTTGTCAGTGATCCGCTACCGATCGGCAAGGTTTTAAAACTCATCACCACAAACTGGATAAGCTTAAGGTGGCCATTGGTGGCAAGAAAAAACATGGTAGCGACAAACATAAATAGCTGGCCAAGCAAAGGCGTATTTTGTCCATTTGCCGGATCCACCATGGAAGCAAAACCCAAACTAGACTGCATGCCTAATATCTGGCCTAGCATGACAAAGGTTTGAATTAGGAATTGAGTGACCATTCCCATTGCAACACCTATTAATATTTGCTCAAAGGTAATAAGAAACCCTTGGAAAGAAAGCAGTTCAATCCCTTGAGGTACAGCGGGAATTCCTGGCATAACAGCGAAGGTAACGGCGAGCCCTAAGTACAACCTAATTCTGGTGGAAACAAAGCGAGCCCCTGTTACCGTCATCACCATAAACATGGCGGATATTCGGGTATAAGGCCAAAAGTAATTGGCTATCCAGTCGAGAATTATGCTGGTTGGATATTCCATAACTATCGCCTAATAGAGTACTTGAGGCAGTCGTTCCACCATCTCAAAAAAGAACTCCATCAACGACTGTGTCATCCAGTGCGCACCAAACATTAACGCAAGTAATGTCACAATTAAACGAGGCAGAAAACTCAGGGTTTGTTCATTTATCGACGTAGCCGCCTGAAATATAGCAACCACTAACCCTATCATTAAGCTTGGAATAATAATTGCGCAGACAAGAACCAGAACGAGCCAGAGCGCACTGCGGAAAATTTCTACAAATACTTCAGGAGTCATAGCCCACCCTCGCTACAGTGCAAAACTACCCGCTAGGGTCGAAAGAATCAGGTTCCATCCATCTACCAGTACAAATAGCATTAATTTAAACGGCAAAGAAACGATCATGGGTGACAACATCATCATACCCATAGCCATAAGGATGGAAGCCACAACCAGATCAATGACTAAGAAAGGTAGAAAAAGCATAAAACCAATCTGAAACGCAGTCTTTAACTCTGAGGTAATGAATGCAGGAATAAGCACACTGAGTGAAACATCTTCTGGATTTTGTGCTTCAGAACCAGAAATATTCACAAACGTCTCTAAATCTTTAACTCTGGTCTGTTTCAGCATAAAGGCTTTCATTGGCTCCTGCGCCATATCAAAAGCTTGTTTAGCACTAACCTCTTCATTTAGATAAGGCTGCACTGCTGTCTGATTAACTTGATCAATCACTGGTGACATAATGAAGAAAGTAAGAAAGATTGCGATACCAATGATGACCTGATTAGATGGCGTTTGTTGCAATCCCATTGCCTGCCTGAGTATCGACATGACCACCACAATCCGGGTAAAGGAAGTCATTAAAATAACCATCGCAGGTAGAAAACCCAACATAGTCATTAATGCCAATATTTGTAAATTTACCGAATAATCTTCACTACCGTCAGGGTTTGTGGTCATGGTAAATGCAGGAATTCCAGCGCCACC
>DDQN01000013.1:38754-76755 GCA_002342685.1 Vibrio sp. UBA2441
GCCACCGTTTTAGATGCACCTTGCTCTTTTTCCATTGCCGTGACAGTGACACTCTCTGCCCCCACTGCATTAGTAGGAACTGGTGTCTCTAGTTCTTCCTGAGCAACGGAAAAAGGGGTAAACAGCATAAACACAAACGCTGCCATCAAGGCAGCGAGCAAATTATTTTTTAACATTTTTCTTCAATAAATGATTAAATTGACTGGCAAATTGATTTGGCTCTGCCTGCTCATCGTCTATTGGCTTATCCAAGTGAGAGATGAGGTTAATTGACTGGGAAGTAATTCCGACTAAAAACTGCTCTTCCCCCACTTTAACGATGGCAATTCGTTCTTTCGTTCCTACCGATATTTGTCTGATAATCGACAATCCCTTCTGATTGCCCATGGTTGGTAGTCGCATTCGCTTTAATACCCAAGCTAAAAGCAAAATAATGCCAATAACAAAAACAAGTGACCCCATTGTCGTAATCAAATCTAACTCTGGTGCAGCTGCAGCCATTGCAGGCACAGGAGAAAATAGAAAGGGGATTATCACAATGCGTTTATTCATAGCATTATCTAAGCTTTTTAATACGTTCTGTTTGGCTAATCACGTCTGTTAAACGAATACCAAATTTATCATTCACGACAACAACTTCACCATGAGCAATTAATGTACCATTAACCATAACATCCAGTGATTCACCAGCAATACGGTCTAACTCAACCACAGAGCCCTGATTTAACTGTAATAAGTTCCGGATACTTATCTGGGAGCGGCCCACTTCCATAGAAATGGTCACTGGAATATCCATAATGGTATCCAGTTTGCGACGCTCATCTTCGGAAATAGGCGTTGAATGATCAGACAGTTGCTCTAAAGGCGCTACTTCTGCTTCATCAGAGCCTTGAGCCGCTGGATCTTCACTCAGTGCAGCCGCCCACTCATCCGCTAGTCTTTGGTCTTCATTCGGATCCATTTTTATCTACCCATTCTATTATTTTTAATCATTGCCTGACTCTTCATTCGAAATCTCAGACATAATATCTTTACCAAGGAAAGCAATATCCGTCTTGACGACATCCGGTCGTTTAATTTTTTCTGAAATCTGCACAGCGATTTTATCGCTGGATTGTCCCATTTTCACTCGATAGGTTGGCAACTCTTCAACAAACATGGTCGCATTTTCAGGCATCTCTATAGGAATGACATCTCCAACTTGTAGCTCCATCAAATCACGTAATGAGATATCTCTTTCTAATAAATTGACTCTAAAATTAACCGGAACATCCATGATTTCATCACGTAGAGCGGTACTCCAGCGTATGTCGGTTTCCATTTTGTCTGACTGAACACCGGCATCCAGCAACTCTCGAATCGGTTCTACCATTGAATATGGCATAACAACATGAAAGTCACCCCCGCCACCGTCAACTTCAATATGAAAGGAGCTAACGACAATAACTTCCGTCGGGCTGACAATATTCGCCATGCTTGGGTTAACTTCAGAGTCAAGGTACTCAAACTCTACCCCCATAACCGGAGACCAAGCTTCTTTATAATCTTCAAATACAATTTTTAACAGCAGCTGAATAATTCGACGTTCAGTTGGAGTAAATTCCCGGCCTTCAATTTTGGCATGGAAACGACCATCCCCACCAAAAAAGTTTTCTACTAAAATGAAAACTAACCGAGCCTCCATCGTCACCAATGCCGTCCCTTTTAATGGGCGGAATCGAACCATATTTAAACTTGTAGGCACATACAGCGTATTTTGATATTCACCAAATTTCATCATCTGTACGCCGTTAATTGATACCTCGGCTGTTTTTCTCAGCAGATTAAATAAACTAACACGCATATGGCGCGCAAAGCGTTCGTTGATAAGTTCCAGGGTCGGCATTCGACCACGAACAATTCTATCTTGGGAAGAGAAGTCGAAATTTACCGTACCATCTACTTCCGTATCAAGGTCATCTTCCGCTTCATCAACATCGTCAACACCATGAAGTAGCGCATCAATTTCGTCTTGGGATAAGAGATCTGTCACTGGAAACCTACTGAATCACAAAATCAGTGAATAACACTTTTTCAATCACTGGCCGTCCAACCAGATCCTGCAAAGTGGCTCGAATATTTTCTGTTGCCTGATCACGTAATTGAGCTCGACCAGTCGGCGTTCTTAGCTGCTCTACGCTTGCCGTACCAAATGTATTCAGTATGGTACTCTCAATAAGTGGTGAATGGTGTCTCGCTAAATCTTCGTTCTTAGTACCTCGAACCATTAACTGGACTTTAATCTGTACTAATCGATCTCTATGCTTGCCCGTGATACTAAACAAAAAAGGCTGTGGGATATTAACGTAAGACGCCGGCTCAGGTAACCCAGCTTGGTTGGCCGTTAATTCACTCGGTGATGTATCAGGTTCAGAAGAGCCTAAAAGGAAAAATGCACCACCACCGGCTGCTAATAAAACCACAACAACAGCAATAATAATGATCAATTTCTTTTTGCTTTTCGGTGCAGCGCCATCACCCGTTGCTTGTTCATCTGCCATAGTGTTCTCTAACTTATTAAGTCCGTTAATTCCAGTGAGTTATACACTGATTAATTGTCTTGGGATACCAAAATATTAAGCGTAAAAACTTATTCCATCACCTTTTGAAGCAATATTCACGTCAAGATTGATGCTTTCATCAAGATTTGAGCTATCTTCGGTCAATGAACCACCATTTTCACCCGCGGAACCATCACCATTGCCTGTCGCATATTGATGTTGCTGTTGACCCGAACTTTGCTGATGTACCGAAGAATCACTGAGCTGAAGTCCTTGCTGAGCTAACATTTCTCGTAAGCGCGGCATCGCTTGTTCTACCATCTCCCTAGCTTGCGGGTTTGATACGGTAAACTGAACCGATGCTATATCATTGTTCATTGACATACGGATCTGCATACGCCCCAGTTCTGGCGGATCAAGTCGAATATCAATATTTCTCAGGTTTTTAGACATCATCATCTGCACCTGCTCAGACAACTTTTCACTCGCTCCCTCACGCGAAAGTTGCAGGGGTGATTGTGATAGAGCTTGTTGCGTTTCTGCTTTCGCTTGTGCTTGCACAGCACCCTGTGTTGAAGCTAAGCCAGAGAGCTGTTGAGTAAGGTTAGTTTCTTTATTGTCACCCTTATCGCTGCCCATCGCTTTTGCTGCCCCCAGTAGGCTACCTCCGGCTAGTGCGGCTTTTAGCGATTGATTAGCCTGATTGCTATTCGAGGACATTATCGGCGCAGGGTTCAGAGGTTGAGCTACTGAAGCTGCGGCACTAACATCGCTGTTAGTTACTGATAGAGGAGTTTGTTGTACCAGTTTATCCATCGCTGTCGTTTGAGATTGCAATACCGACTGATTTAGCTGGCTAAGCTGATTTTGTTGCGCAGAGGCCGCTAAAGCACCTGAACTGGCTAACTTACCTGTATCAATAGGCGCTTTGTGTTGCTCTGGAATTGATGTTGACCAATTAATCTGAGCCAGAGAATCCATTTCTGCCTTCTCATCAAGCAAGACCTTGTCCGCGGAGGAAATAGGAGCTTGCGCTAATATGGTTTGAGTTTCGCTACCTATATTGGCTTCACTATCCGATTTTACAGTCTCAGTAGCTATTGAAGAACTCGCAGTTAACGTTGATGGCATAACCTGAGAAAGGGCTGCGGCTTCGCCAGAAACTTTAGCTGTATCCCATATCAATGGTTCTTCTGAGTCCGTATGGCTTGTATTACTCACACTTAGTGATTGTGTGACATCTCTGTTATTTTTATCTTCTGCAGCCAGAGCATTCGGACTCTCGAGGATTTGTTTTTTCTGAACTGCCTGCTCAGTTAATTCTTTTGATATAGGCAATGCTCCAACCAATGTCCCTACAGTTTCAGAACTCTCTTTGACTTGCCCTTTATCCGATAATTCAGAGTCTTCACTCGCTACGATAACCTCATCTACAGTCATATTCTGATTGGATTCTGACTTTTCTTCTGTATTTTCGTCTTGAACAATGTAGGGCTCAATAATGGCCGTGTTTTTTTGCAACTGATTACTAATTGGCTCTATGTGTTCTGGAGGCAAGGAATTGCCGGATGATGTTTTTAGGACTTGTTTTGAATCATCTAACCTATCTAGTAGCTCATTACCTTCACTCATTACTTTAGCCGTTTTGTTCGACTCAGCAGGAACACTGCTGGTAACTAATAATTCTGATTTTTCACTTATTTGTTCGCCGTCGACTTCGAGTGATTCTCCATCAGCAACTAGCTGTTTTTCAAGCAAGATATCATCGTTTTCTGAGAGCTCTACATCACCATCACTCTCTATTAATTTATCTATACTTTCTTCATCAATTTCTGTCACGACCTCATCGAGCTGACCTGCTTTAGTCTGTTCGGTTTTTTCTGTATCTGACTGAAAAATAGCACCTAAGGTATTAAGGAAACTGCCTGAATCTTCAGAATCAGACAACGTCTGCACTTCCGCTGCATTGCTCTTAAGCAACGTGCTTGTTTTTCCAGCATCACTGATGGTTAAAGAACTTTGATTCATAAAACAGTCTCTTACGCTAAGTCAGTAGACATGATATTTAACCAGAAATATCATCCATTAAACGGCAAATACACCCAATTGCAGTCTATTACTCTCTTTAAATGAGATAAATGCAAAAAACAGACCATATACTCTTAACTAAATTGATTTTCGGCGACGTGCATATTGAAGGGTAGAGAATTCATCCAGCTGCTTCTGCTCTAGCTGGTTTTCACGTTTTAACTTTTCAGACTGCTTTTTTTCGATCATCCATTCATAAGATCGTCTTTGTTTACGAACTTCCAACCAGTGTTCTTGACAGTTATCTACTTGAGTTTTGAAATGTGACTCAGCTTCTTTTTGCTTAGTTAACGTTTCATCCAATTGAGTTAAAAAGCGATTTAGGTGCCCAAACTCGCTTGCAGACAAGCCGTTCTTACCACGATCGACCAACTGCTGACAATAATCTAAGCGATACTTTTCAATCTGAGCGACCTGTTTGTAATAATCCTCGAGCTCAGAGTTTGCTTTGCCCAATGCAAGTACGGCCTGATTTTCTTTCTCTTTAGCCTGTTCTAATAAAAAGATCAGCGCATTTTCCATTATGCACCATTACCACTTTGCAATAAGTTGCGTAACATATTCACACACATATCATAAGGTACGGAGTCTTTCATGCCTTGTTGCAGGTACTGATCCAGCGTTGGTTTTAACGTAAACGCAGCATCAATCGCAGGGTCCGTTCCCGGTTTATAGGCGCCAATGGACACGAGATCTTGGTTTTTACGACATATAGAAAGAATTTGACGCACTGCCTTAGACATTAAGACATGCTCGTCTGAAGTAATTTGTGGCATCACCCGGCTAACCGACTTTTCAACATCAATCGCAGGATAGTGCCCGGCATCCGCCATCTCACGGGAGAGAACAATATGTCCATCCAGTATTGCCCGTGAAGCATCAGCAATAGGGTCCTGAAGATCGTCGCCTTCGGTTAATACGGTAAAAAATGCAGTAATCGAGCCCTGTTCAGGGCTGCCATTGCCCGCTCGTTCAACCAAAGCAGGTAACTTAGCAAATACGGAAGGTGGGTAACCTTTTGTTGCTGGAGGCTCTCCAACGGAGAGCGCTATTTCACGCTGAGCCTGCGCGAATCGAGTTAATGAATCCATAAGAAGCAAAACGTCTAGACCTTGGTCTCTAAAGTACTCAGCGATAGACAACGCGGTCTGACAACCTTTCAGCCTCATAAGTGGCGAAGAATCCGCAGGAGCCGCTACGACAACCGAGCGTCGACGCCCATCTTCACCCAGTATCTCCTCGATAAACTCTTTTACTTCTCTGCCACGCTCACCAATTAAACCAACCACAACCACTTGTGCGGTTGTACCTCGAGTCATCATACCTAACGTAACAGACTTACCCACACCAGAACCGGCAAATAGGCCTATACGTTGCCCCTTGCCTACCGTTAATAAACCATTTATGGCTTTTAAACCCACATCCAGCGGTTCTGAAATGGGTTTTCGCAGTAACGGGTTCATAGGTTCCGAGCCAAAAGAGGCACGAGTATCAGTATGAATATCACCTAAGCCATCAATGGGGTTTCCAACACCATCAATCACTCTTCCCAGCAGTTCCATACCAACAGGGAGACCTGTTTCGCTGGTTAGCGGTGTCACCTTAGCACCTGGCAAAATACCAGTAATCTGCTCACTGGGCATTAGAAAAAGATTATCCCCCGAAAAACCGACTACTTCGGCTTCCATCTCGCCCGATAAGGTCTCCACCTTGCACAAACTACCTATCGGTGCTTTGCAGCCAGTGGCCTCTAATGTTAGGCCAACAACACGAACAAGCTTACCCGACGCGATAGCTCTGGTGGTTAAACCGTGGGTTTTGTATTGAGAAAGTCTATCTGCTAAAGCAAGCACTACTCATTTCCTTGGTGGCGATTTACACCGCAAAAAGAGTGTAAAACAGTTCGTACCCGCTCTTCCATCTTATAACTAACGCTGGATTCACCCGCTTCAATTTGCACGTCACCACGATTTAAAGAAGGCTCATTAACCAAAGTCCAATTACGACAATCTAACTCTTGTTCCCCATAAGCTGAACGAATAATATCAACATCTTCAGGGTGTAGTTTTAGCGTGATAGCATGCCCTGAAATTGGTAACGCTTCTACTGATTCACGAACCGTATCTAGAATAATTTGAGGATTTGTTTGTACTTCAACATGAACAACTTCTTTGGTCAGAGCAAGGACCATATCAACCAGTTGCTTTTCTACCTGAGAGTTCATTAGCTCAAGGGGTTGTGCAAACTGATTAGCAAGGGCTATAAAGTGTTCAACCTGCTGTTTTATATGATCCTGCCCGGCGTTGATACCTTCAGTTTGTCCAAGGGTAAAGCCTTCTGCCTGCCCTGCTTCTATTCCTTGCTCTTTACCTTTTTCATAACCTGCATTAAAGCCTGCTTCCTGACCTTGATGATAGCCTTCTTGTCTGGCGCTCTCTTTAATGTTTTCAATGTCAGCTTCAGTTAACTCGACGGGTTCTTCTGCTATCGGCTGCTCAAAATTAGGAACCCAACCCGGGTCATAATTCATTGCAGTATCTTTAGCCGCCTTATTTGTCTCTGACGTGTAATCAGGTAAACCCCATTTTTCTGGTTTTACGTTAGCACCGTCTTCATCTGGACGTAAAAAACCACGTTTTCGTTCGAGAGACATAATACACCCTTAAATTGTTCTGTAATTCTGCAGGTTATAAGAATTCGTCGGCACCACCGGAGAGCATAATGTCTCCACTGTCGGCCAATTTTCTGGCAATACCAAGAATTTCTTTTTGCGCCGCTTCCACATCGGCAACCCGGACTGGAGGCATCGCTTCGATATCATCACGCATCATCTCAGCAGCACGCTTGGACATATTCTTGAATATCTTCTCTCGCAATACTTCGTCGGCACCTTTAAGTGCTTTTTGCAGAACATCCTGAGGCACATCACGCAGAAGTTTTTGCACTCCTTGATCGTCCACCTCGATAAGGTTTTCAAATACGAACATGAGGTCTTGGATCTGCGTAGCCATATCTTCGTCTTGATCTCGGATTTGATCCATCAAGACACCTTCTACGCTATTATCCATGTAGTTCATAATTTCTGCAGCGGCTTTTAGGCCACCAATTTTCGCTGCTTGAGCACCGGCTTGACCAGCAAACTGTTTCTCCATAATCTCGTTCAATTCAGCCAGAGCGGATGGCTGAACTTCTTCCAGATTAGCAATACGCATCATCAAGTCTAGTCGCACACGCTCTGGGAACTGAGAAAGGATTTCGGCAGATTGATCCGACTCCAGATAGGATAAAACGATAGTTTGTATCTGTGGATGCTCGTTAATAATAATACTGGCAACTTGACGGGGGTCCATCCACTTAAGAGAGTCTAGACCTTTCGACCCGGTACCAAGTAAAATTTGATCAACAAGGTTACTTGCTTTGTCTTCACCTAGTGCGGCCACCAGTGCGTTGCGCATGAAGTCTTCACTGCCCATGCCAATGTTGGTGTATTTCTGAATATCTTCCAAGAATGCACGGTGTACAGCGCCCACTTTGTCATTGTTTAAATCCGTAGCGCGAGCCATTGCCCCACCTACTCGCTGAACCTGCTTAGGTTCGAGGTGGCGTATAATACCTGCCGCATCTTCTTCACTTAAACTTAAAAGAAGGATCGCCGCTCGCTCGTCACCAGGAATATTATCAATATTGACTTCAGTTTCAGCAAGAGGTCCACCTTCTTCGCTTTTTACAATTTCATCAGGCATCGTTCGTCAACCAATTTTTCACAACCTGAGCGGCAAGCTCAGGTTCATTTGCAACCAGTGCTCGCACTGCTTTAAGCACATCTTCATCTCTATGTAGGTTTGGTAAGTCTATACCAGAACCAAATTCAAAGGCTTCACCACTCTCAATGTCACTACCGATCAAGCTAGTTTCATCCGCAA
The DNA here is from genome assembly GCA_002342685.1 of Vibrio sp. UBA2441. Taxonomy (GTDB): domain Bacteria; phylum Pseudomonadota; class Gammaproteobacteria; order Enterobacterales; family Vibrionaceae; genus Vibrio. Next base: position 47,306 of record DDQN01000013.1, read on the forward strand.
TAATTGGGAGACCATCGGCGCCGTACGTGACCCCTTCCTCAGCATCTGCATTCGGATTGAGGAGTTTCTTCAATGCAGGTCTGACTAAGACCAGAATCACGATAACAATGACCAAAGCACTTGCTGCCCAGCGAACCCAATCATTAAAGTTAGGGTGCTCCCAGATAGAAGGTTCAACAACTTCTGCAAATTCAGGCTCTGCAAACTTAACGCTAAGAACGTTCAGCAGATCACCACGTTGTTGATTAAAACCAACCGTTCCTATAAGAACTTGTCTTATTACATCCAGCTCATTCGCAGAAAGTGGTTCATAAGTGACATCTCCCGTTTCAGGGTTAGTCACAGCACGATTCTTTATCGCGACAGAGACCGTTTGACGGTCAATCACACCGGTTTGGCGACGCTCATGACTAATAGTGGTATCTAGCTCAAAATTGCGGGTTGCTTCTTTGTGGACAGAGCCCTGACCAAGCAACGAGCCGTCTTTCATTTGAGCCACATCTTCCGGAATTGATGCATCCGCCGGAGGCTGGTTACTCAATGCGCCCGGCACACCCGCTATCACATTCCCGTTATTGTAGTCTTCAAGGGTATATTCACTACGGGTAGCAGGTGTTTGTGGATCAAACTGTTTGCGTGTTTGCTCAATGGCACTAAAGTCGAGTTGAATATCTACCTGTGCGGTATAGTTTCCAATGCCAAGAATCGGCATTAGTACAGAATCGATTTTGTCGCGTAAGGACTGTTCTTGTTTTCGTTCCAAATCTTGTTCTTTACGACGTGCGGTGGCAAGTGGATCTTGAGAGCCCGAACTCAGAAGGCGCCCATGCTGATCCGTTACAGTTACACGAGTTGGCTTCATACCAGGGACGGCACTACCCACCATATCAACGATAGAATCTACTTCTTCCTGTTTAAGCGTCGTTCCCATTCTTAAAGTAACAAATACCGTTGCAGATGCATCTTGGTTTTGACGAACGAACACGCTCTGCTTTGGCAGCGCTAATAAAACCGACGCCTTTCGAACTTGGCGCATCTGTTCTATCGCTTTTGCCAGTTGGCGCTCGCGGCTCAATTTAAGTCTTTCGGTTTCAAGACGTTGTGATACACCGAAACCCATATCGTTGAGAAGGATATCATCGCCCGCTTGTGTCGTTTGATTTAATCCTGCGCGACTAAGGTTAAGCTTTAATTGGCTATATTCAGTTGCTGGAACCTGAATAGTATTTCCTTCCAGCTTATATTCTAATTTTTGCTGATCTAGGTAATCAAGGATAGGAATCAGTTCTTCAGTTTCATATGAGCCTAGAGGCCTCATTTCAGGCTCTTTAACCCAAAAGAAAAGCATCACAATAAGTGCGACACAAATAGAAATAGACAGGACAAGAACCACTTGTCGCAATAGATCTAAATCACCTATTGCCATATCCATTTTTGATGTGCTTTTCTCATCGAGATCAGGGTTCTGGCTATCCAGATCAACACTAGAATCTGAAACTAATGCGCCAGTACTTCCCGAATCACTCACTGCTAAGTCTGTTGAATGTTTTTCTTCAGCCACTTTTTATCACCTGGCCTAAACTGGCATATTCATTAGTTGTTTATATGAGTCGACAAGTTTATTTCTTACTTGAATCGTTGCTTCAAATGCAACGCTCGACTTATTCCTTGCAATCATGACATCCGACAGGGAAACATTCTCATCTCCTCGGTCAAATCTCATCTGAAGATCACTAGAAGATTTTTGTAAGGAATTGACGTTATTGATGGCAGAATTAAGCAATTGTCCAAAATCAGCACCTACTTTCTGGCCCGTTGCAGGTGTCATCGAGTTTGACGCCTCAAGCATCATTGCCTGCATTTCACCTTGTATACCACCAATATTCATTTCAACCTCGTTAGTCAATATTTTGACTTTTTGTTCTGACCTTATATTGACACTGCAATTAATATGCCATTAGCAAACATAACAAAATACCCGACAATTAGCACGGCAACTCAATTCCTGCATCTCTCATTTTCGCTAGTTTATAACGAAGTGTCCTTGGGCTAATACCTAGTTTTTCCGCAATATCCTTGCGCCTACCATTACATTCAAGCAAGGTTTCTAAAATTATGGCGAACTCTTGATCTCTAAGTTCAGTGCCTAGCCCTTCACCGCTTGACATAGGTTTCGCTACAGGAACTGTAGGTTCCACTTCTGCAATAGGTCGTATTGTAGGCGCTATATCCCCAGTTTCTACAATACTCTGCAAGCTATTGGCATCCTGCCAGTCAACACCTTCCAACAGTATATGATCAGAAGATATATTGCCTTGTTCACACAATATCAAAGCTCGCTGCACGACGTTGTCGAGCTCACGTACATTTCCCGGCCAAGGATAGCTCAACAGCTTGGTTAATGCATCAGCCGAAATATTAGGTACTGGTAATCCCAGCTTTTGACAGTGACGATCCGCCAGATGTTTAGCCAGAGGCTCTATATCACCTTTTCGCTCACATAAAGGGGGCCATGCTATCGGGAACACATTTAATCTGTAATATAAATCTTCGCGAAAATTACCCTCAGAAACATATTGTTTAAGGTCTCTGTTACTGGTTGCCAGCACCCGGACATCAAGCTGAATACTTTTACGACTACCTAATCTTTCGACTTCGCGCTCTTGTAAAACACGTAATAATTTAGCCTGAAGATTAAGATCCATCTCGCTAATCTCATCCAGTAATATTGTTCCACCCTGAGCTTGTTCAAATTTACCCGGGCAAGCTTGAATAGCCCCGGTAAATGCCCCTTTTTCGTAACCAAAGAGCGTTGCTTCCAGCATATTATCGGGAATCGCAGCACAGTTAATAGCAACGAAAGGACCATCTTGGCGATTGGACATATTATGAATGTATCGAGACATCACTTCTTTACCCGAACCACTGGGTCCCAACACCATAACATTGGCATCCGTTTTAGCCACTTTAGCAGCGAGCGCAAGTAACTTTAGGCTCTTTTCATCAGCGACAACAGCATCGCCATTATCGTCATTTTTAACTGGTGCGTAACGCGACACCATATTGAGTAAGACCTCAGGTGCGAAGGGTTTCGCCATATAATCAATAGCACCTTCCTTCATTGCTGCAACAGCATCTTCTATATTGGCATACGCCGTCATTAACAATACCGGCAAATTTGGCCAATGTTGTTTAATGTTACGCAATAGCGCAAGTCCGCCCATACCAGCCATCTGTACATCTGAAACGACGATATCGACTTCTTGAGACTTGAGCTTAACCAGCGCATCTTCAGCACAATCAGCCTCTACCCATTCGTAGCCAGCTAGCGCCAATGTATCAACCAACGCTTCACGCAAGCCTTCATCATCTTCAACGATTAATACTTTGCTTTGAGCCATCATTCTTCTCCAGATTTTTCATTAGTAAGTGGAAGGCACACAGTGAAACAGGCACCATCCCCTTCTTCTGATAAAAGTTCTAAGCGCCCTTTATGCGCTCGGCAAACCATTTGAACAACAGCAAGCCCCAACCCAGTCCCTTGCGACCGAGTAGTATAAAATGGTTCCATTATTTTATTTTGAATCTCAGCAGGAACACCCGGGCCGCTGTCTTGAACGGAAATACGCAGCTCACCAGCTACTGGTCGGAAAAAGACGTCAACCTGCGACTGTTTCCCGGCAATTTGAATGGCATTAATAACTAAGTTACTTATTGCAGACGCAATAGCATTAGAATTTCCAAGCATCAAGGTTTCTTCTTCTTCAACCTCAATAAAATAATCTATTTGATTGTTTTTAATGGTGGTCTCCACCATTGGTTGAAACTCAGAAACTAGGTTAGCAATAGAAAAAGGCTTAACAACTTTGTTGTCTCCACCTTTAGCAAACAACAGCATGTCATTAACCTGTTTTTCTAAATCATGTAGACGATCCATCAGTTTATTCTGGAATCGTTCTCTGGTGACTGACTTGAGGTTCGGAGCAGCCAGATTAGAGGCATAAAGCATGGCGCTAGACAGGGGGGTTCTCACTTGATGAGCTAGCGAAGCAACCATACGGCCAAGCGATGACAAGCGTTGTAAGTCACCAACTCTAGATTGAAGTAAGCGAGTTTCAGTTAAATCGGTAATTAATATAAGTTGCCCGGTCGATGAGGCCGATATCGCCAACCTTACTTTTCGACCATTTCTCAACGAGATTTCGTGACCATCGTCATCCTGAGGAGCAAATGCGCTTTGAATAACTGCATACCACTTTTCACCAACGAGAGGGACTTCTAACAAACGTTGAGCTTCAGGGTTAGCCTCTTTCACCTCTCCTTGAGTATCAAGTAAAATCACGCCAGCAGGCATCACATCCAATACTTGCTTATAGCGTACAACCTGTTCTTCTAGCGAACCTAGATGGGTTTGACTTTCCTGAACTTGGGTTAGTGACATGTCGAGATCTCGGCTTAATAAATCAACAGCTTGACATGCAAGTTGCAGGCCAAGCTATTATTAAATTAAATCAATACCTTAAAGTGATCGCCAGAGTCATATTATTGACGATCTATAATAGATTCTAACGATGAAGATGATATTTTTTCATTTTTTCAACCAAAGTAGTACGACGCATTCCCAACATATCAGCGGCGCGAGCAACAATACCGTCTTGGACATCTAATGCTTGGTTAATCATATTTACTTCAAAATCCGCTAAATATTCTTTTAGATTAATACCCTCATCAGGAAGGTTGAATGGATCTTGGCTGCTACTTAAATCCCCGGGCTCATCTTGAAAAGAGAAGTTCTCAGAAAAAATACCATTAAGTGCATCCCTCTCTTGCTCTTCTATACTGGAAGACTTATGACCGTTTTCAGGTTGAAACTCAGGAATATCGCTATATCGGTATTTAACAGGTAAATAATTTACATCAATAAGCTTATTTGGATGCAAAATAACCATACGTTCAACCAAATTAGCTAGCTCTCGTACATTCCCTGGCCATGAATGCTCCATCAGAGAATTAATTGCCCTTGAAGTAAAGCGAATAGATTGACTACCTTCTGCCTCCATACGTGACATCAGTTCTTTCAACAGTAAGGGAATATCTTCTTCACGTTCCTTTAAAGCAGGCATTTCGATTGGAAATACATTAAGTCGATAAAAGAGATCTTCTCTAAAACCACCATCGGTAATCATGTCGTCTAAGTTTCTGTGTGTTGCAGCAACAATCCGTACATTGACTTTAATTGTACTATTACCACCCACTCGCTCAAAACTTCGTTCTTGTAAAACTCTTAGTAGTTTTACTTGCATGGGCATTGGCATATCACCAATTTCGTCAAGAAATATCGTACCGCCTTCAGCTAGCTCAAAACGACCTTTTCGAGAGGTGATAGCACCAGTAAACGCGCCTTTTTCGTGACCAAAAAGCTCACTTTCAAGCAGATCGGCTGGTATCGCACCACAGTTAATAGGTACAAATGGCCCGCTTCTTCGCGAAGAGTGATAATGAACGTTACGAGCAACAACTTCTTTTCCCGTACCAGACTCACCAAGAATAAGCACATTGGCTTCTGTCACTGCAACCTGCTCTATTAAGTGACGAACTTCTTGTATCCCATGACTTTGCCCTACCAAACTCCGAAACAGTGTATTTTTACGTCCGGTATTGTAGTCACTACCATGCTTACCTAGGAATGTTGCACAGTGTCCAAGCGCATCACTCAGTTGTGGATAGTTAAGAGGAAAATCCAATTCACCAACAAAATGAGGATATTCTTCCAAATTAACTTTAGAAGAATGAAGGGTCAGAATGGGAATATGGATAGTTTTCTTTAACTTGTCAGACAGACACTCTAAAGAGTCGTTATTTTCAACAGAGCCAAGGATACAAGCAGACCATTCGACGGACCAGTTAATAGAGCCAATCTCATCAGAGTGATAAATCTCCGTCTGTTCGCCAATAAACTCCAGAATAGTCGATAATTGAAGCCTCAAGACCTCGTCATCTTCAATAATAAGTAGCTTTGCTAAACCTTGCATATTAATAAAATAGTCGCCTTTATATTTATTTATCTTGTGGCCAGCCGAATCGATATGTCACTCATTTGTTAATAAACACTATTAACAATAGACAGTTAGCGAAGATCAGCAAATTAAAAAAGCCCACTAGAGAGTGGACTTTAAGGGTTGATCTACTTTTTCATACAATAGAAATGCCCTTACCTATGCTTCTATTTTATTTATATAAAAAAATAAGGCAACAAAGCAACAGTAAGTATGGGCTAATTTTTTGCAATGAATTTACTGTCCGAGCTCCGCAGCGGTCAGATTATGGTATTCATTTGGAATTTGATCCCAAGCTGACTTTATCTCACGGATAATATTTACAACGTCATCAATAGGTTCCGGTTTATTCTCTGCATTAGCAATAGATATTTGTGAGATCATAAATTCATAAAGCTGGTCTAGGTTTTGAGCCACATCACCGCCATCATTCATCGATAGGCAGCTACGAAGGCTGATAACAATATCCAAAGCTTTACCCAATCGCTCACATTTTACCGCAATATTTCCCTGCTCCATTGCAGCTTTGCCTTGCACCAAGCGTTCTATCGCACCGGCCATTAGCATCTGGATCACTTTATGCGGAGACGCCGCACTGAGCTGACTATCTACAGATACCTTTTTGTAAGCTTGTAATGAACCACGCATGGTATTCCTCTTTTTATAAAAACTGCTGGTAACGTTGAACTGATTTGTTACCGTGACGATATTTCTTAAGCTCTTCACCGATTTGATTGGTTTTAGAGCGCATCAAATCTACAATTTGCTTTGTTCTTGCTAGAGCGTCCTGCCAGTCAGATGATTCTTTGAAGCCTTCGACCAATTTGGCCTCTTCAATAATCAACTGCAATAACTGTTCCCTTTTATCGACCAATAGTAAGATTTCTTCACTATTAATTTCGTCTTCGGCAAACAAAGAGAACAAAGTTTGATCTAATTCACGTAATGCTATTAATAGATCTGACATTTATTATCCCAAGGCATTCATCATACCAGAAAGTTGCCCTTGCATCTTAGACGTTGCATCTTGCATCGCCATAAATTTGTTCTTGGTTCTCTCTTCCAACCCTTCCATTCTACGATTTAGAGTTGATTGATTGTCATTTAATCGATAGTTTTGATCCAAAAGTGATTTTTCTCGGGTACGGATAGAGCCAGTGACACCCGTCATAGAGTGAATTGCATCTTCTACTTTCTTAGCAAAGCCTTTATTGCCACCAAAAAAATCTTCTAGTTTAGTGAAATTATTATTTAATTGCCTATCCAGCATTTTGTCATTGATTTCAAGCGTTCCCTGTCGGGTACCTGTAATACCAAACTCTGTCAGAGTTTTAAGATCCTCTGGTGCAGGTTCTATGTTAGCTGAAAATACCGATTTTAGTCGAGACTGAGCAGCGCGTACGACGCTGTCACCCGCTAATGGTCCCGCTTCACCCGTTTGAGGATCAACCGCAGAAAGATCTTTACTCACTTGATAAAATTGATTGTAGGCACTAACAAACTGAACGATGTCATCTCGAACACTTTTTCGGTCGTACTCAACGCCAATCTCAGTTTTCTGTTTTCCCGGTTCAGTCACACCTTTAACGGTTAAATCAATACCATCAATGGCGTTTTCAATAACGTTATTTTCACTACTCAGTTGCGCTATGCCATCAAGCATAACCAGTGCGTCTTGCGCTTCTTGTACTTCCGTCATTCCATCGTAAGAGGCCATTGACTCTTGAGCACTTTTCAGTGCAGCCTGAGTTTCATCGATTTTAAGTTGATGTTCTCTCTTTTCCGGCGACATTCTCTTTAATTCGAGCTGATAGGCTTGTTCTTCTGTTAGCTCACCACTCGCAACCGCTTCTGCAATTGCCACTTTTTCTATTTCAATTCGAGCTGCTTCAGCGGCGGTCGCTTCTTTAGGAGTGACATAAGAGTCGGTCAATGTTCCTGATGCACTATTGTTCCAGCCGGGAATATCAGGCATTTTTTCCAAAGCTTTCGCATCCAGCTCTGGCTCAGGTGGTCGATATGAGTCCAAAAGAGTACCTGAAGCGGCTTCACCCCAGCCAGGAATATTATCTTGCGGCAAAACAGATATTGGGGGGACAGGAATAGATGGATCAACGCTCAGGGGCGTCGACAACGAACCATCTGCATTAGGTTGCTGATCCAGATTGATTTTGGCCGCAGGATCCAGTTCAGATTTTTGACTTTCACCATCTGGCAAAGGCTCGCCATCTGCGGACGTTTCCTTATTCGTAATATTTTGATTGGCAATATCTTGCCCCGGAACCGGCGCGGATAGCGCTTCTGCCGCGGCACTTCTCGCTTTCTCGAGCGCTTTGACTCGCTCTTCTAACGTTTTATATTCAAACTTCTTTAAGGGGTTTCCTGATTCGGATTCAGCGCTTATTTTTATATCATTATCGACACCGGACTTATCAGACGCGACGATTAGGCGCTGTCCATTAGTATCATTAATAATTGATGCTCTGACGCCAGGGTTAGTACTTGCGCCATTTATTCCTCTGACAACGTCAACAAGCTTAGAACGTTCTTTTACCTCAACAGTAAACTCTCGGTCTCCCAAACTAATTTGCAGCTTGCCCGGGCCAAATTTGGTGTCATCGGCAATCACCTCTGACGCCACTTTGTGACTCTGAGCAAGCTGCAGCACATCGATAGCATACCTACCAGCGATAGCTTCAGTCGTAGCTGTGGCAGACACTGCTTTTTCATCAGAAGATTCGACTGTTCGTACTGCGAACGCTTTCTCCTGACGAAAGTTTGCCATCAGATTCTTCATCGTATCCAGCGACTCTCTGAGTCTCCCATAGGCACTGATACTGGTATCAATCTTGGCGCGATCGCTATCGATTCGCTGCTGTTTAGGCACACGCTCCGAATCTACGATTTTGCTGACCATAGAATTGATATCCATGCCAGATGACATACCCAATGGGTTCAAACTCATTCAACTCACCTCTATGACAGTTACACCGTCTCCTCTACAAATAATCCAGAGGAGGCGACCGCTAAGCGCCGTAATATAATTAGCATCTCATCATCAGGGATCTGTCTAATAATGTCACCAGTACTGGCTTCATAAATAGTCACTACTTTTCTCCCTGACTCTTCGTCTAAACGAAATGAAAGCCCAGTATTAATAGAGTTGACGAATTCATCCATCTTCTCTACTACTTTTTCAAGCTGATCCTTGTCAAGTTCAATACGTTTTTGAACTAACTCTTCAACAGCCTTCGCTTTCTGAGCCGTTTCTGGCTCTTTTGGACGTTCGGACGTTTTCTCAGTAGACAGCAAATTATTAATTGCGTCGCCACTATCATTAGCAAGTTTTGTGCCACCAGAAGAGCCACGTGGCTCGCCGTAAGGCTGGATGTTCGATGTGTATGCTGAAATATCCATACTGATCTCCCTTCCACCTTCTGGGTAAGCGTTTTAATCACGCTTAATAGTAAACATCGGCTATTAACCCGACCTTACTTAACCCAATAAGCTTAGAGCTGCCGATGGAGTTTGCTTCGCCTGCGCTAACACTGACGTACTCGCATTCTGTAGAATTTGAGATTTTGTCATTTGCGTTGTTTCTTTTGCAAAGTCAGTATCCATTATACGACTTCTTGATGCATTAACATTTTCGTTAATGTTATCCAAATTGCTTATCGCATGGTTAAAGCGGTTCTGGAATGCACCTAATTGCGCTCGGTTACTATCAACATTCTTTAACGCACCATCAATAACAGACACCGCTTGCTGGGAACCCGCAACCGATGTTACATCGATATCATTAACCGTTTTATCAACGCCTTCACCTAGGTTTAGCTCACCTGCCAGTGAACCACCAAAAGAAACATCACCATTTTCTACGCTCTGGTTTGCAGCAAAAACTTGTAACTTGCCACCTTCACCAACAGACGCTTTGATATCATCATTCTGACCATTTATGTAAGTTGCCAGCTCTTCGAGATCATTGCCTTCTTTCGCGTTAACGGTTATTTCTTTCTCTTCCCCTATTTTATCAGTATAGGAGATAGTGAAGTCAGTTGCCCCTGCTTGAACAGTCCAGTCGGCACTTTTCCCCTCTTCTGCTACATAACTTTTTCCGCCCATAGCAGCATCATCAGAACGCATGTTTCCCATGCCAAGCATTACTGCTTCACCAGAGTCCGCACCAATCTGAAAAGACTGAGAGCCAAAGTTACCATTGAGGAGTTTATTACCACCGAATGAAGTTGTTTCTGCAATTCGGTTAAGTTCATCATTTAATGCTGAGACCTCTTCCTGAATCGCCACACGCTCTGAACGACTGTTCGAACCGTTTGATGATTGCAAGGATAAGTCACGCATACGTTGAAGAATGTTGGTAGTTTCTGTCATTGCACCTTCAGCGGTTTGTGCAATAGAAATACCATCATTTGCATTTCGGACAGCCATGTCTAAACCACGGCTTTGAGATGTGAGTCGATTGGATATTTGAAGACCTGCAGCATCATCTTTCGCGCTGTTGATCTTGTAGCCTGAAGACAGGCGTTCCATCGATTTATTTAGACCCTCATTAGCACCGTTTAAGTGGCGTTGAGCGGTCATTGCAGACACATTCGTGTTTACATTCATTGCCATAATTGATCTCCTTAGGCATATAGGGATGATATGCCGCCGCGTCTCTCACCTCGCATTAGCATATCGATTTCATTTCTCTCACTCCTCTTAACGGCGGTCGAAATGAATCCTTTAGAGAAAAATCAGTCTTTTTTTGTTTTTTTTATGTTAAGAATATGTTCTGAGGTACCGGTCACATTTTAACCAGCAAGAAAAATCCGTAAATCGGTTACCGTCACCTAGCGCCTATTACCAAAACCAGATTCCGGATATTTCGTTCCTCAACTCCGGAATGACAAATTCGCATTTAGTAATCCGGTTATCGGTCACCCGTAATCCCATACCCCATTACCTATCACCCAAAACCAGATTCCGGATATTTCGTTCCTCAATTCCGGAATGACAAATTCGCATTTAGTAATCCGGTCACCGGTCACCCATTATCCCGTAGCCCATCACCCATAGCCCATCACCTTTTGCCTATCCCCCAAACACAAAAAACCCCAACATCTCTGCCGGGGTTCATTCTAATCAGCGTTAATTTTAGCCAAGCAAGCTAAGCGCTGAGTTTGGCGCTTGTTTCGCCTGAGCAAGAATTGACGTAGATGCTTGCTGTAGGATTTGAGACTTCGTCATTGAGGTTGTCTCTTTAGCAAAGTCGGTATCTTTAATACGGCTCTTAGATGCATTAACATTTTCGTTGATGTTATCTAAGTTACTAATTGCATGGTCAAAACGATTCTGGAAAGCACCAAGCTCTGCTCGATGGCTATCCACATACTTCAGTGCAGCATCAACAATTGCGACAGACTCTTGGGCACCACCAACACTGCGCACATCAATAGTATCAACCGTTGTGCTTGTCGGTCCGCTCATGCCTAAATCACCAGCTAAGCTACCACCAAATGATACTTCACCTTGAACATTGTTATTACCGGCAAATACTTGCAGTTTTCCTGCTTCATCAACAGACGCGCTAACTAAATCTTGCTGACCATTGATATACGTTGCCAACTCTTCAATATCGTCGCCCGCTTTCGCGTTAATAGTAAACTCTTGTGCTTCTCCGAACTGGTCAGTTAAGCCAATCGTCATTTGTGAATCTTGAGCAACCGACCAATTCTTATCAACGCCATTCTCTGCTTTGTAGCTTGAACCACCCATCATACGGTTGTCTGAGCGCATATCTTTAAGCTCAAGCATAACGGCTTCACCGTTATCCGCACCGATTTGGAATGACTTAGTACCGTGAGTACCGTTCAGCAGTTTATTACCACCAAATGATGTGGTTTCAGCAATACGGTTAAGTTCATCATTAAGTGCACCCACCTCTTCCTGAATCGCAACACGCTCTTCTTTAGAGTTAGAACCATTCGCAGATTGTAGAGACAAGTCACGCATACGTTGCAGGATATTGGTGGTTTCTTTCATTGCACCTTCAGCAGTTTGCGCAATGGAAATACCGTCATTTGCATTTCGTACTGCTACATCTAAGCCACGGCTCTGTGCATTTAAACGGTTAGATATTTGTAGACCCGCTGCATCATCTTTTGCACTGTTGATTTTGAAACCTGAAGACAGGCGTTCCATTGAACCGTTAAGGTCACTTGCTGCATTGTTTAAATGACGCTGTGCCGTCATTGCTGCTACGTTAGTATTTACATTTACTGACATGGTGATTTCTCCAATTGATTTTCCGTTTGTAGCGGTTTCCGACGTCTCGGAAAACCAAGTAGTTCTCTCAAAGTTACTTTCGTTAACGGCGCGAAAAAAAAATCCTTTAGAGATAATTTCATTTTTTTTTCTAAATTCAGCTGAAGAAAAAGAGAATGTGATATGGCCAGAAAATTAGGTGTGAAAATTGGATAAAATGCTCAAGCATTAAAAACATCGGCCGATAGTGTGCCTTATTTTCGAAATATAATAGGAAAAATCAGCTCGTTTGGTCTGTCAGTATATCGTCAGGAATTAGCTTAAAGAGTATGAAAATGTACCGTGCAGTACTATAAATATTTACTGGGAAGCAGAAAAGGAAAAAGCCCCTATCCTTTGAGAGAACCGGGGCTGTTCGCAAACCAGCTGCCTATATGGAGATCGAGAGAAATGCCACATAACTGGTTTAGCGATGCATCTTAAACTATCCAACCTTCAGCAATGAGAGTGAGAGAGCATCTGGTTTTCAAATCTAAAATGCGATTGCCATACCTGAATCACTTCTAACCGGCCCACGTCTGTGCCAGTCAATACAAAGCAATTCTGGTTCTGACGCTGTCACTACTGAAGTAGTGACATGGCAGAGTTTGGCAATTGTTTTGCTTGAGCAAGTATGGAAGTACCTGCCTGTTGCAAAATTTGGTTTTTAGTTAATTCTGTTGTCTCTTTCGCAAAGTCCGTATCTTTGATCCGGCTCTTCGATGCTTCAACATTTTCTTGGATATTAGCTAGGTTATTAATGCTGTGGCTTAGACGGTTCTGTTTTGCACCAAGGTCTGCACGTTGGCTATCTACATACTTAAGAGCGGCATCAAGTACGCCAACGGCATTTTGAGAGCCTTTAACCGTAGTAACATCGATATCTTGTGCCGTAGTTTTCACAGCTACTGAACCGCTGAGTCCAATTTCAGACGCTAGCGTACCCGAAATATCAAGGCCACCCGCAGAATCCGGTTCTGCAACAAAAATCTGCAGATTGCCATTTTCTCCTACTGACGCTGTTGCTCGGTGAGTCTGACCATTAATATAGGTTGCCAACTCTTCGATGTCGTCGCCAGCTTTAGCCTGTATATCAATAATTTGCTCTTCATTTTCAGCATCTGCTGCAAATGTTAGTTTCAAATCAAGACTTTCTGCAGGAACGCCCCAATCCTTACCGATAACCTTTCCTTCAGGAAGTTCAGCATTAAACGTTTCACCGCCCATGCGGAAGTCATCTGCACGGATACTGGTTAAGCCCATAATCATTGCTTCACCAGAATTAGAACCAATTTGGAATGCTGCCTCACCAAATGATCCATTCAGAAGTCGACGACCACCAAATGAAGTCGTTTCAGCGATTCGGTTCAATTCATCCTGAAGTGCACTCACTTCCTCGTCTAGCGCTTGGCGCTCTGAAAGCGAGTTAGACCCGTTTGCCGATTGTAGTGACAAGTCGCGCATACGTTGTAATATAGCGGTTGACTCATTCATTGCACCTTCAGCCGTCTGCGCAATTGAGATACCATCATTGGCATTTCGCATTGCTACATCCAAACCTCTGGATTGAGCATTCAATCGGTTCGAAATTTGTAGGCCCGCTGCATCATCTTTCGCACTATTAATTTTGTGCCCAGAGGATAAACGTTCCATCGAAGTATTTAAGTTATCCGTTGCTTTATTTAAGTAACGTTGAGACGTCATTGCCGCGACGTTAGTACTCACTGTAACAGCCATTGTTTGCTCTCCTGTTGAGTTCGCAAGTATTCTGCGAAGCGGCCAGCTTTAGTCTCATTTGGATAAGCACTGACCGTAAAGTTACTTGCTGAACTTAGCTCACTCACTAAGCTCAATTCGTATTCATCATGTCTATATAAATACATTCAAGTAGCGTGCCACTTTTTCAATCTTCGTTATATTGATGATTAATTTAATTATTAAACAACGACTTAGGTTAATATCACCATGTGAAACCAACTTTATTTGTTGTTTATTTTCTCCGTTAAACGGCAACAAATCGAGTTACAATTTTTGCCGCCTTTCTACTTGCCACACTCTCAGAACAATATCAGCCCGGCACATATGGCATAAGCACATATGGCATATATGGACTAAATATAATTAAATAGAGTGAGATCTTTTGTTTTACCGAAAGCCTTTTGTGACGCCTCCAGCGCAATCGAGTTCTCGTTGAAATCAATTACCGCTTGTGAATAGTCAAGGTCTTCAAAAGCACTTTTAGATTTAGCTAAAGTGAGTTTGAAATCCTCATGTAAATCATCCTGAATATCCAGAGTATTGAGACGTGCACCCACATCTGTTCTTGCCTTACCGAGGTGAATAAATGCCGCATCAAATTCTTTAGTGATCCGGTGTAATTCTGCCGTCGCTGACGAATCAGATACCGATGATTTTGAAAGGTCTATAGCCCCTTTAAAACTATCGAAAATACTCACCGTTTTTTTAGGGTCTAAAACGATACTATCGCCTGCTGTAATTTGCCCACGAATTTGAATCGACAAACTTTCATTCTTTATACCCTCTGCAGGGTCAAATTCTTCCGCTTTAACAACGCTGCCATCTTTTTCTAGCTGATAGCCAAATTTTCCAGTCCCCATATCAACAAATGTTATGCGATAGCTGGATGAATCGTTAAAGTCCAAATTAGTTGCTCTTTCAAGCAGAAGTTCGGAAGCATTCTGTAATTGATAGCTTGGCGTATAATCGCCAAAAGGATTATCCACTTGCATGTACAACTTACTGCCGGGATCATTCGTCGGCATTTCAAGTTGATTTGATACCTTCATTTTTCGCTGATAGTCATCACCCGCATAACTAACATTGCCTTCATTATCTCTAAAAAAAGGCTGATTTTTGGGTTTAGTCCCTGCAAAAATATAGTTACCTGACTCATCCTGACTATTCGCCAACGTGAGCAGATTATTCGAAACTTCTTCTAATTGGCGGCTTTTGGCCAAACGGTCTTCAGGAGAGTGCGAGCCGTTAATCATTTCCATAACCGTTCGCTTTGCTCTATCTGCATAATCTTCAGAGTTAGCCACTAATACTTCATGATGTTCTAATCGATTTCGAACCAAAACAATGGCATCCATATATTGTCGAAGTTGCTCTGACTGCTGACCAATGCTTTGAATGTAATGCGTCGCCAACGGGTCATCGCTGGAGTTAAGTAATTTTTTCCCTGATGCAAGCTGCGCCTGATTGTGAAAAACTTTATTTTCCTGTCGACGTAAATCGTTTTGAACCGATTGATAATTATGAAAGCTTGATATTCGACCAACCATATATCACCCCCTACCTTAACGCTAAAATCGTATTGAAGGTGTCATTAGCCGTCTGCATAATGCGTGACGAAGCCATATAAGCTTGCTGAAATTTCATCATATTGGCCGCTTCTTCATCAAGGTTCACGCCAGATATTTCGGCAACGCGCTCTTGTGCCGCTTCGTTTTCCAAACGAGCCACTTCAGCAAGTCGAGACGCGGTAGACATTTTTAGCCCTACATTGGTATTTAGATTGTGATAAAGCTCTAATATGGTCGAGTTATTGTCGTCAAGAGTCCTTGCCGTTTGTAAATTCTGCATGTTCAATAGGTTGCCGTTATCACCCTCTGACGCCGTTAAATTCGCAGCAAATTTGTCATTGGCAATCGCACCGGAAGAAAGCGAGAATGTTGTGCCCTGAACTGTTATCGGTCCATCTGGTGGATATTGTTGGGGTTGCAATAGTACTTTGCCCCCCATATCTAATACTGCAAATTGATCTCCCTTAGGAGAAACAACCACTTGAAACTCTTTTAATGCACCTGCGGTCAAGACCCTAAAGTCGGCATCACCTTGAGCAAAGGTTACCGAGCTTTGGTAACTTTGAGCGGCAATTTTCGCCGGGTCATTCATCATTACCTTGATTTGCTCAGCCCCAAAGCGTACCGGGCGAATGACTATTTTCTCTCCAACACTGGGGTCACTACCTATCTCAACTCTCATACCATCGATATATAACGCAGAATTCTGTGGCTCAATTTTGACGATTTCTCCGGTTGGTTTGATAACTGTATAATCGCTACCATCGTAACGGAGCTGATAATCACCCGCTTTTATTTTGGTAATATCGTCAATATAAACACCCATCTCTGCTTGTGAGTCTTTGGGTAAAATAACTCGAGATTGTGCAATACGGTCCGAGTTCACGTCGGTAAACATTAATCCGCCAACATCACCCCGTAAGTCTAATCCTTGCGCCTGAAGTTCATTCACACCATATGAAATAGATGTTGCAACTCGACCAAGCTCATCTTGGACATAAGGAATTAATTCATCGCGCATCTTAAACAAGGAACCTATTCGACCATCGATACCTTCATTTTTAATGACCTTAAGACCTTTACCCTCTATGAGAGCAAGTTTGCGCTGACCTGCATCAGGATTACCATCTACCATGGTTAACTTGCTCGACTCCGTACCAGAAACTAATGTGTGACCACTCCCGATATGAACGTTAAAACCTTCATTATTGCCTCGAGTGGTTACCGTCACCTTGGTGTATTCAGAAAGCTCTTTGATCAACTTTTCATAGGTATCCATTAGATCGTTATGCGGACCAGGTGTACGCATCATTAATTTGTTTACATCACGAATCTCTGTACCAATTTGGTTAATTCTTTCCACGGCCAAATCAAGTTTTTTATTGGTATTGGCTGATTGCTGACGAACGGTCTCATAAAAAGTATTTAGATTTTGGCTGATGAGGCCTGCTTTTTCTAAAACAACTTTTCGCGCACCAACATCATTGGGTGAATCGGCTAAAGTTTTAACTGAATCAAACCATTCGTTAATATTTTCAGGAATTTTCTTTGATGCTAATGAAGAGAGCATATTGGTTAATACATCCAAATTTTCTTCATCATCTTTTCTATTGTTAAAGTTAGTAGTGGAAACATTCAGCTCATTGACGGCAAATTGGTCCCAAGAGCGGCGAACATTTTCCACATGTACGCCCATACCATAAGTTTCGCCGCCATATTGCCGGGGCGAGTTGGTTCCCTGGATCACCGACTGCCGGCTATAGCCTTCGGTATTCGCATTCGATATGTTATGACCTGTAGTGTTGAGTTGTCTCTGAGCGGTTAATACGCTCTGAGTACCAACATTCAACAAATCCGATGCCATAAAGCCCCCAGTAGAACCACATGAATTACAATAATTTCTAACTTTCTACAGAGGTAAAGCAACTAGTGTGCCAATGTTGTGGTAAGAGGGGGAAAGAAGGGATTTGGGTGATGGGTGATGGGTGATGGGTGATGGGTGACCGATCATCAATTATATTCACCACAAAAGAAAAGGGCTTTCGCCCTTTATATTTACATTTGATCGATTCGTTGCTTAACTCTCAACACCTTATCGGCGTAATTGGGGTCTGTTGCGTACCCGGCTTTGTGAATACCTCGAATAAAGGATTCAGAGTTATCATTCTGCTGCAATGCGGTTTCGTACCTTGGATTTTGATTAAGGAACTTAACAAAATCGTTGAAACTCTCTTCATAACTACCATATGAACGAAATGCTGCTCTTTCCTTCACTGGTACATTGTTATGAAACTCTAAAGTTTGAGTGGCAACTTTGTCGCCCTTCCAACTTCTGTCAGCTTTGATATTAAACAGGTTGTTGCTGTTTCCAAGGGAGTTTTTAACCATTTTCTGCCCCCAGCCTGTTTCTAATGCCGCCTGAGCAATCAGCAATGATGAGTCTACACCTAGGGCTTTCGCCGCTCGTTCAGCATAAGGCTTCATCGAATGAACAAACTGTTCAGGGCTTTCAAATGAACTTGGCTCTTTACGTTTCACCGCTTGGGTATTCAACACAGTTAATGCTTCATCGGCAACTCGATTGGCTTGAGTCTTATCAACAGGGAAGCGTTGAGATGCATCAAGAGCAGCGTTTCTCATAACCACTTCCGTATCATCTTTTGGCATTCCTGCTCCTAACTGAGCAACAATCATATCTGCTAAACCTAACGAACCAGATGAACTTAATTCACTCGCCATCTGTTCATCCTTCATCTGACGATAAAAGTCCTGGCTCTGGCTCTTTAACATATCCGATTCAAATGCCGAATTAGCATCACGCATTGATTTGAAAAGCATTGTGGTAAATATAGATTCAAACTGTTTAGCTGCAGCACGAAGAGCCTCTTTTTGCTCTCCAGCTTCGCTACTTACCGCATTTTTTCGCAGGCCATCTAAACTCGCTATATCATGAATAAAGCCTATATCGTTTGGATTATTAACCATCACTTTATCCTCAGATTATAATCAGTTGGCCTTCAATAGCACCAGCTTGTTTAAGGGCTTGAAGAATTGCCATCAAGTCTGAAGGGGCAGCACCAACTTCATTGACCGCTCTTACTAAGTCATCCAGAGTCAATCCCGGCTGGAATTTAAACATCTTTCCCTGCTCTTCACTCACTTCAATGGCGGAGTTCGGTACCACCGCGGTTTGCCCTTGAGAAAACGCATTAGGCTGACTCACCTGCAGATTTTCTTTAATGGCTACTGTCATACCACCATGGGTAACCGCTGCGGGTTTTAACCTAACATGTTGGCCTACGACAATAGTGCCGGTACGAGAGTTTACAATAATCTTTGCCGCACCATCTGCCGGATTGAATTCCACATTTTCAATTGCCGACAGGAACGCCACTCGCTGGCTAATGTCTCGTGGTGCTCTAACCCTTACAGAGGTAGAGTCAATCGCAGACGCCATTTGTGGCCCGAGAAATTTATTCACTGCATCAGCCAATCGCTGCGCCGTAGTGAAATCGGACTCTAGTAAATTGAAAGTAATAAAGTCACCACGACTAAAAGGGGTAGGAATTTCACGTTCAACCATTGCCCCACCAGAAATAAGTCCTACTGTGGGGTTATTACCGACAACTTTCGAACCATCAGCACCTGTTGCACTAAAACCGCTGACCACTAAATTGCCTTGAGCAACAGCATAAACTTCACCATCCAGACCTTTTAAGAAAGTTTGAACTAACGTGCCGCCACGCAGACTTTTTGCAGAACCAATAGATGATACTGTCACATCCACCTGCTGTCCTTGCTTTGAAAAAGCGGGGAGTTCTGCAGTTACGATAACAGCAGCAACATTCTTTGTTTTTGGTTTGGTACCAGGCGGCAACTGAATGCCAAAATTTTGTAACATTGCATTGAAACTTTGATCGGTAAATGGCGTAGATTCTCCCGTCCCCGGAAGACCAGTCACTAATCCATAACCTATTAATTGGTTACTACGAACACCAGCCACTTCAGCCACGTCCTTAATCCTGGCAGCATAAACGGGTGTCATTAACATCACGCTCAGAATTATCAGTGCGAATCTTTTCATTACTTAAACCTTATACCGTCAAAACATCGACGTCAAAATACACTTAAAGCGAGACATTAAAGAATCGTGCCAAGAATCCAGGTTCTTGCATATCTTGTTGCGTCCCCGTACCAGAATACTGAATACGAGCATTAGATATTCGGGTAGAGGCTATAGTATTGTCAAAGCTAATATCGTCCGGACGAATCGTGCCGCTTAAGCGAATATATTCGTCACCCGTATTCAATGTTAGCCATTTTTCGCCGCGAATGACCAAGTTACCGTTCGCCAAGACATCAATGACTTCTACAGTGATGGAACCAGAAATGCTGTTACTTTGATTTGCAGAGGTATTACCTTTGAATTTATTGTCATTCTTTAATTCATAGGAGAAATTATAATCATTAATGGCTAACTGCTGCCCGCCAACAGAAAGCGGGTCCATTGAAGCGTCGTTAGATTTGGACAGATCCGCATCGGCACTTTTTGCCGCTTTAGTTTGTTCATCCATCATGACAGTAACAATATCACCAACACCATGTGGTTTTGAGTCATCGTATAGGTTGCTGGCGTAATCGGTATTAAATAACGATCCCGTTGCAGCGGCATAGTGCTCTGGTTTATCTTTAGGCTGGATCGGTGCCCAGGCTGGATCGCCTTTTATCGGGTCACTTCTCCCCCTTAATGAGTCGACTATTCCTGTGTCTTCTTCTTCAGACTTGTCCCCTTCAACAGCATCAACCAAGGTTGTGCTCTCTTCTACGTCAGTACCTGTATCTTCAGGCACCAAAGAGCAACCAGACAAAATCATGACAAGTATCAAAGCGAAATAACGTTTCATAGTGACCTACTTAATTCTATTACAGCTGTTGATTCACAAAGCTCTGCATCTTATCGACCGCAGAAATCACCTTTGAATTCATTTCATAAACGCGTTGAGCTTCTATCAAATTGACCAACTCTTCTGTCACATTTACGTTTGATGTCTCTAACATCGATTGACGAATTGAACCTAACCCTTCAAGCCCGGGAGTACCTTCTTGAGGTTCACCACTTGCCCCGGTAGGCAAATATAAATTTTGTCCGATCGGCTCTAAACCGCCCGGATTAATAAAATCAACGGTGGTAATTTGACCAACAACTTGATTATCTTGTTGACCTCGAACACGAACAGAAACCTCACCATCCTCTCCAACCGAAACTGAAATAGCGTCATCTGGAATGTTGATTTCTGGATCCAATGCGTATCCTGCACCAGTGGTAACTATGGTACCTTCATCATTTAAGGTAAATTGGCCATTACGACTGTAACCTAAATTGCCGTCTGGCATTATGATTTGGAAAAAACCATCACCTTCAATCATCATATCTAAGCTATTTGATGTAGTTTGCGCATTACCATTGGTATGAATTTTTTGCGTTGCCACCACTTTCGAACCAGCACCTAACATCAATCCGCTAGGAAGCTCTGTGTTCTGAGATGACTGCCCACCCGGTTGGTTTATATTTTGATAAAAAAGGTCTTCAAAAACAGCTCGGCTTTTTTTGTAACCGATCGTTGAGGCATTCGCCAGGTTGTTTGAAATGGTTGCGATGTTCGTTTGCTGAGCATCTAAACCTGTTTTACTTACCCATAATGCAGGATGCATAATATCTCCCCGTTCTTAAACTGTTAGCTCATACGGAGCAGTGAATCAGAAGATTTATCCATCTCTTCCGCATTGCTCATCAGCTTGACTTGCATTTCAAACTGGCGCTGTAAATCAATTAAATTTGTCATTTCGCTGACGGCATTAACATTGCTGCCTTCTATAGCTCCCTTCATCACCTTTACATCAGCATCGGCAATATAATTAGAAGTGAGGTCTTTAGAACGAAACAGGCCATTGGTATCTTTAAATAAACTGCGGTTATCGGTGCGAGTTAATTTAATTCGGTCAACAACTTCCATTGCATCCGATGGCGCCCCCTGAGGCAACACCGAAATGGTACCGTCTCGCCCAATTTCTACTTTGGCCAGAGGTATTGGCAAAGTAATTGGCGCTCCTGATTCTCCAAGCACTAAATGCCCAGAACCGTTAGAAAGGACCCCTGTTTCATTAATACGCAGGTTACCATTTCGAGTCAGACCTTCTTGCCCGGTTTTATCCATGACAGAAATCCAGCCATCACCTTCAATGGTAATATCTAAGTCACGACCTGTAGTAATCACATTTCCTTGAGCAAAACTCTGTCCCGGTCGTTCAGTCATGCTGAACACTCTGGACGGCAAACCTTCGCCATAGGCCTGCATAGAACGCGCCTGAGCAAGATCCGCTCTAAAACCAGTGGTACTAACGTTGGCAAGGTTGTTTGCTCTAAGCTGCATCTCTTGCATATTTTGCTTAGCGCCACTCATGGCAAGAAACAGTGCGCGATCCATAGAATTGCTCCAAAAACTTTCCGAATGAAGCTAATAAAGCAATAGGTGTGCCAAGTTTATAACTTGTTAAATATCAACAAATTAATATAAACCAAGAGTAAGACATTGCCAGAAAGGCAATATTTGGAAAGTGACTTGCCGCTAGGCGGCAATAATATCGGGTCACGAAATAACCTTCGCAACCCAATATGCAGATGATTGTATTAACGAATTTGCAGGATAGTTTGCTGAGTCTGATTATGTACTTCTAGTGAACGAGAGTTCGCCTGGAAGTTACGCTGTGCTGATATAAGGTCTACCAGTTCCTGGGTCATATCAATATTAGATTGTTCTAACGAACCATTGCTTATCGTACCAAATGACCCCTTGTTAGATTCACCCCAAATCTTATCACCAGACATGGTTGTTGAGTCCCACTGAGTTCCGCCTTTCTTATCCAAACCTTGTTCATTTGGAACACGAACCAGAGCAACTCGGCCGAGCGTAATGTTCTCGCCGTTGGAGTATGTCCCTAGAATGCTACCGTTTTCATCAAAGTCGAGTTTAGTCAGGAAGCCTGTTGTTGCGCCATCTTCATCAAATTTAGTCAGTTCAAACGGAGCTGCAAACTGAGTCGCCGCATCCAATTTCAAACTTAACAATTGATTAGGATCTGCGCCGTTTAAATCTATTGGATTTGCCCCGGCACCTAACGCTTCAGAAACAATTGGCTGACCATTATTTAGGCTCGCCAACGTACCATCATTGTTAAACTTCATAGTATGACCAACATGACCAGTGGCATTTGTTGCATCACCACTAGTAATATTGACAGGTTTCTCGCCCGCTTCATCAGTGACTGTGTAGTATGTCTGCCACGTATTCGGCTGAGTCATGTCTTTCAAATAATATGTCGACATTTTGTAAGACTGACCCATAGAATCATAAATAGTTGAAGAAGTAGAACGGTTATAAGACTCTTCGTTTGTAAAATCGAACAACGCAGGATCTTTGAGGTCACCATTCGCAGGCAAGTTAACACCAACTTCAACATTAGCCGTTTGTTTAGGTTTACCAAATTCAGCAGGTACGCTCATAGGAGATGGCTCATAAGAAAGTACTTCGCCAGTATCAGGATTCACCTGATAACCTAACAAAAACTCCTCATTCGACGTCGTCATATAGTTGTCTTTATTTAAATGAAACGCCCCATTACGTGTTAGTTCACTTTGAGCTGGGTTCATACGGTCTTTAGATACCGCAAAAAAACCTGTTCCCCCAACACGTAAATCCATCGGATTGTTAGTGTAAACACTAGAACCTTCATGAAACTGTTGCGCTACCTTATTCGCTTGAACACCACCACCAGGGGTCGTTTTCGCGTTAGTAAATAATGAACTAGAATACACATCACCAAACTCGGCACGAGACTCTTTAAATCCGTACGTATTGGCGTTAGCAATGTTATTACTAGTTGTGTTTAAATCTAACTGAGCAGCGGACAAGCCGCTTAAAGATACATATGACATTTCAAATTCTCCTATCTAGCCAGCGTTTTACGCTTTGCCAACTTCTAGTACTTCAGCAAGTCGAACTGGCGAATCAAATCCAGCCAGATTGAGCAGCACATTCCCATCACCTTTTCCAAGAAGAACACTATTCACATTCGCGTAAGTCGAAACTTCAAACTCAGTGCTTTGCCCTTCTAAAAGACCACCAGCTTTTACATTATATTTGCCAGCCGGCAATGGATTACCGTTTTCATCTTTACCATCCCACTCCACTCGGTTGTCACCAGCAGGTTTAGCACCAACATCAAGTGTTCGTACCAATTGACCCATCTCGTTTTCAACACGAAGGAACAAGTTATCTATCGATTGTGGAAGCTTAACCATAGCCGCCATACCCGCATTTGCCGCTTTATTACCTGCAGCTCCCGGCACCAATACATCACGACCAACCAGAGTCGAAGCCTGCAAGGCCTGATTAGAAGTCATGGATGAATTTAAGCTTTCAAACTGTCCATTCATCTGATTAATACCGTCTACGGTCGCAAATGAAGCCATTTGCGCAATCATCTGGTCATTACCGACCGGCTTAAACGGGTCTTGTTGAGCAAGTTGTTTAGTGAGCAGCGATAAGAAGTCTTCTTGTTTAAGTTCTTGCTTACCTGTCGTTTCACTAGGTTTGTTTTGCTCTTGAAGATTTTTAAGCTGATCAAGGTAGGACAAGCCGTTCTGACCAACATTGTTGACTGCCATTACGTTATCTCCTTATCCTTATTGACCCATCTGCAGCGTACGCAGCAGCATTTGTTTACTTGCATCAGCAACTTGCACATTGGTTTGATATGAGCGAGAAGCTGAAATCATATTTGCCATTTCTTCCATTACGTTAACGTTAGGCTTATAAATATAACCTTCATCGTTAGCGAGTGGGTGATCTGGGTTATATTCCGCTTGTAGAGGTTTATCACTTTCTACAATACCTAATACATTAACTGGCACACTATCATCTCTGTTATAACGCGCCTTACTTAACTCGGCACCAAATACGGCATGTCGTGCTTTGTAGGTTTCCTTAGCAGAACCACTAACACTGTCTGCGTTAGCCAGGTTACTTGAAGTGGTATTTAGACGAACAGACTCAGCACTCATCGCAGAACCAGTCACATTGAATACGTTAAATAAGCTCATCTAATTATTCCCCTTTAATTGCCTTAGTTAAGTTTTTAAATTTACTTCCTAAGAAGTCGAGTGATGCTTGGTGCCTAATTTGGTTTTGCATAAACAAGTTACGCTCCAAATCTAAGTCAACTGTATTTCCATCACCCGTATCAGGCTGAGTTGGAATGCGGTACTTAATATCCCCAGTCACATTGGTAGTGGCAGCAATATGCCGTTCATCCGTACGGTTTAGTCCAAAGTCTGCCCCCGACGTTGCCGCCTGAAGTGCCCTTTGAAAATCCATTCCTTTTGACTTAAACCCAGGCGTATTCGCTTGCGCAATGTTCGTAGAGATAACCTCTGCGTTGCGTTCACGGACACCAACTGTCTGCTGGTGTATACCTAAAGCGTTGTTAAAAGAAATAGCCATATTATGCCTCTATCATCAAAAATGACTTACTACTGAAAATAAAAGCAATCATCGTGCCAAAAAACAAAAACATGACTATTAACTCTCATTTCAGCCGACAACAGACTGTTGCCAGTAAGTTGTTACAGCAAACAATTGCACAAATCGAGCCAAGACCGCACAAATCGTTCTAAAATTCTGCTGAATTTAAAATGTCACTTAAAGGATAGTGAATAAGAAGAAAAAGGGCGAGGGAGGAGAAGATATGGGTTATGGGTTATCCGTCACCGAAATAGTAAATCTGTCATTCCGGAATTGAGGAACGAAATATCCGGAATCTGGTTTGGGTTATGGGTTATGGGTTATGGGAGATGGGAGATGGGAGATGGGAGATGGGAGATGGGAGATTATGTTCCCATTTCCCGTAGGGCAAAGCCCGCCCTGTAACCTATAACCGCATACTTACTTAAGTTTATAGATAATTCCGGGATTACAACGAACCATTTCAAAACGATCAGTTAAACCCGTTAGCGATTCCGAAGCACCAAGCAACAGATAACCGCCTGGATTGAGAGAACCTGCGATAGAGTTCAAAACCTGTGACTTCATGTCAGGAGAAAAATAGATAAGCACATTACGACAAAATACAATGTCAAACTTACCAAGCAAAGCATAACTTTCCATTAAATTTTGAGGACGAAAATTAACCAAACGCTTTACGTTATCTTTAATTTTCATTCGACCATCACCAGCATCTTCAAAAAAAGTACGACGCCTTTCTGGAGATAATCCTCGGCCCAAAGCTAAATTGTCATACACACCTGACCGACACATATCCAACATACTGGCAGAAATATCCGTAGCCGTTATAGATACACTAGGCAGCAACCCAGGTCTTTTGGCTTGCGTTTCAAGAATTGTCATGCCCATTGAATATGGTTCTTGTCCTGATGAACTGGCAGCAGACCAGATCTTAATAGGTCTTTTCTTTTCTGCCATTTCAGGTAAAAGTTTTTCAGCAAGTACCGAAAATGGATAACTATCACGAAACCACAGTGTTTCATTTGTCGTCATTGCGTCAACGGCTGCGATCCGAAGCTCACGATTGCGACCGGTAACCACATTACGAAGCAAATCAGACAAAGAGCTCAGTTTAAACTTAGTAACAAGCGGACTCAGGCGACTACGCACTAAATACTGCTTACTGTCGCCCAATACGATGCCACATTGCGATTCCAGAAATCGGCTAAAATCACGATATTCTTGGTCACTTATCGAAATTGCTGTCATTAATTTCTCTTTTTTATTTGCTTACTGCCGCTTTTACTGCCGCACCTAGTTCATCTGGATTGAATTTGGCAATAAACTCGTTAGCACCTACTCGTTCTACCATTGCTTGGTTAAAGACACCACTCAATGACGTATGTAAAATAATATGCAGGTCTTTAAACTCTGGATGACGACGAAGTTCTGCCGTTAACGTATAACCATCCATCTCTGGCATTTCGATATCAGAAATAACCAATGAGATCTGGTCATAAATACTGCCTTCCGCAGCCATCTCTACTAGCTTATCATAGGCTTCTTTGCCATCTTTGACCAAAACCGCTTCGAACCCTATTGATTCTACCGCTCGTTGAACCTGTTTACGGGCAACGGTCGAGTCATCAGCGATGAGAATTCGTCTAACAATTTCTTTTTGAGTTTCTTGCTCTACTTTTGCTATTTCTTCTGCGATATTTGAGTTCATTGTTTCTTCAACAGGGGAAATTTCAGCGAGCACTTTTTCCACATCAATAATTTCAACTAACTCATTATCAATATTAGTGACCGCAGTAAGATAACTCCCCTTACCAGCACCGTCTGGCGGAGGTAATATCGACTCCCAGTGCATATTTATAATACGCTCTACAGAGCTGACTAAAAAACCCTGAATTGTTCGGTTAAACTCTGAAATAATCACAAAACAATTCTGGGGGTCTTCTGTTCGTCGCCCACCAATCGCTAAACTAAGATCAATAACCGATATAGTCTGGCCACGAATATGAGCAACACCGACGACCATTGGATGGAGGTTCGGCATTGAAGTTAACTTAGGGCACTGAAGAACTTCTTTTACTTTGAATACATTGATACCGTAACGTTGACGTCCCATTAAACGAAAAGTCAATAACTCCAGTCTATTTTGACCTACTAGCTGCGTTCTTTGGTTCACAGAATCCATGATACCGCTCATAAACTCAACTCCATCTCAAACTTTTGATTAAAAAATGATAAACTATATGGACTATTTTAAAGAAAGCACACAATTCGGTCATCGTACAGTTAGGCATAATCATTATGTATTCTATCTCTAAGTGTAAAGCTTTATACAAATTTCTTGATAAATCTATCGGTTTTTTTATATTTTTCTTGAGCCTATCCTGTTTTGCTGCAACACCAGAACAGATTCTTACGATTCAAGCAACAGCAGAAGCTCACGTTATTAGCATTATAGACGTTCCTGAAAATGGAGAGTTAATTACACGAGCAGCTAAATTAGATTCTAGGATTAAAGCATCAGATTGCTCACAAACTCTTGCCGCATCATCATCTTCAAAAAGTAAAACCACCAGTAATGTAACCGTATTAGTTGAATGTAAATCAGATGGATGGCGGGTATATGTTCCAGTAAAAGTCACCATGTCACTGCCTCTTGTCACAGCTAAACGCGCACTTTCTCGTGGAGAGTATGTCTCCAACAGTGATGTATCCCTATCGATGATTGAATTAAAAGCGTATCGCCGTCAAGGTTTTACCAATATTAAGCAGATTACAGGTGCTAAATTAAAGAAAAATATTCGCTTAGGGGAAGTACTTGAACGCAGTGATGTTTGCGTTGTCTGTCGCAATGAAAAAGTCATCATTAAAGCCGTTAAAGGGGAGATGACAATAACGACAAAGGGAACAGCATTGAGTGATGGCTCTACAGGAGATCAAATTAGAGTGAAAAATGACAAATCTAAACGTATAATTGAAGGAGTTGTGACGGGAATTGCTGAAATTACAGTATATTTTTAGAGCATTTTCCCGCAAACTAGATATATCGATAAAAAAACCTAAAGCTTAGGCTAATTTGGTCGATATCTTGTATACAGAACTCACTCAATAAGCGATAAGGCTTTTTATATGGCAGGCATCGACAATATTCGCACCGGACAAACTATGACGCCAAATCGTAGTACGTCCCGCTCAGAATCAGCAGCTTCACGCTCTGACTCTGTAGCTGAATCTAAAGGCAATCAAGATTCGGTGTCATTAAGCCAGCAGGGTAAAGCTATGGGTAAACTTCAACAAGATATGGCATCACAGCCAAGTTTTGATAGTGCAAAGGTTGCGGCAATTAAAGAGGCCATTTCTAATGGCTCTTATAAAGTTGACCCAGATAAACTTGCTGACAACATGATGAAGTTTGAAAAAGAGTTAGGCGGACTGTAGTAGCACAGTCTGACTTTTACCATGGCAAAACTCGCTGATTTACTTGACTATCAATTGCAAAATGCTCAGGCACTTTCCTCCTTGTTAGATATGGAGAAAATTGCTATTACCTCTCGTATCTCTGCAGATATTGAAAAACTCGCCAAAGAAAAACTGACTTTGATTTCTCAACTTCAGCAAACCGATGAGCGTATTTCAACGCATCAGGATATTGATTTGCTCACTGACGACGAGCAATACAAAGATAAAGTCGCTTTAATTCGTTCGATAGTTCATGACTGTAAAGAAAATAACGATGTTAACGGCGAAGCTCTTCAACGAGCACAACTAAGCTACAATAAGCTAAACAACCTAATGCAGCAGAGCCGAGGCAAAATAGGCATGACATACAATGCTGGCGGCCAGACACGAACCGTCTCAACACTAGGCACCAATATAAAAGCATAAGTACAGTTATCTCCCCGTAATCCGGTGACCCATAACCCCATTACCCACAACCTATCACCCAAAACCAGATTCCGGATATTTCGTTCCTCAATTCCGGAATGACAGATTAACATGTATTATTCCGGCCACCGATTACCGGCCGCCCATAACCCCATTTCCCACAGCCTATTACCCAAAACCAGATTCCGAATATTTCGTTCCTCAATTCCGGAATGACAAATTAACATGTATTATTCCAGCCACCGGTTACCGGTAACCCATAACCCCATTTCCCACAACCTATTACCCAAAACCAGATTCCG
>DDQN01000070.1 GCA_002342685.1 Vibrio sp. UBA2441
AATTTAAATTACAGGCTCTTAAATCAGAATCTTCACCTAACATATCCTTATCAAATCGTTTATACATGTAAGATTCATCTTTTTTCGCGTTATACATTGCTATATCCGCAAGCCTAAATAAATCCTCACACGTATTTGCATCGTTAGGAGAGATTGATATTCCTATACTAGGAAAAACAGAAACCCACTGATCATTGATCAACATTGGTAATTTAAATGCACTACATATGTGTTTTGCAATGTCATCTATATCTGATTCCTTATCTATACTTTTAAATAACAGAATAAACTCATCACCACCAATGCGATAAACACCATCATTGGAACGTACAGACTTACTTAACCTAATTGCCGTTTCTTTAAGTACTCCATCACCGATATCATGACCTAAAACGTCATTTACCTGCTTAAAGTCATTCAGGTCTAGGAAAAATACACCCACGATCGTGCCCGAAAACTCAGATTCAACAATCGCATTTTCAACTTCAGCAAAAACCATTGACCGGTTCTTTAACCCCGTCAGCTCATCGTGAAATGCTTTGTATTGTAACTTCTGTGTTCTATCCGCGACTTTTTTACTCATATAGTAGAAACTAGAAAGTAACAAGCCCATCTCATCGTTTGGTACTTTATCCGGCATGTCGACTCTCTCCCCATTTTTGAATTTAGCAATGTTACTCAGTAATAAATTCATCGGAGAAAATAACCGGTTATTAATAAAAACAAAGGTAAATATCGCAAACAGCAAGAAAAACAGCGACTCTAGATAAATTGAAGTTGTGATATTTGTTCTGGTCTCTATCAAAGCTTCGGTTCTCTGTTTCAATAACTTATTTTCAGTCTCAACAAACTTTTTAACCTCCGCTCTGATTTCATCCATATAGCGCTTTCCATCATTTTTAATCACGATTTTCAAAGCGTCCATTAAATGATTTTGTTGTGCCAATGAAACCGTCAGCGCAAGCTCATCGTTTTTTAACTTCATTTTTTTTTCGATAAGATTTAAACGTTTTTGTTGTTCAGGATTATCAATTGTGAGTTCTTTTAGTTCCCATAACAATACTGTTGATTGCTGTTTACCAGTAATGTAAGGTTCTAGGTATGAGGAGTTTGATGTCAACAAATAGCCGCGCTGGCCTGTTTCGGAATCTATCATGCTAGCGAGGAAGCGCTCAGACGTATAGAGTACTTTGTTGGTATGCGTGACCCATTGGAGCTTGTCTTCACCATTCGACAACAGCATAAATGAGAATACTGAATTACCAATGGTTACTACAAACAAAATCGTCAAAAGTAAGGTTATTTTATAGAGTACACTCATTTGAACTTATTCTACTTTTTCGTCTTCCAACATGACCAGTCATTAATACATATAAAAATATTATCCGTAAATTATAGACCTGTACCAATTGGCCGAATTAGTTTTTGATAACTATGTGCGCTAAGTATGAATATAGAGTGCTTTTTTAGACGAAAAAATCTCGCTTCCTGAAATTCTATAATAGATTCAGGCGCGAGAAATAGTTTTCACTATGCTACACCATGACCTTTAGACGCGACCCAAACTCTATACCACTGCTCTCGCGTTAGCTCAATTTTTAGAGAGTTTATCGCTGTATGTACTCGTTCAATTTTTCCTGAACCAATAATCGGCAACGGTTTCGAAGGCAAACGACGTACCCAGGCATAGACAACCTGATCGATGCTTTCTGCCCTAACTTCCTGTCGAATCGCTTCCAGTTCATTCCTCACCCTCACCTCCTGCTCCGCTGTCCCCGAAAACAGGCGACCTCCAGCTAAACAAGACCATGCCATCGGACGAGTTCTCAACCTTTGCATTTGATCTAAGGTTCCATCCTCCACAACATCCAAATTAAGAGGATTAATCTCTACCTGATTGGTGACTAAAGGAGCAACCAACCTTGATTGTAATAAATCGAATTGACTTGGTGAGTGATTAGACACACCAAAGTAATTCACCTTACCTGTTTGTTTTAACTCCGCGAAGGTTTCTGCAACCTCATCGGCATCCATCAGAGCATCGGGACGATGAATTAGAAGTACATCAATATGATCTACATTCAGCCTCTCCAGAGAGTTATTTACCGATTGCAGAATATGCTTTTTACTTGTGTCATAGTGATTAATTTTTCTCTCAGGTGTTTTATCTCCACACAGATGAATATCACACTTGGTCACGATCTGGATCTGTTCTCTTATACTTTTATCTAAAGCCAGAGCTTCACCAAATAGCTTCTCACATTCGTAATTTCCATAAATATCGGCGTGATCTACGGTAGAAATACCCAACTCTACGTGCTGTTTAAGAAATGACAGACGCTCTTGTGGGTTCATACACCACTCAGCCATTCTCCAGTAACCCTGTACCAGTTCCGAAAATTCCGGGCCACTTGGTGCTGTTGATACTTTTGCAACCATAAGGTTGTCTCCTTTAACCATGACCTATTTATAATTCTATTAGCTAAACTCTATTCCTGTTTTCCGTTTAGCTCAACAAATAAACACTTAAAATGATCGAGTAAATCGGATCACGATCCCTTTATGGTTACTTTGGAAAGAGACCCCCCTATTTTGAATTGGGTCAAAATAAGTCGCTTTTGGCCTCCAGAGCAGCATTTTATCTGACGAAAGTTTTCCGCTATTTAAAAATAGCACTACTTCCCTATTCACTTGTTTCATCGGTTTATGTTTTAGCGCAGCAATCACATCATAATTACTGCCTTCGACAGTAGCCTCGCTTAAAGAGTAACCATCTTTACGCAAGTTAAGCTGTAAGTCTGAATAGGCATTGGCTGAAAACGGCGCACGCAGTTCTATCGAGCTAACGAGCTGGTTCTCACTCAATATCTTAACTTCAACATCTGTTTGATAATATTTAATTACATCACTGCAAAATTCGCGATTTTCCTCTTCTAAACCACAGTCGTACAAATCCATTGACTGCTGCACTTTCTCCAGAGGGTAACCCAAAAAATCACCTGACAATATAGATGGCAACCGAGAGAAGCTGAGCATATTAGCAAAAACACTTGAGCTAAATAAAAGGAGAAAAATAACCCACTTTTTCATTTGATGTATCGCCATATTTAAAAGGAAAAGTTTACTCGAGTTCGTCTTAAGTTACCTACGCCTTCAATTTGAGCTGCTTAACACTTTTAAGGCGTAGAACGAAGAAGGATGTGGTCAATCAATCAATCGCTTACTCTCATGATGAGAAAATAATCAAAAAAGGTCTTAGCACAACGATGAAACTTAAATACGCTGCAGTTGCAGTCATGCTGGCATCTGCTCAGCTTTCTGCTGCAAATTTAACTGTCTCCGCCTCTACGAACAGCCGTGACTTCCCACTGTCTGCTGACGAACCTGTCGTTGTGCCTCTGACGAAACAAAAATACCAATTAACCGTCTCTGACCTGTCTGGTGACTGTCAGGCAATCAAACAAAAAGTTAAGTTCAATACCCCGCTGACGCTTAATTGCCAGACACCCACTGAACTAGAACTTAACATTCGCTTCTCCGGTGATTATGCGTTCTATTTTGACCAAAATGCGAATACGCTGTTGGTCAAACGTCAACCTAAAAAGTCTTCTAAAAAAGAATTTAAGCGCCCGCTACCAAAAGTTCAGTGCGACAGTTATTCCGGTGGTGAGGTGACCATTAATTTAGCCGACACATTTGCCGATGGTACCATGGTTCGCGATGGATATAGCCAAAATACCGCACGAGTCAAGGGTGGAAAAGTCACCATTACACCGTCTAAACACAGTGGAGGCCTGGTTCTTATTGAAGCTGCTCAACCGAACGACCAAAACGACATCCTTAATTGGAAAAATACCAATATATACTTCGTTATGATCGATCGCTTCAAGAATGGTGATAGCAGCAATGATTTCAGTTATGGTCGCCAAAAAGATGGTAAGGATGATGTGGGAACCTTCCATGGCGGTGATTTGAAAGGGATCATTGAAAAGCTGGACTACATTAAAAGCTTAGGTACAGATGCCATTTGGTTGTCACCCATTGTTGAACAAGTGCATGGCTTTGTCGGTGGTGGAGAAAGCGGCTCATTTCCGTTTTATGCATATCATGGCTACTGGACCCGAGATTTCACCAAAATAGATGAGAACTTTGGAAAAGATGAAGACCTGAAACAACTGGTAGAAGAAGCCCATAAACGAGGTATGAAAATTTTGCTGGATGCCGTTGTCAATCACTCCGGGTATTCGACATTAGCGGATCTACAGTTTGATGGCATCAATGTAGTGTCACCAGAGAAAAACTGGCCATCACAATGGATCAACTGGAAACCAAATACCGGACAAAACTGGCATACCTATAATCAGAAAATAGACTACCAAAGCTCCGAATGGTCTAACTGGTGGGGCCGAGATTGGGTACGCTCTGGCCTGCCCGGATATCAACCTCCCGGCTCTGGAGATACCACGTTATCCTTAGCAGGCTTGCCGGATTTTATTACCGAGTCATCAAAAAGTGTGACTCCCCCCGAGTGGTTACTTCGTAACCCGGGAACTCGCGTGGTTAAAAGGGACAATTACACCGTATCAGACTATTTGACCGAGTGGCAGTCCGACTGGGTAAAACGCTTTGGCATTGACGGGTTTCGAGTCGATACCGTTAAACACGTTGAAGGGGATGTTTGGAAAGAACTCAAACAAGCAGCAACCGAAGGACTAGAACAGTGGCGCGAAACCAATGACCAAACTGGCCAACCTTTTTGGATGATGGGTGAAGTATGGGGGCATACCGCTTATCGCAGTCCTTATTTCAATGATGGGTTTGATGCATTGATTAACTTCGATATGCAGAAAAAAATGGATAAAGGGGCAGCCTGTTTCAGCAAGATGGCCGACACGTATCAATCCTATGCAGATACCATTCAATCGGAAAAAGATTTCAACCCTGTAAGCTATATGTCATCTCACGATACAGAGCTATTTTTCAGCCGCTTCAAATCGTTTGAAATGCAACGCGATGCCGCGAACGCTTTATTATTAAGCCCAGGTGCTGTTCAGGTGTACTACGGAGACGAAGTTGCACGAAATATTGGCCCTTACGCTGATGACTTTCATCAAGGCACCCGTTCCGACATGATTTGGACCTTGGATAATGAAAGGCAACAACTACTTTCTCATTGGCAAACATTGGGACAATTTCGCCGTTCACACCCAGCAGTGGGATCCGGCGTTCATAAAGAGCTTAAGCAAAGTCATGGTTATGCGTTTTCCCGTATTTCAGAACAAGACAAAGTAGTCGTGGCCTTTGTAGGAAAATAACTCGCCCAAAATAACGGCAAATTTTGAACTGTAACTCGAATATTTCCTGAGTAAGTCGATATAATGCATCGCCTGTTTTACTGATACTGGAAAAGATTTGTGTTTATAAAAAAATTTGCCGCTATTTTTCTCTGTGTTTTAACCTTTTCAACCTATGCTGCAAATAGAGCAGAAATTGCTTGGGACATGATAGGTCAGGGCGCTTTACTGGTCGATGTACGCACTCCTCAGGAATTTGATGCTCAGCACCTCGACAATGCAATAAACTATCCTTTAAATACCGTAGCAACTGCTTTTAGCCATATCAAAAAAGATCGCCAGATAGTCGTCTATTGTCGAAGTGGCAATCGCTCAGGCCAAGCGCTTCGTTATCTAAGACAAGTTGGATTTAGTCGTATACACAATGGTGGTGGATTAAATGAACTGCTTGCAGAAAAAAAGTAACAGTTCAACACAGAAAAAATCCACAACGCAGGACAAGCCGTGATTACAAAGTCAATAACACATAGTCCAGAGCCCCTGTTATCGCGGCAACTTGAGCACAGTTACACTCTTCATTAGTTACTGCTTTGCTGTCAGGATACACTTCGGTGGTTGTATGATACTTAGCGGTTGTAATACTGCCGCACAAACCTAACTCCTTCATAGGGTAATGAATCACACCCTGTTGTATCAACGGTGAACCGATGATATTTCCGTCAGAGTCCGCCTCGGCAATATGGGTAACCTTAGACACCGATTGTATTACCGCCGCCTGAAAGTCGTTTTCTGCCCTTACATCATCACCCACGGTATAAAAACCATCGGGTATTTCGCCTTCAATATAGTCAATGCCATCTCTGGCAGCCAAAGCGGGCCTAAATTCACTTTCATCAGTATCTGTTGTCTCATGGAGATCCAAATGAATGAGTATTTCCTCTGAGATGGTCGATATAAACTGCATAAGTTTGGCAGACTCTTCTGCTGGACTATTTACATAGAAACATCGATTTGGATCCAGCGCGATAGGATTCCAGCGATTGATTGTTTCGTATCCCCACGGACTGACACAGGGCACCACCAAAATATTGAATTTATCCGTATAGTGAGAAGCTATCGTATCTAAAAATAGAAGTGCGCCATGGACTCCACTGGTTTCATAGCCATGAACACCGCCTGTAACCAACACGACAGGCAAGCCAGATTGCCAATTTTTGTTTCTAATTGAATAAAGCGGATATTGCGTCGTATCGTAAGACAAAGTGCCATATTGCTGTATATCAAAGCGGTCAGATAGCGCATCAATTTTGCTACACACTTCATGCTCATAACTACGTTTTACCCGGTTGGTGGCATTCCACATTATTATGTCCTGGGCACTCCATGCTTTACCAAGCTCGCCAATCGGATATTTATTTTTACTCATTTGTTTTCCTATTGAGGTTTCATTTGTGGCTTTTTTCTTTGAATCGCCATCCAGAAATCACAGGCAGTTCGATTCGCGGTGGTTGGATTATCCCATGCGCCGCACATATCAACAGGTTTGCCTGAAGTGCGAATAAACTGTCGGCAATTACCACAACACTTTTTCATCAACTCGTCCTTGTTATTGTTTATTGGAAGAAAGTAAATACTGATTAAGCATATGAATAACACTTTTTCTTTCTGTCCGGTACTTTGATTCCGCCTGAAAGCACTTGTCTACGATCGCCTGTTTATTATCAAACTCGACACGTTCACATAACAGTGCAAAAAAATCGATACTAAACTCCGGGTGGCACTGAAGCGTTAAGTTTCCTTTAGAGTCGGTAGTAACAACGTTATCACAATGCTCGCTGTAAGCATTACTGAAAAAACCAGTGCCTAGTTGAGTGACTTCTTCCTGATGCATAAACAAAAGTGCTTCACCAGCCAGCGGTAGATGAGGCTGATTTTTAACAAAGAGCCTCTCCAATCCAACTGCAAACCCGTCAGCTCTTTTTTCTACTTTCCCACCAAGCGCTTTATGGATCATTTGATGGCCAAAACAGATACCAAACAATTGTTTATTGTCCTGATAAAGCTTAGCGACCAAATTTTCCAGTTTAGATACCCACTCATCATCGTCATTAACACTGTACTTACTACCACTGATCAACCACAAGTCGGCAGAAAGTTCGTCCTGAGTATCGGGAAATTCGCCAAGATAACAATTCCAGCTTTGCTGTAATTCAAACTCTTGATTAAACAAGTTAAAAAGCGCGCCTGTATAATAACCAAATTTTTCAATGGCTTCTGGGTAATGCTCATCACATAATAGAATTGATACTTTTCTATTTGCCATTCCGTCGCTCCAATAAACGGTAGTAATCCATCTGATCACAATAACACCAAAAATCGAAAACTCGGCACTACTACAATGAATAAGTTTTATACCTATAACTCTCATTTTTAATGCGTGTTATTTTTAAAATAAGCCTTTACATTAGCTTTTATACCTGTACTATATGCCTCGCTCTGTTGTTCAGAGTTATTAATGTAACAATAAGTCAAAGTTCGCCAATCAGATTCATCTTAGTTGTTGTTTTTGTTCTACGTGTTCCTCTAGTCTCATCGTCTCATTGAAATAATTCGGCTCATGGCAAGTTCGCGACGACGCGAAATTTCTTAATTATTACTTATAAGGGACACATTATGTCTACTACAACTACTGGTACTGTAAAATGGTTTAACGAAACTAAAGGTTTCGGTTTTATTTCTCAAAGCAACGGCGGTCCTGACGTATTCGTACACTTCCGTGCTATCGCTTCAGAAGGTTTCAAAACTCTTGCTGAAGGCCAAAAAGTATCTTTCGCTGTAGAACAAGGCCCTAAAGGCCCACAAGCTGCTAACGTGCAAGCTATCTAATACAGCTAAAAGTGCTGAGTGTTGGTGAAAACCAACACTCACATTCTCTTCAAAGGTTTTACCACACTATCTAATCCCTCTACCTTCAGCGCCAAACATAATTGCATTAATTTTCCTAACTCCCCATCAGGAAACTGTTCTTTTCGCGCAAACCAAAGTAAATACTCTTCAGGCAGATCAATCAAAACTCTACCCGCATACTTTCCAAACGGCATTTGCATTCTGGCCAGTTTTATTAAATTCTCTTTTTCTAACACGATTTATGCGCTCCCTGGGTAACTAACAATATTCTGAAAAACAGCATTCTCGGTAACGGCTCGATAACCATGCTGTTGATCGGCATAGAATTTTAAACTGTCTCCAACCAGCAGTTTCCGCCAAACACCATTGAGATAAATTTCTATAGATCCACTCAGTACGTAAATATGTTCGATAACACCATGAGCATGCGGGCCTGAAAGCTGTTCATGAAAATGGCACAATTCTATTTGAAACATTTCTAACTGAGTATCTTCTGCATAAGAAAAAACAGTCGTTACTTTCATTCTAGGATCACCTGGAAAGATATTTTCGCTTAAACGTAACTGTTGGTCTGTCGCAAAAAAAGCAGAAAACGACGTCTCTAAACCGCTCGCTATTTGCCACAATTTCGCAATGGTCGGACTAGACTCTTGCCTCTCAATCTGGCCTAGCATTGCTTTAGAAACCCCGGTGAGCTTGGCTGTTGCATCTAAACTTAACCCTTGCTTCTTTCTTATCATTTTTAAATGGTTAGCAATATTCGCTTTGAACTTAACATCATCCATAGAAATCTTCTCTTGTGCGCTATTACGCACAATGCTAGTGTGTATCATGTACGTTATTACGCACAGAGCCTAACATTAATTTCAATGGAAGAAAATCTAGATGAAGAGCCCTATTAATATTAATCATATTTCTGCTGGATTTACCTCCGTATTAGTTGGTTATACCAGCTCTGTTATTATTATTATGCAAGCGGCAACGGCATCTGGAGCAAATACTAAGCAAACCGCAAGCTGGCTTTTAGCGCTTGGTATTGCAATGGGCGTCACTTCCATCGCCTATTCATGGCGATTCAAAACGCCTATTTTAACAGCGTGGTCAACCCCCGGAGCCGCAATGCTGGCAACTCAAGCTACTTCTTATTCATACGAAGAGAACATCTCTGCATTTATCGTTTCCGGACTACTAATTTCACTTACTGGCTTAATAAAACCACTAAACCGATTACTTACCGCCATATCCCCACAAATCGCGACCGCAATGCTTGCAGCAATCCTTCTGCCGTTTTGCTTAAAAGCGTTCACGCCTATCAGTTCTAATCTGGTGACATTTCTGATCTTGTTTGTCGGTTTTTTCGCTTCAAAACGACTAATTCCCAAATACGCAATGTTGGCCTTACTTGTACTTGCCATCATAGTTTCTATTTATTCAGGTTCATTTACCGATGCCGCAATAGAACTCGCTATCACCTCTCCTACATGGACAATTCCACACTTTAGCCTTCAGGCAATAATTAATATCAGTCTTCCTCTTTACATAATTACCATGCTGTCTCAAAACTTGCCTGGAATTGCCATGTTAAACAGCCATCAATATCAAATAAAAACCAAACCCGTTTTTGTCGGTACTGGTTTAATGACCTCACTACTTGCACCCTTTGGAGGTTTTAGTATCAATCTCGCTGCTATTTCGGCGGCTATCTGTATGAATGATGATGTGGATGAAGATAAAAACCAACGATACAAGGCTTCTATGTGGGCAGGCGTTTTTTATCTTATTGCCGGACTGTGGGGGGCAACAGTAGTTAAGTTATTTTTGCTGTTACCACAAGATGTTTCCCAAATGCTGGCAGGGCTTGCTTTACTTGGAACGTTACTCATGTGTTTGCAAAATGCTTTTACAGACGATAAAAAAAGAGAGGCTGCATTACTCACCTTCCTGATTTCATTATCCGCAGTTTCATTCGCAGGGTTGAGTGCCCCGATTATCGGGTTGTTAGTAGGAATCATCTATACCCAATCAACTTGAAGATGCTCGGCTGAGCACCTGAAAATTGTCGTTAATTCGAGACGTCAATGAGCCAGAAATCTCTGGCAGAGTTGCTGTAAAAAAGTGCTCAATCGCAGTTCTAAAATCCCGCTTATTCTTGAAGTAAACATTGTTCCTTGCATGC
>DDQN01000071.1 GCA_002342685.1 Vibrio sp. UBA2441
TTCAGCGTACCACTACATTTAAAGTACAGGTGCAGTAGCAACACCTGTACCTACCATTGAGGGTGTATCAAGCTTGGTATCAATTACTTATTTCAATCTGATCATAAGACTCCATATCTAAGTACGACAGAAAGTTACTCTCCCATATCTTGTAGAAATCATTGATCCCATAAGCATCGATTGCTTGCCATCCCATAGGGGCAATGAACGCTTGTCCGTTAGCAATATCAAAATCCACATTACGCTCTAGCTCTGGGTATACGTTGCCTTGGTAAGCGAAGTCCGTGAGGTATTGGATTTGATACTGGCTTTCATTTTCTTTCAACAACATAATTTCGACAGGGTGATATCCACCCGCTTCAGCACTGTAAGTGGCATCTCGAAAGTTAATGGTGAAGCTTTCACTGTCTTTCTTGGTTGGGTTCTGTTTCCAGAATGTCTCCATCTTGCTTTTCAACAGGCTCTTAAGCTTCTGAGAGACTGGCGAGTATGGCGCTGTGATGGTGAGTGTTTGAGGTTTCATATTTTTTCCTTTCAATCGTTTTGTTCAGGTCAATGATATGTACCTGAGTTTGGTTTGAATCGAATGTGGTGGGGATGCTTTAAGCTGAGAGGCAGTAACTATGGGAATTGACTGACGACCGTTAACGTCTGTGTATCGAACTGTGATGCCTTCAGGTGATTGGTGAAGGCCTTGAGCCAGCTAATAAAGAGTGACTGCACCTCAGGCCGATTGAGTTCGCATCGGTGGATATCTGGTTGGTAGAACCATTGATGCTTGAAGTTGAAATATAAAGCCACATCAACACTCTCAGCTTCTGGTGTGGGGTAATCAAAAGAAGCGATGAATCGTACTTCCCAAGGCTCATTGGAGTTAGCTCGTTCAAGCTGTACCTCAATCGGTTGTATCCCGCTTCGGTAGCGATAGAAGCTTGCGACCTTAAGGTTAAGTGCCACTCGTTTTGTTTCAATAGGGATGTCATATTGTTCAATCAATAGCTCGGCAAGCTGGTGGAATAGGTCGAGCTTGAAGTTCCGCTTGATATCACTATTCATAACCAACTTCTCTCAGCAAAAGAGACACAATCACTGCCCACCACAATGTGGTCGAGTACTCGCACATCAACCAGTGCTAAAGCATCCTTTAAACGCTCTGTAATACGCCTATCAGCTTGTGATGGGTTGGAATCACCCGATGGATGGTTATGAGCAAAAATCACTGCTGAGGCGTTTTTCTCAAGTACCAGCTTCACCACTTCTCGTGGATACACCGAAGCACTGTCAATCGTGCCAAAGAACAACTCATTGAATTCAATCAACTGATGCTGGTTATTTAGTAACATCACCCCAAATACTTCCCTCTTATATTCTCCTAGCTTGCAGCGTAGAAAGGCTTTCGTATCATTCGGACGTGTAAAGGCATCCCCGCTTACCAATCGACTCTCTAAGATCTCGACGGCTTTCTCTAATATCTGGTGCTCCGTAACGGGAGCGCTGAAGGTATATAGCGTTTCCATATCTTCTCCTTGTATCAATAAATGCAATGCTCAAGGGAATGATATGTATGTGAAAAATTCTTCAATCGAATTCAAATCCACTATGAGACCGACTGAGACTTGTTGAGATAAAAAATACAGACCTGCGTCTTTGTTTGAGTGATACCAACAAAGGCAATAGTCATGAACCCAAACCATTCAAACACTGAACACCCGAATCGCTTGATGAGATTAAAAGAGGTTATGCATATCTGCGGGCTTTCCCGTGCGTCTATTTACAGCTTTATGGAGGAAGGCACTTTTCCTCAATCCGTGTCACTAGGCGCAAGAGCCATTGGCTGGCGATATCAAGATATTCAAAATTGGATACTGGAAAAGATACAAGAGCGGGACGAGAAGTTAATCAAGCAGGCTGAGTTGAAAGCAAAACAGGAGAAACGTTATGGAAGATAACACGATTGAGAATGAATGTTTCCGTGAGTACCAAATCGATACGGTGGATGGCGGTCTTTCGCTGCCACTGATAGAAAAACTCTATTTTGCTTATCGAAGCGTCTTAAGTCGTTTTGGTCACAGCTATGTATTTCGGTTTCGGCTAGGCATACCCAGAAAGTACAACAATCAAACCAAGGCGTTATTCAATCAGTGGTTTTATCGATTCTGCCATTACAGACAGAAGGATAAGATTAGCGTGATATGGAAAAAGGAAATATCTGACACTGGCGCAATCAGCTACCGCTTCACGATGTTTTTAGATGCAGCTCCCTATCAACCGATGGCAAATGAATACCAAATCAGAAAAAAACTGACGAAAGACATTACGCGAACGTGGGCAACGACCACACAGACAAGCCAATACGACATCAGTGAACTTTGCTCCTTTCTTACTCAACCTCTGCTTGAACTCAATAAAGAGCATGAGGATTTTGACCACCAACACCGCTGCTTGTTCTACGTACTAAGCAGGCAAGCCAATATCAGCACAAATCATGATATTGACGTTCAAAGCACGATAGGTTCATTTGTCAGTAAATCTAAAAAGAAAGGAAGGCAGCCGAGAAAGCCGAGAGAAAAAAGGTCAAAGAAAAGACAACCATCATCCGCGAGGCCACCAGCACAAGTATGATTGATGTTACGGGCTGGAAGGTAAACCAATAACGGGATGTCCTATATCTACAGGCTGATATTAGGTTAGGGAAATTTTTACACTTCAACTCTATCTCATGAGTGATAACCATAGAGGAAGAATTTCATGAGATTAGTTCGTTTAAAAGAAGTGATAGAAAGAGTGCAGTTAAGTAAGTCGACCATCTACAAAATGATGGCTAACGGGGAGTTTCCACACAATGTATCGCTTGGAGAGCGAGCCTCCGCATGGGTTGAGCATGAATTGGATAAATGGATTGAGAATCGAGCATAGCAATGACTTAGGCCAGTAGCGAAAGCTGCTGGCTTTATGCCCTTTTAGAGAAGGGGTTTGAGTCGGAGGCGTCTTGTTTCATTGGGCTAGAATAAAGTTATCTAAGTAGAGCGCTTTAGTGCGACTAATCTAAAAAGCTTCAGCCTCTTTTCGTGCCAGCAAGATTTTAGGCCGATATATTCTGTCCCCAGATAATCGAACTTGTAGGAATAGCTGGGAGCTAATGTACGGTGCTCAAAAACTCCCAAAACTGAGCAAAAAGTAGATTTTCAGTAGTTGGTTTTTATATGAATAGTAATGCAAGAATCA
This sequence comes from Vibrio sp. UBA2441, assembly GCA_002342685.1. Classification (GTDB taxonomy): domain Bacteria; phylum Pseudomonadota; class Gammaproteobacteria; order Enterobacterales; family Vibrionaceae; genus Vibrio. The sequence goes on from DDQN01000071.1 coordinate 3,226, forward strand.
CCGTACATGGTATCTACGAACTTGAGTTTTTTGTACCAAATTGATCATTTTAGGTACTACTTTATAGCACGCTTAATATCCAAAATCCGATAGGCTAAGCACCTTCCAATTGAGACCTAATCTCTTAAAAATATACTTACCCGGCATTGGCAAAATCCAGTGCCGGAAGTACGATTTTGATATTTGAATCTCTTCAGAAATTAATAGCCTGATGTAATTTCCGTTTTCTGCTTATCTCTTTTGTTGAGCTTTACTATCTGGTGAATGTTAATGGCGATGCATAAACTGTTCATCAGTACAACAGGATAGGCACCAATAATCATTCCGTACATTGCCATTATTGCGCAGCCAAAAGAGTTCAGATATCGCAACCGAGAGACGTTGGTCATTAGTAGCGAAATGGTAATAACAATTGAACCTAAGTAGCCGATAATTTCATTGTGCATATATGTGGCCTCTAAATTATTAGTTCGTCCCTGAACTAAGGGGGTTAGGTAAAAACAGAGCAACCATGGCGTTTAAAATCGCGTATTACCTTGATGGAAGCGATAAATAGCTTCTAAAGCAACCTCGGTTTCTTTTTCAATGGCTTTTTCAAGCGGGATGTTTCGTTTCCCCCAGAAGTTTTCTCCGCGTTTATGGTTTGCCGCTACCCCACAAATGGTCGCTCCTTTCAGCCCCCGACGGTGACAAACCGTGAAAAGTGCTGACGCTTCCATTTCAATATTTTTCAGGTTTAAGTCGATAAGTTTCTGGATCCACTCTGGTGTTTCACCATAGAACGAATCGTCGGTCGAGCTGATCCCCCAATGCACTTTAAAATCTTCGCCCTGAGAAAACTCTTTGGCTACCCGGATCAGCTCCGATGTTACTTCCAGATCGGCAACGGCTGGCAGGTTATCCGGTACATAGAACTTAGACGTTCCTTCATTTTTCATTGCTGCGGTTGTGATGACCAAATCACCTATGTCTATATCATCCTGCAATGCCGCGCAGCTCCCCAGACGGATAAAGACTTTCGCACCGATATTAGCCAGCTCTTCAGCGGCAATGGCTGTCGACGGACAACCCATACCTGTTGAGGTCACCGATACTCTCACACCCTTGTAATAACCCGTGTATGTCTTATGTTCCCGTTTATGGGCAACCAGTTTTGCGTCATCCATATACTGGGCAATAATATCGGTTCTGAACGGGTCGCCGGGCAGTAAAACATATTCTGCTACGTCTCCTTCTACCATGCCGATATGATATTGTTTAATACCTTGAGTTCTTTCATCTTTATTGACTACAGACATAATTGACCTTTCGTTTTAATTATTGAATCATGAGAATTTGGTACCAGATAAATGGCGGGCTTAACCAGTGGTTAATAGCCGCTTATTTCTATTTATCGATGTCTGAAATTATAAGTTTTGAAGACGGAGGCGAACCACAGGGTATTACTTGAAATACTTTTTCTGTATGAGAAGAGCACCTTGTAGGTTTGAGAATAACGTCACGATTCATACGCTTGAGAAAAAAATTGGTAAGGTGAACCGGATTGATGCGGTTATTTTGTCGATTCTTTAATGAATTCGATAATGGTTTTCAGGCGTTTGGGAAGGTTCTGAAATTTTGGGTATACCGCGTAAACCGGCATTTGTAAGGTCGGAGTCCAGCCGGTAAGTAAAGGAACCAGTTTGCCACTCTCTACCTCATCGGTTAGCAAATAACTGGCAATGTAACCGATACCTCTGCCCGCCAAGACGGCATCACGGACAGCTTCGGCTTTATCCACACGGAAGTTACCGGACACTTCAACCTCAATTTGCTCTGATTCTTTGCTGAATCCCCATTGGTTATAGCTGCGGTTTTTACTGTGGTAAGTAACACAGTTATGAGACTGCAAGTCTGCTGGGTGGCTAGGCTTTCCTGCCTCAGTGATATAGTCTGGTGATGCACACAAGATAAACTCGCTATCCTGAATTCGTTGCGCTACATAACTAGGGTTGATCTCTTCGCAAGTGGTAAACCAGAGATCAATATTGTCTTCCAGCATGTCTATTTTATAGTCGAACAGGCTTACTTCCATGGTGAGTGAAGGGTGAATTTTTTGAAGTTTATCCAGCGCAGGCAGTATATGTATCGTGCCAAACGAACACGATAGTGCTAAGTGAACATTGCCTGATACCTCGTCTCTTGAATCTATCATCATGCTGTTGGCTGTCTGGATAAGGCTTACTATTTTCCCGCAATACTCAGCATACTCTTTCCCTTCCGCTGTTAATGCCATGCTTCTTGTACTGCGATTTACTAACTGAACATTCAGCTCTTCTTCAAGGGTATGTATCTGCTTGCTCACATGAGAAACCGACACCCCTAGTTTTTCTGCTGCTTTGGTAAGGCTGCCGGATGTGGCCAAGGCGTTGAAGAAAACCATTTGGTAAGCTTTGTGTTGCAGGTCGTTGTTCATTTATTTGCCTTGTTTGTATCAGTTTTAGTGGGCGGATGGGTTTTATTGTTTCTGGCACTACTCTTCTTAGGATAACGTGCATTGTTAAAATTGATAACACGTTGGTTCGTGATCTACCGCAAAGTTCAATAGCAGTTTCACGAGGGGTAGAAAATGGCGAAAATGGCCTGTCAGTTCAATCTGGTCAAATCGCTCATACTTCAGTCAAAAGACATGTGAAAACCAGAAGTGCAGCTACGCCCTACGATCCTCAATTTGACGCTTATTTAGCTAAGCACAAGCAAAAAAAGCAGGTCGGCACGCTTGGTAACAAGTGTCGTCTAACCGACATGAGTGATTCGGGGGTGGGCTAGATAGTGCATACTTTATCGTAAATCCCGCATAAAATTATGCTTGATATAACAAGCTAAAGATGAAAGAAATGTCCATTTTCTGTCATGAACGGCATCACCTGAAGTGGTGCCGCTCTGTATTTTGAGGTGCTAAAATTTATCCGAAGGGTAAATTTCGTCCGAAGCGGCTAAGAAGGTTTTGTCCAGATCCGTGCTGACGGGCTAGATCGCCGTAACGCAGATCTGCCCCACTATCATTTGGTGCAAAAGCTCATACAGATCCTATTAAGACGTGTTTGCTCTACCAAAACTTATCCGAAAGGGCGAGCACCTCATCAACTCTCCTTCCGGAGTTTTAGAAGAGACGGAAGGAGAGCGTAATACTGTTCGTTCTAATCAACCATCAACAGTTCGACATCATAAATCTCTAACTGGCGTATAATGTTTTCTGGCGGTCGTTTGTCTGTGATGACAAAATCTATATCCGACCACAAACAGGATTGATACATAAGTTGGGTATTGAACTTGCTCGACTCGGTAACACAGATTACTTGGGTAGACTGACTCGCCATCGCTTTTTTCAGGTTAGCATCTGACTCTAAATCCGTAGTTATCCCAGCGTCTGACAGCGCACTCACACCAATAAAGGCTTTGTTCGCCTGATATTTTTTGATCTGCTCGGTGGTCGTTTCTCCAAGGATCGCATGAGAAAAATCATCGAATGATCCACCAAGTACGCGCTTCTTGATGTGTCTTTTTCCGCTGAGCTCGTAGAGGCATTCCAACGAATTGCTAATCACACTGGATGGAACATCAAGGTGGCGTGCAATTACAGCACACGTGGTGCCAGCATCAAGAAAAACGATGTCCTGCTCATTGATAAGAGAAGCGCCATATGCTGCAAGATTTTGTTTCACTGTGCTTTCTATTTCCTTTTGCTGGAAAGAAAGACTCACTCTTTTTTCGTCCAATATCGCTCCCCCTCGAATACGAAGGATACCCGGGCGATCAGCGAGTTTTACTAAGTCCCTTCTCGCTGAGTCATAGGAAATATCATAGGATTGGCAAATCTCGTCAATCGTGATCTTCCCATGGTTTTTTACTCGAGCTTCTATCTCGATCAAACGTTCTTCTTGAGTCATTGCTACCCCTAATTATCGGCTTTCTCGCGCAGTATAGCGCATATCACTTTCAAACGCTTGACAACATGCAAAAACACTTAAATTTAGCCAGCTAAATTGCTGGTATATATTATATTAACATTTACCCCTTGAAATAGCGTAAGTTAACATGCATACTTTGCCGTGCGCTATAAGTAAATATAAGCAATATTAAGCAATATTAAGCAGGTGCGTACACTTAAAACCAAAGCATTTCACAACTACTCGTTCAGCTTGGAGAGACAAACATGACTTTCTCACCGATTAAAACCGCCGTCATAGGCTATGGCTTCTCAGCAAAAACATTCCATATTCCTTTCCTCACTACCCTAGGTGAGTTTGAGCTTGTGGCGATCAGTACCAGCAAACAAGAGGTCAAGGACGATTGGTCTGAAGTGCAGCATTATGATCAAGCCGACGATCTGCTAATACAGCCCGATACCGAGCTAGTGATTATTACTACGCCTAATGATGTTCATTTCAAGCTTGCGAAAACTGCACTTGAGAATGGTAAGCACGTGATCATCGAGAAGCCGTTTGTCACCAATATCGCAGATGGTGAAGAGCTCATTGCACTAGCAAAAGAGAAAGGGCTCGTTCTAAGTGTTTATCATAACAGGCGCTGGGACGGTGACTTCCTGACCGTAAAGAAGATGTTCAATGAACAACGCTTTGGTGAACTAAAGCACTTCGAATCTCACTTTGATCGATTCCGCCCTGAGGTACGCCAGCGTTGGAGGGAGCAAACCGCAGAAGGCGGAGGCATTTTGTTTGATTTAGGCTCTCACCTTCTTGATCAAGTCATAACTTTGTTTGGTCTTCCAGAAGCAATCAGCGCGGATTGCAAGATGATGCGCCAAGGCTCAACCAATGTAGATTATTTCCACCTAATTTTGCATTACCCAAATCACCTCGCGGTTTTACACGGAGATATGTTCAGCGCGGGTCCGAACAAGCGTTTCACGGTTAAAGGTTCCGGTGGCAGCTATAAAAAGTATGGTATTGATCCTCAGGAAGAGCGCTTAATAGCGGGAACGCTACCGGCGACAGATTACTGGTCAGAAGAAGAACCATCTCAGTATGGCAACTTTTACGACGCTAACAGCGGCACAGTGATCGCAACAGAAAGAGGCTGTTATCAAGAATATTTTCATCAGATTGCCCAAGCGATTCGTACTGGCTCAGCTTGCCCAGTTACCGCTGAAGATGCGTTGTTGAACATCCAATTAATAGAGTTGGCCATGGAGAGCAGTCGCTTAGGTAAGAAAGTATTTATCAAAGAATTGCAGAGGAAGTAAGCCAATGAGTAGCGAGAATCTCACTCAATTGTTAGCGCAGGAAACCGAGCTTCAATTCGCTCAGTTCAACAGCAAAACAGCATGGAAGCTGGGCTATGCAATCAAGGAAGCAACGGAGAAACTCTCTGCTTCCGTTGCCATCGAAATCTATGCTTTTGAACAAGTACTGTTTAGTTATGCTATGCCAGGGACAAGCAAAGACCATCAGGATTGGGCAAGGCGTAAGCGTCAATCCGTATTGCGTTATGGGCATAGTTCTTATTACCTTGGCCAGTACAATTCTTCCAAGCAGCGCGAGTTCGAGAATCAGGCACATATTGATGTTAGGGAATACTGTGCTCATGGCGGCTCTTTCCCTATTCGTATCAAAGGTTCTGGGGTTGTGGGAGCGATTACCGTGTCAGGACTCCTACAAGAAGATGACCATATTCTGGTTGTAAATACGCTGCGGGAATTCTTTATAGAGGATTAATTTGGTTTTCGATACACGGAACCGAATTATCAATATAGAACATCGGCTTAAGTGACTTTTCCTAACCTGAACTAATTCATGAATTACTTATATTCGATTTACGAAAAGTACTTTTGGCCAACTTTGTGACAGTTTCTTCATCTAGTACAACTATGCACTAAGGTGTTTCTTCACACATCTATCACACTTTGAATGATTGTCGCTTGTTTCAGTTTTTTATGCAGATGATTACTATCTGTTTATTAGTTTATGTATGCAGTGGTAAGATTCATCCAGAGCAAACATTGCAGGATAATAATTTGAACATTAAGAAAGTGCGTTGGGGTATTGCAGGGCTTGGTAATATTGCACATCGCTTTGTTACAGACCTAAGTGTGCAAGTCGAAAACGCTGAACTTTATGCTGTCGCAGCGCGAGATAAACAGCGAGCAGATAGCTTTTCGAACCAATATGGTTGTCAAACAAGCTATGGCTCATACTTAGAATTAGCAAACGACTCTGATGTGGATATTGTCTATATCGCTACAATTCATCCATTCCATAAAAGCTTGGTTGAATTATTCTTAAACCACGGAAAGCATGTTTTAGTTGAGAAACCAGCATTTACCAATTTAAAAGATTGGGATGCTATGTCGACACTTGCTGAGGAAAAAGGGTTGCTGTTAGCTGAAGCAATGAAAACAGCTGTATTTCCTGCATATCAAGCAATGAAGGAGTTTATTAAAGAAAAAAATGTGAAAATTAACTCTATAGATGCTTCATTCGGCAATTGGCATGAGTTTGATAGTGATTGGCACTTGTTTAACCCCAAGTTATGTGGCGGTGCGACTTTAGACGTTGGTGTATACGGTCTTTGGCTGTATGTTGATTTGTGCCAACTGACAAATACTCCTGTACCGAAACCAATTGTCGAGTACGCTAAGGATAATATCCAAAGTGAAGTAGATGAAAACGTTGTGTTTACCTTTGATGGTCAGATAAAAGGTAAAATTTGTGCTTCAATCACACGAGCTCTCAAGCGAGAAGCAATCATTCGGGGGCCAGATCTAGAAATCATTATCCATAATAAATGGTGGAACCCTAAAACAATAGACATATCGTTTAAAGGTGAGCAAACACAAATTTCAATGTTCGTCAGCGGTGGCGGATTCGAATGCGAGATTGAGCATATATCTTCGTTGATTTTAAAAAAGAACAACTATTCGGATGTGCTGCGTAAAGAAACTAGTCGACAAGTTATTTCCATAATGGAACAGTCCCTAGTCGATAATGGTTTTGACTATTTAGTTTGCTCGACATCCGCAAGTAGTTGACAAATTTTAGGAGAAGTTACTTCTCTGATGGGATGCTATTGGTTGTTTGATATCCCCCGAAAAGGTTGACTTTGAGCATACCTAATTTAATTCGATACTTATCAAATTAAGCAATCACTCTAACAAGAAAGTGTCCAACAATGTTTTAGAAAGGGGAATTAGTTCTTTGTGGAATTAGTTCATGGAACGCTGATAACAAAAAAGAAAGTAGCAGCCGAGCTACTTTCAATTATGCCTACCCCGTAATAGCCCACTCACCGAATGGAACATTGTGAGCCTTTATCGTATTCCCTAAGAGAACTTTCCTTACTTGCCAACCGTGGCGAATGTAATAACGATCAGATAGAAAGTAACCATCTCCCGACCAATGGGGCTGTCTGTGTTCTAAGCTCTGATTTTTATCATGTAGAAACTGAGTATCTGAATGGCTCAAACAAGCCTTTCTTAGTTCAGGGAACAGATTACGAGTATGCTTTGACCATGCAAGGATAATGGTTCTTACGGTTTTGGTTTGATGGTAACCACCAAAAGGATCGCTGTTGTCAGAATCGTATTCAGTAACGGTGGCAACAATCACCGATTTCGCCCAATCAGGTACAACGAGGTCGTCCTGAAATTTCTGTTCTTTTTGACGGTAAAGCTCTAAGGCTTGTTGCTGCTCTATTCGTTTAAGCTCCTCTTGTTTTTGTTCTTCAGCCTCAGCGTTTGCTGTGGCTTCTTTTGCTTTATGCCGTGCAATCAATATTTGTTGTTCGTCAAAGTGGTACTGCTTTAACTGCTCAACGATTTTCTGGTAGTGATTAGCTGGTGGCCGCTTTTCCAGTTGAGCTTTGTATTGTTCTCTTTCGTCATATTCAATTATAGATAGGCAATGCTCAGCAAAGCCTTGATCATTACCACCACAACCTAAATCAAGACGACACTCATAGATATCTTGATTAGAGAAATGGACACGCACATAAGTCTTATCGTAACCACCTACTGGATTGGTCAATGCGACAGACAAGGCTAGAGCTTCAGACTCAGCAAAAGGGTATTGGTGCTCTTGTTGAAATGAACGTGACTCAGAAGCAGTCACCTCTACGAATACAGGGATGATGTTATTTACTAGGGATTCCATTTTATTCTCCTTTGAATAAATTAGATTGGATATTCCCTAGAGTGATATAGGTGTGAAATTGTTTTGATTGGATTGAATAAGAATGATAATTATTATCCATTAATGTTACTCAGAAAATCTATGTTAAAATAGAAACATACTTAACATGAAGTCAGCTTCATTCTTTAATCGTATATTTAGTCTTAAGCGAGTCCTAGTTAAGCTAGTAATATTGCCATCTAGGGTGTAATGCGGGGTTTCTTTTGGCTTTCTGTCTAGTATGTGTTTTTATATCAGTCGGTTACAGTTAAAAGGGCGGCATGATGTAAGAAGGATTTAACTTCTCGTCGTTGTATCGGTTTATAACTGCGTCGATCTTGCTCATGTACATGCGTACATTCCGCGAGTTCTCCTTGTTCTAATCACGATACAACTTAGAAGAAGTTAAACCTTATTATAAGAATGAAGAACCGAAGCTCAGGCTTCGGTTTTTTGTTTTTAACAGACCATCGATGGTTTATCCGTTTACAACAGTGGCGAGCTTGCTGATGGTCATGCGTACATTCCGCGAGTTCTTCTTGTTCTAACCACTTACTACTTAGCGATACGGAGTGAACTTGAGCTCACAAACAATGAGAGCCAGTTTAAAACTCAAATTTTACAGAGCGGAAATTTGATACTCTAGTCAAAATGTTTGATGTAACTGGTACGTCTTGGTTTCCTACTAAAACACAAGGGGCACCGAAGGCTTCTGCGGCAAGGTAGCCACTTAGGGAGTCTTCGAAGATCAAGCAGTCCGATGGTGAGACCCTCAATAACACCGCACATTTTTTGAACCCCTCAGGATTAGGCTTTCCTTCAGATACATCATGACGACTGATTACGGCATCAAAGTAAGGCCATAGATTATGCAGCTCAAATATATGCTCTATACGAGCCCGCCAACTACCTGTAACCAACCCTATTTTTATATCATTAAATTTAAGTCTGTCTAAAAGCTCAATAGCACCTTCTATCAACGGAGTGTCTGCCGTTTCTTCGTAGCAATCAACTTTGTTTTTAAGACAGAGTTGTTCTCTTTCACTTAAATGACCAAAAAAGTGATTTAGCGTATATTGACCAGAACGCCCGTGAATATGTTCCTCGATTTCTTGGCTACTAATATGAATACCAACGGAATTTGCAGCGTTTGACCAAGCTTGTTCAATGACTTCTCTTGAATCAATTAACGTGCCATCCATATCGAAAAGAACTGCTTTTTGCTTAATAAACATGGACTGATTCTTTTTTACCAGATAACTCAATGATATCGAGGTTTTCTTCAATTTGTTCATGGTAGATCTCAATGGCTTCACTTGAGTTATTTGCGGAACAGGTGACTGGCATAATGATTGCTCGTTCCAATAATAGCTCTTTTAATGTCGCTCCAGCATCTTTGCTTTCTAGATTCTGAGCAATAACGATACCTCTGCAATTGATAAAAGCATACTTAGATTTATTCATATAGAAACTCCATTTTTTGATTGGAATGAAATGGCTTTATGTGCCTTGATTCGAGTAAAACGTTCTTCACTTGCTGCCGCTACGATTTTGCCATTTATAACCAAGCATGCGCCTGCGTAATCGCTATTAGATAAACCTAAAACTATCATGGAAATAATCCTATTTTTTGTATTAATTCAATAAGTAACAGCCTAGAAATATTTGCTAATACAAACTAACTTTAATCCTCGATACATGTTTCGTATATTGAATTAATTTCAGTCTACGATAAGGGTTTGGAATGGATATTGATTTGCTCAAAGCTTTTTGTGAGCTTGCATCTAGAGGCAATTACAGGATTGCTGCTGACAAACTCTGTATCACTCAACCTGCTCTAACCAAGAAAATTCAGAGATTGGAAGATGCAATCGAAACGAAACTGTTTCATCGAGGGCGAAGTGGAGCAGCACTTACTCAAGTAGGAGTAACTTTACTGCCTGAAGCGAAGCGACTTGTGTCTAATTTCGATGCTTTTCAGAACCTTTCTAGGCATATTGTCGCAGGGAAAACAGGACTTCTTAAAATTGGGTTTGGCATATCGAGCTATCAAGTCGCTACGGACGCCATCGCAAATTTTAAGAATGACTACCCATCTGTGTATATATCATTAGAAGATATTCCCTCTCATAAACAGCTAGATATGATTAGGTCAGGAGAGTTGCAGCTTAGCTTTCGTCGCTTGCCCGTCCCAGATGCGTTTGATTCAGTAATGATAACAGAAGATGAACTAGTACTTGCAGTACACAGTTCAGTGCCAATTAACAAGGATGATCCCTTAGACTCAGTGCGAAATATGCATTATATGAGACTTAATCCCAAAAGAGGGCCGGGAGTGGAGCAAATGGTTAATAAGTATTTGCTTAATACTGGTAGGGACTTAATTGTTACACAAGATGCTAATGATATTTTAACTCTTGTGACTATGATATCAGCAAATCTCGGTTATTCATTAATACCTAAAAGTACTATCTATATAGGTAATGGACAAATTCAATATATTGCACTGTCTGACAGCGTGACTAAGTGGAGTGTCGGACTAGTTTGGAATCGAGCTATATGTAGTCCTGTGAGAGAGACGTTTATACAACATATGATGACCTTGTCTAAAAAGGCTAACTGATCAGAAATAGTAAGTTGCAGACAAAAAAAAGCGCAGCCATAAAAGCTGCGCTTTCTAACGTTAGTTGGTTGTCGCGATTAACGAGTACCGTATACCACGATAGTTTTACCGTGTGCAGAAATTAGATTCTGCTCTTCAAGCATTTTCAGGATACGACCAACGGTTTCACGAGAACAACCTACAATCTGACCAATCTCTTGACGAGTGATCTTAATTTGCATGCCGTCCGGGTGAGTCATTGCGTCCGGTTGTTTTGCTAGATTTAACAGAGTCTGTGCGATACGGCCTGTTACGTCTAAGAATGCTAAGTCGCCTACTTTTTGGCTGGTAACCTGAAGACGGTTTGCCATTTGAGCAGAAAGGCGCATCAAAATATCCGGGTTTACCTGAATAAGCTGACGGAATTTCTTGAATGAAATCTCGGCTACTTCGCAAGGAGATTTAGCGCGTACCCAAGCTGTACGATCTTGCTCTTCTGCAAATAGGCTTAGTTCACCGATGAAGTCACCTTGGTTTAGGTAAGAAAGGATCATCTCTTTCCCTTCTTCATCCTTGATAAGCACAGCTACAGAGCCTTTCACGATGTAATATAACGTTTCCGCTTTCTCACCAGCGTGGATTAGCGTGCTCTTTGATGGGTATTTATGGATATGACAGTGTGAAAGAAACCATTCTAAAGTTGGATCGGTTTGAGGTTTACCAAGAACCATAATTATCTCACTATGTTATGCAGGGTCTATTCAGCAGCGTTCCTTTGCTGCCTCGCCAATAAATGGATGGAGTTAGCATAGGTTGTCTTATGCGAAGCTGCAAGCTACTTGTATATCGGTTAAGAATAGTATCCTTTTTTGCAGACGATTTCTTGATTTTGATCGCCCTCAAATTGGGATTTCTTACGCAAAATCGTGCACATGATCACGGTATTACAAGTAATTAGCTTTTCAGTACAAATATTAACCTATTTTCCCGGTTTCAATCAATTGTTGCAAAATCGGTCTGATGATAAGTTCCATGGCAAAACTCATTTTTCCGCCGGGTATGACTAGGGTATTATGCCGTGACATGAAAGACCCATCGATCATGGCTAGCAGGTATGGAAAGTCGACGTTTTTCATTCCGCGTAAGCGTATTACTACGAAACTTTCATCGAGACTGGGGATCCCCTTGGCGTTCAGAGGATTTGAGGTATCGACAGTGGGGACTCTTTGGAAGTTAATATGAGTACGTGAGAACTGTGGCGTAATGTAGTTTAGATAATCGTCCATCGAACGCACAATAGAATCGGTGACTGCTTCTCTGGAGTGACCTCGGTCTCGAGTATCTCGTACAAATTTCTGGATCCATTCTAAGTTTACTATCGGCACCATACCAATGAGTAGATCGACATGTTGTGATACGTTGACGTCACCATCTTTGACCCCACCATGTAGCCCTTCATAAAAAAGGACATCACTGCCTTCGGGCAGGTCTTGCCATGGCGTAAAGGTGCCCGGCATTTGGTTGTATGGAACCGCCTCATCAAAGGAGTGAAGATAACGTCTTACCTGGCCTGTACCTACATCACCGAACTTTCTAAAAAATTGTTCTAATGCTGGGAAGTCATTTGCCTCGGGGCCAAAATAACTTATGTGCTTTCCCTGCTCTCTAGCTTTTCGAATTTCTATGTCCATTTCGGGACGAGTGAAACGGTGAAAGCTATCTCCTTCAACCCAGGCTGGTTTAATGTCCATCATGCTAAACATTTTTCTAAATGCTTCTGATGTAGTAGTGGTCCCTGCACCAGAGGAACCGGTTACTGCAATTATTGGATGTTTGGCAGACATGACATTCCTTGTCTTTGAGTTAAATTGAACAATCTATTCGCTAAAGTCTAGTCTATGAGAATAGCTATAAAGAATAAACTATCACAGTTCACGCTTTAATTTTATATCTACAGTTTCATGCAATTCTGAGTATTGGAGTACAGCTTCCCCATTTTTTAACAGGGCTTGGACTTGTTCTATTTTATTCTCAATAGTGGCTTCGTGTTCGCCGTAATCAGTGCCTTCTCTTAATACATACTCTTTGATTAGATTCGTTAGTGTTTCTGGATCAACTTGTTGCCAAGGAACGATCATACTTAGAAAACCTCGTTAAATTATGATGCTATGTGTTGATAGTATTTAGGCATGCTATGTTCAAGCCAGAATTTGGGCTTAGCAAAATTACCGCTTAGAAAGCCGACATGACCACCTTGTTTAAACAAGCGATAATGAATATTGTGCTCTAGTTTAAAATCGGGGATGACTTTTGAGGTCATAAAAGGGTCATCCTGAGCATGAATAACTTGCAACGGAATAGAAACCTGATTGATGACTTTGATACCGGAACAGCGGGTATAGTAATCATCAGCATCTTTAAAACCATGTAATGGTGCCGTTATTAGATCATCAAAGCCGTAGAGCGTGCCTATTTCTTTAATATGCTTAGAAGTAACACCTAAAGCATTATTTAATTGTATTTTTTTTTGTATTGCATTTTTTTTCAAAGAGCTAAGAAGGTAGTTTTTGTAAACCTTTGAGAAACCTTGTTCGATACGTTGAGAGCAGGCGGCTAAATCCAGTGGGGCAGATACAACCGTTGCTGCGTCCAAAATTGGATCATGGCGGTAAGTAGCTAAATAATTAACCAGCATGTTGCCCCCGAGCGAAATGCCAATAGCAACCTTGGGCTGGCTTGGAAATAGTGTATTGATATGCTTCAAAAAGAAGCGAGCATCTTCAACCTCTCCCGAGTGATAGGCTCTGGCTAACCTGTTTGGCCTGCCGCTGCACCCACGGAAGTGCATCATCACGGATAACCAGCCTTGTTTAGCAAAAGCATCCATTAACCCATTGGCATATGGACTGTGAAAACTGCCTTCCAAGCCGTGAAAAAGTATGAATATCGGTTTTTTCTGTGCACTCGTTGTCTGCCAATCTTCGCTCCAGGCTAAGTCAAGAAAGTCCCCGTCAGGAGTTTCTAGTGTCTTCCATTTCACATTAAACAGAGTTTTTTTCCGAATGATTCTAGGAAGGACGGTTTGTACATGAGGATTTGACAGCCCTCTAGCAGGATAAAAATGGGTCATAAAACAAAATCACAGATTGGGTTTGATTCTAATAGCGCTTTCAATTTGATAAGGCCAGATTTCAATTGAGTTTGGTCTATCGGGGAACTTAATGCAAGCCTTACAGCAGGTACAATATTAGCCGCTGGAGGTGTGAATAATTCCGCTGATTTAACAATAACGCCAGACTTTTCTGCTTGATTAACAAAGTCTGTTAACCGCCATTGTTCTGGTAAAGGCAGCCAAAGATGATAGCAGTTAGGTTGCCAACGGGGTGAGAAATCCCCTAAGTACTCATTTGCCAGTGATATTCGCGCTGACATCTCTGTTCTAATTGCCTTCAAAGTTTGCTCAAACCTACCTGATTGAACTAATTCACAAGTGAGCGCGGTTAACAAAGGACTAATCATCCAGCTATGATTCTGTAGTGTCATGCTAAGGGAGTGATACAGTTTTTTAGGTGGCTGTATGTAGCCAACTCTAAGCCCGGGAGCCAGACATTTGGATACCGCACCGATATGTATAACTTGATCGGCGGCCAAGTTAACTAATGGTGGAGGAGGGGAAACTGGCAAAAGCCCATTAACATCATCTTCAATAATAATTAAATCGTGCTGCTTACATACTTTCAATATGGCATGTCGTCTTTCTAGAGACATAGTAGCGGTTGTCGGATTTTGTAGTGTGGGTGTTAGATAAATAAAACGTGCTTGATGTTGTCGACATGCAGCGTCTAGTGCCTCAGGAAGTACACCTTCTTCATCCATATCTACCCCTTTTATGGAAAGCTGTTTTTGTCTGGCCAGACTAATTAAACCTGGGTAAGTCAACTTTTCAACCAGAATGGTATCTCCAGCTCTGGTAAAGGCTTCCAACACCATCTGCATAGCGTGTTGTGCTCCAGAGCTAAACAACATTTGTTCCGGCTGAATATCAACTCCGTTTTTCTGCAACCACTGAGCAATTATCTCCCGATGAGACGGAATTCCTGTCGGTTTTTGATAAATCATAAATTGATTCAATGCTTGTGGTGATTGGGAGACGGCTTTCATCGCCTCTTTAAGCATTTCACTTCTGTCTAACTGTGGAGGAATGTTAAAGCCAAAGTTGATTTCGTTACTGTTTTCGTTTTGGTCAAATGCCCAATAGGCCTTCTGTTTATTTACCACAAATGTGCCGGCACCCACACGGGCTTCAACCAACCCGCGCCTTTCAAGCTCTGAATAAGCTCTGGTTATGGTGCCAACCGTAACATTTAGCTCATCTGCCAGAGAACGATGCGTAGGAAGTTTATCGTTGGAGCTCAGCTCTCCCTGTTCAATCTTTAAAGCGATAGCATCGGCAATCTGCTTGTATTTAGGTGCTGAGCGTGCAGCATTGAGTATTACATCTGACATTGTCATGGTGACAATAAACCCTTTGATCTTTTAAATAGCGATTGTTATGGTTATTTTGTGCGCAAAATTACAATAAATCAACATTTTTATGAAAATTGTACCGATACAATTTACGGATGTGTGGAGAATATATTATGCAGTGGCAATTCTTTATTTCTGTGGCTATGTTTGCCTTGGTCATGACCGGAACTCCGGGGCCAAATAATGTGATGCTAACGGCGTCAGGTGCCAACTTTGGTTTTCGAAAAACCATTCCTCACTCTATTGGCATAGGGCTTGGCTTAATGAGTATTGTTTTTTTGTTGGCCGCAGGTTTAGGGGTGATATTCCAGTCCTATCCTGTTATTCAGGCAAGTATGAAATGGCTTGGTAGCGGTTATCTGTTGTACTTAGCTTGGAAGATAGCCGTGGCTGAACCAAGATCTGTTCGAAATGATAGTTCGGCAAAACCGATGACATGCCTTCAAGCTGCGCTCTTTCAATATTTAAATCCAAAAGCTTGGATGATGATGGTGACAGCTATAGGTTCTTTTTCTTTACAAGGCAGTTCTTACTGGTGGTCTATCGTTGTTATCGCACTAATTTTTTGGATTATTCAATTGTACACGTCTTCAATATGGGTAGGTTTTGGTACCTTCATTGGCCAGTGGCTCTCTGGTGATAAAGCCATGAGTATATTTAATCGGATTATGGGCACTATGACGGCGTTGTGTGTTGTTTTTATCTGGTAGCTTCGCCGGATAAAAGAGGGATGACTTGCGTCAACTTATGGCTCATTGGGGTGTAAAGAACAACAAGAAAAATGCTCATAGAGATGCTCTGCATTGAGCTGGCGACAATAATCTTGAATTAATGATTCTGACTGGTTATCAGTAATGTTTAATGAATTTATACAATCGACCAGATCAGACTGTTGCTGTTTTTCTAATAGCAATTCGAATTCTAACGATTCTCTATACAGGCTTCCTGGCAGGTAGCTTTTGGCTTTTTTTCTTATTTCTCTGTACTGTTGAAGTAAGTTTTCGGAACGCAGGATACATTGTTGAACTTTGTGCCAGTCATTTTCCTGAAAAGCTAAGTGCTGTTCATCGAGCCACTTGAGCAGTAGTAGTAAATTGACGTTGCCGTGATGTTTGTTTTGAACGGCTAAGCACGCTTCTTTTACTCCCCGAACACTGTAGTACTGCAAGCTAAATTGCCATAAGCGTTCTAAAGTGAGAGAAAAAGAAGCGGGTTTTGTCATTAATTACCTAAATCCTGTTCCATCTGTTCAAGTGTCTCCTGAACATCCATCCATTCCATTTCTACCTCTTCGAGCTCTGATTTAGATGAAGCCTGAAGTGCGAGTACTTGATTAAGTTTAGCTTTATTTTCTTCCTGGTACAGGGAAGTGTCTGATAATTCTTGCTCTGCTTCAGATAAAGAAGCCGTCAACAGCTCCATTTTTTTCTCTAGCTTTTGCAAGTTCTTTCTCAATGGGGCCGTCTGTTTTCTAAATTCGGCTTCCCGACGTTTTTGCTCTTTCTTTGCAGCTGCGCTATTGACGTTATCTTTGGTGTCGAGATCTGGTTGAGCTTCTTTCTTATCCGCTTTGTTTTGGTCTGTCAGCCATTTGTAATAATCCACCAAATCGCCATCAAATGGTGCTACTTGTCTGTCATGGACAAGATACAGGTCGTCGGTCGTTGCTCTCAATAAGTATCTATCGTGGCTGACAATGACCATTGCACCTTCGAACGTTTGTAGAGCTAAGGTGAGCGCTTGACGCATATCTAAATCTAGGTGGTTGGTAGGTTCATCGAGCAGTAATAGATTAGGTTTTTGCCAGACGATAAGCGCCAGCACTAAACGAGCTTTCTCACCTCCAGAAAATGGCGCTACTTTATCTAATGCTTTATCGCCTTGAAAACCAAAGCTACCCAGATAATTTCTAAGTTCTTGTTCGGTCTGTTTTGGTGCAATTTGCATCATGTGCTGAAGTGGTGTTTCTTCGGGGTGCAGTGTTTCTAGCTGATGCTGAGCAAAATAACCAATTTTGACACCCTGAGAATAAGTAAGATCGCCACCTTGCTGTTTTAGTTCGCCGGATAGCAATTTAATTAGCGTAGATTTACCCGCACCATTTCGGCCAAGCAATCCAATTCGACTGCCTGGTACCAAATTAAGACGTATTTTTTCTAGAATAAGGTTGTCATCATATCCTGCGTAAACTTCGTCCATCATTAAGATTGGATTTGGTAGCGCAGAGGGCTCTCTAAACTCAAAACTGAACGGGTTATCGAACTGCGCTGGCAGCACTTTCTCCATTTTTTCCAGTGCTTTAATTCTGCTTTGTGCTTGTCGCGCTTTTGAGGCTTTATAGCGAAAACGGTCAATATAACTTTGCATATGAGTCATCTGTTTTTGCTGTTTTTGAAACATGGCTTGCTGCAAAATCAGTTTTTGTGATCGTTGAACCTCAAAGGAAGAGTAATTACCAGTGTATTCGTTCAGTTGCTGATTTTCTATATGGATAATGCGACCGACTATCGGGTCGAGAAAATCCCGGTCATGAGAAATTAATACTAGTGTGCCGGGGTAATTTTGTAGCCAACGCTCTAGCCACATAACAGCGTCTAAATCTAAGTGGTTAGTTGGCTCATCGAGTAATAAAAGGTCAGAACGACATAACAGTGCTTGTGCCAGGTTGAGACGCATCCGCCAGCCCCCTGAAAACTGAGTCAGGCTCCAATTCATCTGCTCTTGACTAAACCCTAAACCATCGAGGAGCTCTGCGGCTCTTGCTCTAATACTGTACCCGCCAATGGTATCAATTTTACCATGGATCTCGGCCACTAATGTTCCGTTATCATCCTGTTCTGCCTTGATTAAGTCTGCTTCAAGCTTTCTAAATTCTCTATCGCCATCTATCACATAGTCGAGTGCGGGGCGTTCTAAGGCGGGTGTTTCTTGTGCAACCCAAGCGAGCTCCCAATATGCTGGTTGTTTAAATGTGCCAGCATCAATAGATAGCTCATCTTTCATTAGTGCAAATAGTGTGGATTTACCGCAGCCATTTTTTCCGACCAAGCCAACTTTGTCGCCAGGGTGAATGGTTGCTGAGGTTTGGTCCAAAAGAGGTTTACCACCTCGTAGCAGCTGAATATCAGAGAACGTAATCATAGAAATCTTTTCGATAGGATTAAATAAACGGGAAGCATACTAGGCGTTATGCGATTAAAAGTCGATCATTATACAAATTAGGATATGATGTACGTTACATAATCATAACAAAAACACAGATTGTTGGTTCTCTCATTGTTAAGAGAAAAGAAAAGGAAGTATTGCAAGGAATGATTCAGACAGATAAATCTCTACCGCGTATTTTATTAATATTTGTTCACCCTGAACCCGATTCATCTATTGCCAATAGTGTAATGTTAAAAAAGATACAGGGATTGGAGCATGTGACTATCCATGATCTTTATGCGGAATATCCAGATTTCTTCATTGATGTTCAAAAGGAACATGATCTTTTACTTTCTCACGACATTATTGTCTTTCAACATCCCCTTTTTATGTATTCATGCCCTGCTCTTTTAAAAGAGTGGATAGATAGAGTATTAGGTAAAGGGTTTGCCTTTGGTGAAAACTGTGTACTTAAGGGGAAATATTGGCGGAGTGTGATTACTACGGGAGGGGCTCAGGAGGCGTTCGCTGCCTCTGGTTATAATAAATACCCCATGCAAGAGATATTGCAGCCCTTTGAGTTGACAGCTTCGCTTTGTCGAATGCACTGGGTTGAGCCTTTGGTTTTACATTGGGCACGGCATGTGTCGGATGTTATCCGTTATCAGCATGCTGAGAATTATCGGCAGTGGTTGCTTAACCCGTTGACAGATAATCAGGAGGTGACCAATGGCACTGACTGATGATTTTTTGCAAAGTGGTGTTGTGTTTTTATCGGCCGCGGTTGTTGCCGTTCCTTTGGCCCAAAGAATGGGGTTGGGGTCGGTTATAGGGTATTTACTTGCCGGAGTCGCTATTGGGCCTTGGGGATTTGGTTTGATAAGTGATGTCGATGCCATATTACACTTTGCTGAATTTGGCGTTGTTCTTCTGTTGTTTTTAATTGGTTTGGAATTAAACCCTAAAAAATTGTGGCAAATGCGAAACCCTATATTGGGTTTAGGTGGTGCACAGGTCGTGGTGACGACGGCAATCATTGCGGTGATCAGCTCTTTATTTTCAATGCCCTGGCAGAGTAGTCTGGTGGTAGGTATGGGGCTTGCCTTATCTTCTACTGCTATAGCATTAAGGGTTATTGAAGAACAAGGTTTGGCGGGTAGTGATACAGGGCAATCTGGGTTCGCGGTACTTTTATTTCAAGATATAGCCGTCATCCCTATGTTAGCGATATTACCCATTTTAGCGGGCGCAGGTGGTGAAGGTGATTGGCTAGATACATTAAAAAATATTGCTTTAATTGTTGGGCTACTCATTGGTAGCCACTTTTTATTGCGGCCGTTATTTCGTTATGTCGTAATGAGCGGGGTACGGGAGCTATTTACTGTAGCGGCGTTACTGCTCGTTATAGGCATTGCGCTCTTTATGCAAACATTGGGCTTATCCATGGCGCTGGGGACATTTTTAGCGGGTGTGTTATTAGCTGAGAGTGAGTACAGGCATGAGCTTGAGGTATCTATTGAACCTTTCAAAGGTTTATTGCTCGGATTATTTTTCATTGCCGTAGGCATGGCGGTTAATTTAGGTTTGTTGGCATTGCACCCATTGGAGGTGCTGCTTGCTGTCGTTGCCTTGATTGTGACTAAGGGACTTATCTTATACACACTGGCGAGACTGTTTGGTACCAGAGCAAAGGCCAGAAGTCGAATGGCGGCCATTCTAAGCCAGGGTGGGGAGTTTGCTTTTGTCCTCTTCACGGCGGCTCAGGCCGAACAATTATTAACGGCTGAGTTAAGTGCATTTTTGTTAGTGGTGGTGAGTTTGTCCATGGTAACGACGCCGATATTGCTGATTGTTCAGGAAAAATGGTTTTTTGCCACAATAAACAGCGCTAACGATGCCAGTGATAATAACGATATCATTAATCGTAATCCGCGAGTGATCATTGCCGGGTTTGGTCGGTTTGGTCAGATAGTTGGGCGTTTGATGTACGCCAATAAAGTCCGTATTACTGTATTAGAAAGTGACCCAAGCCAAATTCAGCTGCTGAGGAAGTATGGTTATAAAGTGTTTTATGGGGATGCTAGTAAGTTGGATCTATTACGTGCCGCGGGTGCAGATAAGGCGGAAGCGATTATTGCGTGTACCGATAATCCCGATGAAATACTAGAGATAATCCATATATGTCATCAACATTTCCCTAATTTAAAAGTGCTGGCTCGTGCAAGAAGCCGGGTGGAAGCGTATCAAATGCTAAATAATGGCGTTCCTAACTATTCTAGAGAAACTTTTTTAGGGGCTCTGGATTTAGGCCGGCAACTCTTGGTTGAACTGGGAATGCATCCCTATCAGGCGAAGCGTGCAGAAGCGCATTTTAAAAAATTAGATGCAACAATGCTTGAAGAGCTGTTGCCACTGCATAAAGATGAAAAAGACTTGGATCAACGATCTAAAGAAGCTAGAAAAGAGTTGGAAGAAATATTTGCCAGAGAAATGGAAAACGATAACCAATCGAATAACCATTGGAAATAATGAATGGATTGTAGATGATGGGTTATGGATTACGAGTGATGAGCGATGGGGATAATTGAATGAAAAAGAGATTTATTGCTGGGGCGGCTTGTCCTAAGTGTTCTGCTCAGGATACTCTGCGCTGGTGGGTTGAAAATAATATAGAGATGGTTGAGTGCGTTGAGTGTGGGCATGTTGATAAGCGAGCGCCTAGTTCTGTACAGAGTTCTGAACATTCAGAGCAGGAGATAATTGGCATTTTTAAACCAGAATAATTGAGTTTCCATAATTCATCCCCATAATAGTGACAACTCGGTTTTCGAGACACACGTATTTCTTGGTTTACTGTTACTCAGGCCAAGCTTAGATCTCTTTTGGAGCAAACATGAATATTGAAAAGAACGTAGTAGTAAGCCTAGCGTATCAAGTAAAGCTTGAAGATGGTGTTGTTGTAGATCAGGCCACAAACGAAGCCCCATTAGATTATCTACATGGTCACAATAATCTGATCACAGGCCTTGAAAAAGAGCTTGAAGGTAAAGTCGCTGGTGATAAGTTTTCTGTAACTATCTCTCCAGATGATGCCTATGGTGAGCACAATGATGCATTGGTTCAGCGTGTTCCTGCGGATGTATTTCAGGGTGTAGAACAAATTGAAGTGGGCATGCGTTTCCTTGCTGACACAGACCAAGGTCCAATCCCTGTAGAAGTCACTGAAGTTGATGGTGATGAAGTTGTGGTTGATGGCAATCATATGTTAGCAGGCCAAACACTGACTTTTGATGTGGAAGTAATGGAAACACGTGAAGCAACAGCGGAAGAAGTTGAGCACGGCCATATTCATAAAGAAGGCGGTTGCGGTGGTCACGATCATGATCACGAAGGCGGTTGTTGTGGTGGTGAAGGCCATGCAAAAGAAAAAGAAGATGGCTGCTGCGGCGGCGGTGGCAACGGAGGCTGCGGTTGTTCTCACTAATTAAAAAAACCGGTTGCTTAAGCAGCCGGTTTTTTGTTTAACGGCCCATAACCCATAACCCATAACCCATAACCCATAACCCATAACCCATAACCCATCACCCATA
>DDQN01000064.1 GCA_002342685.1 Vibrio sp. UBA2441
GACATCACGCTTCCTGAAGGTGTTGAGATGGTAATGCCAGGTGATAACGTTCAAATGACGGTTGAGCTAATTGCTCCAATCGCAATGGACGAAGGTCTACGCTTCGCAATCCGTGAAGGTGGCCGTACAGTTGGTGCTGGTGTTGTTGCTAAAATCTTCGCATAATATCGATTGATTTTGCGCAAATTGCATTAAAAAAGGGAAGCTTCGGCTTCCCTTTTTGTTGCCACAAGGATACGACTACATTCCTCGTTCCCACGCTCCAGCGTGGTAATGCATATTTAGCCTTGGCGAAACCTCTACTTTTTATCCTTTTTGATTATTTTACATCCATCTCTTGCATCCGGTTTTGTGATCTGTATAATACCGCCCACTGGCTTAAGTCAGTTGTGAACCAATTAGCAATGAGGATAAGCAATTACCTAGTGTAGGCGCTTAATAATGTATACTCAGCTTATGTTCGCAGTTAATAAAATACTAGCCTAGAGCTAGTTCAAATTTAACTGACAACGCTTCCTAATCTTGGAGGCTACGGTTTCACATGAATCAATCGGCATTCACCTATATTATTAGGTTTGAGTGGCGATATTGTTTGTGTAATTTATTTATTATTGGAGCTCTGTCTCATGCAGAACCAACGTATTCGTATCCGTCTTAAAGCTTTCGATTATAAACTAATCGATCAGTCTACAGCGGAAATCGTAGAAACAGCAAAACGTACCGGCGCGCAGGTTCGTGGTCCTATTCCACTACCTACTCGTAAAGAACGTTTCACTATTCTAATCTCTCCACACGTTAACAAAGATGCGCGTGATCAGTACGAGATTCGTACTCACAAGCGTCTGATCGACATCGTAGAACCAACTGACAAGACTGTAGATGCTCTTATGCGTCTAGATCTTGCTGCTGGTGTCGATGTTCAAATCAGCCTAGGTTAAGGGAGAATAGAATAATGATAGGTCTAGTCGGACGTAAAGTGGGTATGACCCGCGTATTTACCGAAGAAGGCGTTTCTATTCCAGTAACAGTTGTTGAAGTAGAAGCTAACCGCATTGCTCAAGTTAAAACACTTGATAATGACGGCTATGCTGCTATCCAGATTACTGCTGGTGCTAAGAAAGCCAACCGTGTATCTAAGCCAGAAGCTGGTCACTTTGCGAAAGCAGGTGTTGAAGCTGGCCGCGGTCTTTGGGAATTCCGTTTAGAAAACGGTGAAGAGTTTGAAGTTGGCGCTGAGCTAACAGTAGAACTATTCAATGAAATCAAAAAAGTAGACGTTACTGGTACATCTAAAGGTAAGGGCTTCCAAGGCGTAGTTAAGCGTTGGAACTTCAGTACTCAAGATATGACTCACGGTAACTCTTTGTCTCACCGTGCACCGGGTTCAATTGGCCAATGTCAAACTCCAGGTCGCGTGTTTAAAGGCAAGAAAATGGCAGGTCACATGGGTGCTGAGCGTGTAACGACTCAAAACCTAGAGATCGTACGTGTTGACGCTGAGCGCAATCTGCTTCTTATTAAAGGTGCAGTACCAGGCTCAACAGGTGGCAACGTGATCGTAAAACCAGCTGTTAAAGCATAACGTCTAGGAGTAAGTAATGGAATTGATAGTTAAAGGTGCTGATGCACTAACTGTTTCCGAAACTACTTTCGGACGTGAGTTTAACGAAGCTCTTGTACATCAAGTAGTTGTTGCTTTTGCAGCAGGTGCTCGTCAAGGTACTCGTGCTCAAAAGACTCGTTCAGAAGTATCTGGCGGCGGTGCTAAGCCTTGGCGTCAAAAAGGTACTGGCCGTGCACGTGCTGGTACAATTCGTAGCCCAATCTGGCGTACAGGTGGTGTTACTTTTGCTGCGAAACCACAAGATCACAGCCAAAAAGTTAACAAGAAAATGTACCGCGGTGCTATGAAAAGCATTCTTTCTGAATTGGTTCGTCAAGAGCGTTTAATCGTTGTTGATAACTTTTCAGTAGAAGCACCAAAAACTAAAGAGCTAGTAGCTAAGCTTAAAGAACTTGAGCTTAAAGATGTTCTGATCGTAACTGGCGAAGTAGATGAAAATCTATTCTTAGCTGCTCGTAACCTTTATAAAGTTGATGCTCGTGACGTTGCTGCGATTGATCCAGTAAGTCTGATTGCATTTGACAAGGTTCTTATAACTGCTGATGCAGTTAAGCAAGTTGAGGAGATGCTGGCATGATCACTGAAGAGCGTCTACTAAAAGTTCTACGTGCTCCACATGTCTCTGAAAAAGCAACTATGACTGCTGAAAAAGCGAACACTATCGTTTTTAAAGTAGCTAAAGATGCAACTAAAAAAGAGATCAAAGCAGCGGTAGAAAAGCTATTTGAAGTTGAAGTTAAGACTGTAAATACTCTTATTCTTAAGGGTAAGACCAAACGTCAAGGTATGCGTGAAGGCCGTCGTTCAGACGTGAAAAAAGCTTACGTTACTTTGAAAGAAGGTCAGGATCTTGACTTCGTTGGCGGTGCGGAATAACAGGAGTAGTTAAGAATGGCTATTGTTAAATGTAAGCCGACTTCCCCTGGTCGTCGTCACGTAGTTAAAGTTGTTAACGCTGACCTGCACAAGGGTAAGCCATACGCTCCACTTTTAGAGAAAAACTCTAAAAATGGCGGTCGTAACAACCACGGTCGTATTACAGTTCGTCACATCGGTGGTGGTCACAAGCATCATTATCGTGTAGTTGACTTTAAACGTAATAAAGACGGTATCCCAGCGAAAGTTGAGCGTATCGAATACGATCCAAACCGTAGCGCAAACATTGCTCTAGTTCTGTACGCAGACGGTGAGCGTCGCTACATCATTGCACCTAAGGGTATCCTTGCGGGTTCTCAAGTACAATCTGGTGTTGATGCGCCTATTAAAGCAGGTAACACTCTGCCAATGCGCAACATCCCAGTAGGTTCTACAGTTCACTGTGTTGAACTAAAACCTGGTAAAGGTGCACAAATTGCTCGTTCTGCGGGTGCATACGCACAAATCATCGCTCGCGATGGTGCTTATGTAACTCTACGCCTACGTTCTGGCGAAATGCGCAAAGTTCTTTCTGAAGGTCGTGCAACGATCGGTGAAGTTGGTAACTCTGAGCATATGCTACGTGAACTAGGTAAAGCTGGTGCTAGCCGCTGGCGTGGTGTTCGTCCAACCGTTCGTGGTGTTGTGATGAACCCAGTAGATCACCCACATGGTGGTGGTGAAGGCCGTACTTCTGGTGGTCGTCATCCAGTATCTCCTTGGGGTCAGCCTACTAAGGGCTTCAAGACTCGTAAGAACAAGCGCACTGACAAGTACATTGTACGTCGTCGTAATAAATAATCTATAAAGAGGAATCGCCATGCCACGTTCTCTCAAGAAAGGTCCTTTTATTGACCTACACTTGCTGAAGAAGGTAGAGAAAGCGGTGGAAAGCGGAGACAAAAAGCCTATTAAGACTTGGTCCCGTCGCTCAATGATCATTCCAACAATGATCGGTTTGACCATCGCTGTCCATAATGGTCGTCAGCACGTACCAGTATTTGTAACTGATGAAATGATCGGTCACAAACTGGGTGAATTTGCACCAACTCGTACTTATCGCGGCCATGCTGCAGATAAGAAAGCGAAAAAGAAATAAGGAGTAGATAATGGAAGCACTAGCTAAACATAACTTTGCTCGTATTTCGCCTCAAAAGGCTCGCTTAGTTGCAGACCAAATTCGCGGTAAATCTGTTGACCAAGCTCTAGAAATCTTAACGTTCAGCAACAAAAAAGCTGCTGTACTAATTAAGAAAGTTCTTGAGTCAGCAATCGCAAATGCGGAACACAACGAAGGTGCAGATATCGACGATCTTAATGTCGCTAAAATCTTCGTAGATGAAGGCCCTATCATGAAGCGTATTATGCCTCGTGCTAAAGGTCGTGCCGATCGTATCTTGAAGCGTTCAAGCCACATCAGCATCGTTGTAGCTGATCGCTAGAGACTAGGAGAGTAAGCAATGGGTCAGAAAGTACATCCAAATGGTATTCGTCTTGGCATCGTTAAGCCTTGGAATGCTACATGGTTTGCTAATACCAAAGAATTCGCTGACAACCTAGACGGCGACTTCAAGGTACGTCAGTTCCTAACTAAGGAACTTTCAAAAGCATCTCTATCACGTATCGTTATCGAGCGTCCTGCTAAGAGTATTCGTGTGACTATTC
This sequence comes from Vibrio sp. UBA2441, assembly GCA_002342685.1. Classification (GTDB taxonomy): domain Bacteria; phylum Pseudomonadota; class Gammaproteobacteria; order Enterobacterales; family Vibrionaceae; genus Vibrio. The sequence continues at coordinate 4,205 of DDQN01000064.1, forward strand.
ACACTGCTCGTCCAGGTGTTGTTATCGGTAAGAAAGGTGAAGACGTTGAGAAGCTACGCACAGCTGTAGCTAAAATTGCAGGTGTACCAGCGCAAATTAACATCGCTGAAGTACGTAAGCCTGAGCTAGACGGTCAATTAGTGGCTGATAGCATCGCGTCTCAGCTAGAGCGTCGCGTTATGTTCCGTCGTGCTATGAAGCGCGCAGTACAAAACGCAATGCGCCTAGGTGCGAAGGGTATCAAGGTTGAAGTAAGCGGTCGTCTTGGCGGCGCTGAAATCGCGCGTACTGAATGGTACCGTGAAGGCCGTGTGCCACTACACACACTACGTGCTGATATTGATTACGCAACTTCTTCGGCTCACACCCAATACGGTGTGATCGGCATTAAAGTTTGGATCTTCAAAGGTGAGATTCTAGGCGGAATGCCAGCTGCTAACGCAGTAGAGCCAAAGGCTGACAAGCCTAAGAAGCAGCGTAAAGGCCGTAAATAAGGAGACGACTGATGTTACAACCTAAACGTACTAAGTTCCGTAAGGTTCAGACTGGTCGCAACCGTGGTCTAGCTAAAGGTACTGATGTAAGCTTCGGCGAATTCGGTCTAAAAGCAGTCGGCCGTGGCCGTATTACTGCTCGTCAGATTGAAGCAGCTCGTCGTGCGATGACGCGTCACGTTAAGCGTCAAGGTCAAATCTGGATTCGTATTTTTCCAGACAAGCCAATCACAGAAAAACCACTTGAAGTTCGTCAGGGTAAGGGTAAAGGTAACGTTGAGTACTGGGTAGCCCAAGTCCAACCTGGAAAGGTTATGTACGAAATGAACGGTGTACCTGAAGAATTGGCACGTGAAGCGTTCCGCCTTGCGGCACGTAAACTGCCAATCAAAACAACATTTGTAACTAAGCAGGTGATGTGATGAAAGCACAAGATCTACGCGAAAAAAACGCTGAAGAGCTTAACGCAGAGCTATTAAATTTGCTTCGCGAACAGTTTAACTTGCGTATGCAAGCAGCGACTGGTCAGCTTCAGCAAACTCATACTCTGAGAGCTGTACGCCGTGATATCGCACGTGTGAAAACTGTTTTGACTGAGAAGGCAGGCGCATAATGAGCGACAAAATCCGTACTATGCAAGGCCGTGTAGTTAGCGACAAGATGGACAAGTCTATCACTGTAGCTATCGAGCGTATGGTTAAACACCCAATTTACGGCAAGTTCGTAAAGCGCACGACTAAACTGCATGCACATGATGAAACCAACGAATGTGGCCAAGGCGACAAAGTTGAGATTCGTGAATGTCGTCCATTGTCTAAGACTAAGTCTTGGACTTTGGTGAAAGTTATAGAAAAGGCAAAAAGCTAATTTAGCTTTTACTTGATTCTATAGCGAAATGGCGGCTCCAAATTATTTTTGGGGCCGCCTATTTTTTGTCTACCCAATCACAAAAAAGGGTGGTACAATTCGCAGCCCTTATTAAAAGGCAGCCCGACCCGAGAGGGTCTAGTTTAAATAATTAGCGGAGCACTAACATGATCCAAATGCAAAGTACACTTGACGCCGCGGATAACTCTGGCGCGCGCAAGGTAATGTGTATTAAGGTTCTGGGTGGCTCTCACCGCCGTTATGCACATATTGGCGACGTCATCAAAGTTACTGTTAAGGAAGCAATTCCTCGCGGTAAAGTAAAAAAAGGTGATGTTCTCAAAGCGGTAGTGGTGCGCACCCGTAAAGGCGTACGTCGCCCTGACGGTTCTGTCATTCGCTTCGACCGTAATGCTTGTGTATTGTTAAACGACACTACTGAGCAACCAGTCGGTACACGTATCTTTGGACCAGTGACTCGTGAACTTCGCAATGCGAAATTCATGAAAATAGTCTCTCTGGCTCCAGAAGTTCTGTAAGGAGCATCCAGAAATGGCAGCTAAAATCCGTCGTAATGACGAAGTAATCATTCTTGCTGGTAAAGATAAAGGCAAGAAAGGTAAAGTAACTAAGGTTCTAACTACTGGTAAAGTTATCGTTGAAGGTATCAACCTTGTTAAGAAGCACCAAAAGCCGGTTCCGGCTCTAGGTCAACAAGGCGGTATCGTGGAACAAGAAGCAGCAATGGATGTTTCTAATGTTGCACTTTTCAACGCAGCAACTGGTAAAGCAGACCGCATCGGTTTTCGTATTGAAGATGGTAAGAAAGTTCGTTTCTTTAAGTCTAACGGCGAAACCGTTTCTAACTAATAGAAGTAATTTGGAGTTCTACTATGGCGAAACTGCATGATTACTACAAGTCGTCTGTAGTCGCTGAACTTGCCAAAGAGTTCGGCTATACAAGCGTCATGCAAGTCCCTAGGATTGATAAAATCACCCTAAATATGGGCGTTGGTGAAGCAATCAACGATAAGAAACTGCTAGAAAACGCAGCCTCTGATATGGCGACCATCTCTGGTCAAAAGCCACTTATCACTAAGGCGCGTAAATCTGTTGCTGGTTTCAAAATTCGTGAAGGCTACCCAATTGGTTGTAAAGTAACCTTGCGTGGCGAGCGTATGTGGGAGTTTCTTGAGCGTTTAATCTCAATTGCTCTTCCACGAGTACGTGATTTCCGTGGTGTTAGCGCTAAGTCTTTTGACGGACGCGGTAACTTTAGCATGGGCGTTCGCGAGCAAATCATCTTTCCGGAAATCGACTACGATAAAGTCGATCGTGTGCGCGGTCTTGATATTACTATCACGACGTCTGCTGCAAACGATGAGGAAGGCCGAGCTCTGCTGGCTGCCTTTAACTTCCCATTCCGCAAATAAGGTGAAGGGTTACTGTTATGGCTAAACAATCAATGAAGGCACGTGAAACAAAACGTGCAAAGCTAGTTGCTAAATTTGCTGAGAAGCGTTCAGCACTTAAAGCTATCATTAGCGATGTAAACGCATCTGAAGAAGATCGTTGGAATGCGGTACTTAAACTGCAATCTCTTCCACGTGATTCAAGTGCATCACGTCAGCGCAACCGTTGCAACCAAACTGGTCGTCCACACGGTTACCTGCGTAAGTTCGGTCTGAGTCGTATTAAGGTTCGTGAAGCTTGCATGAAAGGCGAGATTCCGGGACTTCGTAAGGCTAGCTGGTAATTGCCACTTAATCATTTGGAGTAAATGTTATGAGCATGCAAGATCCGATTTCGGATATGCTGACCCGCATTCGTAACGGTCAATCAGCAAATAAAGTTGCTGTGAAAATGCCTTCTTCAAAGCTTAAAGTTGCAATTGCTACTTTGTTAAAAGCTGAAGGTTATATCGTTGACTTCGCTGTTGAAGGCGAAGCAAAACCAGAGCTAGAAGTTACTCTTAAGTACTTCCAAGCTAACCCTGTAATCGAGCAAATCCAACGTGTATCACGTCCTGGTCTGCGCGTCTATAAGAATAAAGACTCGCTACCAACCGTGATGGGTGGTCTGGGTATTGCTGTAGTGTCCACTTCCAAGGGTCTGATGTCAGACCGTGCTGCTCGTAAAGCAGGTCTTGGTGGTGAGATCATCTGCTACGTAGCTTAAGGAGTAGACTATGTCTCGTGTTGCTAAAGCACCTGTCGCTATTCCAGCTGGCGTAGAGGTGAAGCTTAACGGCCAAGAAGTCACTGTCAAAGGTGCCAAAGGCGAACTATCTCGTGTTATTAATAACGCAGTAGTTGTAGCCCAGGAAGACAACAACCTTACTTTCACTCCAAGTGAAGGTGTGTTTAAAGCGAATGCTCAAGCAGGTACTGCTCGTGCACTAGTTAACAACATGGTTGTTGGTGTTACACAAGGCTTTACGAAGAAGCTATTACTTAAAGGTGTTGGTTACCGTGCTGCTGTTAAAGGCGCATCTGTAAACCTTACACTTGGCTTCTCTCACCCAGTAGAGCACGCTCTACCTGAAGGTGTTAAAGCAGAGTGTCCTAGCCAAACTGAAATTATTCTAACGGGTTGTGATAAACAACTTGTTGGTCAAGTTGCGGCTGACATTCGTTCTTACCGTGAGCCTGAGCCTTATAAAGGTAAAGGTGTTCGTTACGCAGATGAATTTGTGCGTACTAAAGAAGCTAAGAAGAAGTAAGGTAACACTATGGATAAGAAAGCATCTCGCATCCGTCGTGCTACACGTGCACGTCGTAAGATTGCAGAACTTCGCGTAAATCGCCTAGTTATACACCGTACTCCACGTCACGTGTATGCACAGGTAATTGCACCGAATGGCTCTGAGGTTATCGCAGCAGCTTCTACTGTAGAAAAAGCGATCCGTGAGCAAGTTAAGAATACTGGTAACGTTGACGCAGCTAAAGCAGTAGGTAAAGCTATTGCAGAGCGCGCTATCGAAAAAGGCATCTCGAATGTTGCTTTCGATCGTTCTGGTTTCCAATACCACGGTCGAGTGGCGGCGCTAGCAGATTCTGCTCGCGAAGCTGGTCTTAAATTCTAAGGTAGGGTTTGGAAGATGGCTAAAGAACAACAAGCTCAAGCTACAGATTTTAACGAAAAGTTAATCGCAGTTAACCGTGTTTCAAAAACGGTTAAAGGCGGTCGAATCTTTAGCTTTACTGCACTAACAGTAGTTGGTGACGGTAATGGTCGCGTTGGTTTCGGTTACGGCAAAGCTCGTGAAGTACCAGCTGCGATTCAAAAAGCAATGGAAAAAGCACGTCGTAACATGGTTACTATCGCGCTTAACGACGGCACTCTTCACCACGCGGTGAAAGGTCGTCACACTGGCTCTAAAGTTTACATGCAGCCAGCTGCTGAAGGTACAGGTATCATTGCCGGTGGTGCAATGCGTGCAGTACTTGAAGTTGTTGGTGTTCACAACGTTCTTGCGAAAGCATACGGTTCTACGAACCCGATCAACGTTGTACGCGCTACAATTGATGGTTTGAGCGGCATGAAGTCTCCAGAAATGGTTGCTGCTAAACGTGGTCTCACTGTTGAAAGTATTTCGGAGTAAGCACCATGGCAACTATCAAAGTAACTCAAACTAAAAGCTCAATCGGTCGTTTACCTAAGCACAAATTGTGCTTGAAAGGTTTGGGCCTTCGTCGCATCAACCATACAGTTGAACTTGAAGATACTCCGTGTATTCGCGGAATGATCAACAAAGTTTACTATATGGTTAAAGTTGAGGAGTAATCAGAATGCGTTTGAATACTCTATCACCGGCTGCAGGTTCTAAGCCTTCTAAGAAGCGCGTAGGTCGCGGTATCGGTTCCGGTCTTGGTAAAACAGGTGGCCGTGGTCATAAAGGCCAAAAATCACGTTCTGGCGGCTCTGTTCGTCCAGGTTTCGAAGGTGGTCAAATGCCTTTGAAACAACGTTTGCCTAAATTCGGTTTCACTTCTCGTAAGAGCCTAGTGTCTGCTGAAGTTCGTCTAGCTGAGCTAGCGAAAGTAACGGGTGACGTTGTTGACCTTAACAGCCTTAAAGCGGCTAACGTAATCACTAAGAACATCGAGTTTGTAAAAGTTGTTCTTTCTGGTGACCTTAGTAAAGCGGTAACTGTTAAAGGGATTCGCGTGACTAAAGGCGCTAAAGCTGCAATCGAAGCTGCAGGCGGTAAAATCGAGGATTAATCTCGAGTAACGAGGTACAGATGGCTAAGAAACCAGGACAAGATTTTCGTAGTACACAAAGCGGCTTGGCTGAACTAAAGTCGCGCTTACTATTCGTAGTAATAGCGTTATTAGTATTCAGAGCAGGTTCTTTTGTACCGCTACCTGGTATTGACGCAGCTGTACTTGCCAATATGTTCGAACAGCAAAAAGGCACCATTGTTGAAATGTTCAACATGTTCTCTGGTGGTGCTTTAGAGCGTGCATCTATATTAGCGCTGGGTATCATGCCGTATATTTCGGCATCAATTGTTATCCAGTTGCTAACTGTAGTTCATCCAGCGTTAGCGGAACTCAAGAAAGAGGGTGAAGCAGGGCGTCGAAAGATTAGCCAATATACACGCTATGGCACGCTTGTGTTAGCTACATTCCAAGCTATAGGTATATCAACAGGCCTACCAAACATGGTCGACAATCTGGTCGTTATCGACCAAACCATGTTTACCCTGTTGGCCACCGTTAGTTTAGTAACCGGTACCATGTTTTTGATGTGGTTAGGTGAACAAATAACAGAGCGCGGAATTGGCAACGGTATCTCGATTATTATATTTTCGGGTATCGTAGCTGGATTGCCTTCGGCAATCGGACAAACAATTGAGCAAGCGCGTCAAGGTGAATTGCACGTACTTCTTCTACTGTTTATTGGGGTTTTATCTTTTGCTGTAATCGCCTTTGTTGTTTTCATGGAGCGTGGTCAACGTCGTATCGTCGTTAACTATGCGAAGCGTCAACAAGGTCGTAAAGTTTTTGCAGCACAAAGTACTCACTTGCCACTTAAGATTAATATGGCCGGTGTAATTCCTGCAATATTTGCATCAAGCATCATTTTGTTCCCAGGAACATTAGCGCAATGGTTTGGTCAAAACGGTGAGAGCAGCACATTTGGTTGGTTAACTGATGTGTCTTTGGCTCTTAGCCCAGGTCAACCGTTGTATGTAATGCTTTATGCAGCAGCGATTATATTTTTCTGCTTCTTCTACACGGCGTTGGTATTCAACCCGCGTGAAACAGCAGATAACTTGAAGAAGTCAGGTGCATTCGTACCCGGCATCCGCCCAGGTGAGCAGACAGCGAAATATATTGATAAAGTAATGACTAGACTTACCCTTGCAGGTGCTCTATATATTACCTTTATCTGTCTGATTCCCGAATTCATGATGGTCGCGTGGAACGTACGTTTCTACTTCGGCGGTACATCACTACTTATCGTAGTGGTTGTTATCATGGATTTTATGGCACAGGTACAGACTCATCTGATGTCACAACAGTATGATTCTGTGTTGAAAAAAGCGAATCTGAAAGGCTACGGCCGCTAATATAGCGGAAATAGCTCAGATTCCCGTTTACGGAGTTTAGCAATGAAAGTTCGTGCTTCCGTTAAAAAAATCTGCCGTAACTGTAAAATCATTAAGCGCAACGGTGTTGTGCGTGTAATTTGCAGTGAGCCAAAGCACAAGCAGCGCCAAGGCTAAATTAAGCAGAAATTTTTACTTGAAATGTAGAGGTTGGTCGAGTATATTGCTCGGCCTACCTTTTGCGTGCAAAAGAAGTAGTAAACCGCAGCGTATCCTCTACGGGCTTTGCTGCGGATAATTCTTTATTAAAGTACTAGGAGTGAATAGTGGCCCGTATAGCTGGCATTAACATTCCTGATCATAAACATTCTGTAATCGCACTTACTGCGATTTACGGCATCGGTAAAACTCGCTCTCAAGCTATTTTAGCTGAAGTGGGTATTGCTGAAGATGTTAAGATCAGTGAACTAACTGAAGAGCAGGTTGATCAACTGCGTGATGGTGTCGCCAAGTACACTGTAGAAGGTGATCTACGTCGTGAAGTATCGATGAACATCAAGCGTCTTATGGACCTTGGCTGTTATCGCGGTCTTCGTCATCGTCGCAGTCTACCACTACGTGGACAGCGTACTAAAACCAACGCACGTACCCGTAAGGGTCCGCGCAAGCCGATCAAACGTTAATCGGATAAGGTAGAGAGTACAATGGCAAAACAACCAACACGCGCTCGTAAGCGCGTACGCAAGCAAGTAGCTGATGGCGTAGCGCACATTCATGCTTCTTTCAATAATACAATCGTTACGATTACCGATCGCCAAGGTAACGCATTAGCTTGGGCTACTGCAGGTGGTTCTGGTTTCCGTGGTTCTCGCAAATCTACGCCGTTCGCAGCACAGGTTGCCGCTGAACGCGCTGGTGAAATGGCCAAAGAATACGGTCTAAAGAACTTGGAAGTTATGGTTAAGGGCCCAGGTCCTGGTCGTGAGTCAACTATCCGTGCGTTAAACGCAGCTGGATACCGCATCACAAATATTGTTGATGCAACTCCGATCCCTCATAACGGTTGTCGTCCACCTAAGAAACGTCGCGTATAACGTTTCGTTTCTAGGAATATTGGAGAAGAATCATGGCAAGATATTTGGGTCCTAAGCTGAAGCTTAGCCGTCGCGAAGGTACTGACTTATTTCTTAAGTCTGGTGTTCGTGCGATAGATACCAAGTGTAAAATTGATAACGCACCAGGTGTACACGGCGCTCGTCGCGGTCGTCTATCTGAATATGGCGTTCAGCTTCGTGAGAAGCAAAAAGTTCGTCGTACTTATGGCGTTCTAGAAAAACAATTCCGTAACTACTACAAAGAAGCTGCGCGTCTTAAAGGCAACACAGGTGAAAACCTACTTCAGCTTCTTGAAGGTCGTCTTGATAACGTAGTTTACCGCATCGGTTTTGGCGCAACTCGCGCAGAAGCTCGTCAACTAGTTAGCCATAAAGCTATTCTAGTAAACGGTAAAGTTGTAAACGTTCCTTCATTCAAAGTTGCTGCGAATGACGTTGTTTCTATTCGTGAGAAAGCTAAAACGCAATCTCGCATTAAAGCGGCTCTAGAAGTTGCAGAACAACGCGAAAAACCAACTTGGATTGAAGTAGATGCTGGCAAAATGGAAGGTACATTCAAGCGTATGCCTGAACGTTCTGACCTATCAGCTGATATCAACGAACACTTGATCGTCGAACTTTACTCTAAGTAAGGTTTAAAATAAAGAGAGGACACAATGCAGGGTTCTGTAACAGAATTTCTTAAGCCACGTCTTGTTGACATCGAACAGATCAACACGACACACGCAAAAGTAACTCTTGAGCCATTAGAGCGCGGCTTCGGTCACACTCTAGGTAATGCGCTTCGTCGTATTCTACTTTCTTCAATGCCAGGTTGCGCAGTGACGGAAGTTGAAATTGAAGGCGTTTTGCACGAATACAGCACTAAAGAAGGTGTTCAGGAAGATATTCTTGAAATCCTTCTAAACCTTAAAGGTTTGGCTGTTCGTGTAGCTGAAGGCAAAGATGAAGTGTTTATTACACTGAACAAATCAGGCTCAGGCCCTGTTGTTGCAGGTGACATCACCCATGATGGTGATGTAGAGATCGCTAACCCAGACCACATTCTTTGTCACCTAACGGATGACAGCGCTGAGATCGCTATGCGTATCAAAGTTGAACGTGGTCGTGGTTATGTTCCGTCTTCTGCTCGTATCCATACTGAAGAAGATGAGCGTCCAATCGGTCGTTTGCTTGTCGACGCAACTTACAGCCCAGTAGACAAAATTGCCTACTCTGTTGAAGCTGCCCGTGTTGAGCAACGTACTGACTTAGACAAGCTTGTTATCGATATGGAAACGAATGGTACTTTAGAACCTGAGGAAGCTATCCGTCGTGCAGCTACAATTTTAGCTGAACAACTGGATGCGTTCGTAGATCTTCGTGATGTACGTGTACCTGAGGAGAAAGAAGAGAAACCAGAATTCGATCCGATCCTACTGCGTCCTGTAGACGATCTTGAACTAACAGTTCGCTCTGCTAACTGTTTGAAAGCAGAAGCGATTCACTACATCGGTGATCTAGTACAGCGTACCGAGGTTGAGCTACTTAAAACGCCAAACCTTGGTAAGAAATCTCTTACAGAGATTAAAGATGTGCTCGCTTCACGTGGTCTTTCTCTAGGCATGCGCCTAGAAAACTGGCCGCCAGCGTCCATCGCTGAAGATTAACCGATACTAGTTAGAAGGATTAGGTCATGCGCCATCGTAAGAGTGGTCGTCAACTCAACCGCAACAGCAGTCATCGTAAAGCGATGTTCAGCAACATGGCTAGCTCTCTTGTTCGTCACGAAGTTATTAAAACTACCGTGCCTAAAGCAAAAGAACTACGTCGCGTAATTGAGCCTTTGATTACACTAGCTAAGACAGACAGTGTTGCTAACCGTCGTCTGGCATTTGCTCGCACTCGTGATAACGAAGTTGTAGCAAAACTATTTAATGAACTAGGTCCACGTTTTGCGAGCCGTCAAGGCGGTTATACTCGCATTCTAAAATGTGGTTTCCGTACAGGTGACAAAGCTCCAATGGCTTACATTGAGCTTGTAGATCGCCCAGAAGTTGCTGAAGAAGCTGCTGCTGAATAAGTACATGTTCTATTAAAACAAAAGCCGAGCATTATGCTCGGCTTTTTTGTGTTTGTAAGGTAATGGGTAACGGGACGAACTACGTTCTAAGGGTTATAGGTGGTACTTTACATCACCCATTGTTTGGTTATATAAATTTAACCCACAACCCACAACCCACAACCCACAACCCACAATCCGAAATTGCTACGCGCCTAGCGCCTGCTCCAAGTCCTCGATAATATCGTCAATATGTTCGATACCGACCGACAAACGGATCATCTCCGGAGATACTCCTGCCTGTTTTTGTTCTGCTTCGTCTAGTTGTCTGTGTGTCGTAGACGCAGGGTGACAGGCTAATGATTTAGCATCGCCAATATTGACCAAGCGCTTGAAAATTTGAAGTGCATCGTAGAAACGTACGCCTGCATCATAACCATCTTTCAAACCAAACGATAATATAGCGGATGGCTTACCTTTCATGTACTTCTCAGCAAGTGGAAAGAATTCAGACTCAGGAAGGCCTGCGTAGCTAACCCAGCTGACTTTCTCGTGGTTTTGCAGGTATTGGGCAACCTTAAGTGCGTTTTCACAGTGACGCTCCATTCGTAGCGACAAAGTCTCTAAGCCTTGTAAAAGCATAAATGCATTCATTGGAGAAAGTGCAGAACCAGTATTACGTAGCGGCACGGTTCGCGCGCGTCCTATAAATGCAGCTGGGCCAAAAGCTTCGGTATAAACTACCCCATGATAGGAAGGTTCAGGTTGGTTCAATACAGGGAAGCGTTCTTTGTGTTCAGCCCAAGGGAAATTGCCTGAATCAATAATAATCCCGCCTAATGAGGTTCCGTGACCACCCACATACTTGGTTAGAGAGTGGATTACGATATCAGCACCAAACTCAATCGGTTTGCATACGGCAGGTGTTGCTACGGTATTATCGACAATAACAGGGACACCTTGTGCGTGGGCTAGTTCAGATAATTTGCCTAAATCAATGATATTACCCGCAGGGTTACCGATGGATTCGCAATAAACGGCTTTGGTATTTTCGTCAATAAGTTCAGCAAGGCTTTCAGGTTTATCATCTTTTGCAAAACGTACTTCAATGCCCATGTTTGGCAGCATGTGAGCAAACAGGGTATAGGTGCCGCCGTAAAGCTGTGGTGTTGATACTATGTTGTCGCCCATTTGTGCCAGAGTGAGAATGGCATAATGAATCGCTGAGCTGCCAGAACTTACAGCAAGACCTGCAATACCACCTTCGAGAGCAGACATTCGTTTCTCAAGAACATCATTGGTTGGGTTCATTATACGAGTATAAATATTACCCGGTACCGCTAGGTCGAATAGGTCTGCACCATGTTGAGCATTATCAAATTCGTACGCGACGGTTTGATAAATAGGGGTAGCTACTGATTTGGTCGTTGGATCTGTCTCATAACCGTGGTGTATGGAAAGGGTCTCATCTTTCATTGCTTATAATCTCTTCCGTGAATGAAACACCAGAATGTCATAATTTATAACGAAGAAACAAGCCCTTCCTTTCGAGCATTGATAAATTTATTGCCTCAGTTCAACAATTTGAGGCGAAAATTCCAGATTAATTAGTTTTGCCAAAGGTTGCTTAGTGACCCTAGCAGCCCGCTAGAAGCCCCTTGTTTGGTGAGATAATTAAGTATGACTGGAGCAAATTGAGCAATCATGCTGGGATCAAGTCCTAACGTACTGAATACATCGTTTACTGCCCTCATGTTTGTAGCCATACTCAGCAACCCTGGGGTAGAACTTTGTAGTGAACTCATGCCGGGGATGAGCTGGCTCAGTTCAGAAGTGTTGTCTCCGGACAAGGAATTGGAGGCTAAGGCAAGCATGGCACCGGCGCCACTGGTTGCTTGCGTCGGGGAAACGCCAAGCTGATTTGTCAACATTCCTATCAACGGAGACTCGCTTTGCGAAGATACCTGGCTGGTCAGCGTTTCAGTAATTGCAGAAAGAGAGCTAGTATCCGTGCTCTTATCCGAGTCGGATCCCAGACCAAAAATGGCCTGGCTTGGGAATGAAATAATTAGTGCTAATGTTCCAAGAAGTGTTGTGATGGCTTTCACTATGGTTCTCCTTAATGACATATGGAAATGACTTTGAATGACGAATGTAAATAAGACAAGTTAGTGATAGTGTATGCCACGCATAAAAAAAGCGGTGAAAATCACCGCTTATTTTTGAGACTGATTGAAAAATATTCTTACAGAATATCTAGTAGCTCAACTTCAAATACTAGAGCTGCATAAGGAGGGATAGCAGCACCTGCGCCACGCTCGCCGTATGCTAGATCTTGTGGGATACAAAGTTTCCACTTAGAACCTACAGGCATTAATTGTAGAGCTTCAACCCAACCTTTAATAACGCCAGTTACAGGGAACTCAGCTGGTTGTCCACGAGAAACAGAGCTATCGAATACAGTACCATCAGTTAGTTCACCGTGATAATGAACACGTACTTGCTTGTCAGAAGTTGGGATTTCGCCAGTACCTTCGGTTAGTACTTCATACTGAAGACCTGACTCCAAAACAGTGACTTCTGGACGTAGTGCGTTATCTTTAAGGAACGCTTCACCGTCAGCAGCCGCAACTTTTGCAACTTCTTCACGAGCTGATTCAGCACGTGTATGAATTTCTTGTAGTGCGTTGTTGATCTCGTCTACTTCGATCTCTGGCATTTCGCCAGTTAGAGCCGTAGCAATACCTTTAGCAATTGCGTCAACATTTAGACCTTCAAGGCCGCTTCCCGCAAGTTGTTGACCCATTTGTAGACCAATACCGTAACTTGCTTTCTGCTCTACGGTTTCTAATTTGATATCAGACATTTTGTCACTCTATATTGTTCGTTAAATAAAGACCAAAGCATAGCAGTAATGACGAGCTGAAGAAACCAGAATACGAGAAGATGTGCAACCATAGACAAGATTGACGGCAGATAGGGATTTTTCACAATTAATGAATGTCAGAGTGAGCTGGGCAAGGGTTTTGATATATACTCAAAACGCCTCAAAATTTATCCTGATTTAGCAATAGCAGGAAATTGAGTATAGTTATTTGCATGATCACAGTTGTTTGAAGGAAGGCTCTATATGAATCGTCGAAATAGGAAGAAAAAGCAGACTAATCTTTTTGATGATCTGATGGTACGGGTAAAAAAAGTAAACTTAAATGTTTCGCTATCATGGTGGAAACAACTGCCCAAATTTCATCAGCGAATTATTGCTATTCTTAGTTCGATTGTCTTAGTACTACTAGTACTACCGACCTCGGATGTAGAGCCTGAGACTGAGGTTTCTTCTTCAACTAAAAATCGAGTGCAGGTATCGGTGAATACGACCAGCCTGAGTCAGGAAGGTGCTAGCAAACAAGCGGTGACAAAGACCGATGATTGGCAAGAGTATACGGTACAGTCTGGAGATACTCTGGCTAAAGTATTTAGAACCAATAAACTTCCAATGGCAGATTTGAACTTGTTAGTTAAAATAGAAGGCCTAGATAAACCGTTAAGTAAGATCACCCAAGGGCAGCTTGTTCGTTATAAACTGACCGCGAAAGGAGAACTCGACATACTTCAGTTAGAAAAAAATGATAGTTCAGTGATGTTCTTCCGTTTATCTGATGGTGGCTTTGGGCGAAGTAAGTAATTACCTACAAACGATAATCATCGCCTACATAGAGTTTGCTTTACGGCGTCTTCTAAAAACATATTTTGGCGGGACAAGCGGCAGAATAATGAGCCCGATACCCAGCAAGGTAAATATATCCGGCAGTTCGTTAAACCAAGCAATACCCATGAGTGTCACAAAGATAAGCCCGGAATATTCAGACAGCGCAATTTGATCAGCCTGAGCTCTTTTGTAAGCGAAAACCGCTAACCCGTTATAGGCCAAAATACACAGTGAACTGGTGACAGTCCATATGACCTGGGAGTCGCTCATTGCTGTCCAGTTGAGCATGGCAAGTAACCCCGAAGTTGGTAGCGAAAAAAGGCTGGTCCAAAATAGGGTATGAATAACACTATGCTCGCTTGGCAGCTTTCTGACTAATACGTTGAACAGAGCGATAGTGACAGCGGTACCTAATGCAAAAAAAGCGGCCCAGTGGAACTGGGATGGTCTCAGCACGATTAATACCCCTATAAACCCAACAATAGTTGCAATGACTTTGTAGCTGTTCGGTTTTTCCTTTAGCAAAAGTAATGATGTGGGCAGCATGATGAGTGGTGCCGCATAAAAAACGGCATTTGCCGTAGCCAAGGGCAGATAGGTAATAGCCACTACCATGCAAGAGGCGCCCACAATAATTAAATTTGCGCGGATGGCAGTGACCTTCCAGTTTAAAGGGGGAACCGGATGGTTGTGTCGTCGGGTGGCGAAATATAGGGGGGCTATGACAAGGGTGGCGATGAACTGGCGAATAAAGATATATTGAAATGCAAATACCTCCCCTTCCAATAATTTAACGGCGACGTCAGAAAACGAAGCCATCAAGTTACCGAGGATCAGGGATAATAACGCCAGAGTCGTCGAAGACACTTTCAAGGGATTACTTCTCTAGTCTCATATCAATATGCGGTATATCGTCTTCTAAATACATATCAGATATGGGCTGAAATCCGTACTCGGCATAAAATCGACTAAGGTGCTCCTGCGCTCCGATATCAATAGAATAGTCAGGCCAAAGCTCTTGGCATTGTGATAAAGCTTCGGCCACAAGCTTGTGGCCCAACCCTTGGCCACGGCATGATAATTTTGTCGCGACTCTGCCAATGCTGGCATTGTCATAGTTAACGCCTGGAGCCATTAATCGTGCACAGGCAACAATTTCATCATCCATGAAGCCGATGAGCTGGTATACGCCATCAAGTGTATCTTTATCATCCAGCTCCGGATAAGGGCATGTCTGCTCAACGACAAAAACATCGATACGCAGTTTAATGAGATTGTATAGCTGATGAGTGCTGAGTTGATTAAAACTCAATAGTTTCCATGAAAGCATAATCGTGTCTGGTGAGTGTAACGTATTGGCAATCTAGCAATTTTTAGACAGTGAATCATTAACTATTGTTAATCTTCTAGCGGTTTTTTATTCTTGATTTTATTCGGCTTAAACTAATATGAGTAATTCCAAGGTAGGCGGCTATCTGGTAATCGGTAAGGCGCTCTTCTAAGTCAGGGAAATTCTGGCAAAAAAGTGCATATCTCTCTTCTGCGGAATAAAGCAGCATGAATCGTTCTTTGGATTCTTTGTAAAGCAGCTGGGTTTCAATCAACTTAATGTAGATGGGATTTGCTTGTTCTCGCCATTGAGTAATGGCTTCAACAGGAAAGCTTAGCAGGCTGACAGGGGTGAGCGTTTCCAGTAAGTATGGATAGGCTTGTTGATTAATAAGGCTTTCAAACCCGATGATCCAATCTTGTTCCCAATAAAACTCCTTACTGAACTGTTTGCCCGACTCGGTTAAATAACAGGCGTGACAAAGCCCTTCAAGCAAGAAATAGACACTATCAGCCTGTTCACCCTGATTAACCAAAATATGACGTGTTGGCAGCTCCAACGGGGATACGATTTGGGCTAACTCATCAATCTGGCCTTGGCTAAAACCATGGTGCTGTAGCTCTGAAATAAAACGATTATCCATAGTGTCTCTGTTGTTAACAAAAATTATGTGGCTTTCAATAAGCCGGGTTCATTGCTTCAAAGTATATAATTAAATGATAAAAAAAACCGCCCCTGAAAAGAGGGCGGTTTTTAGATTTCAGTTCAGTATAGGATTATTTTTGAAGATCAATCTTATACACGGCAAAACCAACTTCGTCAGTCGCGACTTGGGTCATAGGGTACTGACCTTTATCTTTGACAAACTTAGCCGCTTTTTCACTTGGAGAAGTCTCAAAGCGGATATCTAGTTTTTTATCACTCTTAATTGGAGCAAATGACCAGTTGTTGTCAGCGCTTGGAGTAACTTCACCTTTTTCTGCACTCACTTCTGAGATGT
This sequence comes from Vibrio sp. UBA2441, assembly GCA_002342685.1. GTDB lineage: Bacteria > Pseudomonadota > Gammaproteobacteria > Enterobacterales > Vibrionaceae > Vibrio. The sequence continues at coordinate 20,321 of DDQN01000064.1, forward strand.
AAGCAGACAGCACGCTACGGTTTTCATCTGGAGATGCAAACGCAACAAACTTCGCACCAGTACCCGCAAACTTCGCGCCGTATGCACGGTAGTTGTTACTCGCGATGATGAAGTCTTGCTTCATATCTACAGGCTTACCTTGGAATGTTAGATTAACAATACGCTGCGAATCTGGGTTAACCACTTTACAACTGCCATCATATTTAGCAGGTTGAGTAATATCGATCTGATACTCAACGCCGTCAATTACGTCAAAGTTATAAGTACGGAAACCATCCCAGTTGATTAGACCTTGCGCATCAGTGCTATTTACGTCGATTTGGTTGAACTGACCTGCAGAGCACTCTAGCCACTCTTTTACTTCTTTACCTGTTACTTTTAAGGCGACTAGTGTGTTTGGATATAGGTAAAGGTCGGCTGCGTTACTGAAAGTAAGCTGACCAGACTCTACTTCAGTATAACCTGAAGGATCATTCTTACGACCACCTGCTTTAAACGGTGCCGCAGCAGAAAGTACAGGAATGCCATCTAGGTCCGGGTCACCCTGAATGAACTTCTCAACATAGGCTTTTTGAGCCGCGTTAACAATTTGAACTGTTGGATCATCTTGTACTAGCGCGAGGTGGCTGTACATGACGTCAGAGGCTTTACCAATTGGTTGGTTAACAAACTCCAGAGTGGCAGCATGATCCGCTTCTAGTGCCTTAACGATGCCTTCATCGTTATCAGCCAAAGAGACTTTTGCTTTGCGATCATAGATAGCACGCGCTTCTGATTTGCCGCTAACAACCTTCCACTCGCCTTTCTTGCTGTCAAAATCCAACACAAGATCCATGACACCGACATGGCTACCCCAGCGTCCAGGCATAACTGCAGTCACACCATTGATGGTGCCGTTTTTATTGTCAACGCCTTGAATGCCGTCAAAGCCTTTACCCGGGAACACAGCGTGAGAGTGACCAAATGCGATTGCATCAATACCGTCTACTTCTGAAAGGTAAAGTGTTGAGTTTTCAGCACCTTTTCTATAAGGGTCTTTAGAAATACCAGAGTGAGGGATAGCAACGATAACGTCAGCACCTTCTGCCTTCATCATAGGTACGAACTTCTCTGCCGTTTCTTTGATATCTTTAGCTATTACTTTGCCTTCAAGGTTCTTCTTATCCCACGTTAGAATTTGTGGTGGTACAAAGCCGATATAACCTATACGTAGGGAGCGCGGAAAGCCGTCGCTATCTTTAAACGAGTACTCTTTAACAATGTAAGGAGTATAGGTGTTCTCGCCGGTATCTTTGTCGTATACGTTCGCATTGATATAAGGGAAGTTTGCGTCATTTACAGACTCGGCAAGGAATTCCATACCATAGTTAAATTCATGGTTACCTAGGTTACCAACTTCGTAACCCAGTTGATTCATTGCCTTATAGACAGGGTGAACGTCTTTTGGCTCAATACCTTTTGCCGCCATGTAGTCAGCCATTGGGCTACCTTGGATCAAGTCACCGTTATCTACTAAAACGCTGTTTGTTACTTCGTTACGAGCTTCTTTTACCAAAGTCGCTGCGCGAGATAAGCCAATTTTTTTAGACTCTTTACCTTTGTAGTAATCAAAAGAGTATGCGTTACCGTGGATATCCGTTGTTTCAATAATACGTAAATTTACTGTCTCTGCGCTTACGGCGCCTGACATTGCTACCATGCCAGCTAGTACGGCAAGAGAAAGGGGTTTAATGGTCATTGTTTACTCCAAATCCAGTTTTGGTTTTTTATCTGTCTATACCCAGGCAGCTTTGTTCTTTAGGAGCGCATAAATATGCCCATTTCGCTGTCGAATAACTTAGGCTGAGGGGCATCATTCTTTGCGTTATTTCTTCTGAACTGAACACATTGATGTCGCTCTTTAACCTACAACTAAGGTCACTTGGGTGTAGATTAATGTAACAATTTTTCATGAAAGAAATGTTTAGCCAATATGTGAAATGAGAGATAGAACGGGCCAATGTTAGTTTTTTAAACCTAGATCTCTTCTTTTTATCTCGCCAATGACCGCTCTACCGTCCCGTTATCACTTGCTTATTAGCTTTTAGAATAAAAAATGAAATTTTAGAATTTCCAGTAATAACAGACTCTGTACATAATGCCTACATACAAGTGAGGATAAGAGAGTGTCATGGAAAATATAAATAGCTTCCCTGCGACGAAACCAAAGCTGGTCAATATTAATACGGTGCCAGTGCTGAATCGTAGCTTATTTAATGAAGGGGAAGTGGCACTCATTGGAGCGGGGCCTGGTGACCCGGAGTTGTTAACCATAAAAGCGCTCAACTTTCTTCAGCAGGCGGATGTCGTTCTTTATGACTATCTGGTCTCTGATGAAATATTGTCTTTAATTCCTGAAAGTACCAAGCAAATATGCGTCGGAAAAAGGGCGGGGTACCACAGCGTTCCTCAAGAAGAAATCAATCAGCTACTAGTCAAATACGCGTCTCAAGGCTATCGAGTCGTGCGTATTAAAGGTGGTGATCCTTTCGTCTTTGGTCGTGGGGGAGAAGAGCTGGAAGTTCTATTTGATAACCAAATTAGATTTCAGGTTATTCCTGGCATAACCGCAGCTGCAGGTGCAACCGCTTATGCTGGTATTCCTTTAACCCATAGAGATTTTGCTCAGTCGGCGATGTTTATTACTGGTCATCTAAAGGCTGAAAATGAACAGTTGGATTGGTCGACGTTGGCGCGTGGAAATCAAACCTTGGTTATCTATATGGGGTTAATGAAATCACAACATATTCAGGAACAACTTATCTATCACGGACGCGGAATAGAAACACCCATTGCCATTATTGAAAGAGGTACGCATGCGACACAACGTGTATTGCAAGGAACGCTCTCTCAATTGTCAGAGCTTGCGCAGCAGGCTGAATCACCGTCCTTGATTGTTATAGGAGAGGTGGTGAAATTATCGAAAAAACTGAGTTGGTTTGGTCAAACTGATGAACAGCAACGCTTAGTTAGTAATGCCTAATATCAAAATAAATTCGACTAATAGTCAGGCTCAATTGGAGTCAAAAGGAAGTAAACCCATGGATAAACAAAGATTTACTCATTTAAAACAGCTTGAGGCTGAGAGTATTCACATCATTCGTGAAGTGGCCGCAGAGTTTGATAACCCCGTAATGATGTATTCCATCGGTAAAGACTCTGCCGTTATGTTGCATTTAGCACGCAAAGCATTTTATCCGGGAAAAATACCGTTTCCGCTATTGCATGTTGATACTGATTGGAAGTTTAAAGAAATGATTGAGTTTCGAGATCGCACTGCAGAAAAGTACGGTTTCGAGCTACTTGTACACAAAAATCCCGAAGGGATTGAAATGGGTATTAATCCTTTTGTCCATGGTTCGTCAAAGCATACCGATATCATGAAAACTCAAGGGCTAAAACAAGCGCTAAATAAATATGGATTTGATGCTGCATTTGGTGGAGCCCGTAGGGATGAAGAAAAATCACGAGCTAAAGAGCGAGTTTATTCGTTCCGTGACAAGAACCATACCTGGGACCCGAAAAGCCAACGTCCAGAATTATGGCGGACCTATAACGGTCAGGTGAACAAGGGAGAAAGCATTCGTGTGTTCCCGCTTTCTAATTGGACTGAGCTGGATATTTGGCAATACATCTATCTTGAGAACATTGAAATTGTACCGCTTTATTTGGCTGAAAAACGCCCGGTTGTTGAGAGAGACGGTATGTTAATCATGGTAGATGACGATCGCATGCCTATTGAAGAAGGTGAAAAAGTGGAACATCGAAGTGTGAGGTTTAGAACTCTTGGTTGCTATCCGCTAACAGGTGCTGTCGAGTCACAAGCGAATACACTTCCTGAGATTATACAAGAGATGCTGGTGGCAACGTCCAGTGAGCGTCAGGGCAGAGCCATCGACCACGATCAGTCAGGGTCAATGGAACTTAAGAAACGACAAGGTTATTTTTAGGCATCTAAGGAAAGATTATGAATAGTGCAATAGAAGCTCAACTTGAAGAGCTGGGTATCGAAGAATACCTAAATCAACATCAACACAAATCTTTACTTAGATTTTTAACTTGCGGTTCTGTCGATGATGGCAAAAGTACCTTAATTGGTCGCTTGCTCCATGATTCAAAACAAATTTATGCAGATCAACTTGCTGCCGTTCAGTCCGACAGTCAACGTGTCGGAACAACAGGTGAGAAGCCTGATTTAGCCTTGTTGGTCGACGGCCTGCAGGCTGAAAGAGAACAAGGTATTACCATCGACGTTGCGTATCGCTATTTTTCTACACAGAAACGTAAATTTATTATTGCGGATACGCCAGGGCATGAACAATACACGCGTAACATGGCTACGGGTGCATCAACTTGTGATGTGGCTGTGATCCTCATTGATGCGAGAAAAGGCGTATTAGATCAAACAAGAAGACACTCTTTTATCGCTAGCTTATTGGGGATTCGTCACTTTGTTGTTGCAATCAATAAAATGGATTTGGTGGAGTTTTCTGAACAGAAATATAATGAGATCAAAGAAGAATATCTTACTTTTGCTGAGAAGTTGAAGAGTGATATTAACATTCAACTGATCCCGATATCTGCGCTGGAAGGCGATAATGTGGTAGATATTAGCGAGGAAATGGCTTGGTATCAGGGAGAGTCTCTACTTTCCTTATTGGAAAATGTGGATCTGAATAATAGTAGTGTGAATCAGGATTTTCGTTTCCCAGTTCAGTATGTAAACCGCCCTAACCTTGATTTTCGTGGTTTTGCAGGAACATTGGCTTCGGGATCGGTTTCGGTTGGTGATGAGATAAAAGCATTACCGTCAGGAAAAACCTCTAAGGTTGCCCGAGTCGTTACTTTTGATGGTGACCTAGATACTGCATATGCAGGCCAGGCGGTTACTTTAACACTGGAAGATGAAATCGATATAAGCCGGGGTGACTTGTTGGTTACCGATGGGGCCGCCATTGAGTCAAGTAATCATGTATTGGCTGATGTGGTATGGATGACAGAAGAGCCGCTTCAGCTGAATCGTCAGTATGATATCAAGATAGCGGGTAAGAAAACGCTTGGACAAGTGGATGTTATTCGTCATCAATACGACATTAATAATTTGTCTCGATTTGATACAGATAGCGTTCCTCTTAACGGTATCGCCCAGTGTGAGTGGTCACTTACAGAATCAATTGCGATTGATAAATACACGGATGCTACTGATACAGGCGGCTTTATCATTATTGATCGCCTTAGCAATGTAACTGTTGGTGCAGGTTTAGTGAGAGAACGCCTTGACCAAAAATCCAATAGTGCAACCGTTGGCGATATCAATGCGTTTGAGACTGAACTAAAAGCGTTAATTCTGAAGTATTTCCCATCTTGGGATGCAAAGATTTAATAAAGAAATAGAGACATCTAAATAGGGATTTAGATGTCTTTTTGAGGGCAAGTTATGTGGGAACAAGGATTAGTATTGGCGCTATTGGTTAGCGTTATCACATGTTTGCTTTTAACCAAACTAAAACCAAGCTTTATTTTTGCAGGGGCTGCTTTTGTCGCGTTTATGAGTGGCGCGGTAGAACTGCAAAGCATTGCTAACAATTTTACAAATTCATCCTTGCTGACTCTTGTTTTACTGGTTTTGGTTTCCAGTGCTTTAGAGAAAACACGATTAATTAGTTGGGTTAGCTATCAGATTTCGGAAGGCAAATTAGCCACCGTAGTGGCTAAGCTGGGCTTATCAACGGCTGTACTTTCTTCTTTTACTAATAATACCGCTGTGGTTGTCTCATTAATTGGGGCGATAAAACGCAATCAACAACACTCTCCGTCACGACTGTTAATTCCGCTCTCTTATGCTGCCATTCTTGGTGGTACTTTGACACTTATCGGCACATCGACCAATTTGATTATCAACAGCTTTGTCGAAGATCTTGGTTTGCCTAGCTTAGATTTTTTTGCCCCTACGTCCATCGGGTTAGCCGTATTATTTGGTGGTTTAATTGTTCTAATTCCCTTGAGTTATTTATTGCCTAAGACCGATGATCATAACCAAGATGAACTTTCTTATTTTCTGGAAGCTAAAGTCGAAGCCGGCTCACCACTTGTTGGCCGCAGTATTAGCGAAAATGGCTTGAGATCGTTGCGTAAACTGTTTTTAGCCGAAGTCGTCCGTGAAGGTGAACGAATCATTTCGGTCACACCAGATTTTATTTTACAAGCCAGAGACCGATTATTGTTTTGTGGGGACATTGAAAGTGTAGCTACATTGCAAGAGATCAAGGGACTAACTCTATTTGGACAGCATCATTTAAATGGGCAAAACTTCTTGGAAGTCGTGGTTAGTTCATCGGCCTCTATTTGTAATAAAACACTTATTTCTAGCCGGTTCCGCGATAAATTTGATGCCGTTGTCGTGGCGATTCGCCGTGGCCATGAGCGATTGGAAGGCGGGCTGGGCCACATTAAGTTATCTGCCGGTGACACTTTGGTTTTGGTTCCTGGAAAACGTTTCGAAAAAGAAGTGACCCGTCACAACAGAGAGTTTGTATTAATGAATGACTTGGACTCAAGCGCAAAGCTTGATAGTAGCCGTTCAAATTTAGTATTACTTGGCTTTGTGTTGGTCATCGCCCTCTCTTTACTGGAAATTGTTCCTATCATTAAAGGATTAGCTGGTTATCTTTTGCTCATATTGTTTACCGGGATTGTAAATATTACGGAGCTTAGAAGACGATTCCCGATTGATATTGTGGTTATCGTAGGCTCGGCACTCACCATTGCTCAGTTGATGCTCTCCTCCGGTTTATCTGTTCGGATGGGGGACTTTTTTATCAATACCTTGAATGGATGGGGCGTATTTGGGGCTTTGGTGGCGACCTATTTTCTAACTTTGATACTTACTGAGTTAATTACCAATAATGCGGCGGCCGCTCTGTCATTCCCTTTAGGTTACAGCATGGCGGTTGGGTATGGGGTTGACCCTATGCCATTTATCATGGCCGTTTTATTTGGGGCGAGTGCTAGCTTTATTTCCCCCTATGGTTATCAGACGAACTTATTGGTGTATAGCGTAGGTAACTATCGTTTATTTGATTATCTTCGTATTGGTGTTCCTATTTCATTGGTTTATTCCGTATTAGTTCTTACGCTAATACCTTATTTTTTTCCTTTTTAAACGTTAGGAGTTGCTTCAAATGTCGACAAAAAACAAGGCAGCTGAGAACAATGTTGTTTGGCACCAACACTCTGTTGATAAAAACAGCCGTTCGCAATTAAAACAACAAAAACCAGCCGTGCTTTGGTTTACAGGATTATCTGGTTCAGGAAAATCCACCGTAGCAGGTGCGTTAGAGCTGGCGCTTGCAGAGCGTGGTTATCATACTTATCTTTTGGATGGCGACAATGTACGTCATGGGCTTTGTAAAGACCTTGGGTTCAGTGAAGCGGACAGAAAAGAAAACATTAGACGCATTGGAGAGTTATGTAACTTAATGGCCGATGCTGGATTAATTGTTCTTTCTGCTTTTATTTCACCTCATAAGGAAGAGAGGCAACTGGTTCGCAACCTACTTCCTGACGGAGAGTTCATAGAAGTGTATGTTAATGCACCCATTGAAGTATGCGAGCAAAGAGATCCAAAGGGCTTATACAAAAAAGCCCGAGCTGGAGAGATTAAAAACTTTACTGGTATAGGCTCTGCTTACGAAGCGCCAGAGAACCCGGAAATAGAACTGATTAACGCGGGCTCTTCAATAGATGCATTGGTTGAAGAGTGTTTAGTAGCCATGCAAGGCAGGGGTATTATTCGTTAAACCTCGGAGCTAAACGATGTGATCAACCGATCCTTTTATGTCTGTCTGAATGGAAAATTTTTGACTGAGTAAGTCAACCAGTTGGTCGAAGTATTTCATATTTGGTTTATCACCCAGCAGCTTACATAACTCATTCCCTACTGGACTAAACCGGTAATAAATTAGGCGGGAGCCCTTTCCCGACGGTAGAAGTGAAAAAATCTTGCCTTGGTAATCAAGCATCAAGGCAGGATCAAACTCAATCTCTCCTGATTCCAACTCAGTATTAAGTACCAACCCCAGTTCAAAAAGAACTAACAGGCTTGAATAGGGCAATTGATGGCTACCTAAATTCACGGTGTTGGTTTGATCTCTACGGTTTAAGCTAAAAATGCCCGCTTGGGTTCGAAAGCCGTAAAGTAATTTTTTACTATTATCACTGCCGAAGCTACAAGAAAGCGATGCCGCTTTTTGCAAGTATTGCGCTTCCTTAGGTGTCATGTCTTTTAACACCTGTAGCGCTTTCATCGACGTAGAGCCCGGATTAGTCACTTCCAGTTTTAATACCTGGGCCCAGAGTCGTTGCATGGAACTATTATGAATATCTTGGGCCATATCGAAAAAACGGTATAACCAGTCCTGATCTGGATCGCCTGCCGTTTCATCTTTACAGGAATTGTAAGTGAACTTTAAGATCTGCTCTAGATTCTTCTGTCTTTGCTCACGTCTCTGTTTATCTCGGTTGAGCGCTCTTTCCAGCAGGGACTTTTTTGGAGCATCAGACTGAAGCATGGCGTCAAGGCCATAGGTTTGAGCAATGCTGATTACTCGGCTACCACTATCTTTTATATAGTGTGTTTTTGTGCCCGAATAATGTTTGTTTTTTTTACCTGATTCGCCCTGTTCGATGGTTACAGGGGTTCTTTTATCAGCCATCTAGTTGCCCTATATCAATGAGTTCTATCATCTTTTCCGTGGTATCCGCCAGCTCAATCTCAGACCTCAATAAAATAACGTATATAACTGGCTTTTATGAATTGAGGTTGATTAACTCTGACTAAATAGCATAAGTCTAACCGCCAGTGACTTCAATGATTTAGCTCTGATTCTGGTTTGTAGGTCATTACGTTGTGGTGAACTGACTAGTTCAGTTGACTTTGTCCAGAGCAGATCGAAATGATGGATATGGAAATATTTTGGATTAATAAAGTAAATAAATTGTTATTAATCAATGTGTATACAATTATATCGGTTAAAATCTGCGCTCCGTATTCGTGTTGCATGAATATTCTGATACAATTGATAAGGAAATGTTAAAAATGTTAAGGGAAGTGAGGGGCTTTATGGTTCAGCCGGAAGACAACAAATTTAAGAAACAACTATCTGTAACGCTACTTTTCATCGTTTACGTGGGTGTTTTGGCTTATCTATCAAATTTCATTGTTTAATAGAATTGTTTAACAGATAAGCCCAGTTTATTAACTAATCTTCGTATTCTGCAAGAGCAGTACCTTCGATGACATATCCAATTTCTGCAAGTTCATGATTTATGGTTTCGGTTTTTAGTTCTCCAATAATGTAAACCACATCCCACAGCTCCTGAATAGGTGCACCATCCTTGAATCGTACATAGATAATTTGATTAGGTGGTGGAGGCGGAACATGAATACAGGCCCCCATGTAAGGCACTAACAGAAACTCAGTGACACTGTTTTCATCTCCTTCTAATGGCACAACGAACCCCGGAATTTTGACCATACTGCCATTGAGCTCTTGTCTTACACCTCCGAGTTTGGATTGCACTGGGGCATTTGTGTCATGGCTAAGTGGCAGGCCAACGCTATCGACTAAGTTTTTTTCATTGTCAGGGATGAGATCTATCCACTCCAATTGCAAAATATCTTGGTTTGTTACTGCTGCATCAGCGGCAAATGCTGTCGGAGTGATGGTAGCCATCATTAGGCAACTCATCATTAATATTATCTTTTTCATTGTTGTTCCATCGGTTAAATTCGAATTGTCATGCCATCTGCCAATGATTGGCGATAAGCGCTAATTGCTGGAATTATCCCTATAATCACACCTGAGAACTGAATGAGTCCTAGTAACATCCACTCATGATGACTGAGCATTGCGAGCTCAATATGGATACCGTAATAGTGTTGTATTATGGGCTGAAGTACCCAAAGTAGAAAATATAAAGTTAAGGTTCCGGTAATTAACCCGGCAAATGTAAGTGAGCTGGCTTCACTCACCAATAGGGTAAATATGTGTCTGGGTTGCGCTCCCATAGCTCTTAAGATAGCCATTTCACGACGTCTTTCCTGAAGGCTGGTTAATAGGCTGCTTAGCATACCAAAGAGGCCAGCAATAACTACAAAACCTGACACAACCATTAATGCTTGTTCAGCAACGGACATCATTGCCCAAAGTTCATGCAGGGCGATACCCGGCAAAATCGCACTCAGAGGTTCTTTCCTATAAGTGTTTATTTGTCGTTGCAATGCAAAGGTATGGATTTTTGATTTTAATCCCAGCATAAAAGCGGTGATCTGCTTAGGTTGATAATCCCTTTTGGACAGCGTTTCTTTGTCTTGTTGCCCACCTAAGTTAGCTCCAGACTCCCATCCCACATGTATGGCTTCTATTGCTTGTAAAGAGACGTGTACCGTTTTGTCTACCGGTGTTCCGGTGGGTTTTAAAATGCCAACCACTTTAAAAGGTAACGTATCGTGACGGCTGAACCCCACATCAGAAATCCCGTGAGCAATGATGATTTCACTGCCTATCTCATAGTTAAGCGCTTTCGCCACATCTGAGCCAATGACCGATTCAAATAACTGCTCGAAAGGCTTACCTTCTTGCAGAGCCAGCGGTTGTTTTTTTCCATACTGAAAGTACTTAAAGTAGTCTTGGTTAGTGCCCATCACTCTGAACCCCTGATGAGAGTCACCAAGAGAGAATGGAATCGCCCATTTGACGGAACGGTGCTGGCTGAAATCCTGATAGCTTTTCCAATCGATATTCGCTGTGGCGTTTCCAATTCGGAATACCGAATACAGCAGTAGATTGACTGATCCTGATCGAGAGCCAACGATAAGGTCGGTGCCGGAAATGGTATTGGCAAAGCTTGCCTTAGCCTGAGTTCTAATTCGTTCAACCCCCATAAGAAGTATGACAGATATCGCTACGGTCAATATGGTGAGCAAGGCTGTTGCTTTTCGATTGAGTAAACTTTTCCACGCCAGATGACTTATCGCCTTCATAACGTTTCTCCTTCAGTGTGCGACATAAACGGCAACTGGTTTAATTGGTTGAGGTCAATGCTTCTGTCGAACAAGGCTTCTAGAGAGGGGTCATGACTCACAAATATCAGAGTGGACTGTGCATTTTCAGCTTCTTCCATTAACAACTTAATGAAGGCGGTCCGGTTGTCGACATCTAACGCTGAGGTGGGTTCATCTGCGATGATCAGTTCAGGCTGTCCAATGAGTGCTCGGGCTGCAGCTACACGTTGCTGCTGTCCAATACTGAGCTCTATCACTGGTTTCGTTAGTAATGCTTCGTTCAGGTGTAATCGGTTAAGAAGATGAGTTGATTGCTCTCTCAGGCTTGTGCTCGATTTGCCTTTTCGGAATACGGAAAAATGACAAGGTAATTCAACATTTTCGGCAACAGACAGGTAGGGCAACAAATTAAATTGTTGAAATATATAGCCAATATGATCGGCTCTGAATTGGTCTCTTTGACTCTGTTTTAAATGGGTTACATTGGTATTTAATAGCGATACCTTACCTTGTTGTGGGGTAAGAATACCGGTTAGTAGACCGAGCAGTGTTGATTTGCCGCTTCCACTCGGCCCTTTTATAAAGACATGTTCTCCCTGAAAAATATCAAGGGAAGAAAATCGTAAGGTTGGATCTTGATTTTCACTCCAGCTAAACGAGATATCAGAGAGTGAAACCACCAGTTCTGAAGAGTTCATAATTGGTACCATTTCGCAAAAATACTTGGAGGCTAATAGTGTAATTAGCCTCCACAGAGAGTGAATTAGAACTTAATGACGCGATTGTCTTTTGTCAGTTCCAAAGCATTTTGATAGGTATCAGTCAAAATATTCACACTAATTTCTTCTGTATTTGGAAACAGTTCAAACCATTTGGTTTCTATGCTATTTAGCTTGGAGATATTGTTACATTCGAAATGGTATTCGATAGTAAACGCCCCATGGCTATCGTTTTCATGTTCATGCTCGTCATGGCCTTCTGCATCATGATCTGATTCGTGCTCATGCTCGTTATGGCCCTTTGCATCATGGTCTGATTCATGTCCATGCTCATCATGGCCTTCTTCATCATGATCCTGATGATTTTCTAATGAATTTCGTACTTCAATATGTTCTGGTTTACATTCAGCAGAGGGTGAAAGTAAAAGTGCAGTCATTGGCGTATTTAGTACTTTTTCAGCATTTTCTATTCGCTCATGTTGCGACTCATTCTCTGGTGGGTGTTCAAAACCGACCACATCTGATCCCGGAGCGGTAATTTCAACCAGTAATTCATTGCCGTCCTGAGCAATATTAAATTCCACATGACCATGTTCATGGGCTTCGTGTTGGCGAAATGCTTCTTCTGCCTGAGTGGATGTGGTAAAGATTAATCCAGCGAGCAACGAATATTTAAGTGTGTAATGCATGTAAACCTCAAATTTGTACAATCTAATTAATAAATAAACAGAGTTAAGTAAGTTGTGAGGTTTTTGGTGGTGCTCGTGCTTTTTGTGTTGGCAGAGACGTAGCAACTATGTTGTCGCTAAATAAGAGTACTTCTGCTCTGCTTTGTGGTGTTTGTGGAATGATGAATTGATGTGGGGTAAGCCCATTATCAGCAAGTGTATAGAGCTCACATTGATGCTGTTGGTGGTGAGCCTGATCATAATCGACCTGATGTTCAACATACGCAAAGCTCGCCCATAACATGAGTGCTAAGGCGAAAAACAGTACGTTTTTATTAAACGACTGATGTTTATATGCGTTGATGTTCATTTCGTCAGGACAATCTAAAAGTGGATCACACGGCTATTTGAGTCAGGCTACAATACAACATTTTAATTACGAATGTAATAACATAACAATTAGCAATGTAAATATGATTATCATCGGTGACCGATAACCGGTCACCAGTACCCGATGAAGGGTTTATAAGTTGGCTTGGATCAGAGAAATAACGTGCTGAATTTCTTCTGAGTTTAGTGCGCCTTCTTTTACGAACTTAATTAGTCCGGTTTTGTCCAGAACGATAATGGCTGAACTTTCTTCAGCTAACTCCCAGGTGCTGGCTACTTTGCCATCTTCATCTAATACCATAGAAGACCATGGAAATTCTTTTTTGCTGTCTTGCGCTGATGACTTAACAAATGAGCCTGTCCCCCAAATAGAATCATCTTGATTAATTATTGAAGTGGTCTGATAGCTATCTTCCGGGAATTTGGCGGCGGTGATAGCCTGCATAAGTTCAGTGTTCAATTTTTTGGCGCTGCTTCTACCTGCAATAGCTTGAATGACGCGCGTTTTGCCTTTCAATTTTGCGTCAGACCAAGTGTTATAAACGATCTCATCATTTTTTAATATGAGTTCGCCATGGCTTTCTACTGTGACTGGAGGTAGTGCTTTTTCCGTGGTGAGGTTATGTGCGTAGCTTAGTATTGGTGCAGTGCACAGCAGTAGGGAGATGAGAGACTTTACTTTCATTATAGTATTCCTTTTTTATGTGTTTTATTGCTCTGAAATTGCCGCTTAGGGACAGAGCTTAGACAAGGTTAGACGAAATTTTAAAAAAGGGGCACTAATTTGCGTTTTTTGGCGTCAAAATTGCATTTCTGTTCACACCAATTTAACTAAAAATTGACTTGGTAAAACTCAGACAAGTTAAAGTTGGCCGAGTTAATTTTTACTGATTGTTGAGGTTGTTATGTTGCGAGAATTTACGGTTTACAGACCAGTACAAATTGCCCGTTTTGTGAAAACACTATTTAAAGGTGAATTTTCAATTGCGGGCATTGGCATATTTTCATTTGATCAGGGGCGGGTTTTATTGCCCGATCTAAAGAACAAAAAAATGTTAGAAATCATGAAAGAGATCAATAACATCATTCTCAAACAACTTCAGCTGGCTAGCTAAGTTGTTTGAATTCACTCAGGTTGGGAAGCAGACGCCAGTTCCTCCCAACCCACAGTATCCACTAGGATTTTTTGCCAGATATTGTTGATGGTAATCTTCCGCGAAGAAATACTTTCCTGTTAACTCGATTTCGGTGGTAATTTCATGTCTATTGTTATTATTTAACGCCGCTTGATATTGACGTTTAGTTTCTAGGGCAATGTTCAACTGCAACTCATCATAAACATAAATCGCAGAGCGATATTGAGTACCAAGATCATTGCCTTGTTTCATTCCCTGAGTCGGGTCATGCTTTTCCCAGAATGCATCAAGTAGGTTATTCAACGATATTATTTGGGGGTCAAAAACCACCTGAACGACCTCTGCATGACCAGTTTGTCCGGTACAAACTTCGTCATAGGAGGGGTTTGATGTAAAACCGCCACTGTACCCAACAGATGTGGATACGACACCATCAAGAGACCAAAATAAGCGTTCAGCTCCCCAAAAACACCCCATGCCAAACAGAACCGCTTGTAGAGGGGGTTCTACGGTGATCGTCAGTTTAGATTGATTGACATAATGAGGTTGATCAATCTGTATCGATGTATCACGGCCGGGCAAGGCGGTTTCAGCCGTTACCATTATCTGCTTGTTGAGCATAAGATTTTCCTTTTTCTAATTGTAGATTCTATATTTCTTGATGGTTTATTAGTGAAATACGAGTGATTTTGTATATTGGCTGTGTTTCTTATGAAGTAACCTTTTGTAAGAAACGAATCTCTGATAGCGTTATATTTTATTATATTTAAGTAAATTTAAGATAGTTTGAGTCTATTTGTAAATTATCTTTATTTGCCTCGCATTTTGAGAATGAACGAGTACCTTGATCTTGAGTATTGCTTTCAGGGTAAAACTAAGGATGTATTTCGGCAATTGAACATGTTAAAAGTCACCGCTGTTTGGTTAGCAAGCCTGTTATTCATTACGAATGCATGGGCTAATATCTCATTAGAAATAAAGGGGCTAGACGGTGCCCTTAAGACGAATGTGGATGCCTACTTATCCGCCATTTCAGAACAAGACTATTCAACATCCTTACGATTTCAGTCTCGGCTCAGAGACAATATCAGCAATGCATTAAGGGCTCTTGGTTATTATCAGCCTGAGATTCAATTTGTTGTGTCAGAGGATCAGAAACTGATGACGATTACTATAAACCGAGGTGAACCGGTCATTATAGAAGAGTCAGACATACACATCTTAGGTATGGCAAGGGAGGATGAGGAATTTATTCAGTTAGTCGAAAAATCCGGTCTCAATAAAGGCGAAACGCTCGATCATGGGAAATACGACTCACTTAAGTCCAGTCTTAGAAATTTGGCACTATCCAAAGGTTACTTTAATGGAGATTTTTCTAAATCAGTGTTGGAAGTTTCTCCTGAGCTGGGACAAGCATTTGTTCATCTTCATTATAAAAGTGGGGTCCGTTTCCGGTTTGGCGATACCATTATTTCTGGTAGCCAGATTGAACTAGAGAAAGTACGTTCATTAATCCCATATAAAAAGGGAGATCCTTATCTGTCATCGGACGTTGGTTTGTTTAATCAGCGACTGTCTAATACAGAATGGTTCTCTTCTGTATTTGTTCAGCCTGATATCAGTCATATCGGAGAAGGGGAGTTGCTCCCTATGCAGGTCACACTCTCTCCACAATCAAAAAATCAAATTGAAACTGGTATCGGTTATTCGACGGATATTGCCGTGAAAGGGACATTGAAGTGGAAAAAGCCATGGGTAAATAGCTTAGGTCATAGTTTTGATTCCAGCCTGTCTTTATCTAAACCGGAGCAGACGGTAATTGTCGGATACAAAATCCCCTTAGAAGATGTACTTAATGAGTATTATCGATTTCAGTACGGCATGAAATATGAGGATAAACAGGATACAGAAAGTTTAGAAACCAATGCTGTGGTTGAGCGTCACTGGCAGCTGGATAGTGGCTGGCATCGTACTGTGTATTTTCGATTTTTGCATGAAAACTTTACCCAAGGCGCTCAGGATGATGAGTTGATGATGCTGTTACCAGGATTCTCATTCTCTAAAGTTAAAACATCGGGAGGCTCCATGCCAATGTTTGGAAATAAGCAATCAATAGCTTTAGAGTTTTCTGATAAGTACCTAACATCTCGTGCACGTATATTCAGAGTGTTAGGAAAGTCGGCATGGATTAGAAGTTTAGGGAACAACCACAGAGGTTTAGTCAGGCTGGATGCGTCGGCTAATGTGGTTGATGATGTGAAGGATGTTCCTCCGTCGATCCGTTTTTTTGCTGGTGGTGACAATAGTCTACGTGGCTACGATTATGAATCTATCTCGCCTACGGATGAAACGGGCGCGCTGATTGGTGCCAAATTTATGGCCTCCAGCACGTTGGAGTATCAATATCGTCTGGTCGATAATTGGTGGATGGCAGCGTTTGTTGATTATGGTGACGCTTGGAATGAAACGGCAGATTTGAAAATGGGAACAGGGTTTGGTGTTCGCTGGGCATCTCCTGTAGGGCCAATTCGACTGGACTTTGCCTGGGGCTTAGCTGAAGTAGGAGCTGAACAGTTCAAGATTCATTTTACCTTGGGGCCAGAATTATGAGCAGAATGGCTTTCAAGTGGTTAAAGCGACTGCTTTATTCCGTCTTAGTATTCTTGTTATCCATATGCTTGCTGGTGGTTGTCCTGCTATTTACTCAACCCGGCCTGAATCTCGTGTTATGGGGGACAGAACAAGCATTGCCCCAGTTTCAGGTTGATCAGGCTGAGGGAGCCATATTCCCTCAATTTACGTTGTACAACACTTCATTTAACGACTCGTCATACGCACTAAAAAGTCATAGCCGTAAGATCACTATTGCGGTGGAACCACGTTGTTTTTTAACCTCATCGGTGTGTATTTCTAAGATAGAAATGGATGGTTTAAACGTTTCACTGCCTCAGTTACCTGCAAAAAATGAACAGGTAAAAACCACAGAGCCGGTTAGCAAGGTTCAGACTCCCATTCCTGTAACGATTGATCGCATTGAATTTAAAAATAGTAATCTTGATATTCTTGGAAACAACATAAAATGGGAGCGATTTACTTCAGGATTGGCGTTTCAGGCAAGCTCACTGACCATTTATCCGACCATGTTGCAAACCCTGATGGTTGGACTGGCAAAAGATGAGTCGGATAAGAAAACACAAACAAACCATTCTTCCAGACAGGCTATTGCCAGAGATAAACCGATCCAGCTTCCTGAGATCAGTATTCCTTTAGACATAGATATCCAGCAATTTGATTTAAAGCAGTTCACCTTACAAGGTGACGTGCCTATTAGAGTTAATCAGTTAGGAATGTCAGCTCATATGATAGGGCAGGCAGTGGATGTTCGACAA
The DNA here is from genome assembly GCA_002342685.1 of Vibrio sp. UBA2441. Taxonomy (GTDB): domain Bacteria; phylum Pseudomonadota; class Gammaproteobacteria; order Enterobacterales; family Vibrionaceae; genus Vibrio. The sequence goes on from DDQN01000064.1 coordinate 37,727, forward strand.
TTAGATATTGATTTGCCTGAAGCCGATGCAAGCCTGCAAGCTAAGGTGACGTTGACCGAAGATTACCCTGTTCAACTGAATGCAACGATTGCGGTAAAGCAAAGTGAATTAGCCGGGCAAAAGATTGAGCTGTCAGCCAGTGGCAGCGTAGCAGAAATGGCTTTGACGTCGGAACTTTCCGGAGTGGTAAATGCTTCGATAGAAGGTGATATTCAGCCATTGCAGCCTGAGTTACCGTTTGATGTAGCCTTAACAAAAGGAAAGCTGCAATGGCCTCTTAAAGGGAAGCCCCAATATCAAATAGACGTTTCTGCACTGCAGCTTATGGGATCACTCAAGAGTTATCGTTTGAGCTTGGCAACTAAATTGGAAGGCAGTGATATTCCTGATGTTGTATTGGATATTGAAGGGAAAGGGAACTTACAGCAAATCGATTTAGAGGCTATTCAGGTTGATACGTTGGGAGGGGAGGTTTCAGGTCAGGTAATGGTGAACTGGCAATCGCCGCTCAACTGGAGCGCAGCGTTAGGGTTGCAGAATATTCAGCCAGGTTTGCAGTGGACACAAGCTGAAGGAACTATTTCTGGTTCATTAGTGACTTCTGGTGAGCTTCTTAGTGGCGGTGGTTGGCGGATTAGGCTGCCAGTCTTAGACATTGAAGGTATCGTGCGAAACTACCCGCTCGATATTCAAGGGTCTTTTGAGGCGGCTGATGATAAAGCGGCGGGAGGTCTGGAATTGACCACTCAGGGCTTGAGCATTAAACATGGGGCAAATGGTGTTCAAGTTTCAGGTCGAGTGGATAAAGAATGGAATATGGATAGCGTTATTCATTTTCCTGAACTGAATAAATCCATTCCCGACGTTAGAGGACAGATAAAGGGTGAATTGTCGTTGCGAGGGCAGCGAGAAGAGCCAAGGTTAGAAACTGACTTAACCGCCGAACAAATATCATATAAAAAGCAAATTTCGATATCTCAGCTTCAACTAGGGGCTAGTGTATTGCCGCTACCTCAGCCTGATGGTCAGTTAAACCTATATATAAAAAATATGAAGTATCAGGGTAAAATTGTTGATTCCATTGATTTAACGCTAGCAGGAACTCAAAAATATCATGAGCTGAGTTTCATTATGTTGTCTGAACTGCTGAACGCTACGGTTCATATAAATGGGAATTTAGACAACGTCCCTGACATGGTTTGGAAAGGAGGGGTGAATAAAGCCGAGTTTTCTACGCCACAAGGGCCATGGAGGTTAGATAAACGAGTCAAATTATCTGTCTTAGTCAAAGAGCAATTGGCCAAAATTAGTGCGCATTGTTGGAGCCAGGCAGAGTCTCAGGTATGTCTGACTCAAAACCTGTCTGCTGGAAAGACTGGAGAAGTGAATGTTGATGTGCAAAATTTCAACTTTAATCAACTTAAGATGTTTGTACCACCGCAGACTCAGTTATTTGGCGAGGTTAATGCGACAGCTATTGCTAGTTGGGGCGTAAATAAAGATCCGGATGTTGATATTGCAATCCGTCTACCGAAAGGCAGGGTTATTCAAACCATAGAGCAACCTGTTGAATTGGGTTGGGAGAGTGTCACGCTTAATGCTAGCTTGCATAACAATCGTTTAAAAAGCGATTGGCAATTTAATCTGACAGACAATGGAAGTGTTAAGGGGAACGTTGAAGTTGTAAATGTTCTCGCAGAGAAACAAGCGTTGGAAGGTAATTTGGTGTTAACAGAGATCAACGTGGATATGTTGAAGCCGCTTGTTGGTGAATATGGAAAGGCAGAAGCCAATATTAATTCTAAGATTAAGGTTAGTGGCTCAGTTAAGCACCCTAAGGTCACTGGGAATTTTATGGTCGACGACATTGTTGCACTTGGTGATATTACCCCTATAGAAATTAATAAGGGTAAGCTAGATATTCAATTTCTGGGTTATAAGGCGGCGTTAAACGCTGATATAGAAACCAAAGATGGAATATTGAAGGTTGATGGAAATGCGGGTTGGGAGGATTTACAGGCATGGGATACTAACCTTCATGTTTTTGCCGATGAGCTAAAAGTGGTAATACCGCCAATGGTAGAGGTCAAGGTTAAGCCAGACATGCAGATATTAATGACACCTGACTTGGTTAAAGTTGAAGGTGATATATACCTACCCTGGGGGAAAATTATCGTAGAAGAACTTCCTTCCAGTGCAGTAAAAGTATCCACGGATGAAGTTTTGCTCAATCAGGAGCTGAAACCTGTGGAACAAAATGCAGGGTTACCTCTGGCGCTCGAAACGGACGTCAACATTCATATCGGCGATCAATTTGAGCTTTCCGCTTTCGGGTTGAGTGGCGAGTTGGTTGGTAAATTGAATGTTACTCAAAAGGATAAAGGTCCGTTTATTGTCGGTGAGATTGAGGTCAATAAAGGAGAGTATCGCTCATTTGGTCAGGATCTTCAGATCAAAGAAGGAAAAATTTTAATGAATGGCCCAGCAGATCAACCATACTTAGCGATAAAAGCGATCCGAAATCCAGAAAATACACGGGATGAGGTGGTCGCGGGCATACAGGTGACAGGACCTGCCAATGAACCAGTTATTACTATTTTTTCAGAACCAGCAATGCCGCAGGCGAATGCGCTGTCATATTTGCTGAGAGGTCAGGATATTGATGGTAAGTCAGGTGGGAATGCAATGACAACGGCACTCATAGGTCTGAGCTTGGCGAAGAGTGGGCAAATTGTTGGGCAGATCGGAGAAGCTTTTGGTGTTTCCGACCTCCAGTTAGATACGGCTGGCTCGGGAGATGACTCTCAGGTGACAGTGAGCGGTTACATTACGTCTGATCTGCAGGTTAAGTATGGGGTAGGGATATTTGATTCTTTTGGTGAATTTACAGTTAGATACCGATTAATGAAGGATCTTTATTTAGAAGCGGTTTCTGGGTTAAATAGTGCAGTGGATCTGCTATATCAATTTGAGTTTGATTAGAGGGGCTAGGATGCAACATCTTGTATTTGTTTATGGAACACTACGTAAAGGTGAATGTAATTATCATCTATTAGAAAAAAGTGAGTACTTGGGACGTTTTGAAACAGAACCTAACTACCAGCTCTATGACTATGGTGATTATCCTGGATTAGCCCATGGTAGTAATAGTGTTATCGGGGAAGTATACCGAATTGATGAAATGACGCTGGGGCAGTTAGATGTACTGGAAGACGAGTCAGTAGAATTTCATCGGGAATCCATTGAAACGAGCTATGGTTCAGCTTGGGTTTATATGAAAATTCTAGTGAGTTAACATTTCATTACACGACGTCTTAATGAAGACGATTGAAGTGTGTTTAATTTTACAAATCGTTCGCCCAATAGAAATAATCTATTGGACGAACCAGTTTACTGCTTATTCTGGATTTGCGTTTAAAAACTCTTCGACTTTTCGAACCATACTTTTCGAACCGACGAAAAACGGTACTCGCTCATGAAGTTCCGTTGGTTTTAATTCCATAATTCTGTTTTTGCCATCGGAAGCGATACCACCGGCTTGCTCTATAAGAAATGCCATTGGGTTACATTCATACAATAGGCGTAACTTACCACGGGGATGACTTTCAGTACTTGGGTACAAGTATATTCCGCCTTTTAACAGGTTTCGGTGAAAATCAGCAACCAAGGAACCAATGTAGCGGGAAGTATATGGACGATTATCTTCAGGCATACTCTCTTGGCAGTACTTAATGTACTTTTTCACACCTAAAGGAAAACGGATATAGTTTCCTTCATTGATTGAATAAATTGTCCCATTGTCTGGGATCATCATGCCTTCATGAGACAGACAGAATGAACCAATTGAAGGGTCATAAGTAAAGCCATGAACACCATTACCTGTCGTATACACCAACATGGTAGAAGAGCCATAAATCACGTAACCGGCAGCAACTTGCTTGTCTCCAGGTTGAAGAAAATCTTCTTGGGTTGGAGGGGTTCCGACAGGAGATACCCGGCGATAGATAGAAAAAATAGTACCAACAGAAACATTTACATCGATATTAGAAGAACCATCTAATGGATCCATAAGCACGACGTATTTAGCGTTTTTGTTTAATTCCTTGTTAAAAGCAACAGCTTCGTCTTCTTCTTCACTAGCAACACCACAAACTTGATCCCTGGCTTCAAGCGCAGCTTTAAATTTGTCGTTAGCGTATAGATCAAGTTTCTGTTGATCTTCACCTTGAACGTTTTCGCTACCTACGGATCCGGTAATATCAACAAGACCCGCTTTGTTGATTTCACGGTTAACTATTTTTGCCGCTAAGCGAATGGAAGCGAGAAGAGATGAAAGTTCACCACTTGCATGAGGGAAATCTTGCTGTTTCTCTACAATATATTCGCCAAGAGTGCGAAATTCAGACATGTTATATCCTTAACGTTGCTGATTATTTTGGGGGCTTTTTTAATTACAATGAGACATAGTTATAATAGGTATTCAATTTTCAAAGTAACCAGTGAATTGTATGGCAATAAACTTATTAAGAGTAATGAAGTAACTCTCTGATAATCAATTTGTTTTAGTGGCTTATCACATTTAACTTGAAACATTGTTAACATGTTACTTAATGATGTTACTTTGATCACATATTTTATGTAAACCAATTAGGGATGAATTTAATGCATATTCATATTTTGGGAATTTGCGGCACTTTCATGGGCGGGGCTGCAGTGCTTGCTCGCCAGTTAGGACACCGCGTCACAGGTAGTGATGCCAATGTTTATCCACCAATGAGTACATTGCTTGAGTCTCAGGGTATTGAGATCATTGAAGGATTTGATCCTACTCAGTTAGATCCTGCTCCGGATCTCGTGGTCATAGGCAATGCGATGAGTCGTGGAAATGCCTGTGTAGAATATGTCTTAAATAAAAATTTGAAATATACCTCTGGGCCTCAGTGGCTTCAGGAGTTTCTACTGCATGATAGATGGGTATTGGCCGTATCAGGAACGCATGGAAAAACAACAACATCAAGCATGCTGTCTTGGATTCTAGAGGATTGCGGTTATGCGCCGGGTTTCTTGGTTGGTGGTGTCCTGGGTAACTTTGGAATATCAGCCCGCTTGGGTGATAGTATGTTTTTTGTTGTTGAAGCTGATGAATATGACAGTGCTTTTTTCGATAAGCGTTCTAAGTTTGTTCATTATCATCCTAAAACACTGATCATGAATAATCTGGAATTTGATCATGCGGATATTTTTGACGATCTTAGTGCGATCAAAAAGCAATTTCACCATTTAGTCAGAACTGTGCCAGGTATTGGCCGGATAGTTTCGCCAAAGCAAGACGCAGCGCTTGAGGATGTTTTGGCGCAAGGCTGTTGGAGTGAACAAGAATTTACCGGAGAAGATGGTCACTGGCAGGTGGAAAAAACCGCAAAAGATGGCAGCCGATTCAAGGTGTTTTTCTGTGGAGAGTATGTTGGAGATGTCGATTGGGACTTGATTGGCGATCACAACGTGAATAACGCATTGATGGCGATATCGGCAGCAAGACATGTGGGTGTGACACCGGAACTCGCTTGTGAGTCTTTGGGTAAGTTTATTAATACTAAGCGTCGCCTAGAATTAAAAGGTGAGGTCAATGGTGTTTCTGTTTATGATGATTTTGCTCATCACCCAACGGCGATTGAACTTACTCTGGACGGCTTAAGAAACAAGGTTGGAGAGAAAAAGATCATAGCGGTATTAGAGCCCCGTTCGGCCACTATGAAAATGGGTGTGCATAAGGCCTCGCTGGCTACTTCCTTATCTAAAGCGGATAACGTCTACTTTTATCAACCGGAAACTATTTCGTGGTCGCTTGATGAAGTGACAAAACATTGTTCTCAGCCAGCAACAATTAGCTCCAACATTGAGGAGATAGTCACTACTATTGCGCAGGAAGCCAATAGTGGTGATCAAATTTTGGTTATGAGCAATGGCGGCTTTGAAGGCATTCACGACAAGTTATTAGCTGCACTGGCCATAAAATAAAAGGCAAAACTAATGAAACAAGAAAAATCCATCACTTTAGCTTTTACCGGGGCATCCGGAGCGCCGTATGGCCTTCGCTTATTAGAGTGTCTTATTGCTGCAGAATATAAAGTGTATCTACTTATATCGTCGGCGGCGCGAGTAGTGATGGCAACGGAGCATGGGTTGAAACTGCCAAGTGGCCCCGAAGCGGCTAAAGAAGCCCTTGTCAGTCATTTGGACTGTGAGCCTGAGTTTCTTGAGGTTTGCGGAAAAGAGGATTGGTTTTCTCCTGTTGCATCGGGAAGTGCTGCACCAGCTCAGATGGTTGTCTGTCCTTGTTCTGCGGGCAGTGTCGCGGCGATTGCTCATGGAATGTCCGATAACCTAATAGAGCGTGCTGCCGATGTGGTGATGAAAGAGCGTGGGCAACTGCTTTTGGTGGTTCGTGAAACGCCATTCTCCACATTGCATCTGGAAAATATGCATAAATTGTCTCAGATGGGTGTGACCATTATGCCTGCTGCCCCTGGTTTTTATCATCAGCCTAAATCTATTGAGGATCTGGTGGACTTCATGGTGGCTAGGATCTTAGATCATTTGGATGTAGAACAAGGCTTGGTTCCGCGTTGGGGTTATGACCAGCGCTAAAACGTACCCGGGCAAGCAATGCTTTTTGCCGATTAGGTAGAATTTAAATGCTGCTGCTCTGATTTCTGTCACTTTCCAAGGGTTAACCATAGCTCAAAGTGTAAATTCAGATTACAATCTTGACGACTCAACGGGGTGCTGCGTTTTTGACGTGGCTGAGATTAAGCAATTAGAACCCGTATACCTGAACCAGATAATACTGGCGTAGGAATTGAGCTGGGATTTAAGACTCATCCTCACTCAAGCCTGTGCCGCTCATAACAAGGAGAGCGTCCAGTGAAATACACCATTTCCGCATTAGCAGTAGCCCTTTCATTTTCGTCATTTGCTGCCGAAAAAACATTAACCGTCTATACCTACGATTCTTTCGCTTCAGATTGGGGCCCCGGTCCTAAAGTGGAGAAAGCGTTCGAAGAAAAGTGTGGCTGCAACCTTGAGTTTGTCGCGCTGGATGATGGCGTATCGATTTTAAACCGCTTGCGTCTTGAGGGCGAAAAAAGCAAAGCTGACGTCATTCTGGGCCTGGATACTAACTTGATGGCCGAAGCAAAAACGACCGGATTGCTGTCAGAGCATAAGGTTGAAACATCTTCAGTGACGTTGCCAAACGGCTGGGATGACAGTACGTTCCTTCCGTATGACTATGGCTATTTTGCCTTTGTTTACAACAAAGAGTCATTGAAAAATCCGCCTAAAAGCCTGAAAGAGTTAGTGGAAAAACGTGATGACTTAAAAGTCATTTATCAGGATCCTCGTACGTCCACACCGGGTCAAGGTTTGATGTTGTGGATGAAGTCGGTGTTCGGTGACGATGCAAGTGATGCCTGGAGCCAGCTTGCTGGTAAGACGGTTACGGTCACTAAAGGCTGGTCAGAAGCGTACTCTATGTTCCTTAAAGGTGAGTCGGATCTGGTGCTGTCATATACAACATCACCTGCTTATCACCTAATTGCTGAACAAGATGATAAATATGCTGCGGCCGATTTTTCTGAAGGGCACTATATGCAGGTAGAGGTTGCTGCTAAAGTAAAAAGCTCTGCTAACCAAGCGCTGGCGGATCAATTCATGGACTTTATTTTAAGTGACGGATTCCAGTCAGCTATGCCGACTGGAAACTGGATGTATCCAGTGACGAACACCCAATTGCCGGAAGGCTATGACCAATTGGCAGTGCCTAAACACGCATTGAGCTTTACGCCTGAGAAAGTAGAGAAAATGCGTAAAACCTGGATTCGTGAGTGGCAAAGCGCGCTCACTCAATAGTTGAAACTAGCCACATAGTGGAAGCATTGTGTGGCTAAAACCTACCCGCGGTATTGATAGTTTATGCAGAAAACGCCTAAGACAGGCCTGATTGTAGCGGTCGTTATTTTAGTCTTTGTACTTTCTGCTCTCGGAGCATTGCTGAGCTATGGGTCTGACTATCAGCTGAGTCTGATATGGCAAGATGCCTATTATCGTCACGTTACCAAATTTAGTTTTTATCAGGCTTTCCTCTCTATGCTTATCAGCGTGGGCCTGGCTATTCCCGTTGCTCACTCGCTTTCCCGGCGAGACTTTAAGGGCAAGTCTCTGCTGTTAAAATTGTTTTCAACGACGTTAGTGCTGCCTGTTCTGGTCGGTGTATTTGGTTTGCTGGCGATTTATGGCAACAGTGGTTTGATTGCTGATGTGTTTATGTGGTTTGACAGTAAGCTGCCGTTTTCCATATATGGATTAAATGGGATATTGTTGGCGCATGTATTTTTTAACTTACCTTACGCAAGCCGTCTGCTCTACCAATCGTTAGAGGGGCTCCCTGCTGAACAACATAAGTTGTGTGCACATTTGGGTATGAGCCACTGGTATAAATTTAAGTGGGTGGAATGGCCTCGGCTTAAACAACAGTTACCGCATGTATGTGGTTTAGTCTTTATGCTCTGCTTTACCAGCTTTGCAACGGTGATGGCGCTTGGTGGAGGCCCCAAGTCGACCACAATTGAGTTAGCCATTTACCAGGCGATCAAATTTGACTTTGATTTGCAGGCAGGCGCATTGCTTGCCATGTGGCAGATGCTGTTATGCGCCATTTTATCGATATCCATTCAGCGGTTAGCCAAACCGACACCGCTTTCATCCAACCACGAAAGCACGTATTTGACGGTGACTAAAGACAGCATACAAGCCAAGTTGTGGGACCTGTTTTGGATCGGGGCGGCGTGTTGCTTAGTAATGCCTCCATTATTAATGGTGGTACTTAGTGGTGTTAATTCTCAGCTGATTGCTGTGTTATCCAGCCCGGATTTCTGGTCAGCGGTTAAAGCGTCCATATCTATTGCGCTGGTGGCGGCCACATTGGCGCTTTTGTGCGGTATTGCCATTTTACTTACCAGTCGTTCATGGCGCTTACAGGATTTGAATCGACGTTCCGATAGCATCGAATTGATAGGCACGATTATTCTTGTAACACCAAGCTTAGTGGTAAGTGTCGGGCTGTTTCTACTATTGCGAAGCATTACTGATGTATTCAGCCTAGCCTTCCTGATTGTGATCGTGGTTAATAGCTTAATGGCTCTGCCTTATGTCATAAAAACCTTATCTCAACCTATGTTACATATCGGCAGGCAATACCAATTTCTATCTACTAGCTTAGGTATGAAGGGACTATCGCGATTTATGCTAATTGAATGGCGAGCCTTGCATAAGCCACTCGCACACGCTTTTGCGATCAGCTTTATGTTTTCTATTGGCGATCTCAGTGCGATAGCTTTGTTTGGCAGTCAGGATTTTAGAACCTTACCTTTGTATCTATTTCAATTGTTGGGCAGTTATCAAATGGATGCGGCTGCGGTGGTCTCTCTCTGTTTGTTAGGGATGAGTATTGGTTGTTTTGGGTTAATTGAAAAACTGTTTAGGAGAGACGAATGTTAAAAGTCAGTAATGTTCAATATCGATACCATAAAGAACTTTTTCAGTTTGATTTGGGCATTCGTCAGGGCAGTATTACTGCACTTATGGGCCCAAGTGGTGCAGGCAAGTCAACTTTGTTGTCACTTATTGCTGGTTTCATTCAACCTGAAAAAGGTGATATCACTGTATCGGACATTTCGTTACTTGAAATGGAACCTTATCAGCGACCTTTTGCTATGCTTTTTCAGGAACATAACTTGTTTTCTCATTTATCAGTGAGAGAAAACATCGGTCTGGGTTTACATCCGGGGCTAAAGTTAAGCGAGGCACAAAAACAAGCCGTTACTCACGCCGCTAAACAGGTTGGCATTGAAGTGTATTTGGATCGCAAGCCGGATCAACTTTCTGGTGGACAAAAGCAACGTATCGCTCTGGCCCGATGTTTTGTTCAATCACACTCAATCTGGCTTTTGGATGAACCATTCTCTGCGTTGGATCCTATTTTAAGAGAAGAGATGCTAAATCTGGTTAAGAAACTTGCCGACGAACGGAATATTACTCTTGTTATGGTAACGCACCATATCAGCGATGCACGCGCCATTGCGACCGATTTTGTTTTCTTAGCGAAAGGCCAGGTACAGGTCGCTGACAGCATGGATAAGTTGAATGCCAAGCACGACAACATCCTGCTTGGAGAGTTTGTGAGTGCTGGACATTAATCTTCTGCAAATTTAATCAGCCGATTGCAAGTAGCATGAATAAAATGAATCAATCTCAACTAAGTTCACTGATAAGCTGAACGGTACAGGCCGTGCAGAAATATTTGAGAACTCTCTACCGTTATAGATGTTCTTGGTAACAAGAATTCTCATACATTGTTTATACTCAAGTAACTTCAAGGTGCCTGTTCAGCGAGAATTTATTGGCGTCTGATCAAGGCACTGATTTGAAGGCATAGTCATTCTACGGCAAAAATCAGTAACACAGAGCAGGGGCCAATAAAACTCGCCCTTTGGGAGCTCATCAACGCGCCAATTTCTGCGTCAGATAACTTAGAAAGGGAATGCCATTCCTTCAGTTATCTTTCTTGAACTGAACTCGTTGATGAAGCTCTGAATCCTGCATCTTGAGGTCACTTGAGTATACAATCTGATTTAGTTTTTACATTAGAAAAAAGAATCCATTTTTATTCTGTTTAGCCCGTGACCTGTGTCACGGCTTCAAGTAATATTGGCGCCCTTTTCTGAGCTTGTAGAATTTAGAAAAACCAGACGAAAATTTAATACTAGAATTGAAAGTATTCTCCAACATAGAGGTAATCAATCTTATGGCATTTGCTTTGGGTCAGCGCTGGATAAGCGATACAGAAAGCGATTTAGGTTTAGGAACTGTGGTTGAGCTTGATGCTCGGACTGTCACTGTAATGTTTACCGCTTCTGAAGAGAATCGGGTGTATGCTCAGAAAGATGCTCCGGTTACCCGAGTTATATTCCATGCTGGCGATGTTATTGATAGTCAGGAAGGATGGTCACTTAAGGTTGAAGAAATCGTAGAAGATAAAGGATTATTAACCTATCTTGGTACACGCCAGGATACGGAAGAAGAAGGCGTTAGATTAAGAGAAATCTTTTTAAGCGACCAGATTCGATTCAACAAACCACAAGATAAGTTATTTGCAGGTCAGATTGACCGTATGGATAACTTTGTTTTACGTTATCGAGCTTTGACCAATCAGTATCAGCAACATAAGAGCCCTATGCGCGGCCTTTGTGGAATGCGTGCTGGCTTAATTCCTCACCAATTATTCATTGCCCATGAAGTAGGTCGTCGTTATGCCCCTCGTGTATTGCTGGCTGATGAAGTTGGTTTAGGCAAAACCATAGAAGCAGGCATGATCATTCATCAGCAAGTGCTTTCAGGCGCTGCGGAGCGAGTGCTTATTGTTGTACCGGAAACCCTTCAGCACCAATGGTTGGTGGAAATGATGCGTCGCTTTAATCTGCATTTTTCCATTTTTGATGAAGAGCGGTGTATTGAAGCCTATGCGGATGCAGCGAACCCATTTGATACGGCTCAATATGTGCTTTGTTCGCTGGAATTTTTAACCAAGAGTGAACGTCGTTTCGACCAGATAATGGATGGAAACTGGGATTTACTCGTGGTGGATGAAGCTCATCACCTTGAATGGAGCCCAGAAACGCCAAGCCGACAGTATCAAGTTATAGAAGGCTTAGCGGATAAGACACCTGCGGTACTACTTTTAACAGCAACACCGGAACAGCTTGGACATGAAAGTCATTTTGCCCGTCTTCGTCTGCTGGATCCTGACCGCTTTTACGATTATCCGGCATTTGTTGCTGAAGAAAAACAGTACGCCCCTGTTGCCGATGCGGTAAGTACTTTATTTGGAGGCGAATCGCTACCGGACAGTGCAAAAAATCAAATTACCGAACTGCTTTCTGAACAGGATGTAGAGCCGCTGTTTAGAATCATTGAAGGTGATGTAGCAGAAGAAGACAAAGCGAAAGCTCGTCACGAACTGATAGATAATTTAATGGACAGACACGGAACGGGTCGTGTGTTGTTCAGGAATACCCGCTCAGCCATCAAAGGGTTTCCTAAACGGAACGTCAATTTGTTGCCAATGCCGATGCCAGAGCAATATGGTCGGGCATTACGGGTTTCTCAAATGCTGGACGCGGATTTAGCTTCTACCGCGAAAGCAATGAAGAACCTTTACCCTGAAGAGATATTTCAAGATCTTGAAGGTGGTTCATCGTCTTGGTGGCAATTTGACTCTCGTGTAGACTGGTTGATCGAAAAAGTAAAAGCCAAGCGTTCAGAGAAGATCCTTGTTATCGCATCAAGGGCAGCAACAGCACTGCAACTAGAGCAGGCTTTGAGAGAGCGTGAAGGGATCCGAGCAACAGTTTTCCATGAAGGAATGTCTATAATAGAACGCGATAAAGCCGCAGCTTATTTTGCTCAGGAAGAGGGCGGTGCGCAATTGTTGATCTGCTCTGAGATTGGTTCTGAGGGGCGAAACTTTCAGTTTTCTAACCAGTTAGTCATGTTTGATCTTCCTTTCAATCCTGATCTTTTAGAACAACGTATTGGTCGTTTGGATCGAATAGGTCAGCAGAGAGACATCGATATCTATGTGCCTTATCTGGAAGGTTCCTCGCAAAGCATTTTAGCTCGTTGGTTTGAAGAAGGTTTGCAAGCTTTCTCTGAAACCTGCCCTACAGGACGTGCGGTTTATGATAAATACTCTGATTCCTTGATTGATATGCTGGCCAGCGGAAATAATGCAGAGCTTGAGCATGTTATTGAAGAATCAAACAAGCTGAACCGGGAGCTTAAAGCCCAACTTGAACAGGGGCGGGATCGCCTGTTGGAGATACACTCTAACGGTGGTGAAGAAGCACAACAGATTGTCGAAAAAATAGCCGCGACAGATGGTGATACCAATCTGGTTACTTTTGCATTAAGTCTATTCGATACTATTGGTCTTAACCAAGATGATAAAGGTGAAAAAGCACTGGTTGTGACGCCTTCTGAGCATATGATGGTGCCAAGTTATCCAGGGCTGCCATATGAAGGTGCAACGATTACCTTTGACCGTGAAACCGCCTTATCAAGAGAAGACATGAACTTTATCAGTTGGGAACACCCAATGATTCAGGGGGGTATTGATCTACTGTTAAGTGAAGGAGTGGGTACTTCTGCGGTTTCGCTATTGAAGAATAAAGCGTTGCCAGTAGGAACCCTGCTTTTAGAGTTAATATACAAAGTTGATGCTCAAGCACCGAAACGAAGTGGCATTAATCGATTTTTACCACAGACTCCGATTCGGTTAATGATCGATGGCAGAGGCAACGACCTTTCTGAGCAGGTTGAGTTTGATAGCTTTAACCGTCAATTAAGCCCAGTAAATAGGCATATAGCTAGCAAGCTGGTCTCTTCTGTACAAAGCGACGTGCATCAGTTGATAGCTGCTGGTGAAAGCCATATTGAAGGAAAGCTGAAATTGGTCCGTGAGCAAGCTCAACAAGATATGCTTACTGCGCTCAATAGCGACCTAGAACGACTTCAGGCCTTGAAAGCGGTCAATCCAAATATTCGTGATGAAGAGTTACAGGTGATAGAAGTTCAGATTCAGGAGTTAACGGGTTACATTGCTAAAGCGCAAATTCAACTGGATTCACTACGTTTGATTGTGGTCAGCCACAACTAAACTCATTTTGTTTAAATGGGGTTAGGCCAAGAGAAGGGCCTAACCCCTTGTATAATACCAAACGACTACTTATCCAGATTGGTATTATTAAACGGTATATATTTTTTATGATTGAATACAACCCTTCTGTTGAACCTATTGAAATAACCTATCAGGATGATTTTATTTTAGTGGCTAACAAGCCTGCTGGTTTATTGTCGGTTCCCGGACGTTTGGAAGAACATTATGATAGCTTGTGGAGCCGCTTAGTAGTGGATTACCCAGATATTCAGGTCGTTCATCGATTGGACATGGCAACATCCGGATTAATGCTGTTTGCCTTAACCAAGGATGCAGAGCGCCATGTGAAAAAACAGTTCCAATATAGGCTAACACATAAAATCTATTATGCTCGTGTTTGGGGGGAAGTCGTAGACGATGAAGGAATGATCGATTTACCTTTGATCTGTGACTGGCCTAATCGCCCAAGGCAAAAAGTATGCTACGAACATGGCAAGCCATCTCAGACAAGATTTCAGGTGGTAAAGAGAGAAGAGCAGACAACATTGGTAAGGTTGTTGCCTATAACAGGGCGATCACATCAGTTGAGGGTTCATATGATGGCATTAGGCCATCCGATTGTCGGTGATGAGTTTTATGCACATGTTGATGCTGAGCAGTTTTCAGATAGGTTGCAGCTTCATTCTTCAGAGTTGAGTTTTTATCATCCAAATGATGATGTGTTAACCAGTAAATTTGTCAGTTGCGATTTTTATCCGCAAGCAAAAACAGAGATCTGGCAACATTTTACTGCTGAAGAAATGCTACCAGATTATAAGTCATTACCGAGAACTTAAGGTTTATTCTCAGCCCTGAGGTTTTACTACTAGAACATTAATTGGTGAGTTTTGTACCACTTTACTCGCCACTGAACCTAACACTACCTTATCGACTTTAGAACGCTTATGGCTAGGCATGACAATAAGATCAGCGCCCAGTTTATTAGCATACTCAAGAATAGTGGTGTACGGTTTTCCTTCCGCGACGTGCGTTTTATAGATTACGTCTTCTTTGATGTGTTGTACTGCAAACCGTTGGAGCTGATTCTTAACATCATTTTTCATCTGTTTTGCTGCATCTTTAGGAAAATAAGTTGCAACCATAGACATGTGAATACCCGGAAGTACGGTAAGCAGATGAACTTCAGCATTCGAATATTTAGCATGCCACACAGCCAGTTCTACTGCTTTATCAGAAAAACCTTTATCATTTAAATCAACAGGCACAAGGATCTGTTTATACATTTTTCTCTTCTCATTATGGAGGGACGGGCTATAAACCCTGAGTAATCCATTTCCGGTATTATCGGAATCAACACCAATGTTGATCCCGAATCTTTCTACGCGCTTATTTCGTCCTTACTAGCACGTCGTCTTTGATTTAAGCCTAGTCCAAGAAGTATCAAAAATGCAGGGATAAATACCCATTCTTTCATTGGTCGCTCTGCTTTTACAATAACCGACTTGATTTCCCAGTCGAAATCAATGCCTGCTGACTCCGCAGGGCTGCCAAATTCAACCATATCCACAATCATTTTGCCGTCAGTTTCGTTAAGCATTAATCCCATGGATGAGATTCTCTCTTCAGCACCTTGTGCGTCTTCATCAAACGGCAGTCGTACTGTTTTTTCTAGATACTTCCCTTCAATGTTTTCACCTGAGACACGAAGTTCAAGTGATTGTCCCACATCGAGATTTTCAGTAATTTGAGCTATCTCAACTCCTGAGTAGAGATCTTTTTCAGGATAGACCATATCCCACCAGAAACCAGGACGGAAGAATGAGAATGTCAGTACCAGCAATAAAACAGTTTCCCACCACTTGTTTTTGGTAAACCACCAGCCTTGAGTTGCTGCAGAAAATATCAACATGGCAGTAACGGCGGATAGAACTGTCAGGAATAAATGCCACCAGGTATCGATACCCATCATGAGAAGTTGGGTATTGAATACAAACATAAATGGCAATATTGCAGTTCGAATATCGTAGGTAAACCCTTGAATACCGGTTCTGATAGGGTCCGATTTAGCAATAGCGGCTGCGGCAAATGCAGCCAAACCAACCGGTGGAGTATCATCAGCTAAGATACCAAAGTAGAACACAAATAAGTGCACCGCGATTAATGGGATAATCAGTCCGTGAGCAGCACCCAGAGTAACAATTACCGGAGCCATTAATGTTGATACAACAATATAGTTAGCTGTTGTTGGTAGGCCCATACCGAGAACAAGACTTATCACAGCGGTGAACAACAACATAAGAATAATGCTGCCGCCGGAGATAAATTCAACGAAATCTGTCATAACCAAGCCGATACCTGTCAAGGTAACTACGCCTACGACAATACCTGCTGCTGCTGTTGCCACACCGATACCTATCATGTTGCGGGCACCAGATACCAAGCTTTCCGTTAGATCAACAAAGCCAACTTTGATCTCTTCTTTTACATCGCCTTCTTTAGCGAAATAAGCAAGCAGAGGTCGCTGAGTGATCAGAATAAAGATCATAAAGACAGTGGCCCAGAACGCAGATAATCCTGGAGAGAAACGTTCTACCGTTAAGCACCATACCAGAACAACAATAGGCAATATGAAGTGCAAACCAGACTTAATCGTTGGGCCTGGATCGGGTACTTCTACAAGCTCTTCGTCAATAGACAAATGCGCGTGCTCGCTATACATAGCAGAGATTCGAACTAACCCCACGTAAGCTAATAATAAGGCGATAGTAACAATTGGCGTAGCCGCTTCACCAAATACATCTTTGGTCCATCCAACGCCGTAATATACAGCTGCACTTAGGACGGCAAGCCCAAGAATGGTACCGGTGAAAGAGAGCAAGCTAGTGATAAATTTAGGCGTGTGACGACGAGGAAGCCCTGTCATACCCGCTTTACATGCTTCAAGATGAACAATATAGAGCAAAGCAATGTATGAAATTAGAGCAGGAAGTAGCGCTGCTTTAATCACTTCAACATAGGAAATACCCACATACTCAACCATTAAGAATGCTGCTGCACCCATAATTGGTGGCGTAAGCTGACCATTTGTTGATGCTGCTACTTCAACGGCACCCGCTTTGGTTCCCGGGAAGCCAACTCGTTTCATTAGAGGAATGGTAAACGTACCAGTAGTAACCACGTTCGCAATCGAAGAACCAGAAACAAGGCCGGACAAACCAGAGGCAACAACCGCAGCTTTGGCTGGGCCACCGCGCATATGGCCAAGCAGTGAGAAGGCTACTTTAATAAAGTAGGCACCAGCACCGGCTCTGTCTAGCATGGCACCAAACAGTACGAACAAAAACACGAATGATGTTGATACACCCAGAGCAACCCCAAAGACACCTTCTGTTGTCAGCCAAAGGTGAGACATAGCTTTATTAAGACTGGCCCCTTTGTGTGCAATGACGTCTGGCATATATGGGCCAGCAAAAGTGTATGTTAGGAAGACGGCGGCAACCACCATGAGTGGTGGGCCAAGGGCTCTTCGAGTTGCTTCGAGCAAAAGAAGCATACCGATAACGGCGAAGATAATATCGGGCGTCGTTGGTGCACCAGAGCGATCCGCCAGTGCAGCGTAAAATATATAGATATAAGCAGCAGAGAAACTGCCAGCAAAGGCCAATACCCAATCAATAAGAGGAACTCTGTCTCTTGGTGAGTGAGTTAATGCCGGATAAGCCGTAAATGCTAAGAAAATAGCAAAGGCTAAATGAATTGAACGGGCTTGAGTGTCATTAAGTACGCCAAAATTAAAAATGAATGGTAATGGAGACGCGTACCAAAGTTGGAATAATGACCAGCAAAGTGGAACAAACCATAATACTCGACCAGGAATCCCTTTTGGGTTCCGTGCTCCGGTATCGGCTTGTGCCACCATTTCTTGCACATCTGGAGACGGTTGGTTTGTCTGCGTCATGTACTTTATCCTTCTTCTTGATGGTCGTTTACTGAATAACCAAATGCAATGTTGAATGAATGGTGTAATTCTAGGATAGACCTGTCAGTATCGCCTGAATTACGTTGTTTTTTTGGTCGGTTGTTATACCAATTCAAGCAATTTTCGATAATCGAATGACTGGAATTGGTATCACAACTAATTTTTGAAGTTTGAAAACACAAAAATGTTATCTGAGATAAGAAAACATCTCGGCTTATAAATTGATAAGGAGGCGTTAGCCTCCTTAATTTAAGTAATAAACTAAAGTGAAATTACTTAAGTAAGCCTACTTCTTTGTAGTATTTAACAGCACCTGGGTGAAGAGGTATGGAAAGACCTGATTTAACCATCTCTTCTTTCTTCAGGTTTGCAAATGCAGGGTGTAAACGTTTGAATGTATCAAAGTTTTCAAATACTGCTTTTGCTACGTTATAAGCGACTTTATCAGACACATCGGTTGTTGTTACCATAGTTGCAGCAACACCAAAGCTATTTACTTCAGCTTCTGTACCGCGGTAAGTTCCGGCAGGTAAAGATGTGTATGCATAATATGGGTTGTTAGAAACGATTTGGTCAATTTCAGCGCCCGTTGCAGATACTAATTTAGCATCACAAGAGGTAGTGGCTTCTTTGATAGAACCGTTTGGATGCCCAACCATGTAAATGAATGCATCGATTTTGTTATCACATAATGCTTGAGAACGCTCAGAACCTTTTAGCTCAGATGCCAGCTTGAAGCTGTCATTTGTCCAGCCAAATGCATTCATGACCACACCCATTGTTGCACGGTCACCAGAGCCTGGATTACCAATGTTGACACGTTTGCCTTTTAGGTCAGCAACGCTATTGATACCAGAATCTGAACGAGCAATGATGTTGAACGGTTCAGTATGAAGTGAGAACATTGCGCGTAGTTTTTTGTACGGGCCTTGTGCTTCAAATTTACTTGTTCCGTTATATCCGTGGAACTGCCAGTCAGACTGAACAACACCAAAATCTAGCTCTTCAGCACGAATAGTGTTGATGTTGTAGATAGAACCACCAGTAGATTCTACAGAACAGCGGATATTATGCGCTTTACGACCTTTATTAACGAGCTTACAAATTGCACCGCCAGTAGGATAGTAAACACCAGTAACAGAACCAGTACCTATTGTAATGAACTCTTGAGCGTAAACTGCACCTGAACCCATTACCGCGGCGGCAATTGCGCCTGCTTGGACAAATTTTTTAAATGCCATGAACTTTCCTTCCTTTATTCATTGTGAACCCCGCAGTTAAGTAAGCATAGTTAACGCAGGAGTTTCCTGTTTGGAAACGGCATCTTTTTCAATCCATATGTTGAAAAAGTGGCTGCATAATAGCAAATATCTGGTACAAAATTATATGAATCATCAATGGGATAGCGGAAAACACTGGTCGACCAAGGTCTAATTGTATCGTTTTTATGTTGAAATTGTTAAAAAAATCAGTCATTTAGTAAAATGACTGATTTATGTAAAGTGATTGTCGTTTTTGTGACTCGAGTCACGGAATAAAAACGAAATCATGATTTGTGGAAAATATCGCTTTTTAGCCGTTATCCAGCATATTCAAAAAGCGAACAAACCGAATCGAATAACTGCTTGGTTGTCACATTTAATGTTGGGGTTATAAATATTGTGTCATCCCCGGCAACAACACCTAAAATGCCTTCAGACTTACCCAATGAATCCAGCAGACGAGCAATTAATTGTGCTGCACCAGGCCCGGTATGAATAACAACAATGGCATTGTTATGATCAATATCTAATACAAGTTCGCGTAGCGGACTGGAAGTGGTTGGAACACCTAGTTCAGCTGGCAAGCAGTAAACCATCTCCATCTTTGCATTTCGAGTACGAACAGCACCAAACTTAGTGAGCATACGGGAAACTTTAGATTGGTTGATATTTTCAAAGCCTTCCTGCTTTAATGCATCGACAATCTCTCCCTGAGAACCAAAACGCTCTTCTTTTAATAACGCTTTAAAAGCTCTAACTAAATTGTCTTGTTTATCTGTATTGCGCATGATCGTTATATTCAATGATATTAATAAGTCTGGCTATGTTCTCACATTCAATCTGGCTGCGGCAAATAGTCACCAAATATTTGTAGTGCTTGTCACTGATTGGTCCATTGAGAGGAAGTGCTTAGTAACATTTTAATTACAAAACTATTTCACCGTAACTTGCAGATTTCAATACTACTTTTGTAGCACGTTGTATACGAGTTGCGCTAAGTCGCAAAGCTGACGTTAATTAATTGTAATCAAACTATGAATCATTTAATTTGCAATAAACAAAAGAATAAAAACCCTACACAAACTTTAATCTTTAAATCTCAAGGAGAACTACTATGAAAGTAGCCGTTATCGGAGCCGCTGGTGGCATTGGGCAAGCCCTTGCTTTACTGCTTAAAAATCGCCTTCCTGCGGGTTCTGATTTAGCCCTTTACGATATTGCACCTGTAACACCGGGTGTCGCTGCTGATTTAAGCCATATCCCGACGCCGGTTTCTATCAAAGGTTACGCGGGTGAAGACCCTGCGCCTGCTCTTGACGGTGCTGATGTTGTACTTATTTCTGCGGGTATTGCTCGTAAACCTGGTATGGATAGAGCTGATCTCTTTAACGTGAACGCTGGAATTGTTAAGTCACTTGCTGAGAAAATTGCAGTGATATGTCCGAAAGCCTTGGTTGGAATTATCACTAACCCGGTCAATACCACGGTACCAATTGCAGCTGAAGTTCTTAAGAAAGCAGGCGTTTATGATAAACGTCGTCTATTCGGTGTGACGACTCTGGATGTTTTGCGTTCAGAAACGTTTGTTGCTGACCTAAAAGACAAAGATCCAGGTGATATTCGTGTTCCTGTTATCGGTGGTCACTCAGGTGTGACTATTCTTCCTCTTCTTTCTCAAGTGAAAGGTGTTGAGTTTACTGATGAAGAAATTGCAGCCTTAACTGTTCGTATTCAAAACGCGGGTACTGAAGTTGTTGAAGCTAAAGCGGGTGGTGGTTCTGCAACGCTTTCTATGGGTCAGGCTGCGTGCCGTTTTGGTCTTTCTTTAGTGAAAGCACTTAATGGTGAAGAAAATGTCGTTGAGTGTGCCTATGTAGAAGGCCCTGGTGATCATACTCGTTTCTTCGCTCAACCTGTGAAACTGGGTAAAGACGGTGTAGAAGAAGTATTAAGCTATGGTGAGTTAAGCGCCTTTGAACAAGAAGCACTTGCGGGCATGCAAGAAACGCTACAAGGCGATATTGTTAAGGGCGAAAACTTCGCTTAATAATAGAATCTGATTACAGATGGGGTTAGGCTGGTATTCGGTTTAACCCCATTTTTCATATTAATGTTATTTATTCCGCTTAACGGCTAAATGCGCTAGAGCAATGAGTGCTTCTTTATATTCTGATTCGGGAATGATAGCTAACTCAGCGATGGCTTTGTCGGCTTCTTTATAAGCAAGCTCAGTCGTATACTCTAACGATCCTGTTTCTTTCATTACTGCAAGGATCTCATCCAGCTTTTCCATCCCGTTAGCTTGCTCTATCGCTTCATGGATCATCTCACACTGATCATCATTGCCATTTCGCATTGCATATAAAAGAGGCAGTGTTGGTTTTCCTTCCGCAAGATCGTCGCCGACGTTCTTACCCATCTCTTTACCGTCTGCTGTATAGTCAAGCACATCATCAATGAGCTGAAATGCCGTACCAAGGTATTTACCATAGTTTTGCATGGCAAGTTCAACTTCGTCGTTAGAGTCGTTTAGAATCGCACCTATCTGTGTGGCTGCTTCAAACAGACGGGCTGTTTTGGAGTATATAACCCGCATATAACTTTCTTCGGTAGTTTCAGGATCATTGCAATTGATCAATTGCTGAACCTCACCTTCGGCGATCACGTTTACGGCTTCACTCATTAATGCAAGGATCTTTAAAGATCCTAAGCTGGTCATCATTTGGAAAGATCGAGTGTAAATGTAATCACCAACAAGGACACTGGCCGCATTACCGAATGCTTCGTTGGCTGTTTCTTTTCCTCTACGCATGTCGGACTCATCAACAACATCATCATGCAGTAGTGTTGCTGTATGAATAAATTCAACAAAGGCCGCGGCCATTGTGTGGTCCTTGCCACTATAACCGAGTGCTTTTGCTGAAAGAATGGCGAGAAGAGGGCGTAGACGCTTTCCTCCGCCACTAACAATATAAAAACCGAGCTGGTTGATTAAAGTTACATCAGAGTTAAGTTGAGCGTGAATAATCTCGTTCACTTTTGCCATATCATTGGCAGTAAGCGATTGGATAGCTTTAAAATCCATGTTAGTTCCGGCTGAAGTAAGCCTACGTAAGGCTTTTATGATTTCTATTTTTGATAGATTTTACACTAAAAAACGTTGATAAATACACAATTCATAGGCATGATCCTCTCACTTTTCTTTGGCGATTACCTTTTCGCCAATTTTTTAAAAATATGGCTTGTCATGGGACGTTCATTCACGTAGAATCTGCGCCCTATTGATGATTAGTTTAGCGCACACCCGATTATGCTTATTAAAGCGAAAGGCTGTGCGGAAAAAGCGGAGTAAAAAATGTACGCTGTTTTCCAATCTGGTGGTAAACAACACCGTGTAAGCGAAGGTCAAACCCTTCGTTTAGAAAAATTAGACGTTGAAACTGGCGCAACAGTTGAGTTCGATACTGTTCTTATGGTTGCTAATGGCGAAGAAATTGCTATTGGCGCACCTCTTGTTGAGGGCGGTAAAGTAACTGCGGAAGTGGTTAAGCACGGTCGTGGCGATAAAGTTAAAATCGTTAAGTTCCGTCGTCGTAAGCACTCTCGTAAACAACAAGGCCACCGTCAGTGGTTCACTGAAGTGAAAATTACTGGCATCAGCGCTTAATTCGGTTAGGAGAGATATACAATGGCACACAAAAAAGCTGGCGGTTCTACTCGTAACGGTCGCGATTCAGAAAGTAAACGTCTCGGCGTTAAGCGTTTTGGTGGCGAATCAGTTCTAGCGGGTAACATCATCGTTCGTCAACGTGGAACTAAATTCCATGCTGGCACTAACGTTGGTATCGGTAAAGACCACACTCTTTTTGCTTTATCTGAAGGTAAAGTTAAATTTGAAGTTAAAGGTCCTAAAAACCGTAAGTTCGTAAGCATCGAAGCTGAATAATTTAGTTTCAAGCTGAATTCAAAAGCCCTGCCAATTCGGCGGGGTTTTTTATTTATTAGAGAACATAAAGAAAGAGATATTTTGAAGAGCGGTAAAGGGTCATAGGTATAAGGTAATAGGTAATGGAACATAATCACCCATCACCCATCACCCATCACCCATCACCCATAAAATATTTTTCTCTTTATGTTCTAGTGAACAGATAGCATTGGATCTTGGGTGATCGATCTGATTGATATTTGGATCTGCTAAAATTGATATCATGACTAGATGATATCGGCACCCAATGCGGAGTAAGAAATGAAGTTCGTTGATGAAGCGGTTGTAAAAGTAGAAGCAGGCGATGGCGGTAGCGGTATTGTTAGCTTCTGGCGTGAGAAATTTGTTACCAAAGGTGGCCCGGATGGCGGCGACGGTGGTGATGGTGGTGATGTGTATGTTCAGGCTGATGAAAACCTGAATACCTTGATCGACTATCGCTTCCAGCGTTTTTATTCTGCTGAACGTGGTAAGAACGGCAGCGGCGGTAATTGTACCGGTAAACGTGGTAAAGATATCATCATGAAGGTTCCCGTGGGAACTCGTGCAGTGGATATCCACACCAATGAAGTGGTTGGTGAAGTTGCTGAACATGGTAAGAAAATCATGGTCGCAAAAGGTGGCTGGCACGGCTTAGGCAATACCCGTTTTAAGTCATCAGTAAACAGAGCCCCTCGCCAAAAAACCTTGGGTACTAAAGGTGAAGTAAGAGAGCTTCGTTTAGAGTTATTGTTGCTTGCTGATGTCGGTATGCTCGGTTTACCTAATGCGGGTAAATCAACCTTTATTCGCTCTGTTTCTGCTGCGAAGCCAAAAGTGGCTGATTATCCTTTCACCACCCTTATTCCTAGCTTAGGTGTAGTGAGTGTGGTTCCGGAAAAGAGTTTTGTTGTTGCGGACATTCCAGGGCTTATTGAAGGTGCAGCGGATGGCGCAGGGCTGGGAATACGATTCCTTAAGCACTTAGAGCGTTGTCGCGTACTTCTGCATATGATTGATATTTTGCCAATTGACGGCAGTGATCCTGTACAGAATGCACTAACTATTATTGATGAGCTGGAACAATACAGCGAAAAAGTGGCGCAAAAACCACGCTGGTTAGTGTTCAATAAGTCAGACCTTCTTCCTGAAGAAGAAGCCAATGAAAAGATCCAAGAGATCTTAGAAGCATTAGGCTGGGAAGATGAATACTTCAAGATTTCGGCGGTGAATAAACAAGGTACAAAAGAACTTTGTTATAAGCTGGCTGACTTTATGGATACTTTACCTAGAGAAATTGAAGAACAGTCTGAAGAAGAGAAAGTCGACTTTATGTGGGATGACTACCATAAAGATGCCATGTCAGGTAAGAATGTGATTACCGAAGATGACGACGACGATGATGATTGGGATGATGATGAAGATGATGGTCACGTTATCTATGTTCGTGATTAATTTCAGATAATAAAAAACCGCAATATTATATTGCGGTTTTTTTTTGTTCTTTAGTATTAATATGGGAATATTTTAAGGGTTGAGTTAGGAGGCTTAATGGACAAACAATTAAGTGTTGAAGTTCGACAAAGAGAGATATCACGTTTAGTCGCTCAAGCAGGCCAAATGTTGCTGGCTCATGGTGCTGAAAGTACGTTAGTCAATGACATTATGTGTCGTATGGGGCTGGCGAGTGGCGCTGAAGAAGTGGAGGTTTCTCTATCCGCCAGCTCACTCGTTGTGACCACATTTATCAATGATCGATGCATGACAACGACGCGACGTTGTGCTGACAAGGGCATTAATATGAGGGTCGTTACTCAAATCCAGAGAATCTGCATTATGATGGAGAAAGGGATCTTAAATGGATCTTTGGCGCAAAAACGACTGAATGACATTAACCCGGAACGTTACAACCGCTGGCTGGTTGTATTTATGATTGGCTTGTCTTGTGCCAGTTTTAGTCATCTGGCGGGCGGCGACTGGTGGGTGTTTTTCATGACTTTTACCGCTTCATCTATTGGTATGATCGTAAGGCAAGAGATTGGACATCGACACTTTAACCCTCTGCTTAACTTTGCGGTAACTGCCTTTGTGACAACACTTATTTCGGCACAAGCGGTAATCTATGACATAGGTAATCAGCCATTTCTTGCCATGGCATCTTCAGTATTGATGTTGGTTCCCGGTTTTCCACTAATTAATTCGGTTTCAGATATGGTCAAAGGCTATATCAATATGGGGATTGCTCGTTTCGTTATGGCTAGCATGCTTACATTAGCAACCTCACTTGGGATAGTTGGTGCAATGACATTGGTTGGTGTATGGGGATGGGTAGGCTAATGGAATTTATATTCGCTTTACTAAATGATATGTTTTTTGCTGCGATTCCAGCTGTCGGCTTTGCGCTGGTGTTTAATGTACCTAAAAAAGCACTTATTTATTGTGCTGTGGGTGGTGCATTAGGCCATGGCTCTCGTTTTATTTTCCTTCATTTTGGCGTACCGATAGAGTGGGCCACTTTTTTTGCGGCTACGATTGTAGGCATGATAGGTGTTCATTGGTCACATCAATTTCTCGCACATCCTAAAGTATTTACTGTTGCGGCGTTAATCCCGATGATCCCGGGCGTTTTTGCCTTTAAAGCCATGATTGCATTGGTCGAGATAAATCATCTGGGTTATACACCAGAGCTTATTTCAATTATGTTAGAGAACTTCCTCAAGGCTATGTTTATTATTGCAGGTCTTGCTATTGGGTTGGCGTTGCCTGGCTTGCTCTTTTATCGTCGTCGTTCAGTGGTTTAGTTCAGCAATGGATTTTTTAATGCCAATTGATTTATGATAGCTGCGCACTGAGTCTTTAAATCTTCAAAGTAGAATGCCCAATGAAAATAAGTATGATCGCCGCAATGGCAAATAACAGAGTTATAGGAAAGGATAACCAGATGCCATGGCATCTGCCAGCAGATTTCTCTTGGTTTAAGCGTTGTACAATGGGGAAACCTGTTGTGATGGGGCGTAAAACATTTGAGTCTATTGGTCGTCCTTTACCGGGGCGACAAAATATTGTTATTAGCCGAGATCCTCAAATTAGTTTTTCAGGAGTGACGATGACTTCATCAATCGATGAGGCGCTAGATATTGTGAAAGAAGAGCCAGAAGTGATGATTATTGGTGGAGGCTCTATTTATCAAGCTTGTCTAAATAAAGCAGATAAACTTTATCTTACCCATATCGATCTGGATGTTGACGGTGATACTCAATTTCCTGATTGGGGAAATGCATGGCAAGAAACATATTCAGAAGAGTATTTTTCCGACGAGAAGAACCAGTATGATATGAGATTTACAGTGTTAGAGAGAATCTAACCCATTATTACCGTCATCCTGAAAGCTGCGTTAGCAGCTATTCAGGATCTGGGTTTATTAGTGATGTAAACTTGCTTGAGTGAAAAATTTCTTATCTTCCCAACGAATCATGGTGAGATCGCCGCCCCAGACGCAGCCGGTATCTAGGCCAATGACATCCTTTCTCTGACAACCCATCAATGCAGCCCAGTGACCAAACAGAATTGTTTTTTTTACTTTTGCTCTTTTTTTGAGTTTGAACCATGGAATCAAATTGTCCTGTTTGATCTCATTTGGTGGCTGTTTACAAAGCATATCCAAGCGACCGTCCGGAGAGCAGAATCGCATGCGCGTATAGGCATTGATAATATAGCGATAGCGTTCAATACCTTGTAAATTTTCATGCCATAAATCGGGTGTGTTTGAGTACATCTGTTCGACTAAGGACGCCCAGTTATCGCTGCTTAAGATAGTCTCTACTTCACGAGCGGCTGAACGAGCTTGCTTAAGTGTCCATTGTGGAGAGATGCCGGCATGGCAAACCACAAAGTCATCATGTTCTGCTAATAATGGTTGGCGACGAAGCCAGTCTAGTAGTTCGTCTTTGTCATCTGCAGCAAAGATATTCGCCGTTTTATCCTTTTTCTTTAGTGGGTGTACACCGAGTGAAATAGCGAGCAGGTGTAAGTCATGATTACCAAGTATTGGGACAGCAGAAGGGCCTAAAGACTTTACAAATCTGAGAGTTTCGAGAGATTTTGGTCCTCTGGCAACCAAATCACCAGCTAACCAGAGAGTATCGAGTTTTGGATCAAAACAGGCTTTATCCAGTAGTTTTTGCAATTCATCGAAACAACCTTGAATATCACCGACGATATAGTTAGCCACATTGCCTCTTTAGTTTAAAATATTAGGGATCGCTAAGCGAAATGGTTCAATGACACAATGAAACTCATTGCCACTTTCGTCGTGCATGACGTATAGTCCTTGCATTACACCGACGGGTGTTTCAATGGCAGTAGCGCTGGTATAAGTATATTCATCGTTAGCTGGAATATAAGGCTGTTGCCCAACAACGCCTTCACCTTCAATCGAAAGCTGCTTTCCGTTGGCGTCAGTAATTAACCAGCGACGTTCCATCAGTTGAACCTTACTATTACTCAGGTTCTTAATTGTAATGACGTAGGCGAAGATATAACGATTTTTGTCAGGTTGGGATTGCTCTTCGACATACTTGGTATGTACTTTACATATTACACTGGGTTGAGTAACGTCCATGTTGATCTCACTTTAATCACAACGGGTATGGAAATGCATGTTGAAGTGAATGGCTTCACTTTAAACAAACAATTCCGCCCAATATCGATAAATACCGTTATTTATGATTTTTATTCAACCAGTTAGCCATATCAACAAATTGTTCTAGCGTTAGGTTTTCTGGTCTCATTGAAGGGTTAACCCCTAGGCTTTCCAACGTTTCAATATCAAGTAAATGTCGGTAGCAGTTTCGTACTGTTTTGCGTCTTTGATTAAAGCCGTCGCGACACACTCGGTCTAACCACTTGAGGCTGTCTGCAGGGTATGGAAGTTCCTCGTATGGTGACAGACGAACAACCGCAGAGTCCACTTTTGGTGGCGGAATAAAGGCGGTAGGCGGAACTTCTAATACAGGGGTAACTTTACAGTAATACTGAGCCATTACTGTTAAACGCCCATAAGCCTTGGTTCCTGGTCCAGCGGCTAAACGATTTACCACCTCTTTTTGCAACATAAAGTGCATATCTTGAATATCTTTATGAAACTCAAACAGGTGGAACATTAACGGGGTCGAAATGTTGTATGGTAAGTTACCAAAGATACGTAGTTTGTTATTTGGTTTTACCAACTGGGTAAAATCAAATTGCATTGCGTCACCTTCATGAATGGTTAGCTTTGAGGCTAATTCAGGATGGTTTCGCAAGCGCTCTGCAAGGTCTCGGTCTAATTCAATGACGGTAAACTTGTCGACTTCTTTGCCTACAGGTTCCGTAATAGCACCTAAACCAGGACCGATTTCAACCAGGTTTTGTCCCGGTCTTGGATTAATAGCGGAAACAATACCGTCGATCACATACGGATCATTAAGAAAGTTTTGACCAAAACGTTTCCGCGCTTTGTGCCCTAAGTGGACATCATTTCTCATTTTTTCTTCTCAACTAATTCTATTGCGTATTTTAGAGCTGTTTGGAAACTTCCTGTATCCGCTTGCCCGGTTCCTGCAAGATCTAATGCTGTGCCATGATCTACAGAGGTTCTTATAAAGGGTAGACCAAGAGTAACATTTACTGAACGGCCGAACCCTTTGTATTTCAATACAGGCAAAACCTGATCATGGTACATGCCCAATACAGCGTCTGCTTGCTGAAGATATTTTTCATTAAAAATTGTGTCGGCTGGTAAAGGACCAACCAAATTAAAACCATTTTCTTGTCGGAGTTTGTCCAATGTTGGCGTAATGGTTGTAATCTCCTCATTGCCAAGGCAACCATCTTCTCCTGCATGTGGATTTAACCCACAAACGTAGATTTGTGGTGACTCAATCGCGAACTTAGTTACAAGGTCTTCATGAAGGATGCGGATTATACTCTCTAGACGCTCTGCTGTAACGGCTTTTGATATATAAGCGAGTGGGAGGTGTGTCGTAACCAGTGCGACTCTAAGCCCTTCTGTTGCCAACATCATCACAACCAGAGGTGTGTTGGATTTTTCAGCAAAAAATTCGGTATGCCCACTGAACGCCACACCAGCCCGATTTATCACGCCTTTATGCACAGGTCCGGTTACCACAGCATCGAATTCATTAGTCATGCAACCTTGAGTAGCACGCTCTAAGGTTTTTAATACATAGTGGCCATTATCTTCATTCAACTCTCCCGCAATGACTGGAGAAGATGTTGAAATATGATCAACGATTAAGCTACCTGCTTTTTGTGGCTTAGCTTGTTGTGATGCATCGTAATCAATGAATTCCACGTCGAGGTTGAGCGCCTGTGCTCTTTGAGCCAGCATCGGTTTATCGGCACAAACAACAATTTGATGTGGCCAATTGTGCTGAGATAGGGCTAATACAAGATCTGGCCCTATACCTGCGGGTTCTCCTGCGGTGACAATGATGCTTTGCGTTTGTTGACTCATTGTTCTTCACCACTATCACTTTGTAAGTATTCAATGAATGCACTTGCTCGCATCTCTTGAATCCAGGCAGAGGCTTCTTCATTAAACTTGCGATTGAACAAGATTCTATAGGCTTTGTTTTTTATGGCAGAATCTGTTTTATCGACTTCTCTTCGATCCAGAACTTCTACAATGTGCCAGCCGTGAACGGTTTTAAATGGTTCACTGATTTGACCTATAGGTAATGTTTCAACCTGATATTTAAATTCAGGTACATAGAGATCAGGCGTTTGATACCCTAGTTCACCATCTTGTGCTGCTGAGCCTGAATCCTGACTATGCTGAGAAGCCAATTTGGCAAATGTCGTTTCACCCGATTTAATGCGGCGGCTGAATTCTTCAAGCTGACGTTTTGCGCCGTCATCACTTAAAATAACGGATGTTTTTATTAAAATGTGACGGGAATTGGCTTCAGTAACAGCGACAGTTTCTAAGCCTTTTACGTCGTCAATCTTTAAAATGTGGAAACCCACTCCACTTCGGAATGGCCCAATAATAGCGTCTTTGGATTGAGTCGTAATTTGGTCGGCAAAGATGGTTGGCATCTCTTCTTTGCGCATCCAACCCCAATCACCACCTTGAAGGGCCTTAGGGCCTTTTGAGTAGGTAATTGCCATCTTGGTAAAGTCGTCGCCCTGCTCCAGTTTTTGACTGATGGCTATAGCTTCATTTTCTAATGTTTGTTTATCAATACCATCCTCAAATTTTAGCTGAATGTGTTGGATCTTGTATTGAACGGTAGCATTGGTTTGTTCTGAGAGTTGCTTAGTCAGGCTATCGACCTCAGCAGGGAGAATATTGATTCTGCGTCGTACTAATGCACTTCTAGCTTCAGAGATGGCAATGTCCTTCCGAACTTGTTCTCGGTATGCTGCATAGTCGATATTATCCGTTGCTAAAGCTTGACGATACTCATCCACAGACTGGTTATTTTCTTTAGCAATATCTTGAATTGCCTGATCAAGCCTATTGTCATCAATTCTGACGCCCAGTCGCTGGGCTTCCTGTAACTGGATGGTGTCTAAAATTAATTTCTCAACCACCTGCTCTTGTAATACAGACAAGTCAGGTAGTGCCTGATTTGTTGTTTTTGCATTATTGCGCAGGGATTTAATCGCACTGTCTATATCGCTTTGCAAAATAACGCCGTCGTTGACGATAACTTTTACACTATCAAGTGCCACTGGCACTGCGAACGTCATCGTCGAGGCCAATAGAGATAAACCGAATAAGGCGTGTTTCCACATTTTCATTTATGTTTCCAAAGTCATTATTATTGCTAGTTCGAGCAATACATTTAATTGTTTAAGCTAAATGGGCGGCCGTAGCCCAGAGAAGAACCAGAACCTGTCAGTCCAGCTAGGCCTGAATTAGCACCTAGCGATGTTCCAAAACCAGTGATACCAAAGTTAATACTATAGTTTTGTTCGTAGACAGGTTCTCCTACACCAATTTCAGACCAGCTATACAGTTCGTTACTGTAAGACATTCCGATATACCAGCAATCACTCGTATAATTAAGCCCTGCCAACCACTCTAAGTTTACATCTTCGTTAGTATCGTAAAAATATTGTCCGTTAAATCGCCACTTTCGATTAAAGTTATAACTGGTTACAAAGCCTAACTGGCTGATCCCTTCCCTAGTATAGGTACTTAAGTTACTGTCGCTGATAAAATCCACATTATTGGTAATATAATCAATAGAAACATAACGATAATTTAATTGACTATAGCCACCAGTATAGCGGTACTCAACGGTGCTATTTGCCAGTTGTACTTCTGATGATGCGGTATCGTATTGAAAGCCGCCTTGGTAGAAGTAGGTATCATCGTAGTTAAATTCGGTTTCTAGAGCCCAGGCAGAATACGATGAAGAGGTATCTCCTGAAACATCATCATTGTAGGAGTCATCGAGATAGACAATCTGGCCAAAGGAGATATTCATCCGCTCACGAAAATCTTCGTCAAAGAATCGCGAAGATGCGCCATAACTGATCTGATTTGCCGGAGCAATATAATCAATACTGCTGTATTTCTGGCTACGGAATAAGCCGTTATAGTCGAGCTGTAATTTTGTAGTGTCATAACCAGAATAAATATCTGACTGGTCTTTATTTTCTACGTACAGATACTGAACCTGTGGTTCAAGAGTTTGTGTATAACCGGTAATTAAGCTGTTATCCCGTTGCAGAACAATGCCGCTGTGAACTCGAAACTGTGGGATGGTTCGGGATGCTTGTTCTTCTAGATCCTTAGTAGAGTCATCGGTATCGGTAATACCATCAATATCTTGCTCGTAATAGGTCTGATAAAGTTTTGCTTCTGCCGTTAATGAGCCCCAAGTCGTTGCTAGTGGTAGTGTTAGCGTTGGCTCAAAATGTAGGCGAGTAGCAGAAGGACTATCGTTGTCATCGGTTTCAAAGCGGCTAACATGGCTTAATAGATCGAAATCAAGCTTAGAATAGAATTGTGGAGCATAATAGTTGTATTCGATTTGTGGCATTAATCGATAAGGGTAAGTGCCCGTAGAGAGAACCTGAAAATCTCTGACTCTTAATGTGGTATCCCAGCTTTGTGAACGATAAGATACTTCACCCGACTGCAGTAACTGACCGTCTTCACGGTTACCGATTCCAGAACTCAAATCAGAAAAATATGAGATATCACTGACTTCTGAGTATTCTACATTAAATTTCCAAGCTTCTTGTAAAACACCAGAGTGAGTCCAACTGACTCCCCAACGTTCGCCTTTTTCTTTGAATTTCTCATCTTCAGGCAGGTACTCCAGATCTATTCCCCCTTTACCGAATTCAGTCAGGTAGTTGAAGGCAGCATCGAGTTGTGTACCACGTTTTTCCATATAGTTGAAATTGGTTCTGAGATCATAGTTCGGTGCTAGGTTCCAGTAGATAGGCACTTCCATGCCAAAACCGTCTCTGGTGTCTAAGGATACACTAGGGAACAAGAAGCCTGTTTTACGAGTATCGCCAATAGGAACCGTTAGGTAAGGCAAATAGAACACAGGAACGTGTGCAATCTCGATTCTGGGATTGTAGAAGGTCGCTTCTTCGTCATTTTGATCAATTTCGATGGAAGATGCTTTCAGTCTCCAGGCATTATTACCTTCAGGACAAGATGTTAATGAGCCATCTTCCAATTTATAGAAGTTTTTACCAGTACGATGTATAACAGCGGCATCGCCTCTGCCTGACTCACATAAAAACTGATATTTTGCGACTTCCAGAGTGGCTAGATCGGTATCCAGGCTGGTGGTCGCCTTATCAGATACTGTTTCCACCTGACCATCGGAAAAGTGGACGTTACCTTCAGCGACCGCGATGTTTTCTTGTTGATGCAGGGTAATGGTATCTGCAGTGATTTTTTTATTGCCTTGTGTGACAACAACGTCACCTTGATAGACGGCTTTGTCGCCACTCACGCCTTCAACGCTATCTGCTTCTACATGAATAGGTGTATCTTTACTATTTTTTGACGATGAGTCCGCAATCAGGCATTGATCTAAAGAGGGCATTTCCTGCACACTATTAGGTTCTGGAGTTTCTGCTTGAGCAGCTGGCACAAAAAATGCGGCACTGATTGATGCGGCTAACAAAGTGCGAGGAAAAAGTGACATCGAGTTTAACTATCCTGTGTAACTTGATTCATTCAGAGGTCAAATAGACCGAATCTGGAGAAAAACGTTCCTTATCATAAAGGAATTTGTGGCGACAGACACTATCTGACATCTATACACACTAAAAATTCATAGTTGAGAGCACAATAATGCACATTTTTGGCAAAATTTTAGGCTTCTTTTTCGGTTTTCTTTTTGGAGGCGTATTTGGAGCTCTGTTTGGGGCTTTTCTTGGTCATCAGTTTGATAAAGCGCGCAGACTGAGTCAGGCCGGATTTAGAGCGTCTAGTGCGTTTTCTGGTGGTCCAAATCAGGCGGAGCGCCAAGCTGAATTTTTCAAAGCTGCTTTTGCTGTCATGGGAAATGTGGCAAAAGCCAAAGGCCAGGTGACTAAAGAAGAAATCCAGCTCGCCAGTACCATGATGGATCGAATGAGCTTGCATGGGGAACAACGGAAAGCGGCTCAGAATGCATTCAGAGAGGGTAAATCGGCGGGTTTTCCGTTAAAAGAAACGTTAGAGAGAGTCAGAATTTCAGCTGCAGGTCGCTTTGATCTACTACAATTCTTTTTAGAGTTGCAGATTTCATCTGCGTTTGCTGATGGAGAGCTAGACCCTGCAGAAAGAGATCTACTACACGTAATCGCGAAAGGGTTGGGTTTCTCTGCTCAGCAGCTTGAACAACGTTTGCAAATGCAGGAAGCTGCGTTTCGTTTTCAGCGCGAAGGTGGCAGTTGGCAAGGGCAACAAGGAGGGGCTTGGCAGCAGGCAACGACAGCAGACCAATTGGAAGACGCGTATAAGGTTCTGGGTATCACCAGTGAGTCAGAAGCAAAAGGTGTTAAACGAGCCTATCGTAAATTAATGAATGAGCATCATCCTGATAAGTTAGTGGCGAAAGGACTGCCGCCAGAAATGATGGAAGTAGCTAAACAGAAAGCTCAGGAAATCCAGTCCGCTTATGACTTGATCAAAAAAGAACAGGGCTTTAAATAATGCAATTCAAATGACCTCCGGTGGCACAGTCGTCTAGAGGTGGTTTGACTAAAAATGGGATGTGGCAATGCAAAAAGAGATACTGGCATTTTGGTTTGAAGAGCTGGCCATGGCTGATTGGTTCAAAAGTAGCCCGGCTCTTGATCAAGAAATCAAACGCAGATTTGCTGATGTCCATCACCAAGCTGTACAGTGTGAACTGTTCGACTGGCGTTCTACTGCCGACGGTCGTTTAGCTGAAATCATTATACTGGATCAGTTTTCTCGCAATATATACAGGGATTCGGCTCAGGCATTCTCTTCGGACTCAATGGCATTGGTTCTTGCGCAAGAGGCGGTTAATTTGGGTTGTGATAGTTACTTAACTGCAATCCAGAAAAGCTTTATGTATATGCCCTATATGCACAGTGAGTCGTTAAAAGTTCATGAACAAGCAGTAACCTTGTTTGAGTCAAATGGGCTGGCGGGAAATACCGAATACGAGTTCAAGCATAAAGTAATTATTGAGAGATTTGGCCGCTACCCACATCGAAATAAAATACTTGGCAGACAATCGACTGAAGAAGAAATCGAATTTCTCAAACAGCCGGGATCAAGTTTCTAAGGCCAATATTAACTCGTCATAAATAGCAGTGGTCTATCGTTTTATCTCATTTAATGACCAGTCATATTCATAACTGATTTTCCCTAGAGAATCAGGAAGGCTGGCACGATATTGACTGAAATGCCCGATCAATTCCTCTTTCCCACCAAAATCAACGGCGAACCAGTCATAAATTGAAGACAGTTCTGTTTGACCATTTTTGACTAAAACGCCTTTGTCACTATTGATAAACTCTTTTGCGGCATGCTCTAATAACACTTCACTGTTTTCTGCGGTAAAGGCTTGTTGTTGCAGGTTAGGACAACCAAAACTGGCACAGTTTACAGCGTAGTGTGTTCTTGGATCGTTCCAGATAGGACGAAGAATGCGGTGTTCAATATCGTTTAATGACATTGTTTTACCTTGTATTTCTATGATGTCATCATCCCAGGGACCAAAACTAAACAACCCGCCTAACTTGGTAATGGATTTTAAAGGATAATTATCTAAGATGAGATCGATGGTGAGAGCATTATACAGGTTGACCCAGTACGCATATTGTTCGGATTTCTTTAACTTGGTGGGGCTTGTTATTGCGAGGTCAGATAAGTAGCTTTTGAGTGTGTTTTTATCCTCGTTGGTGACTTTGTTGTATTCAACCAGTACATATTCACCTTGCCGGACGAGATACGAGTCCAGAAAAGATTGCCATTTTTGATGAGAGACAACCCTGCTGCTCTGCTCATCACTGCTATCCCAAAAATCCCATAAATCAGCTTTTGGTGCAGCTATAGCCAAGCCGGAAACTAACGTGAAACACAATACTAGTAAACGAGTCATATCTAGTTCATTCAATCGGTGGGTTATGTTTTAAATAGACAGAGAATAGGGGAAAATACTTTCAGAGTGGAATAAAACTAATAAAAAAGAGAGCTGGGGTCAGACCCCAGCTAAAAAATTTACTGCATAAAGCTTGGAATTTGCCCTTCAAAAGACGCGATTTTATCTTCATGTTGCAAAGTTAAGCCAATGTTATCCAATCCATTTAGAAGACAGTGACGACGAAATTCGTCTATCTCAAATGAATATGTTTTGTCGTTTGCGACCACTTTCATCGACTCAAGATCGACGTTAACTTCTGCACCTTCATTCGATTCAACAAAGGCAAAAATCTCATCAACTTCTTGATCGGTAAGACGCACCGGAACCATTTGGTTGTTGATAGAGTTTCCGTAAAAAATATCGGCAAAGCTTGGTGCAATCATGACTTTGATACCATAATCGGCCAAAGCCCAAGGGGCGTGTTCTCGCGAAGAGCCACAACCAAAGTTTTCCCGAGCCAGAAGAATAGAAGCACCTTGATAGCGTTTTTTGTTCATCACAAAATCCGGGTTTGGCTGCTCTCCATTATCGTCCAGGAAACGCCAGTCATTGAATAAATGTTGACCAAACCCAGTACGGGTTACTTTCTGTAAAAACTGCTTTGGTATGATGGCATCGGTATCAATATTGGCAAGGTCCAAAGGAACAACAAGGCCGGTATGGTTTTTAAATCCTGACATATTTTGCTCCTTATACTTTTAATGTTCTGACATCGACAAAGTGACCGGCAATTGCAGCAGCTGCCGCCATCGCTGGGCTCACCAAATGGGTACGTCCATTACGCCCCTGACGGCCTTCAAAGTTACGGTTACTTGTAGAGGCACAACGTTCATGAGGACCTAGTCTGTCATTGTTCATCGCAAGACACATAGAGCAGCCCGGAAGTCGCCATTCGAAACCAGCTTCAAGAAA
This sequence comes from Vibrio sp. UBA2441, assembly GCA_002342685.1. GTDB lineage: Bacteria > Pseudomonadota > Gammaproteobacteria > Enterobacterales > Vibrionaceae > Vibrio. The sequence continues at coordinate 74,268 of DDQN01000064.1, forward strand.
TATTTTATCTAAGCCTTCTTGCTCTGCTTGTGCTTTCACTTGCTCAGAACCCGGTACAATTAATGCCTGCACGTGACTGGCAACTTTCTGGCCTTTAGCAACGGCAGCAGCTGCTCGCATATCTTCTATACGAGAGTTGGTGCAAGAGCCCACAAACACTTTATCCACATTGTAATCAGAAAGGGATTTACCCGCTTCTAATCCCATATATGCCAGTGCTTTTTCAGCTGAGGCTTTTTCTACTGGGTCTGCAAAGCTTTCTGGACTCGGAATAGGTGTATCAACAGCGATTACCTGGCCTGGGTTGGTTCCCCATGTTACCTGAGGCTTAATATCTGCTGCATTCAGAGTCACAACATGGTCAAACTCGGCTGTATCATCTGTTTTCAATGATGACCAGTATTCAACCGCCGCATCCCAATCGGCAGCTTTGGGCGCAAATTTACGATTTTTAATATAATCAAAGGTGGTTTGATCGGGTGCAATAAGGCCGGCTTTTGCGCCTAATTCGATAGCCATATTACAGACAGTCATGCGACCTTCCATTGATAGGTCGGTAATGGCTTCGCCACAAAACTCGACTACATAACCAGTACCACCAGCTGCCGTGGTTTTACCAATGATAGCCAGAACAATATCTTTAGCAGTAATGCCTTCGGCCACTTTGCCTTGAACATCAATTTTCATTGTTTTTGCTCTGGATTGTTTCAGCGTTTGCGTAGCCAAAACATGTTCAACTTCAGAGGTGCCAATGCCAAATGCGAGGGAACCAAAAGCGCCGTGTGTTGCTGTGTGAGAGTCACCACAAACAATCGTCATACCAGGCAGAGTAATGCCTAGCTCTGGCCCCATAACGTGAACAATGCCTTGATATTTATGATTGATGTCATACAGAGTCACGCCAAACTCTTCACAGTTCTTTGCCAGAGTTTCCATTTGGATACGAGCCATTTCACCAGAGGCATTAATGTCTTTGGTGGTGGTAGAAACATTGTGATCCATAGTGGCAAATGTTTTACCTAATTGACGTACCTTGCGGCCTTTTTCTCTTAGCCCGTCAAAAGCTTGTGGAGAGGTGACTTCGTGAACCAGATGACGGTCAATATACAAGATCGGATTTTCGCCTTCGGCTTCAACGGCGATATGAGCGTCATAGACTTTCTCATATAACGTTCTAGATTTTTGATTAGTAGACATTGCTTCTTCCATGATTGTAATTGTTAGCTAGCGGAACAGTGGTTGTCCGCTAGCCGAATTATTTATGATGTTAGTACATACTCTGCAATCTTATCACCCATTTCAGAGGTAGAAAGTGCAGGGTTTTTGCCAGCAAGATCCGCAGTTAACTCTCCGGCAGACAAGGCTTTAGAAACGGCGTCTTCAATATCTTGTGCCGCTTGCTCTTCACCTAAACTGTAGCGAAGCATTAAGGCTGCGGAAAGGATTTGTGCAACAGGGTTGGCAATGTTCTTACCCGCGATATCCGGTGCACTACCACCTGCTGGCTCATAAAGGCCAAACTTGCTTTCGTTCAGGCTGGCTGACGGTAGCATACCCATAGAGCCAGTTATCATGGCGCATTCATCAGAAATGATATCGCCAAAAATATTGGAACAAAGCATCACGTCAAACTGGGATGGATCTTTGATCAACTGCATTGTCGCGTTGTCGATATAGATATGCGACAGCTCAACATCCGGGTAATCTTTAGCAATCTCTTCGACGACTTCACGCCAAAGAATAGAGCTTTGCAGAACATTGGCTTTATCAACAGAACAGACCTTTTTGCCACGAAGACGAGCAGACTCAAAGGCAATCTTGGCAATACGTTCTATTTCATAACGATGGTAGATTTCGGTATCATAGGCTTTTTCATTCGGTCCTTCTCCCTCGCGACCCTTTGGCTGACCAAAGTAAATGCCACCGGTTAACTCACGAACAACGACAATATCAAAACCATTTTCTGATATGTCAGCTCGAAGTGGAGAGAAAGCCTCTAGCCCTTGATGGATTTGAGCCGGGCGCAGGTTACAAAAAAGTTGAAAGTGCTTACGCAGAGGAAGCAGAGCCCCACGTTCTGGTTGATCGTTTGGTGCCAGATGTTCCCATTTCGGGCCACCGACTGAGCCGAAAAGTACCGCGTCTGCATTTTCACAGCCTTTTACTGTGCTCTCTGGAAGTGGACTTCCGTGATTATCGATGGCAATACCACCCACGTCGTACTCTGAGCGGGAAAATGAGATTGCATGTTTTTTCTCAATTGCATCCAGCACTTTTTGTGCCTGTAGCATGACTTCTGGGCCAATGCCATCTCCGGGTAAAACTGCGATTTTATACTCTTTGCCTGCCATGGTTCTGTCTTTCCTATTTAAAATTAAACTGTGTGTTTTCTTGAGCTAGGCTCAGTTTTTCCAAACGGCTTGGGAAAACTGAGCGAAATTTTTTAAACGGTCTGGGTCTGTTTCGCTTGCTTAATTTCAGCAATTTTATCGGCACGATGAATGCTATTGATTACGTGTAATAGTGCCTGACCAGAAGCTTCAACAATGTCGGTGGCTAAACCGGTACCGTGGTATTTGCAGCCTTTATAGTTAGCAATAATATCGGCTTGTCCCAGCCCATCTTCCCCTTCGCCTTTAGCAGTTAGGTCAAACTTATCCAGCACGATTTCATAGCCCGTTAAGCGATAGATACATTGATATAAAGCATCAACAGGGCCGTTACCGACTGCAGCTTCACATTTTTCAGTGTCTCCGCATTGTAATTTAATACTGGTGGTCGCCATAACACTACCAGATTGAACGCTTAAATAGTTCAATTTGTAGAAGTCTTCTTCATCACGCAAATTAGCAAAGTGCATTAAGGCTTCTAAGTCATAATCAAAAACCTGACCTTTACGGTCTGCTAATTTCAAGAAATCGTCATATAGTGTATCTAGGTTATATTCTTCAGCTTTATAACCCATAGTATCCATATGGCTCTTAACTGCCGCACGTCCACTTCGGCTGGTTAGGTTTAACGCTTTGTATTTAAGGCCAATTGACTCTGGAGTCATAATCTCATAAGTATTCTTGTTCTTTAGCATTCCGTCTTGGTGGATGCCAGAGGAGTGGCTAAATGCGTTCGCGCCAACGATGGCTTTATTATCCTGAATAGGCATGTTACATAACTGACTCACCAACTTGCTGGTGCGATGAATTTCGTCATGCTTCAAACCCGTCTGAACACCCAGAAGCTCAGATCGTGTTTTAATGATCATGGCTATTTCTTCTAAAGAACAGTTACCTGCTCTTTCGCCTATACCATTGATTGTACCTTCCACCTGACGTGCGCCTGCTTGAACTGCGGCGATGGAGTTGGCAACGGACATGCCCAAGTCGTCATGGCAGTGAACTGATATGACGGCTTTATCAATATTTGGCACACGATTGAACAATGTTTCGATGATGCCACCAAATTCGTTTGGTACCGTATAGCCGACGGTGTCTGGAATATTGACGGTAGTTGCGCCTGCATTAATTGCGGCTTCAACCATACGACACAAATTATCTATCGGTGTACGTCCAGCATCTTCACAAGAAAATTCAACATCATCCGTATAGTTACGTGCGCGCTTAACGGCCTGAACACCCATCTCTACCACGTCGTCATAGCTGCGGCGCAACTTATCCTGAACGTGAACTGTCGAGGTGGAAATAAAGGTGTGGATACGAAATGCCTCTGCCACTTTTAGAGACTCAGCTGCCACATCAATGTCTTTTGCTACAGCACGGGACAGGGCACAAATTCGGCTGTCTTTAATGTGTTTCGCAATGGTCTGTACGGACTCAAAGTCACCCGGAGAAGAAACCGGAAAACCTGCTTCAATAACGTCTACGCCTAAACGTTCTAGGGCATAAGCGATCTGCAGTTTTTCTTTTACCGTTAAACTCGCTGAAAGTGCTTGTTCACCATCACGTAAAGTGGTGTCGAAGATAATGACCTGATTGTTCATGAGTGCGTCCTTTTCCTGTCTGTATGGCTATCTTTGCCGCGACTTGTGTAATACCAGTATTGTTCAAATTGTCGGTATGATTTTATTTAGTTACAAAAAAACCCGCATTCGATGCGGGCTTTTAGAAATCTTTGTGGTGTTTTTCGTCCACTGCCTACCCGCGCGATATTTTCACGATAAGGAGGAGGTTGAGGAGAATTGAAAAACGTTTTGTCATTACTGAATCTGTCTGTCCACAATAGTTAGTGTTTAATTAGTACCGCACTTGGGTATAGAGCGTCAAGCTTAATGTTGTTTTTTTATTCACATTAATGCTGTTCTTTCATTTTTCTCTTAATTAATCACTTGTTGAAATATTGATTAATTATTTGATTACAACGGAAGCAGGTAGTTAGGTATATAATTAATCAAGTGATTAATTGAGCTGATCTATTGAGGTGAGTATGGCTCGAAAAGCGGGACGCCCAAGTGAGAATACGCAAGCGAGAGAACAACTAATTCATTACGCACGAGAGCTTTTTACCGTTATGCCCTATGACAAAGTGTCTACAAGACTTTTGGCAGAAAAGGCAGGGGTTAATGTGGCAATGATTCGCTATTATTTTGGTAATAAGGATGGCCTTTTCGAGACAATGGTTCGGGAGACCCTATTGCCAATGAAGCAGAAAATGGCTTCGTTTGTAGCGCAAGGTAACCAACAAAGCCTTATTGACCTCATGCGAACCTATTATAAAAGCATGATGCTTAGCCCTCAGTTTCCCAAGCTGATAGTGCAATTAATGAATATGCCGCCTTCTGATACTCAAAGGCAGTTATTGGAAAAGGTATTTTTGGACATCACTAAACCGGCACAAGATTTGATTTTTGACCGCCTGTTAGAGAATGGGGTGATAAGAGCGGATATGAACCCTAAGTTATGCAGAGTCACTTTTATCAGTTTAATGATTTTTCCGTTTATCGCTCCCAATGCAATGTTAGCGATTCATGGTATCGAGTTAAATGAAACGTTTTTAGATCAGCTGCTTGAACACAATATTAAAGTATTAAGCCAAGGTTTTATTAAGCCTGAACAACTTACTTCTGGTGGGTAATATAATGAAAATTAATCGTAAATTTCTTTTTTTTCCTGCTCTTGCAGTGGGTGTTGTTATTCTTTTTGCTGCCATCAAACTAAAACCGGATTTGCCGGTAAAACCTGCCGGAGACAGAGCTAGACTGGTTAAAACTATTCCACTAGAACTGACATCGATGGCTCCCGTTGCGACAGGGTTCGGTAAGATAGCCCCTAAGTTTGACTGGAAAGCCATTGCCGAAGTATCAGGAAAAGTTGTATATCGAAACCCGAGCCTTGAAAAAGGGCGGGTACTTGCTGCAGGAACTGTTGTGCTAAGGATTGACCCTTTAGATTACCAATTGAAACTGGCACAAGCTCAGGCAGATTTAAACTCAAGTAAAACTAAATTGGCGAAGTTAAACCAAGAAGAAAAAAACGCGAAAAGTTCATTAAGCATTGAAAAAAATCGTCTGACAATAAGTAAGAATGAACTGAACCGTAAATTGAATTTAAAAAAGAAAGGGTTAACCTCTCAGTCTGATGTTGATCAGCAGAATCAATCCTACCTTTCTCAGCAAAAACTGGTTCAGGATATGCAAAATCAGCTGTTGCTGTATCCCGATGAACGAAAAGTGTCACAGGCTTTGGTTAACGTCAATGAATCTAAGGTGTCTGAGGCAAAAAGGTCACTTGAAAAAACCACTATTGCTTTGCCCCAAAGTTTGCGTATTGCGCAGGTTGATGTGGAAGAGAATCAGGTCGTGAATGTACAGCAGACCATGATAATGGCTCATGGAATAGAGGTAATGGAGGTGGAAGCGCAGCTTTCGATTCACGACATGCAGTTAATCGCAGGAAGTTTGTCTGAATTTGGTCGCGATGATGCAGGAATTCCACTCCCAGAGATGAGCGATATTAAAGCTTGGATTGAGCTTTCTAGCGGTAATATGAAGGCAAGGTGGCCTGCTAAAGTGGCTCGAATAAGTGAGACGGTGGATGCGACTCAGGCAACGGCAGGTATCATTTTGGAGATCGATCAGGATTATACTCAGCTCACCCCCAATAATGTGCCACCTTTGGTTAACGGTATGTTTGTTAGTGCGGAACTAGAAGGTCAGGCAAACCCTAGTTGGGTTGTGCCTGAGCGAGCACTGCATGGAAATAGAGTTTATATCAAAGATAGAAACAACAAATTAGCTATCAGGTCGGTTACTGTTTTGTATCGACGCGATAATCTGGTTGTCATTGAAGGGATGTTCGAACAGGGAGAACGATTGATCCTAAATGATCTTCTGCCCGCTATCGAAGGCATGTTACTGAAAGAAGAAAATGGTCATTCTGGTGTGGTAGAAGAGGAAATAGCAATATGATCCGATTCTTCTCGAAACACCCAACCGCATCCAACCTGCTGATGTTAACGCTATTGATTCTGGGGATCTCTTCTTTATCGACGGTGAAAAGGGAGACGTTTCCAGCGTTTGATCCTGTTTATATCATGGCGGGAGTAGTCTATCCGGGAGCCTCTCCGCAAGAAGTAGAAGAAAGTATCTGTGTAAGAATGGAGGACGCAGTAGATGGGCTCGCCAATATCGTAGAAACAAAATGTGAAGCCGTTGAAGGATCGGCGCGTTTAGTTTTGAAGCTCAATGAAAAAGCTGATATTGGCCGAATGTTGGTGGATGTACAGACTCAGATAAATTCCATCAATGATTTTCCTACAGAGATCGAATCTCCGGTGGTTCAGGAACTGGATTGGAATGAACCCGTTGTAGACGTTGCGATTACAGCGGATACAACCTGGCCTGAGTTGAAAGCCTATGCAGAAGATCTAAAGCGCATATTGAAAATGGATTATGCCGTATCTCTGGTTGATGTCAGTGGCTTTTCCGACCATCAGTACCGAGTAGAGTTGGATACTCAGTCTATTAGACAATTAGGCTTAAGTGTCGGTGATATTGCCACACAGATAGGCAGACAAAACATTAAATTACCCAGTGGCAGCATAGAGACACCGGACAAAAATTTCCTTATCCGTTTTGATGAAAGAAGGGTTACGCCGACAGAACTGGAGTCTATCGTGATTGGTTCTGCGCCGAATGGCTCGATAGTCCGGCTAAAAGACATTGCCACCATAACCGATCGCTTTGAACTCGATGAACAGAAAGTACTGTTTGATGGAAAGCCTTCCGCCTTGTTGAAAATAAGCAAGAACAAAGAAGATGATGCACTAAGAATAAAAGACAACGTTGCGCGTTTCGTCGAGCAGCAACAGCTTATTGCACCGGAGGGCGTGGTGCTGCAACTGACCAATGATCTCTCTTCTGTTCTTTGGGATCGTCTCACTATGATGCTAAAAAATGGCTGGCAGGGCATTGTTTTAGTTTTTGCAACTATGTGGTTGTTTTTTAGCTTCCGTTACTCTTTTTGGGTTGCGGCAGGGCTTCCTGTTGCTTTTCTCGGTGGCTTGTTCTTAATGTCGAGCCTTGGGTTGTCCATTAATATTATGTCTTTAGTCGGTCTGTTAATGGCCATCGGTATCATGATGGATGATGCCATTGTTATCGCTGAATCGATAGCCTCTCACCTGGACAGGGGGCAGGAGATTGATGAGGCGGTGATTAACGGGGTTAAAAAGGTCCTGCCTGGTGTTTTCTCTTCGTTTCTTACCACAGTTTGTATTTTTGGCAGCCTGCTCTTTTTGCAGGGAGAAATGGGGGCGGTATTAAAAGCGGTACCGCAGGTGCTGATCCTTGTTCTCTCATTGAGCTTAATAGAGGCGTTTCTTATTTTACCCAACCACCTGTCTCATTCTCTGCACAAGACAAAAAATGATAAAGAACCTCTGAAATTTAAACGCATTATTCTAGAACGGTTTGAACACTTTAGAAACACGACGTTAATTGTTGCTGTAGAGAAGGTGGTTACGTATCGCTATGCTTTCTTAGGTGGGGTGTTCGCACTACTGTTGTCATCGGTGGCACTGATTGTTGGAGGGGCTGTTACCTTTGTTCCTTTTCCTGAACTTGATGGCGATATTGCCGAGGCCAGGATCATTTTGCCTCCGGGGTCGTCATTGAGTCAGACGGAAAAAGTGGTTGAAAGGATAGTGAGCTCAGCGCAGAAATTGAATCGTGAATGGACTAAAGATGTAGAAAACGGCATCCCATTAGTTGAGCACATTACAAGCCAGTTTAATTCCAATAGAGACGCAAGTGAATCCGGGCCACACTTGGCAACGGTTCGTTTAGACATGCTGGGCGCCGAGAGCCGGAATACGGTCATTGATGACTTTATTGACGCGTGGCGAGAGGATATCGGTGAGTTAGCAGAGCCTATATCCTTAGTCTTCAAGCAACCTACAATGGGACCCGGAGGTCGGGATATTGAGATCAGGGCCAAGCATGATGATCTTAATGAACTAAAAGCAGCCTCACTTGATATTCAACGTTATTTAAATGAGTTTGATGGCGTATATGGTGTGTTAGATGATATGCGAATGGGCAAAGAAGAGGTATTGATTAAACTTCGTCCCGGTGCTGAAACATACGGTGTTAATGGACAAATTATTGCCAATCAGCTTCGTTCCGCTTTCTTTGGTCAGACTGCTGATGAAATCCAGGTTGGTGTGGAAAATATACAGATAGAAGTGCGTTTAGATAAAGAACAGGCGGGGGATATTCAGCAGCTGGCTAACTTCCCAATCATTATGTCAGACGGCAGTCAGATACCGCTTGGAACCATTGCCACTTTAGATTTTCAGCGTAACTATGTACGAATACAGCGAATAGATGGACTTCGTACAATTAGTGTTTATGCCGATACTGATAATACAAAAGTAAGCTCAGCATCTATTATCAGCCAATTTCAGCAAGAGGAAGTCGTTAACCTGAAGAAAAAATATCCGGGGCTGCGTTTTGATTTTGAAGGGCAGGCAGAAGACTCAGCGAAAACGGGAGCCTCTATGGGGAAAGGCTTTTTGCTGGGGCTATTTGGTGTCTTTGTTATTTTGAGTTATCAATTCCGTAGCTACCTTGAACCATTTGTGGTGATGTTAGCAATTCCACTGGCCTTTATCGGTGTCGTTTGGGGGCATTTACTTCTGGGTCATTCTCTCAGTATGCCAAGTATGATGGGTTTCGTGTCATTAGCCGGTATTGTCGTGAATGACTCTATACTGTTAGTGCAATATATAAGGCATCATGTTGATGAAGGAGATAGCGTACATGACTCAGTGGTTAAAGCTAGTCGAGAACGTTTTAGGGCAGTATTTCTCACGTCTATGACAACCGCAGCCGGGTTATTACCACTGCTAACTGAAACCAGTTTACAGGCACAGGTTATTCAGCCGCTAGTAATCTCAATTGTGTTTGGTATTTTTGCTTCAACCTTGTTGGTACTGTTTATGATTCCAGCGGCGTATTCTATCCTCGCAGACTGGGGATTAGTGCATAAACACAAAGAGATTTAATGGGGAGAGGGATACCGGTAGCCGGATTACGGGATTACGGGTGACCGATAACCGGTTATCCCATCTCCCTTACCATTATTCCATTCCTGCAACAGACTCTTTCTATATCTGCAATTTAACCTTTGTGTAACAATTGCTATTCTGATGACATAATTTGATCAGACATGGTGACGATGTGGTTGAACAATTAACAGCTGAGCAGGCTGCAAGCTGGATAGATGATGGCGATGCTGTCATGTTAGGCGGGTTTATCGGTAGTGTGGTTCCAGAGGCGATAGAGCGAGCGATCGGAGAGCGCTTTGACAGAACGCTTTCCCCACAAAATCTGACCCTTATTTTCGCTGCAGGGCAGGGAGACGGACAAGGGCGGGCGCTGAATCACCTTTCTAAGAATAAATTGGTAAGTCGCGTCATCGGTGGTCATTGGGGATTGGTGCCAAAGCTTCAGGAGTTGGCCGTCAATGAAAAAATTCAAGGATATAACCTTCCTCAAGGCATTATTTCTCATTTGCTGAGAGACACTGCTGCAGGCAAATCGGGCACCATCAGCAAGGTAGGATTGAATACTTTTGTGGACCCTCGCCTGGATGGTGGTCGAATAAATAATAGCACTCAAGAAGACTGGGTTCAGTTAATCGAACTCTTTGGTGAAGAACATCTTTTCTATAAAGCGCTGCCTATTGATATCGCTATATTGCGTGGTACTACCGCCGATGAGCGAGGAAATATCACTATGGAAGACGAATGTTTGATCGTAGAAAGCCTTGCAGCAGCACAAGCTGCCAAAAACAGCGGCGGCAAAGTTATTGTTCAGGTTAAGCAGTTGGTTAAACCCGGAGCGCTAGATCCTCATGCTGTAAAAATTCCCGGTATATTCGTCGATGCAATAGTGGTTTGCGCCAACCCTGCTGAACATATGCAAACTTTTGCCACTCAAATGAACCCTGCTTTTGTCGGAAGACTTGGGTTGGAAAAAGAAATCGTAAAGCGCCAGGCCCAGACACTTCTTGATGCAAAAACCATTATCGCCAGACGAGCTTCAATGGAACTAAAAGAAGGAGCCATCCTTAATTTAGGCATTGGTGCTCCGGAATATATTGCAGATGTAGCAGAAAGGTCGGGCTTACTCGACAGGTTTACACTGACCGTTGAACCCGGAGCTGTGGGAGGTGCGCCAGCCAGTGGACTGGACTTTGGTGCATCGGCTTACCCGCAGGCCATTATTAGTCAGGATCAGATGTTTGATTTTTACGATGGTGGCGGAATAGATCAGGCTTTTTTGGGGCTGGCTCAGTGCGACTCAAAAGGGGATATTAACGTTTCACGCTTTGGTAATAAGATTGCGGGCTGCGGAGGCTTTATTAATATTACCCAAAATGCGAAGCAGGTTTTCTTTTGCGGAACGTTCACAGCAAAAGGTCTAGTGGTTAATACAGCTCAGGGGCAACTTGTGATTGCGGAAGAAGGTTCACAACGTAAGTTTATCGAGCAGGTAGAGCAGGTTACTTTTAGTGCCAGACAGGCTGAACTAAATAATAAGCGTGTTTTGTATATTACAGAAAGAGCGGTTTTTTCTCTTACCGAGGGAGAGTTGTTACTTGAAGAAATTGCGCCGGGTATCGAGTTAGAAAATGACATTTATGCTCACATGGAATTCAGACCTAAAGTGAGTGATTCATTAAAACTAATGGATGAACAACTATTCCAGCCAGAGTTTTTATTAAGGATAGAAGATGGAAAATAATCAGAGAGTAGCGCTAGTGACCGGAGCCGCACGAGGCATAGGAAAGGCAGTTTGTGAACAGTTATTGCGAGATGAATACATTGTACTCGGTGTTGACATATCTCCAGTTGAATGGTGTCAGAACGAGAATTTCTTTTCCTACCAGTTGGATTTGTGTGACAAAAAGGCCATTACGGAACTACTGTCATCGGTAGCGTCTCGGTTTCATTGTATTGATGCTTTGGTTAATAATGCAGGCATAACCCGGGACGCTATGCTGGTGGACATGCTGGAACATGAGTGGGACAGTGTAATGGATATCAACATAAAGGCTGTTTTCTTATTAACACAACAAGTGGTGCCATTGATGTTATCAAAGGGGAGCGGAAGTATTGTGAACATCTCTTCGATCGTTGGTACCGACGGTAATATTGGCCAGAGCAATTATGCTGCCAGTAAAGGTGGCATAATTTCAATGAGTAAAGGCTGGGCGAAAGAGTTTACCAGAAAAGGCGCTCAAATCCGGGTGAACTGCGTGGCTCCGGGATTTATTGAAACAGAAATGACGAAAGAGCTGCCGGAGAAAGTGATCCAGTATATGCAAGGTAAAACACCTTTGGGACGAATGGGCAAAGCTCAGGATATTGCCGATGGCGTATCATTTTTAGCATCGGACAAAAGTCAGTTTATAACCGGGCAAGTGCTAAAAATTGATGGTGGTTTGGTGTTGTAAAGTTGGGCTATGGGTTATGGGTTATGGGGTTACCCGTAATCCCATAACCCATAGTCTTTCGCCTATAACCTATAGTTTATCCATAGGCTACACTAGGGAGCCAAAGAACCAATTGCGGCCAAGCGACCAAGCAAACCAAGGCGGTGAGCTGAATCAGGATGAATGGAATAACGCCTTTATATATATCTTTAAGCTCTACACCTTCAGGACAGACGCCTTTCAAGTAAAACAGAGCAAATCCAACCGGTGGTGTTAAAAAGCTAGTTTGCAATGCCATTGCGACCAACATAACGAACCACACCAAACTTGGATTATCTACTACCCCATGACCATCTATCTCAATGCCAAGGCTTGAAATAACAGGTGCTAATAGTGGAAGTGCAATAAGGGTGATTTCAATCCAATCTAAAAAGAAGCCAAGTAAAAATACGATAAACAGAATAAAAGCGATAATCCCATACGGACCGAATGGTAGGCCACTTAAGAAAGATTCAATGAGCTCATCGCCACCTAACTCTCGCAAAACTAAAGCAAAGCAAGATGCACCTAAGAAGATCATAAAGATATAAGCGGTCGTACCGTAAGAGGAAAGAAGCACTTCTTTGATAACTCGAAAGTTTAACTTCCGGTTATAGGCTGCCAGCATAGTCGCACCGAATGCACCAATGCCTGAAGCTTCTGTTGGCGTGGCAATACCAGCAAAGATAGAACCTAACACAACCATAATAAGAATTAGTGTTGGGGTAATATCTTTGAATACTTGCAAGATTATACGCCAGTCAACAGGTTGAACATCATCTGGGATAGGCGCTTTGTTAGGGTTGAGTTTACCTACAATCAGAATATAGGAAATATAAAGTGCGCCGAGTAATAAGCCCGGAATAATGGCACCCATAAATAGGTCACCCACAGAAAGACCTAGTTGATCGGCCATTATCACCAACATAATCGATGGGGGTAAGAGGATACCAAGTGTACCTGCGGAAGCCACGGTACCTAAAGCCAGCGGCAGATGGTAGCCCTGACGCATCATAGTAGGTAAAGACATTACGGTTAGCAATACAACAGACGCACCTATAATTCCGGTCGATGCAGCTAAAATAATGCCAATGGCCATCACTGTAATCGCTAGCCCACCATGAACCTTACCAAATAGTTTTTGCATCGAGCCCATAAGCTTCTCAGCGATGCCCGATTTATCTAGCATATTGCCCATAAAGATAAACATCGGTAGAGCAACCAGAATCCAGTTATCCATGATCTTATAGATACGGTTAACCACCAGACCTAAACTGTTGTAATCCAAACCGGTAAAAGTATCTAAATAGATATCTGCAAAATAACCAACCGCTCCGAAGATAATACCAATACCACCCAGAACATAAGCCACAGGAATACCGGTAAACAGCAATAGAATAAAAGAGCCAAACATGGCAATGACAATCCACTCATTAGCTTCCATGTTGTTCTCCTTTTTTCAATGTATCTAGAGTGCGCAATACCTTAGCTATCAAAGAAAGTAGTAAGAGGGTAAAGCTTAGGGGTATAACGCTTTTAATTATCCAGCGAAATGGTAGGCCAGAAGGGGAGGATGAGCTCTCGTTTACGCGCCATGATTCGTAAGCAAAATCAAAAGAGTGCAGAATGACCACTACGACAAAAGGTATTGCCAGAAATAGAATTCCAAGTAGGTCAACAAGGGCTTTTTTCTTCTCGCTAAAGTTGTGGTAGAAAAGATCTACCCGAACATGGAGGTTGGTAACTTGTGCGTAAGCGGTTCCAAACATGACCGCCGTGGCATAGAGATGCCATTGAAGTTCTTCTAAGGTAATTTGACCATTTGAGAACACTTTACGCAGGATAACCTGAATAACGATGACAGCGACTAACAGAAGATTAGTCCAGGCGATATATCGACTTATTGCAGTTATACCATTCTCTAGATGGCAATATATCGGTGTTGAGGGAGAGATAGTGACCTTACTCATAGGGCCTCCTATATAAAACAGCCAGCCGGGATGGCTGGCTATAAAGGAACATGGTCTTAGTTTCTGGTTGCACGAGGAAGGAATGCGTTTGCTTCCCAAAGTGAGTAACCTTTACGGAATTCACTAAGATCTTTCCAAACTTTATCAAAGAATGGATCCGCTTTTTGCTTCTCATCAACCACGTCTAACCAAGTCGTTTCGAATAGTGATAACATTTCATCATTCCAGTAACGAATCTGAACACCATTTTCTTTCGCTTTTTGCATGGCGCTAAACTGCATCGCTTCCCCTTCTGCAATAGAGTAGGTCATTGTTGCCATACAGGTGGTTTCAACCGCCATTTTTTGGTTTTTGTCCATCTTCTTCCAGGTATCTTTATTGATAAGAAGTTCAAAGACGGTAGATTGCTGATGCCAACCAGGGAAGTAGTTGTACTTAACAATTTTGTGGAAGCCCAAGCGTTGATCGATAGCCGGTTGAGAGAACTCAGAAGCATCAATAGCTCCTTTCTCTAAAGCGCCAAAGATCTCGCCGCCCGGAAGCTGAACCGTGCCTACCCCTAGTTTTTCCATTACAGAAGCCCCTAAACCGAAGAAACGCATATTTAGGCCTTTAAGGTCTTCTGGTTTTTCGATAGGCTTTTTAAACCAGCCAGAGGTTTCTGGAGAAATAATGGCGCAAGGCAGAACTTTAACGTTATAACCGCCTTGGTCATACATTTCTTGATAGAGTTTCAAGCCATTGCCAAAATAGAGCCAAGCCATGTACTCACCCGCTTCCGGTCCAAAAGGTACGGCAGAAAAAAGTGCAGAAGCGGGAAGTTTACCTTGCCAATAGCCTGCAGTGGAATAACCGGAGTTAACCTTGCCGGTAGAGACTGCATCTAGAATTTCAGTGGGATTTACCAGTTTACCTGGCTCGTAAATTTTCATTTTAATGGTGCCACCGGAAGTGGCAGTAATATGGTCGGCGTACCATTTTATAGGAGTTCCTAGTGCAGGAAGGTGCGTACCAAAAGCCACTGGGGTTTTCAGCAAAATTTTACTTGCTGCATTTGCACTAACAGTAAAACCAGCGGTTGTAGCGGCAATGGCCGTTGCTAAAACAACTTTATTAAAATTCATTTTGTTCTCCTTGTAGGGAAGAGATTTCCATCTCAATAGGAAAATGTGAACATTGCGTAGTTGGTATTGTTAATATTGTTAACGCAATGTTACATTTGGGTTTAGTTTAAAACGGAATGCTGTTCGGCACTATTGGGGTAATTGCGCAAATTTAGTCCGTAGAAATGCGTCATTTTTTATTTAGATTCAGTAAAAATACTTATCGGGTTATCTTGGAAATAGAGGGATGTAGATGGGATTTATAAATTACCGAAAGTTATCAATTAACATCATCCTGCTGTCCATAGTACCTCTGGTATTAGTCGTTGCTATAGTGGCTACCTTGTTGTTTAGTCAGGCAAAAGCCTTGGTTGAAGATGAAGTGAAATTAACTCGAAACAATATCGTGGCATCAAAAAAGCAAGAGCTTAAACAGTATGTTGAACTCGCGATTAAGAGTATTGAACCCTATTATTTGGATGATTCACTTTCTACAGAGGAGGCTCAGCGAATAGTGGCTGAAAAACTCAGCCGGTTAACCTATGGGAGCGATGGCTACTTTTTTGCCTACACTTGGGAAGGCATAGCAATGGTTCTTCCTTATCAGCAAGACCGCATTGGTAAAGACTGGTGGGATGTTGAAGATGTACAGGGAAAAAAATTGTTGCAAGAGCTAATTTTTGTTGCAAGAAATGGCGGAGGTTTTGTCGATTACTTGTGGCATAAGCCATCTAGGCAAGAGCCTTTACCTAAACTGAGTTATTCTGTTTCTCTGGACAATTGGCAATGGATGGTTGGTACCGGTGTCTATCTGGATGACGTAGAAAGGCAGGTCGCTCATATGCAAAATGGATTTGATATGAACATAGGTAAAAGTTCTGCTGTTCTTTTTGCTGTGGTTTTTGTTGCGGTAACGCTGATTGCCGCATTAGGTGCTTCCCTTAACCTGAATGTGCGAAAATTAGCCAATGAGCAGTTAAGTTTACTGAATCAGCAAATTATTGACTCACAAGAAAATGAAAGAAAGCGAGTATCCCGTGAACTCCATGATGGCGTAAATCAGTTATTGGTGGCAGCAAAATATCGTTTAGATAATGTTGGCCGAGAAAACAACGCGGCAAAAAAAGAAGGAGAGCTGGATGCAAGTAAGCAAGCGATGGAGCAGGCGATTGTTGAACTGAGAAGAATATCCAGAGATTTACGTCCACCACAACTGGATGATTTAGGACTAGTGGCTGGCATAGAGGCATATATTAATGAACTTCGTAATAGAACGGATTTAGAGTTGGTTTTCGAGCAGGATATTGACGGTATTTCAATGCAACCTGAAGTAGAAACGACATTATATAGAGTCGTTCAGGAATCTCTGCATAATGTCGAAAAACATGCCAATGCACAAGGCGTTGACGTAGTGCTTCAACGTGAAGGAAAGCAAATACTATTAACGATAAGTGATGATGGACAGGGTTTTTCAAACAGGCACATAAGTCAAAAGAAAAACAAAAGCGCTATGATTGAACATATGGGGCTGGAGAATATGAAAGAGCGAATCCAAGCGATTGGCGGAGAATTTAAAGTGACCAGTGAGATTGGACAGGGAACCGAAGTTAGAGTCAGTTTAAGGATGGAGTTTATATGATTAACTTAGTGTTGGCTGACGATCATCGAATTATGCAAGATGGTCTAAAGTCACGTCTGGAGCGAGAAGATAACTTAACCATATTAACCTGTGTGGGAACGGGAGAAGATGCACTAAAGTCGACCCGGGTTTTGAAGCCGGACATTCTTTTGCTTGATATTAATATGCCTAACCTAAACGGGATTGAAGTTCTGGAACAGCTGCAGAAAGAAGGCAGTGAAACAGCAGTGATTATTTTATCGATGCACGATACAAAAGAATACGTCGTTAGGGCGGTCAAAGCCGGAGCAAAGGGGTACGTGTTAAAAGATGTCAGCTCTGATGACCTTGTTACCGCGATCAATCAGGTTGCACTGGGGCACTCATATCTGAGTCCGAAAGCTTCTGATAAATTGCTGGAGCAGTTTAATGAGAAATCAGAAGTGAAAGACAGCGCTTTGTCAAAAAGAGAGTTGGATGTGTTGCAAGCGATAGTGAGTGGCGCAGGTAATAAAGAGATTGCAGATACGTTATGTATCAGCGTTCGCACTGTTGAAACCCATAGATTGAGAATCAAGAAAAAACTGGGCGCGACTTCTACTGCAGGCCTGGTTATGATCGCTCTGGAAAAAGGGCTGGTTAATAAATAATGCCAAGCAACCCATTGAGCAGTCGTCAGCCCATCATGGATAAAGTGGTCTTTTTCTGTGCAGTGATCAACGCAGGATCTTTTCGGGATGCGGCTGCCATACAAGGTATTTCTCCTGCGGCAGGAAGTCGATGGGTGAAAGAGCTAGAAACATTACTCTCCGTTGAACTGATTAAGCGTAGTACCCGCCATTTAATGCCTACGCAAGCGGGGCAACTTTTGTACGATCGAGTGTCACCATTGCTTCCAGAAATAAGCACGATTATCGAGGATGTTCAAAATTTTGCGGAAGAACAGAAAGGGGAAATTCGTATCTCCTCGACCCCGCTTTTTGCCAGACAATATCTGACTAAAATTATTGCAAAATATATGCTGATGAACCCCAAAATCGATTTTAAGGTTTTCATCGAAGCTGGTGAGTTTGACCCGCTGAATATTGATTTCGCTTTTCGTGCTATCGCGAGTTATTCCGGGGAAAAAACAGAAGATTCGTTGCTTATTAGAAAGCATTTATTGAGTGAGCCGTTATACCTATGCGCCTCTGCGGAGTACCTAGAGAAAGCAGGAACGCCGCAAACGCCTGAAGACCTGAAACAACATCGTTGCTTATATGCCAGAACATTGCTTGATGGTAATCGGTGGTGTTTTGAACTTGATAGCGTACCGACTATAGTCACGATAAAGGATGCCCTGGAGTGTGATAATAGTGAGATGTTGAGGGATTTAGCCCTGCAAAGTGCGGGTATTGCCTATCTATCGCACTCCATTGTGGCTGAGTACATTGAAAATAAACAGTTAATCAGTGTCATGCCAGAATACCGCTGTGCAACCTTTGATGTTCATCTCTATTATCGTCCTCGTAATCCAATGCCTGAAAGGTGTGCTCAGTTTAAAAACTTTCTACTTAGCCAGCTTTGACATTTATCAAGGCCAATTTTGTGCACTGTCCCTCATACACCATTCTATACTGCCTACAATTGTAAAAATTTGTGACAATGTTATGTCGAATAGGAAAGCTTATTTCTATTGTTGGAGCTTATATCTTTCTAGATATATTAGTTGAGTGAATTTAAGAGTAAAAAACATATATTTAGGTAGTTATATGTTTTTATATATCCGTCTAATTGATTGATAAATAAGTGTTGTTGCATTGAATTTCTAAAATGTAGTAATTATTTATAAAGGTTATTGAATTGCTAGTAATCATTGAGCAATAGTTATGTTATTCGAAAGTGTGATTCGAATTAAGACGATAATAAATAACCATCAGTTGACAGGTTTCTATTCCGTTATGAAGTGAAGTCACTCACTAATCTCAAACACAAATTATCATTGACAACGATACGAGGCGCATCAATGTTGAATAAAAATGAAGTAAGTCATGCCGCTACTAGCTATCGAATGGAATCGACACTACGTGGAGTAGATTTAAACCTGCTAACTGTTTTTGATGCTGTTATGCAGGAACAGAATATCACCAGAGCAGCACACAATTTAAGCATGTCACAGCCTGCGGTAAGTAATGCCGTTGCTCGACTAAAAGTGATGTTTAATGACGAGTTATTTATGCGTCATGGCCGAGGCATCCAACCGACTCAACGTGCGCGTCAACTATTCGGGCCAGTACGTCAGGCATTGCAACTTGTTCGTAACGAACTCCCCAATTCTATGTTTTTACCGATGACATCCAGCCGATTATTCAAGTTGGCTATTTGCAGCCCAAGTGATGTTCGTTTTGCTCCGAAAATATTGACCAAAATTGCACAGGTAGCACCTAATATCCAAATTCATATGGATGCTGATTTTAATAATGATTTGTCAGAAAAAATGCGCTATCAAGAGGTGGACTTCGTCATTGACTACACTAATTTTGGTGGACAGGGATATTCGAGTACAGAAATCTTTAATGATGAATTGGTGGTGGTGGCTTCTACTGCGCATCCACGATTAGGAGACTCAATCACTGATCAACAATTGCGTGCGGAAAAACATGCCAAATTATCGAAAACAGACTGTTTATTGAGTTATACAGAACAAGCGTACAAAGAGTTGGATTGTGAGGCTGCTTACAATGGGACAAGTCTGAGCAATGTTCTGTATGTGGTTAGTCAGTCTGAGTTGATTACGGTCGCACCGCGCTGGTTGGTCGACAATATGCCGGATAGAAACCAACTTAAAATTCTTGATTTTCCGCTGGAAAAGAATGTTCTCAAGGGCTTCCTAAGCTGGCATGAATCAAGTGAAAAAGATAAAGGTCATATCTGGATGAGAGATCAACTTATGATGATCTGTGGTGAGATTGTTTCAACAATAAGATAGCCATAAACGATAGTTTTATCATTTATGGTGATTGAACTTATCTAAGTAAAATAGATAAAGAAAACATGATTACTAAAGCGCTGACAGGATGAATCTTGTCAGTGCTTTTTGTTTTTCTACTGATTGAAATATTACTAATAGATTTTACGTGATCCATAAGATAAGTTCAGCCTTCCTAGTTGCCTTTTTTAGCCCGAAATGTATATTGTCCGCATAAAATAGCTTACATGTGTAAGCCAAAGGTAAAGAACATGGTTAATTTAGATTTTCATATAGTAAAACGCATCAGAGAACAGGTTGCCAGACGTGGTAATAATGTTGCCCTTCGTCATAAAATTGCGGGTGTATGGGAAGACATTAGTTGGAAGCAATTTGGCCAGCAGATAGATGAAATTTCTCTAGCGCTATTAGCTCAAGGGTTGAAGGTTCAGGATAAGATTGGCATATACGCTAACAACATGCCTAAGTGGTCTATTGCTGATTTTGGCGCTATGCAAATCAGAGCGGTTACGGTACCTATCTATGCGACCAACACCCCTAAGCAGTCGGCCTATGTTATGCAAAATGCCGACGTCAAAGTCTTATTTGTGGGAGAGCAATCTCAATATGATGCGGCTATAAGCATCATCAATGAGTGTGAAGCGTTGGAAGTTATCGTGGCAATGTCTGATGACATTGACTTGAAACAACACGAATCCGGGATCACATGGGCTGATTTTATCGCTAAAGGTATGGAAGAGCATCAACAAGCGCTTGATGAACGACTAGCACAAGCGAACTTTGATGACCTATTTACCTTGATCTATACATCCGGTACCACGGGCATGCCTAAGGGCGTTATGCTTGATTACCAGAATATGAGTGCACAATGTCAGGGGCATGATACGAATCTGCGACTGGATGAAAATGATGTGTCACTTAGCTTTCTTCCGTTATCACATGTGTTTGAACGAGCTTGGTCTTTTTATGTGCTTTATAAAGGTGCAACCAATTGTTATCTACAAGATACAATGCAGGTTCGAGATGCACTAGGGGAAATAAAGCCAACAGTAATGAGTGCTGTGCCTCGTTTTTATGAAAAGATATTTTCCGCTATCCATGAAAAGGTCGCTCGTGCGCCTATCCACCGTAAGCTGGTATTTACCTGGTCAGTCAATATGGGAGCCAGAATTGCCGCTTGTAAGCAAGAGGGTAGAGAGCCTTCTCTTTTATTGAAGCGATGCCACAAGCTGGCCGACAAGCTGGTTCTTGCTAAGTTAAGAGAGCTGTTGGGTGGACGAATCAACTTTATGCCTTGTGGTGGCGCTAAATTAGATACCACCATTGGCCGTTTTTTCCATGCGATTGGTATTAATGTAAAACTTGGTTATGGCATGACAGAAACAACAGCCACCATCTCGTGCTGGGAAGACAACAAGTTTGAACCTGAATCAATTGGTACTCTGATGCCCAATGCAGAAGTAAAAATTGGTGAGAATAACGAGATATTAGTCCGGGGACCAATGGTCATGCGTGGCTACTACAAGATGCCTGAAGAAACAGAAAAAACCTTCGATGAACAAGGTTTCTTGAAAACAGGCGATGCCGGACATTTCGATGAAGATGGTAATCTTTATATTACTGATCGTATCAAAGAGTTGATGAAAACCTCTGGTGGTAAGTACATCGCTCCTCAGTATATAGAAGGTACGATCGGTAAAGACCATTTTATAGAGCAAATCGCCGTAATTGCTGATACACGTAAATTTGTGTCCGCTCTTATAGTGCCTAGCTTTGAATCTTTAGAAGAGTATGCGAAAGAGCTAAACATCAAGTATCACGATCGCATGGAATTGCTTAAACATAGCCATGTGGTTGAAATGCTCGAGAAAAGAGTGGCTGAACTGCAGAAAGATCTGGCGAAATTTGAGCAGGTTAAAAAAATCACCTTCTTGCCAAAAGCTTTCTCCATGGATAAAGGTGAATTGACTCCAACTCAGAAACTACGTCGTAAAGTGATACATGAACGATACGAAGACGAAATTGAAGAGATGTACTCAGATGGCAAAAACAATAAAAAATAACACCTGAACTTCTATAGTGTGATTTATGCCCGCTCAGTTTGAAAACTGGAGCGGGCTTTTATTTGCCCGAAAAATAGCTTGTTTGCTAATTGTTCTTTTTTTGTTGCAAAATACAGAGTTTGTCGCTGTTAAGTATTTAACATTTAGCATATGCTGGTTTTTTCACAATTCCTCTTGATTTAAAATCGAATAAGTTTGAAATTAGAGTTCATACACGAAGGTATTCTTTGTGTTGTTCATGGATATATTAAGGATCTAAATTTCCTGTCTTTGCGTTTGGCGCAAAAGGTTTAGAACTTGATATTTTAGGCTACGAATAAGCCCTAACTATGTAATACGACAATTAAAGAAAGTTTGCTAAAGGTTACAGGAGTTACCTTATTTAATTGGCGTATTAAGGAGAAAACCGATGGAAATGTTATCCGGCGCGGATATGGTTGTTCGCTCTCTGATTGACGAAGGCGTTGATCACATCTTTGGCTACCCTGGTGGCTCAGTTCTAGATATTTACGATGCACTACATGAAAAAAGTGATATTGAACATGTTCTGGTTCGACACGAACAAGCCGCTGTTCATATGGCTGATGGCTATGCGCGCGCAACAGGCAGAACGGGTGTTGTTCTTGTAACTTCTGGCCCAGGTGCCACTAATGCGATTACAGGCATTGCAACCGCCTATATGGATTCAGCACCGATGGTTGTATTGTCTGGTCAGGTGCCGGGAACCTTAATTGGTAATGATGCATTTCAAGAATGCGATATGGTGGGTATTTCCCGTCCGGTGGTAAAGCATAGTTTCCTCGTTACTGATCCTAAGACAATTCCTGAAATTCTAAAAAAAGCCTTTTATCTTGCATCTACTGGCCGTCCGGGGCCTGTGGTTGTTGATCTTCCTAAAGATATGCTAAACCCATTACTGAAGTTCCCATATCAGTATCCTGAATCGGTTAAAATGCGCTCCTATAATCCAACCACCACGGGTCATAAGGGACAAATTAAGAAAGGCCTTAAAACCTTACTAGAAGCGAAGAAACCAGTATTGTATGTTGGTGGTGGTTCCATTATTTCTGAATGTGGCAACCAACTTCTTGAATTGGCAGAGAAATTAAACCTTCCGGTCGTCAGTACTCTTATGGGCTTAGGTGCTTTCCCGGGCACACATAAAAATGCACTGGGTATGTTAGGCATGCACGGTTCATATGAAGCCAACATGGCCATGCATAATGCGGATCTAATCTTTGGGGTTGGGGTTCGTTTTGACGATAGAACGACGAATAATGTAGAGAAATACTGTCCTAACGCCAAGATCATGCATATCGATATTGATCCCTCTTCAATTTCTAAAACCATTCGTGCTGATTTGCCGATCGTCGGTTCAGCTGATGTCGTGCTAGATTCAATGTTGAAATTATTGAATGAACAACAAAGTCGTAACGAAGAAGAAGCACTTGATAGCTGGTGGAGTGAGATTTCGACATGGCGAGCGCGTGAATGCTTAAACTATGATAAATCTGGCGACCGGATTAAACCTCAGCAGGTGATTGAAACGCTGTATAAGTTAACTGACGGTGACGCTTATGTTGCTTCTGATGTGGGGCAACATCAGATGTTTGCGGCGCTTTATTACCCGTTTGATAAACCACGCCGTTGGATTAACTCTGGCGGTTTGGGCACTATGGGCTTTGGCCTTCCTGCTGGAATGGGCATCAAGTTCGCCATGCCAGAAGAAGAAGTGGTGATCGTCACGGGCGACGGCAGTATTCAAATGAATATTCAGGAACTTTCTACCGCGCTTCAATATGATATTCCGGTCAAGATTATAAACTTGAATAACCGTTTCTTAGGAATGGTAAAACAGTGGCAAGATATGATCTATCAAGGTCGTCACTCCCACTCTTATATGGACTCTGTTCCTGACTTTGCTGCTATTGCAGAGGCTTATGGGCATGTTGGTATCCGAATTTCATCACCTGATCAATTGGAGTCTGAGTTAAAAAGGGCGCTGGATATGAAAGACAAACTAGTCTTCGTAGATATTACAGTTGATGAAACTGAGCACGTTTACCCAATGCAAATCAAAGGCGAGGGTATGGATAAAATGTGGCTGAGCAAAACGGAGAGAACATAATGAGACATATCATTTCACTACTTTTGGAAAACCAACCCGGTTCTCTTTCGCGTGTTGTAGGCCTGTTTTCACAACGCGGATACAACATTGAGTCATTAACCGTATCACCGACTGATGATGAAACACTATCCCGTCTGAACATCACGACAGAAAGTGATGACCTAGTGCTCGAACAAATAGAAAAGCACCTGCACAAGTTGATTGACGTACTTAAAGTACAAGAAGTTACAGAGCATGATCATATTGAGCGTGAGCTCATGATGGTGAAAGTCAAAGCCAGTGGCTTTGCTCGTGCAGAAGTGAAACGTACTTCTGATATTTTTCGTGGGCAAATTGTCGATGTGACGGCTTCTCTTTATACCATTCAGCTTGCAGGCAGCAGTGATAAACTGGATGCCTTTATTACTGCAGTCTCTGACGTAACGGATGTTATTGAAGTAGCAAGAAGTGGTGTTGTTGGCATTGTTCGTGGTGAACGTGCTTTGAAAGCATAAATAACTCAGAAAATTTGATTTTTGTTAAGCCCTCCTTGATATAAGGAGGGCTTTTACTTATTTACTGACAAATTTATTGGTACAATTCGTGCGGTTTTGGAACTGGTGTCTCATTTTTTATAGAGTTATTCATGCTTAAAAAACGTTGGTATTTATTAATAATAGTAATCTGTTTGTCGCTTAGCGCTGCAGTCGCGTACAGCTATTACCAGAAATATCAGTCGGTATATAAGCAAAACGTCGAAAGTGTCATTGAAACAAGTCAGTTTCAACTCTTGTTTACTGCCAGAGAGTTCTACCAATTTGATATCCAGGTATCGTCGACGATTGATCTGCTTAATCAGAATAAATCTCTGCTCGATTACATATCCATGCCTAATTTTTTTGATAAGCAACAAGTGGAGCAGGTTTGGTCCGTTCTTACCGGATATCAGAGTTTCTTTAAGCAGATCAGGCTAGTGGATACCAAGGGTAATGAACAGATAAAAGTAGAATATTCCTATCTAGACAATAAACCAGTGGCCAAGTCAGAATATGTAAATATTAGCGAACAGCCTTACTTTGAGTTCGCTAATGGCCTTTCCAGTGGTGAAATAGGGACATTGGGCGTGAGTCTAGAAACAGACTTGGGTGACTCTTTTGAACCTTACATACCAATTCAACATATTATCTATCCATATGATATCAATGGAGAGCGAAAAGGGTTCTTGATATTAAGTATCGATTTCTGGCTCTCCTCTTCGGTACTCGATTATTCTCCTCAAGCGCGTTTTAAACCCCGAATTATTACCATGCAGGGGGACTATGTTGTTCATCCTCAACCAGAAAAATTATATGGATTTGCTATATCTGACCGAAAGCAATTTAACCTAAGTGTGAGTAATCCAGAGCTTTGGCTTGCGATGAAAAAAACACCAACGGGTGTATTCGAGCAGAATGATAATGTTTATATATATCAACATATCCAAATTAGTTCCGGTAGTGATTTTTATACTCTGATCGAGTTCCCTCAGGAAACGCTGATGGAGCATGTGAATGAAGAGTATTCGTCGATTGTTCAGGCCGTCGTTTTAATTATTTTCGCAATAGTGCTTGCTGGGATCCCTGTTGGTTACTGGGTGTTTTTATCTCAAAAACGCAGTTTAGACAGCAAGCTAGCCATCGCTGCATTGAATGGAATGTCTGCAGTAATGATATGTGACAGTCATTTCCGGATGGTCAAAATCAATAGAGAATTTGAAAATATTACCGGTTATAAAGAGAGCCATATTCGCCATGGAAATCTACGCAAGCTGCTTTTTGATAAACGTGATTCTACCGGGTGGTTTAATGTCTGGGACTGTGTAGAGAAAGAACGTTTCTGGGAAGGCGAGTTGAAGATTAGCGGACAATCAAATATTGAGTTGATCACCATCACCCGTATTCAGGCTATCTTTGACCTGGATAATAAAGTGACGAACTACATTATCTCCCTTGTGGATATATCTGAGCAAAAAGCGTTGGAACAACGTTTGCGATACCTTAGTGAAAGAGACGAGCTTTCACAGCTATGGAACCGACGTAAATTTGAACAAGAACTACAAAACGAAACAATGCTTGTAGGCAGGTATCCTGAGAATCATATTGGTTGTCTGGCACTTATCGATATCGATTTATTTAAAAGAATTAATGATGAGCAGGGTCATGATGAAGGTGACCGAGTGATAAACCAAGTCGCTAATCATTTAAAAGAGAATACCAGACAGACTGATTTTGTGGCCAGAATAGGAGGGGAGGAGTTTGCTATTCTCATGCCGCATACTGAAATTGCCGAAGCGGAGATAGTTCTCAATCGAATTCGCGCCACCGTGGGCACTGACGAGAGAAACAAAGCGACAATCAGTATAGGGGTTACAAATTTAAATAAGAGTGCTACCCATTCTTACAAATGTGCCGATATCGCCTTATATCAATCTAAGTCATTGGGGCGTAACCAAACTTCTACACGTAGAAGTGATGATGAGATCAGCGACTAAAGTGGATACGTTATTAGACTAAAGTATAACAATAAAAAATACTTGAGCTAAACTTAGAAATGAGTAAACTGTGCGTTTTATGAACAATCCCAGTTAGCTCATCTAGGAAGACGCGCGGAAATCCGTGATCTATTAAGGAAATCATACAGTCTGGGTTTATGAGGCAAAGTATGTTTACGCAATCTCTAGTGAGGCTTACCGTTGGTAGCTTAGTGGTACTTGGTATTAAGCTTAGTGCGATCTATTTTTTACCTATGGTACTGCTATTAAACACCCATCATAAAGAATTTTTTGGATGGTAAGAAAAATCGGGGAATGCCCCGATTTTTTATGTCTGAAATTTACATCAGCCTAGCACTTTCGAACTACGACTTTAGTCTAACTTGCTTTAATAATTCCCTGTTTTTCTTGCTTCATCAAGCCAACTTCATATGTTCAGTGAATTCGTAAAACTAGGATTAACGACGTGTTTCTCTATTTTACAGACAAAAAAAGAGGGCTAATAAGCCCTCTTGGTCGAATCTATTTCGCGATTATAGTACGTGAACAGATGCTGTGTTAGTTGTACCAGAAGCAACTAGAGCACCAGATACCATGATTACGATATCGCCTTTTTTGCCAAGACCAGCGTCAAGAGCAAATTGCTTACCGCTAACATAGAAATCATCAGTGTTTTTGATTTCATCTACAACGATAGGGCGAACGCCTTTAGTCAGTACAAGCTGTGCAGCCGTTTTCTTGTTCGTAGTAAGAGCAAGAATGTTAGCTGTTGGGAAGTACTTACGTACTGAACGCGCTGATTTACCACCTTCAGTAGCAACAACGATAAGTGGAGCAGCTAGTTTCTCAGCAGTATCTACAGCACCTTTACAAACAGCTTCTGTGATACGTAGGCGTGGGCTGTCTAAACGGTCGCCAAGCTCTGCTTTTAATACGCTATCAGTACGGTTACAGATTTGAGCCATGATAGTTACTGCTTCAACAGGGTATTTACCTTTCGCTGTTTCACCAGAAAGCATTACTGCATCAGTGCCATCCATTACTGCGTTCGCAACATCACCAGCTTCTGCACGAGTTGGGCGAGGGTTCTGGATCATTGAATCAAGCATTTGAGTTGCAGTGATTACTGTCTTACGAGCGCGGTTACATTTCTCGATCATCATTTTCTGAGCGAAGATTACTTCTTCAGCTGGGATCTCAACACCAAGATCACCACGAGCAACCATGATACCGTCAGAAAGCTCAAGAATTTCGTCAAAGTTATCAACGCCTTCTTGGTTTTCAATTTTAGAAATGATGTGAATGCCTTCGCCGCCGTTAGCGTTTAGTAGTTCGCGAATTTCTTTAACATCGTCTGCTTTACGGATGAAAGAAGCAGCAATAAAGTCTACGCCTTGCTCACAACCAAATTTAAGGTCAGCTTTATCTTTTTCAGATAGTGCTGGAAGTTGAACTGAAACGCCAGGAAGGTTAACACCTTTGTTTTCACCAAGAGCACCGTTATTAAGAACGTTACACTTAACTTCAGTATCAGTAATTGCAGTCACTTCCATTTCGATTAGACCGTCATCCACAAGGATAGTATTACCAACAGAAAGGTCTTTAGCGAAGCCAGCATAAGTTACAGCAACAGTGTTTTTGTCACCAACAACAGTAATGTCAGTAGTGAAAGTAAACTCTTGACCAGCAACTAGATCAACGTCATCGCCGTTTTCTAGTTTGATAGTACGGATTTCAGGGCCTTTAGTATCCAAAAGAATAGCAAGTTGCTTGCCTTTTACTTCCATTACTTTACGGAAGTTTGCAATACGAGTGCCGTGCTCTTCGAAGTCACCGTGAGAGAAGTTTAAACGCATTACGTTCATACCAGCTTCAACAAGTTGGCTTAGTTTCTCTACAGATTCAGTTTTAGGGCCAATCGTACATACGATTTTGGTCTTTTTCATGGAAGATACTCTCCGGTAAGTATATTTACATTTTAAGTTTGTGTTGCTGTTCAAATAAGAACATAAGAAAGAAAATGACAACATTTCATCATTAGCAATCGTTTTCTTACAACTTACACCTTCTAGCCTTTGAACAAGCAGGAAATCTTTTACTCAGTTTAGCCGCAATACGACTATACGCGATGGCTAGTACTATTATTTTTTTGCCTTTTCAGTCATGTTACTCACCAAAAGTTGCAAAAAAATAACAGCATTTTTCGTAATTAAATTTCTTTAGGTCGCGAATACTACCAAAAATTCTGATCAAGATCACTGTCCAGAATTGTTCTAGGACAAATTTTCAGCGTAAAATTTTTAATTTTTGCATCGAAATAAATAGACATAAAAGTTACACTTTGACTATAATTCTTTCGTTTCGAAATTTATAAGTTTCAATGTATGTCAAAAAGAAATACTCAGTTAAGACGCCACACTATCAATAAATTAGTCAATGAGCTAGGTGAGGTAAGTGTTGAGGAGCTATCGCAGCAGTTTGATACTTCCGAAGTAACTATACGAAAAGATCTTGCTTCATTAGAAGCTAATGGCTTGTTATTGCGCCGATATGGTGGGGCTATTGCTCTGCCAAAAGAGGTGGTTAATGATGAAGTTTCAGAGAAGGTTTCGAAGCGAAAGGTAAATATTGCGAGTTTAGCTGCTAAACTAATACGTGATCACAATCGAATCGTGATTGATAGTGGTAGCACTGCAGGGGCGCTCATTCCGTTGCTCAACAAAAAACAAGGTCTGATAGTGATGACTAATTCGCTGCATGTTGCTAATGCACTGAGTGAGCTTGAAAACGAACCTACACTATTAATGACTGGTGGAACCTGGGATATCCGATCAGAGTCTTTTCAGGGACAGGTTGCAGAGTCGGTGTTGCGAGCTTATGACTTTGACCAGCTCTTCATTGGTGCTGATGGCGTCGACCTTACCCGTGGGACAACGACTTTCAATGAAATGCTAGGCTTGAGTAAAGTGATGGCAGAGGTATCGCGAGAAGTAATCGTGATGATTGAATCGGAAAAAATTGGTCGAAAAATCCCAAACCTAGAGCTTTCGTGGCAGCAAGTGGACGTATTGGTTACTGATGAACTGTTAACCGACGAACAAAAAGAAAAAATTGAATCGAAAGGTGTGCGAGTTATTCGTTCAGCCTAAAAATATTAATTTGGTGTGATGTTGTTATTTAGCACCAAATGTAAAAATAAAACAATTTGGAGAATACCATGTGTGGAATTGTTGGTGCAGTGGCACAACGTGATGTAGTAGAAATTTTGGTAGAAGGTTTACGTCGTCTTGAATATCGCGGATATGACTCCGCAGGTGTTGCCGTTGTCGATGCAGACAAAAACCTGACTCGTGTTCGTCGTTTAGGTAAAGTACAAGCACTTGCTGACGCTGTAGAAGAGCAAGAAGTATTAGGTGGCACGGGTATCGCTCATACTCGATGGGCTACGCATGGAGAGCCTTCTGAAACCAATGCTCACCCTCATACGTCTGGCGATATCACAGTAGTACACAATGGTATTATCGAAAACCACGAACCACTTCGTGAAATGCTGCAAGGACGCGGTTACGTATTTGAGTCTCAAACCGATACAGAAGTCATTGCGCATTTAGTTGAGTGGGAACGACGCACATCTGAAACGTTGGTTGAAGCATTGCATAAAACGGCGGCTCAACTAGAGGGTGCATACGGTACAGTAATTGTTGACCGTAGAGATCCAGAACGTTTGGTTGTTGCACGCTCAGGAAGCCCAATTGTTATCGGTTTTGGTGTGGGTGAAAACTTCCTGGCTTCTGATCAGCTTGCGCTTCTAAGCGTGACTCGTCGCTTCATGTATTTGGAAGAAGGCGATGTTGCCGAGCTTACCCGCCGTGACGTTAAAGTCATTGATGCATCTGGTGTTGCTGTTGAGCGTGAAATCATAGAATCAAACGCAGAGCATGACGCAGGTGATAAAGGTCAATACCGTCACTTCATGCAAAAAGAGATTTTTGAACAACCAACAGCCCTAATCAACACGATGGAAGGCCGCATTACACAAGACGCTGTGGTGGTTGAAAGCATTGGTGTAAATGCGCTAGAAATTCTAAACAAAGTTGAACATGTTCAGATCATTGCTTGTGGTACCTCTTATAACTCAGGTATGGCGGCAAGATACTGGTTTGAAGGTCTGGCAGGCGTGAGCTGTGATGTTGAGATTGCCTCTGAGTTCCGATATCGCAAATTTGTTACGCGTCCAAATAGTTTACTGATCACTCTGTCTCAATCAGGTGAAACAGCAGATACTCTGGCGGCGCTTCGCTTAGCTAAAGAGAAGGGCTATATGGCGGCAATGACGATCTGTAATGTTTCTGGTTCGTCTTTGGTACGTGAATCTGATTTTGCCTTCATGACCCGTGCAGGAACCGAGATTGGTGTAGCTTCGACTAAAGCCTTTACCACGCAATTAGCCGCGATGTTAATGCTGGTGACGGCGATTGGTAAATTAAACAAGAACATCGATGCAGTAAAAGAGAAAGAGATAGTACAAGCGATTCATTCGCTTCCAGTTCAGATTGAGAGCGCATTGGCGTTTGATAAAGAGATTGAAGCACTGGCAGAAGATTTTGCCGATAAACACCACACACTATTTTTAGGCCGTGGCGAGTTCTACCCAATCGCAATGGAAGCTTCGCTGAAACTAAAAGAGATCTCATATATCCATGCGGAAGCATATGCAGCAGGCGAACTGAAGCACGGCCCGTTAGCGCTGATTGACGCCGATATGCCTGTTGTTGTTGTGGCTCCAAGTAATGACTTACTGGAAAAACTGAAATCGAACGTTGAAGAAGTACGTGCTCGTGGCGGTTTGTTGTACGTCTTTGCCGATGAAAAAGCAGGCTTTGAAGCAACGGAAGGGATGAAGATCATCACCATGCCAACGGTTAACGAGATCACCGCGCCTATCTTCTATACCGTGCCTATGCAACTGCTTTCGTATCATGTTGCGTTAATCAAAGGCACTGATGTTGACCAGCCGCGTAACTTAGCAAAAGCGGTTACCGTAGAGTAAAAACATCTAAAAAATTTTAGTTATTGTCGGTAGACATTAAAGTCTGCAACTGTGACACTAAAGTTTGAAACTGTACCATTAAAGTTGAAAACTTTTTAAACCCGGTTAAACTGATTAAAAGTTGACCGGGTTTTTGTTATGGCAAAATCAAAGTACGTTTTAACTGAAAAGCAAATCATCAAGCGGATAAATGAAGGCCGAGGTGCAGGAAGACTTTCTGACTATAAGCCGTGGCTGTATGTTAATGAGGTCCCTTCGGAAGGCCGATCTCAGAGAGTCTACTCCCACCTAACGGGCCGGATTCATCATGTACTATCGGACCTTGAGTTCGCAGTCTTTCTCCTTCTAGACCATAACCCTGCCGTAACAGACATTCGTGAGCAGTTTCCACTCAACAGAGATGACACTCTCAATATTTCCAAGGAAGGTCAACTTTGGCACCCTTCGCAAGGAGGGGTAAATCTTGTCATGTCCTCTGACTTTTTGGTTAACACCGCTTCTAAAACTCAGCCCAAGTTCGCTATTCAAGCAAAATATTCCAAAGACTTAAAAGATCCGAGAACGATTGAGAAGCTAGAAATAGAACGCCGTTATTGGCAGCTAAAAAAAATCCCCTGGTTCCTCGTAACAGATAAAGAGATAGACAAAACAGTCGTATCGAATATTGAGTGGTTATACGGGGTTAAGGGGTACTTTGATGAAGTAATAACGGATGAGCTATCGCTTACTTTTGAGCATATCAGTGCTTATTTTGTTCAACACCCAGAAAGAAAAGTCGTTGATCTGTGTAAAGAGTATGACATGGCATACCAGCAAGATCTTGGTCAGTCGCTTTATGATATTCGTTTAATGTGTGCAGCAAGGCTTATAACGTTCGATATTCGTTTAGCATTTCATAGTTTGAAAGCGAAAGAAATTGCGTTTAGAAGCGTTTCTTTGTTCGGGGGGCATCGTAATGTGGCCAGTTAACGAAACTCTAGCGTTTGACGGTAAGACTTACCGCGTGCTTTTTACCGAGACAAATTACTTCTATTGGGTTGCTATTGATGAGGATAAAGGTTTACCGGAAAGAGTCGATTTTGATGAATGCCGCAACTGGGTTGATGAAGGGCGTATAGAAAAAATTCCTGACCCTTATTCATACCTTCAAGGAGAGTCTTGGACCAAAGAGTCAAATGCATATCAGAAAAGGCAGAACGACTTTGATTTGATTAAGCCTATCGTAGATGGTGAAGGAGCGTTTGACAAAAGGGTTCGAGCAAAAAGGGTTAGTCATGCGGTTGCCAATTCAAATAAAACCAAATCGACCATCTATCGTTTAGTTCGGAGATATTGGCAGCGTGGACAAATAAAAAATGCCCTAATACCAGACTACAAAAACTCAGGCGCTGCCGGAAAGAGAAGAAACTTCACAACAAATAAAGCTGGTAAGTCTAGGGTTTACGGTATCGGTAATGGCAAACAAGTCACTGAAGAAATCAGAAAACAGTTCCGAATTATTTGTGATAAATATTTGATGAATGATAAAGGGAACTCCGTTGCTTATGCACATAGGAAGTTTTCAAAAGCATATAAGTTAAAGAACCCAGATGTTGAAGAGCATGAAATTCCAACACTCCGCCAATTTAGATATTTCTACAAAACCGAGTATAGCAAGGTCACAAAGCTTACCGTTCAAACACCTCAAGGCAATTACAATAAAGATGTTAGGCCACTACATGGAACTGCAACCGAGCAAGCTTTAGGCCCAGGTAGTCGATATGAGATTGATGCCACCATTGCAGATATTTACTTAGTAGATGATGACGATGCAGACAAGGTTATCGGCCGGCCGACGATTTATATGGTCATTGATGTTTTTAGTCGTATGGTTGCAGGTTTTTATATTGGTTTCGATAACCCTTCTTTCCCCGTTGCAATGAAAGCACTGATATGCAGCTTTAGCAGCAAAGTAGAAACTTGCGCAAAATATGGTATCGATATTTCAGAAGAACAGTGGCCATGTATAGGTATTCCCGATGTGTTGCTGGCTGATCGCGGTGAATTGATGAGCCACCAAGCAAATTATTTGGTTGATGCTATTGGTGTTCGTCTTGAAAGTGCTCCACCTCGAAGAGGCGATGCTAAAGGCATTGTCGAGAGATCATTTGGCACGTTACAAGCTAAGTTCAAGCCCTATATGCCAGGTGTCGTAACTGGTAATAAGGTTAAGAAGCACGGTGAAAAAGATTATAGAGTTGAAGCTGCTGTGGCGAGATCTGACTTTGTTGAGATATTGCTTTATTCAATACTTGCTCACAACTTAAATAAACCTTTAGAAAAGTACGATCGTGCTCCTGATATGCCAGAAAGCCTTCCATCGATCCCTATTGAGCTTTGGAGGTGGGGCCTGCAGAATCGTACTGGGCGTTTACGAGCTATTGATACGGATATTGCAAAAATACTGCTGTTACCTCGTCAAAAAGTCACTGTATCTGAATTGGGCATAAAGTTATGGGGATTAACCTACACAGGAAAAGAAATTATTCAGACAGGTTGGATGCACCGTTCTTCGGAAGTATCTAGACCTAAAAAACTATTTGCAGCCTATGAGCTTGGTTCTGCTAATCACATATATCTGTTTCCTGAAGAAGGAAAAAATACATTTTGGGTTTGTGATCTTTCTAGTCGAAGTAGAGAGTTCCGTGATCTAACTTGGTATCAAGTATGGGAACGTCAAGCAGCTCAAAAGCAGATTTTAGCTGAAGCTAAGTATCAATTTACACCCGTAGAACGAGATTTTGATGATCTTCTTGAAAAGAAACTGAAGAAAGCTACAAAGAATCGTAAAACCAGTACATTGAGCAACGCGCAAAAGATAAATGACATCAAAGGCAATAAACGGAATGTTCGAGAGCAAGAGAGAAAGGAATTAGCAATACAGCCAGTTAGGGCTAAACAAGAAGAAGTCGCGCCGGTGATACCTATAAAGGGAGAGGAGGAAAGTTATCAACTGCCTGACTTCATACCGGAGCTATTTGATGATGAGGATGATAACTGATGAAGAAAAGCCAAGATCATCGTGTAGTAGCCGTCTATCAAAGTGCTACGCTCTCAGCTTATCGAAATAACCCGCTGATAGAGGCATTACCACCGATAAATAGTTTCCTAGATGACTCGATTGCTCTGAAGGGCTCGTTAAGGTGTACCGCAGAAGATATCCATCGAAATGGCATCGAAAGAGCGCATAGTATCTGTCGTGTTATTGATGATTTTTTCCAGCCCCTCAGTCAGCACATACAGCTGCATGAACGACTTTCATTGATGATACGGCGTGGCTATGTTGGAAGAAATCCCGAAACAGGTGACTGGGCAAGACATATACAAAATGGTTACGAGCGTGTTTTATCTGGTGATTTGAAGGCGATAAAGTTCACGGAAGTTAGTTCTACAGCCCAAAGCATGACATTGATTGGATGTAGCGGAAATGGTAAAACAACGGCGATCAAGCAGCTGTTGTCGTTATACCCTCAAGTTATTTACCACCCTGATAGAAATCTTGAGCAAGTCGTTTATCTAAAAATTGACTGCTCCCATGATGGATCACTGAAAGAGCTGTGCTTGAACTTCTTTCGTGCGATGGATAGAGCACTAGGGACATCCAACTACGAAAGACAATACTCGATGAGCAAAAGACCGAGTATTGAAACACTTTTAGCTGCAATGGCTCAGGTTGCAAATGCTCATGCGGTGGGCGTTCTTATTATTGATGAAATACAGCACCTTAGCCGCTCTCGCTCTGGTGGTTCTGAGAAAATGCTCAATTTCTTTGTGACATTAGTAAATACCATTGGTCTTCCTGTGATTTTGGTTGGAACACCACGAGCCCGGGAGATATTTGAGGCTGATATGAGATCTGCAAGGCGAGGTTCTGGTCTTGGAGCGATTTTTTGGGATCCAATGGAAGAAGGAAGAGAATGGAAAGCGCTCACGGATAAGTTATGGACTCTTCAATGGCTACAAAAGCGTGATGAAGTGCTGTCGGATGACATTCGTTCGCTATGGTATGACCTGAGCCAAGGTGTTCTAGATATTGTGGTTAAGCTATATGTCTTGTGTCAGTTGAGAGCGATAGCGACAAAAGTAGAAAGGATCACGCCTAAATTAATGCAACAGGTTTACGAGGATGAATTAAAACCTGTTCATCCAATGCTAGCAGCTCTTCGCTCGGGTGATGTCGAAGAAATGATTAAGTTTTCAGATCTTAAACTAAGCAACACTGATAAAAGGTTGCTTGAGCTGCAAAAACAGGTAGCAACAACTGTTCAGCAGACACCGGAGGAGTTTGCATATCAACAGCTCAGAACCGATGAAGAGCGGCGTGTATATATGGCCTTAAAAGATGAGTTTGATTCAACGTTTTTGGCTCCTGTAATACGACAGCTATTTGATCTACATCCTGATTTGACGTGGATCAGCTTACTGCCACTGGTACATGAGCAACTCATTAGCCCTGAACAGTTACAATCTAAAAAAGAGGCTAAGCCAAGTAGGGGCAAGAGGGCATCCTCAATTAAACAGACGCAATGGCATACCCTTGATAGTGAGGATTTGAGGTTTGTTCACTCTCAATCTGATTCTGATAGCGAAGTGTACACCGCAATGTCAAAGTCGGGTTTGATTTTAGACATTCAGTCATTGCTAGAAAAGGTGGTTTAATATTGCGTTGCTTCCCTGTGCCATACCCAGATGAATTAATCTATAGCTTGGTAGCTAGAGCTGGAATTCGCAGTGCGATAACAAGCTCTAAACAGCTACTAAGTGAAGTGTTTGGTGACAGAAAAGTGATTGCGACAATTGATCTGCCTAGTCATTTATCGTCGATATCAGAGCTGCTAATTAACACGGGACGATTTGACGTCCAACAGCTTATTTACGAACATACAATGTTCCCGATTTACGCTCCTTTTATTGATGAAAGCATCAGGCTTAGAGCAATGAAGCGAATGGAACATTGCTCTAAAGGTTCTGTTCATCTAATGCTAGGAGCCCCTGCTTCTATTGTAAAAGCCTCGGACAACTTTCGTGTTTGCCCTGCTTGTGTTGCGGAACAAAAGCAAAAATATGGGGAAAGTTATTGGTCGAGATTGTGGTTCTTGCCATCTTTACCATACTGCCCTGAGCATGGATTTCTGAGCCAATCAACAACCTCATACCATGACAGTAGGCACATGTACCATGTATGTGACCGAATACAATGCCAGCCCATTTTATGTGATGACCAGAATATAACAGCGAAGCGGTTTGATTACTTAGCGAGCAAAGCTAAAGAGGTAATGTGTTTACCAGCCCAAGACTCCCCGACTCAGCATCAATGGAGCCTTTTCTACAATCACCTAGCACACGACTTTGGGTGTGGAAAAGGCACTAAGCAGATTGCTCACGATAAGATTGCAGACTTAGTTGTAAGCAAGATCGTTACCCCTGAGCTAACCATTAATTCTGGTAGAGAGACTAATTGGCTTCGCACGTTATTTCGCCATCATCGTAAAGCTTTTAGCTATCTACAGCACTTAACGGTTTGGTCTGCTTTTATTCCTGAAATGTCGGCTAGTGAAATCATAAAAGAAGTAAAATCAAAAGATAAAGTGACAGTATCTCTCCCGAAGGACAATGCTCATCTTGTGCCAAATCCAAGTGAAGAAAAACGTAAGCTGTGGCGTAACTTAATAGGTAAGACCCCTATTAAGAAAGCACGCAAACTTCCAGGTGGTGGAGCACTGTATGCTTGGTTGTACCGAAATGATAGAGATTGGCTATTGGCTTTCAATCGAGACCATCAATCTCAATCGGTCGTAAGGCAGAAAAAAGTAGACTGGAGAGCAAGAGACCGATCACTAACTAAGCGGCTTGTTAGGGTTGTTGAACGATTAGATGTTGTTATTGACGGCCCTCGAAGAAGCAAAAACTTCTTACTCAAGCAGTTAGATGACTACGGTTCGGTGAGCAAAAAACTGAATTTATTACCCTTGCTATCTTTCGCTTTAAACCGCTATCAAGAGAGTATTTTTGAGTATCAAGCTCGTCGGCTTGCCATGACTGCAATCACAAAGTCACAAACAGGAGCAGGAATGAGTCGCTGGCAATTGATGCGTTCAGCAAGCCTTCCTAAAGAAAGAATACTACCGATCGTCGACGACTTGCTCAACTGGGTAGCTACAGGATCAAACATCAAATAAGGGAATTTTATGGGAGCCACGTTTTACAAGTGTGATGATGATGTACGTATAGTCCATACAGGTAAAATATTAGTACGAACAAATGATAAGTCTTACCGGCCTTTAATTGAAGTTTGGTGTTATCCACCTCAGAAGAAAAATAACTTTCATGCGACCGCATTTTCTAATGTCCCAGCTTTGTACCGAGGAAAAATAATTAATGAAAGAGGGTTATCAGAAAGCTATGCCAAACGAGGGCGTCATACATTTAGAAGTAATGAGTTCTTTCGGCACAGTACTTTGAGCGAGTTTCCCTACTCAAATTCAGCAGAGTCTTTAAAAAAGAAAGAGTCAGAGCAATATGCATTTGTATTAGATCGAGGCTCTGCCCCCAAACTGGTTATTCCTCAGCTTGAGCTAGCAAGGGTGTTATTTTATGCCAGCTCTTACTTATCGCGAGCGTCATTGATGTCCTCTCGTTTACTTATGGACTTCAAAGTCGAAGTCAACACCAAGGAGGATTATGCCAATATCGAAGTTTTGCAAACGTCAAACTTCCCTCCTTCGGCATTCAATGATTCTGCAACAAGAGCAATGTTGAGCTGGTTACTTATTGATAGCAATGCAAAGCGTTCATTTGAGTCGATTTTTAGATATTTCAACGTCGAAAAAGACCGTGATGTATATGCGGGATTTAAGCGTTGGCTATTTCACTTTGATCCTCCTCAAATGGTTGGGTGGTCTTTTGAATGCCAAGGTAGGCTTGATGCAAGTGGCAGCCACTTTCTGGTTGAAAAGATCACTGATATTGAAATTAACGCTCAAATGCCATCTACGGTCTACTTCCATAACCCTTCTTTTACGCATCCAGATGAAGGCCAAGAGCCAACTATTGGTGGAATAGGCCCTGAACCGTATGAGCGCCCAGAAGATCATGTTATCGATGATGATAGAGAAGCTTCCGATGCGAACCAAGCATTCTTGCTAGGAGAAAATACCTGCTCAGTAAGGTTTAAAAATCGCTTTTCAACGTCGAAAGCAACAACTCCCAAAAGGAGCCATCGGCCAGATAGTAGTAAAGATACCTCCAAGAAAGCTAGTGATAAGGTAAGTACCAATGAGCCTGGTAGTAATGGCGAGATACCTTCGGCAGACATGGGTGGAGGTATGCAAGATTGTACCGATCGTTCGGAGGAGTATGCTTCACGTTTTTCGGCTTTTAACATGATGGTGCAAATGCTGGAGGAAAAATACGCCTGCACAATCATTGATTCTTACACTCATGAATTAGACCAAGTCGGACGCAGTAAATGCCACTTGATTGAGTCTGGTGCAAAAAGAATGATTCGTTGTGTTGTCGTGGAGCGAAATGGCCATGTGAACTACTTACTCGAAGTTGATGTAACAGGACTAAGTAAATGGATCTCAACAAAATGTATAAGGCAGATTGATACTCGCAATTGGAAAGAACAGTTTTCTCGAATCAAGAAAGGTGTGGTGACAAAGTCTCTGGGATGGCAAACACAAGAGATGGATGCCATGTTTGGTTTCAAAAAGCATATTGGTATTTCTCACCCTAAGTCAGTAGAGGGGCACCCTACGGGGATTCCTACGGAGTCAATTTTAGATTGGGCTGGGAGAGTCTTGTCCAAATTGTAATAGATGTATCAGAATGTGGTCTTTCCAATTAACTATGCTGGTAACGAATGCCGCGCGTTATGGAATACATCTATATACAAGTAACCTTGTGCTAACCCATTTTGAAGCTCAAGAAGCAGATTTGAAAGATGAATGTATGGCTCGGTGATCTTACTTTAGCCATAAACATGTTAGGTCATACTCGTTTACGTCGGCATAACAGGCAACCAAGACTATTAAAGCAAACCACAGAATAGGATGATTTTTATCTGTAGTTTGTTTTCGTTTCACTGGACTTCATACATCTAAAATGATTCCAACCCACAAAATGTTTGTAGAAACAAAAAGTGATCTAGCAATAGGTATTGGAACAACTATCTAATTATTTCAACACTTTGAAACACTCAACATCACATTAAAGTCAAATAAAAAACCATCTATTAGATATCGAGTACATACATACTCTCCTTTTTTTTATTCAAGATGTTGATTTTTAATTATTTCACTTGGTTTTTAGGTGTTTTATTGTGCTGGTAAGTAGCATGATATATCTGAATTTTGTGATGTTTTGTGTTGTTGAACGCCATTAATATCTCTTACGAACTAAATTAATTATAAGAGATACCACTATGTCACATGATCCAGTAATCAATGCCCTACAAACCATTCGCGAGCGTAAACCCAATTTTGCACCAAAAGCCGCATTTATCTTAGGCTCAGGACTTGGTGTAATTGCTGATGAATTAACAGATAAAGTCTGTATTCCATACGAAGAACTAGATGGATTTCCAGTGAGTACTGTTCAAGGTCACTCAGGTGAGCTAGTGCTTGGAACAATGAATGGCGTAGACGTTGTATGTATGAAAGGCCGCGGTCATTATTATGAACATCAGACTATGAAGGTGATGACAACACCAGTACGTACGTTTCAGAAATTAGGTTGTGATCTTTTACTTGTAACGAACGCAGCTGGCTCGTTGCGTCCAGATCGCATCGATGTTGGATCGTTAGTCATGTTTAACGATCACATCAATACCATGCCTGACTCACCAATGACTGGCGCCAATGATGAAGAATATGGCCCAAGATTCTTCAGTTTAGCAAATGCTTACGATAAAGATTTGCGCACCAAAATGAGAGCAACTGCAGACAAGCACTCCATACACTTAAATGACGGTGTATTTGTTTCTTACACAGGTCCAAATTTTGAGACTGCTGCAGAGATTCGTATGATGCAAATCATCGGAGCTGACGTAGTTGGTATGTCAGTGGTACCAGAAGTCATTTCTGCTGCACACTGTGGCTTACCTGTCGTTGCTTTATGTGCCATCACAAATATGGCAGAAGGCTTAGGTGATGTTGAGCTATCACACGATCAAACACTAAAATGCGCCAAACTTGCTGAAGCGGATTTCATCTCTCTTATCAAAGCATTTATGGCTGAAAATTTCTAATAAGAAGGTAACTTTATGTTTGCGATCGGTTTTTTAGGGATAGCTGCTTTACTAGGTATCGGTTACGCAGCATCTACAAATAGAAAAGCAATTAAGTTACGTACTGTCGGGGCCGCTTTCTTATTGCAATTGGCGATTGGTGCATTGGTATTATATGTGCCTATGGGGCGAGTTGCACTGGAGGGAATGTCACATGGCGTGCATGCCGTTCTAGATAGTGGTAAGGAAGGCATCAACTTTTTATTTGGTAACTTAGTTAACTTCTCAGTGGATGGCATTGGCTTTGTCTTTGCTTTAAATGTGTTGCCTTTGGTGGTCTTTTTCTCCGCGCTGATCGCAGTTCTGTACCATTTAGGTGTAATGCAATATGTTATCCGCATAATTGGTGGCGCTATGGCTAAGGTTTTGGGTACATCCAAAGCCGAGTCGATGTCAGCTGTGTCCAATGTGTTTGTTGGGCAAAGTGAAGCTCCATTGGTCGTTAAGCCATACATGGCTAAAATGAGTGATTCAGAATTCTTTGCTGTGATGTGTGGTGGTATGGCATCAGTGTCTGGCACAGTTCTCGCCGGCTACGCAATGATGGGCGTACAGATGGAATACTTACTGGCCGCGTCATTCATGGCAGCTCCTGGTGGTGTTTTGTTTGCCAAGATGATCATGCCTGAAACCGAGACTCCGGAAGACACGGTAAGCAAAGAAACTAACTTCTCCGAAAAACGTGCTGAGAACGTTTTAGGTGCCGCTGGTGAAGGTGCTGCGAGTGGGCTTAAACTAGCCGTTGCCATCGGCGGCATGCTGATAGCTATGATAGGCCTAGTGGCACTGGTTAACACTGTCCTCGGTGGCGTTGGCTCGTTCGTAGGCATGGATCTATCACTGGAACTAGTCCTAGGCTGGATCTTCTCTCCGCGGCTTTGTTGCGTAATTAAA
>DDQN01000063.1 GCA_002342685.1 Vibrio sp. UBA2441
CTTAAGTGAACGGCATTAGCCTAATAAGGCGGTTTTTTTTCAAACAACGTATTGTTATTTTTTCTTCGCTTTTGCATTCGGAAGGTCGGTAATCGTTCCTTCAAACACTTCTGCCGCTAAACCAACTGATTCATGCAAGGTTGGGTGAGCGTGAATGGTTAATGCGATATCTTCTGCATCACAGCCCATTTCAATAGCCAATCCAATCTCACCAAGAAGCTCACCGCCATTGGTGCCGACAATAGCACCACCAATAACACGGTGTGTTTCTTTATCAAAAATCAGCTTAGTCATACCGTCCGGACAATCAGAAGCAATAGCACGACCTGACGCAGCCCAAGGGAACGTTGCCGATTCGTAGTTAAGGCCTTCTTCTTTTGCTTCTTTTTCTGTTTTACCAACCCATGCAACTTCTGGCTCAGTATAAGCAATAGAAGGGATAACTTTAGGATCAAAGTAATGTTTTTTACCAGAGATCACTTCTGCCGCAACATGACCTTCATGGACACCTTTATGAGCTAACATTGGCTGACCAACGATATCACCAATAGCGTGAATATGAGGCACGTTTGTACGTAGCTGCTTATCAACATTGATAAAACCACGCTCATCAACTTCTATGCCTGCTTTTTCTGCATCAAGCAGTTTTCCATTTGGTACACGGCCAATAGCCACAAGTACAGCATCATAACGCTCTGCTTCTGCAGGTGCTTTTTTGCCTTCCATAGAAACATAAATGCCATCTTCTTTTGCTTCAACTGCGGTTACTTTAGTCTGAAGCATTAGATTAAACTTGTTCTTAATTCGTTTGGTATAAACTTTAACGATATCTTTATCAGCTGCTGGAATAAGTTGATCAAACATTTCAACAACATCGATTTGAGAACCCAGTGAGTGATATACCGTACCCATCTCAAGACCGATAATGCCACCACCCATGATAAGCAGTTTCTTAGGAACTTCTTTGAGCTCCAGAGCATCAGTAGAATCCCAAATGCGAGGATCTTCATGCGGAATAAATGGCAATTTAATTGGACGTGAACCAGCAGCAACAATTGCATTGTCAAAGTTTACGGTTGTTTTACCGTCATCACCATCTACTTCAATTGAATTAGGACCAGTAAATTTACCTAAGCCGTTAACAATCGTAACTTTACGCATCTTAGCCATACCGCCAAGACCGCCAGTAAGCTGAGTGATTACTTTTTCTTTCCAAAGACGAATTTTATTAATATCAGTCTGTGGTTCACCAAAGACAATACCGTGTTCGGCTAACGCTTTAGCTTCTTCAATTACTTTTGCAACGTGAAGTAGTGCTTTAGATGGGATACACCCAACATTCAAACAAACACCACCTAAAGTGTTATAACGCTCAACCAATACGGTTTCCAATCCTAGGTCCGCACAACGGAATGCAGCAGAATAACCCGCCGGACCCGCACCAAGTACAACCACTTGGGCTTTAATTTCTTTGCTCATTGTGACCTCTTGTAGTCATTATCCCTAACAGGCTTTCTATTTCTTTTCAGACAGCAATAGTTTACAAAGATGTTAACGTAGTGAAAAGAAATTCACCGTAGCCTGTGAGCTAGACAACAATTCCTTTTTGTTCAGCATCTCTACCAAGGAACTGTTACATTAAATTATGAAAAGAAGGTGGTTTAAAACCACCTTCTCTCTATCAAATTACAATACCAATCGACGAATATCTGATAAGCAGCCGTTTAAGTAAGTAATGAAACGTGCACCCTCAGCACCATCGACCACACGGTGATCATAAGATAGTGAAAGTGGAAGTTGTAAGCGAGGAACAAAATCTTGTCCGTTCCATAC
Organism: Vibrio sp. UBA2441; assembly: GCA_002342685.1. Taxonomy (GTDB): domain Bacteria; phylum Pseudomonadota; class Gammaproteobacteria; order Enterobacterales; family Vibrionaceae; genus Vibrio. The sequence goes on from DDQN01000063.1 coordinate 1,834, forward strand.
CGGCTTCATCTCAGACTTAGACACGCCTAAGATAGCCACTTCTGGTGCATTTACAATTGGTGTAAATGCGGTTCCACCAATACCACCCAAGCTTGAGATTGTAAAGCATCCACCCTGCATATCAGCTGCAGTTAGCTTACCAGCTCGCGCTTTTTTCGATACTGCCATCAATTCTTCAGACAGCTCATAAATGCCTTTTTTGTTCACATCTTTAAATACTGGAACAACCAAGCCATTAGGCGTATCTACTGCAATACCCACATTCACATACTTCTTCAAGATTAAGCTCTCGCCATCTTCAGAAAGTGAAGAGTTAAATGATGGGAACGCTTCTAGAGCCTTCGCAGCAGCTTTAATAATGAATACCAGCGGAGTGATCTTAATACCAGAATCTTTCTTCGCTTCGACTGCATTCTGCTCTTTACGGAATTTCTCAAGTTCAGTGATATCTGCATTATCCCATTGAGTAACATGAGGAATCATTACCCAATTACGATGCAAGTTAGCACCAGAGATCTTCTTAATACGAGAAAGTGGCTTGGTTTCAATATCACCAAACTTGCTAAAATCAATATTTGGCCAAGGTAGAAGGCCAAGTGCACTTCCATCACCTTTACCTGAACCTGCTCCCGCTTCAAGACGTTTAAGCGCTTCTTTTACATAGCTTTGAACATCTTCTTTCAGAATACGGCTCTTACGACCCGTTCCTTTTACTTTAGCCAGATTTACGCCAAACTCTCGAGCAATACGACGAACTACTGGTGAAGCATGCGAGTATTCATGATTTTCTTGGAAATCACCTTTCTCTGCTGATTTAGACTCAGAAGCTGTGGCCGGTTTTGCCGCCGGAGCTGGTTTTTCAGCAACAGGTGCGCCTTGAGCAGCAGCAGCTGGTGCAGAACCTGCGGTTTCAAAAACCATGATAAGAGAACCAGTAGAAACCTTGTCACCTTCAGAAACTTTAATTTCCTTCAGCGTACCTGCAAATGGGGCAGGAACTTCCATTGACGCCTTGTCACCTTCTACCGTGATTAGTGACTGCTCTTCTTCAATAGCGTCACCAACAGAAACCATAATTTCTGTTACTTCTACTTCATCACCACCAATATCAGGAACATTAATTTCTTTTAGTTCAGCTACAGCAGGTGCTGCTGGTGCCTCAGCTACAGGGGCTGGTGCCTCTTCAGCTACACTACCTTCTTCAGTATCGAAGATCATAATAAGTGAGCCTGTTGTCACTTTATCGCCTTCTGCGATTTTGATCTCTTTAACCGTACCTGCTTGAGATGCAGGAACTTCCATCGATGCTTTATCACCTTCTACAGTAATAAGAGATTGTTCTTCTTCAACCTTGTCGCCTACGCTTACAAGGATCTCAGTAACTTCAACCTCATCGGCACCAATATCAGGTACATTAATTTCGATTGCCATTATTCTTTCCTACCTCTTAAGCGTATAGCGGGTTTGTTTTTTCAGTGTCGATATCGAACTTCTTAATTGCTTCTACAACAGCAGATTTTTCAATATCACCACGGTTAGCCAGTTCAGTCAGTGCAGCCACAACAACGTAACCTGTATTCACTTCAAAGTGACGACGTAGATTTTCACGGCTGTCTGAACGACCAAATCCATCAGTACCAAGTACCTTGTAAGACTCAGCAGGAACAAATGCACGTACTTGCTCTGCATAATTCTTCATGTAATCCGTCGCTGCAATTGCAGGTTCGTTACCCAGAACTTGAGTAATGTACGGTACTTTTGCTTCCGCCTCTGGGTGAAGCATGTTGTCACGCTCTACCGCCTGACCATCTCGAGTTAACTCGTTAAATGATGTTACTGAGTAAACGTCTGATGCAACGCCGTAGTCATCACTTAGAATTTGAGCCGCTTTACGGACTTCATTCATGATTGTGCCAGAGCTTAGTAACTGAACTTTGCCCTTGGCACCAGCATAAGACTCAAGCTTATAAATACCTTTACGGATACCCTCTTCAACGCCTTCAGGCATCGCTGGCATTGCGTAGTTTTCGTTCATAACCGTTAGGTAGTAGTAAACATTCTCTTGGTTTTCACCGTACATACGACGAATACCATCTTGCATGATTACCGCTAGTTCGTAAGCAAATGTTGGGTCATAAGAGATACAGTTTGGAACTGTATTCGCCATGATGTGTGAATGTCCATCTTCATGCTGTAGACCTTCACCATTTAGCGTTGTACGACCAGCAGTAGCACCTAGTAGGAAACCACGAGCTTGTTGGTCACCCGCTAGCCACGCCATATCACCAATGCGTTGGAAGCCGAACATTGAGTAGTATATGTAGAATGGGATCATAGGCAGATCGTTGGTGCTGTATGACGTTGCTGCTGCAACCCAAGATGCCATAGAGCCTAGTTCGTTGATGCCTTCCTGTAGCACCTGGCCAGACGTTGCTTCTTTGTAGTAAGACACTACGCCGCGGTCTTCAGGAGTATACTCTTGTCCATGTGGGTTATAGATACCCACTTGACGGAATAGACCTTCCATACCAAAGGTACGTGCTTCATCACAGATAATAGGTACGATATTCTTACCAATGTTCTTATCTTTAAGTAAGATATTTAGCGTTCTTACATAAGCCATTGTTGTAGAGATATCACGTTTCTGCTCGCCTAATAGAGGAGCAAATGCCTCAAGTTCAGGCACTTTGAACTCTTGAGTAAACTTAGGCAGACGCTTAGGCGTGTAACCATGTAGCGCATCACGGCGAGCGTGCAAATAATTGTACTCAGCAGAACCTTCTTCTAATTTCAGATAAGGAAGCTCTTTAATCTTCTCATCTGTAAGAATATCTTGCAGGCCTAAACGATCACGCAAGTGTTGAACATGAGTCATGTCCATTTTCTTAACACCATGAGCAATATTCTGACCTTCGGCGGCTTTACCCATGCCATAACCTTTAATGGTTTTGGCCAAAATTACGGTTGGCTTACCACCAGTTGCTTTAGCATTGCTAAATGCGGCATATAGTTTAGAAGAGTCATGACCACCACGCTTAAGAGCGAAGATTTCATCATCCGTCATATCAGCAACCAGTGCCGCTGTTTCAGGATATTTGCCAAAGAAGTGCTCACGTACATAAGCGCCATCTTTAGATTTAAATGTTTGATAGTCACCATCAATTGTTTCGTTCATTAACTGAAGAAGTTTACCAGTGGTGTCTTTCGCCAATAGTGAATCCCAGTTACTGCCCCAGATAACTTTAACAACATTCCAACCAGCGCCTTTAAATAGACCTTCCAGTTCTTGAATGATGCTGCCATTACCCATTACAGGTCCGTCTAAACGCTGTAGGTTACAGTTAATGAGGAAGCATAGGTTATCCAGTTTTTCACGTGCTGCGAAAGAGATCGCGCCGCGTGATTCTGGTTCGTCCATCTCGCCATCGCCCAGAAACGCATAAACACGTTGATCCGACGTCTCTTTCATTCCTCGGCCTTCAAGATACTTAAGGAAGCGCGCTTGATAGATAGCTGAGATAGGACCAAGCCCCATAGATACCGTCGGGAACTGCCAGAATTCAGGCATTAATTTCGGGTGTGGGTAAGAAGGAATACCTTTGCCATCTACTTCTTGACGGAAGTTATCCAATTGCTCTTCAGTCAAGCGGCCTTCAACGAATGCACGAGAGTAGATTCCCGGAGAGATATGACCTTGATAATAAACTAAATCACCGCCATCTTTTTCATTTGGTGCACGGAAAAAGTGGTTGAAGCAGGTTTCATAAAACGCAGCTGAAGACTGAAATGACGCCATATGTCCGCCAAGATCCAAATCTTTTTTAGAAGCGCGAAGTACAATCATGATGGCATTCCAACGAATGATTGAGCGAATACGGCGTTCTAATGTGGTATCACCTGGGTAGGCTGGTTCTTGGTCGGCTGGAATTGTGTTGATGTAATTGGTAGTAATGCCCGTTGGCATATCTACACCATCAAGGCGTGCTTTATCTAAAACTTGTTCTAGTAAGAACTGGGCACGCTCAACACCTTCTTCACGTACTACTGATTCAAGAGCTTGTAGCCACTCTTGGGTTTCCAGTGCATCAACGTCATTCTTCATGACTTCAGACATGGCGGTCTATCCTTTTGTTAGTTGGATCTAGTGAACATGCAATGAATCTTAAGATTCATTACTTTGTTGGATCCTTCGTAATGAGCGCTTTCTTCTGCTCTCTTCACGAGTTAAATCCAACAATGTTTCTTCGATATAAGCTAAATGAGAATGAGACATTTCTCGAGCCTTCTTAGGCTCTCCAGAAACAATCGCATTTACGATATTAGCTCTGTGTCTACTTACTTTTTCCACCACTTCACTGCGGCGGTGTAATAGTTTTAAATTCTGTAATACATTTTGCTCAAGGAGAGGTGCCAGGCTACGAACAATATGCAGTAATACAACATTGTGAGCGGCTTCTGTTATCGCGATTAATGAATCCATTACCGCAACAGCTTCATCTTCTATATTTTTCTCTTCTTCAGCTTTAAAAATTCGATCCTGACTCAGGAGAATTCTTTGGTAATCTTCTTCAGTTCCACGCAGTGCAGCAAAATAAGCAGAAACCCCTTCTAAGGCATGCCGAGACTCAAGTAAGTCTAGCTGGGCTTCTTGAGAAGTTGATAATAATTCGAGTAATGGGTCAGAAAAACCTTGCCACAAGGTTTCACTCACAAAGGTACCTCCACCCTGGCGTCGGGTGAGAAGACGTCTAGCTTCCAAACGCTGAATCGCTTCTCTGATAGAGGGTCTGGATACATCAAACTGCAAGGCAAGCTCTCTCTCAGGGGGAAGTTGCTGCCCCGGAGAAAATGTACCTTCCATAATCAGCCGTTCAAGTTCTTTTTCAATCACATCTGAGAGCTTCGGCTGACGAATCCTTTGATAAGCCATTTCGGTTATTTTTACTCTTATTATTTAATTTTTGAGCACTGTAAATTGGTATTACCAATTCAAGAATGGCATGAAATTTAACATAACCCTAACCTTTATGTCTAGGTGAAAATTGATATAAGTCATATAAACCTTTTAATTTAACCACTTAGTAACAAAAGGATGTCGTATCTGTACATAATGCACTGACTCAAATTACATTTACGTCAAAGTAGATGCTGCTAGATATAACAAAGTGGTCATTTAAAACATTAAGGAATAATGAAGCATACCCAAGTGACCTCAAGATGCAGGGATCAGCGCTTCATCAACGAGTTAAATTCAAGGTAAAGATAACTAAAGGAATGGCATTCCCTTGCAATGTTATCTGACGTAAAAATAGGCGCTTTGAAGTTGCTTGGGTATGACTCTTTTAACTCAATTGCGAAAGATAAAATCGCCAATCAAAAACAAGTCCAGGATCGCTTTTTCTCATTGGAGCGATATATTGATGGCCCGTGATTCGCTGTTTTGTAATAAGAGGAAATTGTTTGGTCAGTGAGTGAGAAACCTGTACTAGAGCACGGTATTGCTCCTGCGTATAAGATTCATAATCTGTTCCCTCCAACTCTATTCCAATAGAATAATCATTGCAGTTCTCTCGGCCAGCAAAGCACGATTTACCTGCATGCCAAGCTCTATCTTTAAATGACACAAACTGAACAACTTCTCCGGTTCTTCGAATTAAGCAGTGAGCAGAAACACGCATCTTATGGATAACGGGAAAAAAAGGATGTTCATGAGCGGATAAACGACCGGTAAAAAAACGCTCGATGGCATCTCCGCCATATTGCCCAGGAGGAAGGCTGATGTTGTGTACGACTAACAACGAAATATCTGAAAGGTTTGGTCTCTGATCAAAAAACGGAGAAGGAATGTGTTTTATGCCTTCCAGCCAGCCGTTGTCATCAATATCCATTCTATTCCTTAATTTGTGTCTAACCTGAACGGGCTTGATGACCTTATCCACAAGCACAAATAAACCCGATAACCGTCTAGTACTTTAGCGAAATATCGCCAGAGATCAAAACCGTTCAAAAAATTCTGCCACTATTTGAGATAATTGATGCTGAATTTATTAAAAAGCAGGAGTATTATGCCACTCATCCATACTTCTGATGCCAATTCAACAATGAAAAACACACACAATAGCCAAGCCCGACTCGATTATTTAAAACAACAGCTACCTTTAGAAATTACCCGCGCCGTAGCAGAAACGTTAAGAGAAGATCTTGGTGGCACTCTAGATGAGTCAGCAGACATTACAGCAAGTTTAATTCCTGAAGATGCCATCAATGTCGCCACAATTATTACCAGAGAATACGGTATTTTCTGCGGTCAGGCTTGGGCTGACGAAGTATTTAAACAACTCGGTGGAACGGTCACTATTGAGTGGCATGTCAACGATGGCGATAAAGTAGAACCAAACCAAACTCTCTGCACATTAACCGGACCAGCACGTACGCTTCTCACCGGGGAGCGTAATGCAATGAACTTTATTCAAACGCTATCGGGCTGTGCGACGACTACTGCGACTTACGCAGAAAAAATCGAAGGTACCGATTGTCGTCTGCTTGATACAAGAAAAACCATTCCAGGCCTGCGTAGTGCTCTTAAGTATGCTGTAGCGTGTGGCGGCGGTTTTAATCATCGCATTGGTGTTTTCGATGCCTACCTCATAAAAGAAAACCATATCATCGCTTGCGGTGGTATTAAGCAAGCCGTCTCTACCGCGAAGAAACTCAATCCCGGTAAGCCTGTGGAGATTGAAACAGAATCACTGGATGAATTAAAAATGGCCATTGAAGCTGGTGCCGATATCATCATGTTAGACAATTTTACTACTGATATGATGCGTGAAGCCGTCACTATCAATGCAGGACGTGCCGCGTTAGAAAACTCAGGTAATGTCACGTTAGAGACCATCAGGGAATACGCAGAAACCGGAGTTGATTACATTTCTGTAGGTGCATTAACCAAGCACTTAAAGGCGATGGATCTTTCAATGCGCTTTAAATAAGTCCATTATTAATTTGGATAGAGGTGATAAATCACCGCTATCCATTTTTCATTTTACTCATTTCTTTTTAACTGCCTCGAACTTATCTACAACCTAGCATAGCAAACATTAAATATTCGTTATCTCCTACGAAAAAGCGAACACTTCCCGTTTTAGTCGCCTATATTAGTTTTTATTCTCATATTCCTACTATTCAATATATGAGAAAAATATCATGACGTTAAACCATTACTCCAACGGCTTTAGCTTAATAGAGTTAATGATAGTCGTTGCTATCATTGGTGTTTTATCCGCTATTGCGATCCCAGGTTACAGTGGTTATATCAAAAAAAGCGAGATAACTTCAGCTTTGGCAACCTTGAAAGGACTCGTAGCCCCGGCAGAAGGCTGGCATTTAGAAAACGGGAAATTTTCAGTCTCAGATAGTGAATCTATCTTGAACCAAATTGGTAGTCACGAAAAAGCCAATCCATTAGGAACACTGCAATTTAGCGCTGAAGATACTCTTCAATTTACTTTCGGTAATCAGTCTCAGTTTTCTGAATCCCCAACAATCAAATACATACGCACACCAACAGGGTGGAAGTGCCGCGTATCCCATAACGATTTAAAAACAAAAGGCTGCTCAGAAACTGAAGAAGAAACTAATTAATATATTCTGATGCTAACTAATTTAGCCGAGGCACTTCATCACGCTAATATCATTTCTGATAGCGATAAGCATCAGGTTATTGAGCTATCTAACCAGAACGAGGGGTCGATACTCGATAATATAATAGCGCTTGATATCATGACTGCCCAAGAGCTAACCGAGGTTACTGCTTCGCTATTTAATATGGCTGTTGTTGATATTAATAACTACGATTATGAATCGTTAATCAATACCTTGCCATTGCGCGCTCTGATAATAAAACATTTCGCACTGCCTCTCTTTCAAACCGAACAGACATTAACCATTGCTATTGTTGACCCCACTAATCTCGCTACAGAGGGGGATTTCTGTTTTACCACCGGGCTACAAATCGAAACACTGCTTGCCGATTACCATGATATTGGTTTCGTAATACGGAAAATATTTGGTAAACCGGAGCCTAACCACAAACAGGAAACAACCCAAGATCAAGCGCTTAATAGAATCTTAAATGAGGGTATCGACCAAGACTTAAGCCCTAATACAGAAGAAAGTGACAAAAATGATGCACCCGTTAGCCAGTTTATTCATCAAGTCATTACTGATGCGATTGCTCGAAGTGCTTCTGATATCCACTTTGAACCCTACGAAAACCTTTACAGAATTCGGATGAGATGCGATGGCATCCTTATTGAAATGAAAAGCCCACCACCTCATTTAGCTCAACGTTTTTCCTCTCGAATTAAGGTTCTTGCAAAGCTAGATATTACCAACAGACGATTGCCACAGGATGGGCGTATTCAGTTTTCAACCAATGAAAATAGTCCCACGGTTGACATTAGAGTATCAACACTGCCAAGTTTATGGGGAGAAAAAATCGTATTGAGAATACTAGATAAACGAGCTTCCACCTTTGCAGTTGATACACTTGGTTACAACGACGATCAGAAACAACTGTTTTTGAGCGCACTTCATCGACCACAAGGCATGATCTTGGTCACAGGACCAACAGGCAGTGGCAAAACCGCCTCTCTTTACACCGGATTACAGATAATCAATACCAGTGAAAAAAACATCTCTACCGCGGAAGATCCTGTGGAAATCGCTATTAATGGTGTCAATCAAGTACAAATAGATAATCAAATTGATTTTGGATTTGCTCAGGCTCTTAGAGCATTTTTAAGGCAGGACCCTGATATTATCATGCTAGGAGAAATTCGTGATGAAGAGACAGCCTCTATCGCAATAAGAGCAGCTCAAACAGGTCATTTAGTCTTATCCACTCTTCATACTAATTCAGCAGCTGAAACCATTGTACGATTGATCAACATGGGTATTGAACCATTTAATATTACCGTTTCTGTGAGTCTTATCATAGCCCAGCGCTTGGTCAGACAGTTATGTCCTAATTGCAGAGTTCCTAACACAAACACTACATCCAGCATAGGTTCACTTAAGCTACCAATAAATACCACAATTTTTGATGCCAATCCCAAAGGGTGTATTAAATGCCACAATGGCTTTCAGGGCAGGATTGGTGTGTTTGAAGTACTAACAATGAATCAGCACATCAAAGACCTTATAGAGCGAAAAGCATCTACCTCTGAGATAGAACAAGCCGCAATAGAAAACGGCATGCTCACATTACAGAACTCTGCACTTGAAAAGTTACGCTCAGGAATCACCAGTTACTCTGAATTAACGCGAGTGCTTTTACTTTGATAGGTTCTCATGGCAGATCAATATTCTCATAAACAGAGAGAGTATAAATGGAAAGGGCTTACCCTCGATGGTAGGCGAAAGAGTGGACTGCTGATTGCTCGGCACCGAACCGACGCGATCATAAAACTGAACAAGCAAAAAATTAGAATCACTACTATAAGGGAATGTACAATCAGTCGCAGATTTACGCTTTCATCTCAAATAAAAGCAAAAGAAATAACGATATTCACCCGTCAAATATCGACCTTACTATCTAGTGGACTGCCTATTCTTCAGTCATTGAAACTGATCTCAAGTAATCAGTCTAATCCATATTTTCAGCTCGTACTGCTAAATATCATTCATGATATCGAATCTGGCTTGCCGCTTTACCAATCAATACAAACAAGTAATTACTTTGACGACTCCTATATTAGTCTCGTCGCTTCCGGTGAACTAACGGGTCAGATTGACAAAGTATTTGACCGTTTAGCTCACTTAAGAGAGAAAAAACAGAAGATTCATTCAAAAGTGATTAAAGCCATGATATACCCATCTCTAGTACTACTTACTGCTTTATTGGTTTTTTTACTCATGCTGACAATGGTTATTCCTGAATTCGAGCAACTATTTTCTGGTCTTGGAGCAGAGCTCCCTTGGTTTACTCAACAAACAGTCCGGCTTTCGCATGGTCTAAAAAACTACGCTATCCATATCACTCTAGTATCAGTTCTCATTGGCTTAATCGTAACAACAATAACCAAGCATTCGCTCCCTCTCCAATTGACAATAAGTCGCTGGCGTTTGATTACACCGATATTAGGCCATATTAACACCAGTGCAGTTTTGGCCACATTTTGTCATGTGCTTGCCGAAAACTTAGCTTCAGGAGTTCCTATACTAAAAGGACTGAAAACCTCATCGAAGACAACAAATAATTTATATTATCAGCACGTTTTTGACTCAATACATCATCATATTTCATCCGGAATTCCGCTGCACATTGCGATTAAACAAAGCAATGCATTTCCCGACTATTTCACTCAAATGATCATGATAGGTGAAGAGTCCGGGAGCTTGGATACAGTACTAAAACGTATTGCCACTTATTATGAAAATGAAGTTGATAATCTTGTCGATAATTTGGGTAAAGCGCTCGAACCATTAATAATTATCATTTTAGGCCTATTAGTAGGCGGGCTAGTCATTTCAATGTACTTACCCATCTTTAACTTAATGTCTGTAATGGGATAGAATAGTCGCTACATCAATCTTCTACAGAGTCATTCATGGATGCTTTTTACTACTACCCTTGGCTATTTCCTACGTTAGCTGCACTTTTTGGACTTATTGTCGGTAGTTTCTTAAATGTCGTCATTTATCGCTTACCATTAATGATGGAAAAAGAGTGGAAACAAGATTGCGCAGAGACCTTTCCTGATTTGAATATAGTCGTTGATAAAACCCCATTTAATCTAAGCCGCCCCAATTCACATTGCCCCAAATGTAAAACGCCTATTCGTATACTGGACAATATTCCAGTCATCAGTTGGATAGTACTAAGAGGAAAATGTCGTCACTGTGCTAACCCCATAAGTCCAAGGTACCCTCTGATTGAATTACTAAGTGCTTCACTTTGTGCTATTGCTGCCTGGACATTTGGGTTCTCACCATTTTCTATCGCTTTGATGTTTTTTACCTTTGCTTTAATTGCCGCCACTTTTATCGATTTGGATACCATGTTTTTGCCAGACCAAATCACGCTACCACTAACGTGGGCTGGATTGTTAATGGCACTGGTTGGTTGGAGTTCCATTTCACTTCAAGACGCAGTCATTGGGGCAATGACTGGGTACTTATGCCTTTGGAGTATATATTGGCTATTCAAACTCATTACCGGAAAAGAAGGTATGGGCTATGGTGATTTTAAGCTCCTTGCGGCATTAGGAGCCTGGCTTGGTTGGCAATTGCTGCCACTAATCGTTCTTCTTTCTTCCGTGGTTGGATTAGTCTTTGGGCTTATTCAGCTAAGATTGCAGAAAAAAGGCATAGATAAATCATTTCCATTCGGCCCTTATCTCGCTATTGCCGGGTGGATCAGCCTCATTTGGGGGACAGAAATCGTCAATTGGTATTTTATTACAGCCTTAGGATTATAATATGACTTTCGTCGTTGGGTTAACGGGAGGAATTGCATCGGGTAAAACAACCGTTGCCAACCTTTTCCATGACCAGTTTAATATTGATATTATAGATGCTGATGTCGTCGCTCGAGAAGTCGTTGAAAAAGGGTCTATCGGTTTAGCCTCGATAGCCCATCACTTTGGCCAAGATATATTAGAGCAAAATGGTCAGCTCAATAGAGCTAAATTAAGAAAACGAATTTTTTCTCATCCTGACGAAAAAAAATGGTTAGATAATCTACTCCATCCACTAATTCGCGATAAAATGCAGCAAGATCTCAGCAAAGTTACCACACCTTATGCACTTTTAGTGGTACCCTTACTAATTGAAAATCAACTACAATTTATGGCAGACAGAATTCTAGTCGTTGATGTCAGTCTTGATACACAAATCAAGCGGACCATGAAACGAGATAATGTCCCGAAAGTTCAAGTCGAATCTATACTTTCCACACAAGCAAGTAGAGAGCAACGAATTGAATTTGCTGATGATATTATTCTAAACGATGATGACAACCATAAACTTTTACCTCAAATCACTAAACTGCATAATCTATACATAGACAATGCAGCTAAAGCCAATCAATGATTTAAGGAACAAGGGCGCGGAATGACAATTCATAAATTTGAACATCCACTAAATGAAAAAACTCGTATCTACCTAAGAGTAGAGTCTCTGTTAAGGCAGATGCACCATTCCGCTAAATTTTCTGATAATCAGCAATATCACCAGTTTTTTCGCTCCATATTTGACCTTCTGGAAATTTTTGAACAGATTCAGTTAAAAGCCGAACTAGCAAAAGATCTGGAAAAGCAACGATTAAACTATAAAAACTGGTTAAATGTTGAGGGTGTAGACCAAGAAAAGCTATTGTCTGTTCTTGAAGATATTGATGTCGTTCATAAGAATCTAATGTCTGCCGAGCGATTTGGTAAGTCACTAAAAGAAGAACGATTTTTAAGCTCAATTCGTCAACGATTTAACCTTCCTGGTGGAACCTGTTGTTTCGACTTGCCAGCGCTTCACTACTGGAATCACCTTCCGTTAGAGCAACGAATTCGGAATGCACAAGTCTGGATGGAAACTTTGCAGCCTCTTTCGGAATCATTAAACCTTTGGCTCAAGCTTTGTCGAGAAACAGGGTATTCCAATGCCCAGATCGCCCGCAATGGTTTCTACCAAAGTGATGCAGAAGAAGCCAATATCCTTCGACTTAATATCCCATTAGAAACTGGCGTATTCCCTATGATTTCCGGTCATAAAAATCGTTTCGCCATTAAATTTATCTCTTTCGAAACCGGAAAGGCATACAGCCAAGATGTAGAGTTCGACCTAGCTATTTGTAATTAAATTTCAATTGTATATTTTTTAAAGCAAGTTAAGATCAGCTGCAGAAATTTAGTGCTAGGAGCTATTGTTCATGTCTGAACCCACTATTGTTAAATGTCCAACTTGCCAAAAGTCGGTAATTTGGAGCGATAAGAGCCCTTTTCGTCCTTTCTGTAGTAAACAGTGCCAAATGATTGATTTTGGAGAATGGGCAGATGAAGAGAATTCCATATCTGGCGCTCCAGATATGTCTGATTCAGATGGTTGGTCGGAAGATATATCGAGTTAACATAAATATTGAAATAAAAAAGGCTCCCGAAGGGAGCCTTTTTAATGAGAATGCTTAGTTATAGCATTACTTCTTAGCAAGTTTCTCTTTAATACGAGCAGACTTACCAGAACGTTCACGTAGGTAGTACAACTTGGCACGACGTACTGCACCACGGCGTTTAACTTCGATGCTATCAACCATTGGAGAGTGAGTTTGGAACGAACGCTCAACACCTTCACCGTTCGAAATTTTACGAACAGTAAATGCTGAATGTAGGCCACGGTTACGTACAGCGATTACAACACCTTCAAAGGCCTGTAGACGCTCACGCTCACCTTCTTTTACCTTAACCTGAACAACAACAGTGTCACCTGCGCTGAATTTAGGAAGGTCTGATTTCAATTGCTCTTCTTCAAGAGCTTTGATGATATTACTCATTTTGTAAATTCCTAGAATAAACTGATACTAATATAAATAGGTTACTTAGCTTTGTGTTCTTTAATGAACACGGCCAGTAATTGTTCCTGTTCGTCAGTCAGAGCTAGGTTTTCCAAGAGCTCTGGTCTTCGTAGCCAAGTACGGCCCAGCGATTGTTTTAATCGCCAGCGACGAATGTCCTTATGATTTCCGGACTTCAGTACCTGAGGCACCTCTTCTCCATCTAACACTTCAGGACGCGTATAATGGGGACAATCCAACAGACCATTTGCAAAAGAATCTTCTTCTGCTGACGCAAAATCTCCCAGTACTCCCGGTATAAACCTTGAAACTGAATCAATTAACGTCATGGCTGGTAGTTCACCACCCGTCATCACAAAATCACCAATCGACCATTCTTCGTCAATTTCTGATTTAATGACACGCTCATCTATCCCTTCATAGCGACCACATATAAGAATCATATTCTCATTAGTTGCCAGCTCTTCTACTCCTTTTTGGTCCAATTTACGACCTTGAGGAGAAAGATAAATAACTTTCGTCTTTCCCGGTGAGTTTACTCTGGCTGTTTGAATGGCATCGCGCAAAGGCTGAACCATCATCAACATTCCAGGGCCACCACCGTAAGGTCTATCATCAACAGTGCGATGTTTATCGAGAGTGAAATCTCTTGGATTCCATACTTCTACCGATAAAAGACCTTTTTTAACCGCTTGACCTGTAACTCCAAAATCAGTCACGGAGCGGAACATTTCAGGAAAAAGGCTAATTACGCCAACCCACATCTGTTCTCTCGCTCTACTGTGGAGTTAAAATCCAGGATCCCAGTCAACTTCGATCCGTTGAGCTTCGCGATCAATTTGTTTGACCACTTGCTCTTCAAGAAACGGGATTAATCGTTCCTTTTGACCAAAAGCATCTTTAATATTTGCCTTCACAACCAAAACATCATTTGAGCCTGTTTCTAACAAATCAGTTACTTCGCCAAGGTTATACCCTTTTGTTGTAACCACTTGCATGCCAAACAATTCTCGCCAGTAGAATTCATCTTCTGACAGCTTTGGTAGTGAATCTGAATTAATCGCAATTTCAAAATTGGTTAGAAGATTAGCATCCTCTCGGATCTCTAAACCTTCAAGTTTAGCAACCATACCTTTGTTATGGCGCTTCCAGCTTTCAACTTTGTATTCAATCCACTCGCCCTTTTGTTTTATATACCAAGGACTATATTGAAAAATACTTTCAGCGTCGTCTGTGTAGGAAATGACTTTAAGCCAGCCACGAATGCCGTAGGTAGCACCAAATTTGCCAACTACTAATTTCTCGATTTGCTCACTCATTATTTCGCTTCCTTCAACCGACATAGCTTTTGTTACCAACTAATTAAGCCGCTTTTTGAGCGTCTTTAACTAGCTTAGCAACACGGTCAGATAGAGAAGCACCTTCGCCAACCCAATGGTTAACGCGATCCAAGTCTAAACGTAGACCTTCTTCTTGACCTTGAGCAGTTGGGTTAAAGAAACCTACTTTCTCGATGTAGCGGCCAGTAGCTGCATAGCGGCTATCTGCTACTACGATTTGATAAAATGGACGCTTTTTAGCGCCGTGACGTGCCAAACGAATGGTTACCATATCGTCCTCTTTGCTTTCTCAATAATAAAATAAACCCCAAAGAAAATATTTCTTGGGGCCTCGTGCCAATTTAAAGCCCCGGAATTTTACTCTTATTAGGGGCTTTTGCAAGCAGTTTATAGGTGAAGGATTATCCGGTAGCCGGTTACCGGTGACTAGTTACCGGTATGGGGGACCTGTTAGCCTCTCCTTTCACTTTTATAATCTAATTTTTTATCTACCGAATGGACCACCCATACCGCCCATTCCACCCATGCCGCCCATCATGCCTTGCATATTGCGCATCATGCCTTTCATGCCACCTTTCTGCATTTTTTTCATCATTTTTTGCATTTGGGTAAACTGCTTTAATAGACGGTTTACATCTTGAACTTGAGTCCCCGAGCCTGCTGCAATACGTTTTTTACGAGAACCTTTAATAATTTCAGGACGGCGACGTTCTTTCATTGTCATCGACGAAATAATAGCTTCTTGCTGCTTAAACATAGAGTCATCAACTTTATCTTTCACATGAGCAGGCAAGTTATTCATACCGGGCAGCTTATCCATCATGCCCATCATGCCACCCATATTTTGCATCTGGCCTAGCTGCTCACGAAAGTCTTCAAGGTCGAAACCTTTTTTCTCTTTGAACTTCTTAGCCAGTTTTGCTGCTTTATCTTTATCTACATTACGCTCTAAATCTTCAATCAAAGAGAGAACGTCACCCATTCCTAGGATACGTGAGGCAATACGATCAGGGTGGAATGGTTCCAAGGCATCGGTTTTTTCACCCACACCCAAGAACTTAATCGGTTTTCCAGTTATATGACGAACAGAAAGAGCAGCACCACCACGAGCATCACCATCAACCTTGGTTAAGATCACACCGGTTAGTGGCAATGCATCTCCAAAAGATTTTGCTGTATTAGCGGCGTCCTGCCCCGTCATTGCGTCAACGACAAACAAGGTTTCCACTGGATTAATCGCAGAGTGAAGAGACTGTATTTCAGCCATCATCAACTCATCAATGGCCAATCGACCCGCGGTATCCACAATGAGCACGTCATAGAATTTCTTCTTGGCATGATCAATAGCGGCGTTAGCAATATCGATAGGTTTTTGCTCGACAGAAGAAGCAAAGAAATCAACCTCGACATCTGCTGCGAGCGTTTCTAACTGTTTTATTGCCGCTGGTCGGTATACGTCAGCCGAAACCACAAGTACTTTTTTCTTTTCTATTTCTTTTAAATGCTTAGACAGTTTACCTACGCTGGTTGTTTTACCAGCACCTTGCAGACCAGCCATCAAAATAACTGCCGGTGGCTGAGCCGCTAGATTCAGCGCTTCATTGGACTCTCCCATTACAGCTTCGAGTTCTTTTTGAACTATTTTGATGAACTCTTGACCTGGTGACAGGGATTTAGAAACTTCTACACCAACAGCGCTCTCTTTTATACGTTTAACAAAATCACGCACAACTGGAAGCGCAACGTCTGCTTCCAACAACGCCATGCGAACTTCACGCAATGTCTCTTTTATATTGTCTTCAGTCAGGCGACCTTTGCCGCTAATATTTTTCAGTGTTTTGGATAGTCTATCCGTTAAATTCTCAAACATGTCCGTCTCTTCGCTGGGTATGGGCGATTAATTAACAACAGTATACATTAGCACCTCTGAACTTCCAAAATTGAGCGATGTTATAGATATCTTTGAAAAAGAATGTCATTCCTTCAGCTATCTTTCTTGAACTGAACTCGTTGATGAAGCTCTGAATACTGCATCTTGAGGTCTCTTGAGTATATTCCTGCAATTAGTAAAAGGATGGATAGCCCATCGAAGCTAACCACGTTATAATCGATTCATTCATTTAAGATAAATAAAAAACACATGGACAGTTTAATCGCTATTGTTGCCGCTATTTTATATATTTTTGCTATCGCAATGGTTGTACCTGGCTTGGTACAGCAAACAGGTATAAAAACCAAAGCGGTATTTATCTGCGCCGCACTCGCTCTGGTATTTCATGCATGGTTACTCTATGGCCTCATCCACGAAAGTAGCGGACAAAACCTAAGCATCCTAAATGTTGCCTCGGTAATAAGCTTTATCATATCGCTTGTGATGAGTGTCGCTATGCTAAAAACTCGTCTTTGGTTTTTATTACCCGTTGTTTACAGTTTTGCGGTTATTAATATTTTGGGCTCTAACTTTTTACCCAGTGAGTTTGTCACCCACTTGGAAAATCGACCAGGTTTATTAACCCATATTACCTTAGCTCTGTTTTCTTATTCTACGCTCTCCATTGGCGCTTTATACGCGCTACAACTTGCTTGGCTGGATTACAAACTCAAAGCCAAGAAAGCCATGGCAATCAATCCAAACCTTCCCCCATTAATGATGGTAGAACGACAACTCTTTAATATCATCCTAGTTGGAACCGGCCTACTTACGTTAACTCTGATCAGCGGGTTTATTTTCCTCGAAGATATGTTTTCCAGCGAGACAGCCCATAAATCCATACTTTCTTTTATTGCATGGATTGTCTACTCAGTTTTGCTTTGGGGTCATTATCAAAAGGGCTGGAGAGGCAGAAAAGTCACTTGGTACGCTGTCGCGGGCGCAACTTTGTTAACCCTTGCCTATTTTGGTAGCCGCTTTGTTAAAGAGATTATTCTCACTTAATCTAACTGTTGTTTAACTAATAATATAATTGACAGCTCAAACCACTTAGGTCATAAATTGAGCAAGCAATACAAAAGGAATGCTAAACATTGGATGACATCTCAACGGGGTTTTTATTTACCCTTCTTGCCGGTTTAATCGTCATTTCAGGATATTTTTCTGGTTCAGAGACTGGCATGATGTCTCTGAATCGATACAGACTAAAGCATCTATCTAGCCAAGGGCATAAAGGGGCTAAGCGTGTCGAAAAGCTGCTAAATCGCCCTGATAGATTAATTGGTTTAATTCTGATTGGAAACAACCTGGTTAATATTCTTGCCTCTGCTATTGCCACCATTATAGGTATGCGCCTTTATGGCGATTTGGGCGTTGCTATAGCGACAGGTTTATTGACATTAGTCGTACTTGTCTTCGCCGAAGTTACACCTAAAACCCTAGCGGCTTTATATCCCGAACGCGTCTCTTTTATAAGTAGCATTTTATTAAACATCCTAATGAAGCTACTAGCCCCACTCGTTCTATTGATTAACTTAATTACCAATAGTGTACTTAGACTTTTTGGAGTTAAGGCGACTCATGGTACAGAAGACCCATTGAGCTCTGATGAATTACGTACCGTTGTAAACGAAGCTGGTGCACTAATACCGCGTCGGCACCAAGATATGTTGATATCTATTCTGGACCTCGAAAATGTCACTGTAAATGACATCATGGTACCCAGAAATGAAATTACCGGTATAGACATAAACGATGACTGGAAATCCATTGTTCGTCAGTTGACCCACTCTCCACATGGGAAAATTGTTCTATATCGAGATCAAATAGATGAAGTCGTCGGAATGCTTCGCCTAAGAGAGTCCTACCGGTTGATGCTAGAAAAAAATGAGTTTACTAAAGAAACGCTGCTAAGAGCCGCTGATGAAGTCTACTTTATTCCAGAAGCAACGCCATTGAATGTACAGTTACTGAAATTCCAGCGTAATAAAGAACGCATTGGTCTTATCGTTGATGAGTATGGCGATATTATTGGATTGGTAACTTTAGAAGATATTTTGGAAGAAATTGTTGGTGAGTTTACAACATCTATTGCTCCAAGCCTTGCTGAAGAGATCATCCCGCAAAATGATGGTAGTTTCTTGATTGAGGGTAGTGCAAACATTCGGGATATTAATAAAGGCCTGAAATGGGATTTACCTACAGATGGTCCCAGAACATTGAATGGTCTTATTTTAGAATATTTAGAAGATATACCAGAAAGTCAGCTAAGTATTGAAGTTGAACAACATCAAATGAAAATTATAGAGTTCACAGAAAACAAAATAAGTCTGGTCAAAGTTTACCCGGTTAAAAAGTAGAACCTGTCCAGAAAGCTTTAATTGAGGTCAGCTCCTGTCTGGAGGCTGACCTCAATACTAATTAGTCGATTTTTAGTTCTTCTAACATAGACGCAGGTAATGCTAAATCATCATTTTTATTAACAGAAATACCAGAAGCAATAATTGACTGAGCAATCGTTTTAGCATCTTCTAATGAATGCATAGAATACGTTCCGCATTGATACTCATTGAGCTCAGGTATTTTATTTTGGTTTTCGACCTTTAATACATCTTCCATAGCAGCTAACCATGCCGTAGCCACATCACTTTCAGCAGGTGTACCAATTAAGCTCATATAGAAGCCTGTACGACACCCCATTGGCGAAATGTCTATAATCTCAACACTATCACCATTTAAGTGAGCACGCATGAAACCGGCGTATAAGTGCTCTAAGGTATGAATTCCTCGCTCAGAAAGGATGTCTTGATTTGGTATACAAAAGCGTAAATCAAATACTGTGATTGTGTCACCCTTTGGGGTTTGCATTGATTTTGCAATACGTACTGCAGGCGCACTCATGCGAGTATGATCAACAGTAAAGCTATCTAAAAGTGGCATTGCCTTTCTCCGTTAGTTTGACAGGCGTAACCTGCCAATCATTTAATTTTTTATATATGAAAAATAATCAGCAAGAAAATCGTCAAAACTGAGTTGATCTTCTTGCTCTATCTTTTGTTGAGCTTTAACCGAATTTTTAGCTTCTTTCTGCATATCTTGCTGGCTATAAACTTGGTATTGGTGGTTCAGATGGTGTTCACGGTAATTTGCACCGAAGGCGCACCCTACATCTCCTATCCCGCCCAACTCTTTTGTTTTTTTAAGTAACCTGCCAGAGATAGTCAGCTCTGGATTATCAATCCATGTAACTAACTCAGTGCAAGTACGCTGATAGGCGTCACCACCTGTAGCACTATCCATTTGCTTAGCAATTTGGCGTAAGTCTTCAAATATCTGTGTAGTATATTCGCGTAGCGAAAGTTGTTTTCCTTCACAGCCATTATTAGCTTCAGCTAACATCAACCCCGGCTTACGACCTTCTAAAATGACTTTATTCCAGTTATCTTTCCAGCAACACAGTTCTTTATTATCCACATCACCGCAGTCCTTGATCAGGCACCAAGTCATGAACAAATCAAGAAAACGGATCTGCTCTTCAGTGATGCCTATTGGGCTAAATGGGTTTACATCCAACGAACGAACTTCAATATACTCAACACCACCACGTTTAAGCGCTTCGGAAGGTTTTTCTCCTTGTTCCGACACTCTTTTCGCACGGATAGGAGCATAGAGTTCATTTTCTATCTGCAACACATTGGTATTAAGCTGCTGAAACTCACCGTCTACGTGAACGCCAATTTTGGCGAAATCTTCTGACGGCGTATGTATCGCATCTTCTAAACCACTGAGGTATTCTTCTAAATTATTATAGCCAATTTTTAGCTCACTTTGAGCACTATTGGTGTACCCCAAGTCACTCAACCTCAATGACGTAGCGTAAGGAAGAAACTTGGTTTCACCAATACTGTCAAACTTCAGTTCGCTTCCTCTGCTTTGCAAGAACGAAGAACACAATGCCGGAGATGCGCCAAAGAAATAAGGTATTAACCAACCAAAATGGTAATAATTTCGGATAAGGTTAAAGTAGGCATCCGACTTAGCTGCTGCTCTATCCGCTTCATTCTGCTCTCCATAAAGAGAATCCCACAGCGATTCAGGAAAAGAGAAATTAAAATGCACACCGGAAATAATCTGCATCAGACTACCATAGCGATTTTTCAGCCCTTTTCGATAAAGGGTTTTCATCTTGCCAACATTAGAAGTCCCATATTGAGCAAGCTCAATATCATCTTCATTTTCTACGTAGCAAGGCATTGAAAGCGGCCAAAGTTTCTCTTCACCCATTTCTTTTTGGGTAAAGTGATGAATATCAGATAATTGACCTAATAGCTCTTCAATATTAGAAGACACCGGGGTAATAAACTCTAATAACGACTCAGAAAAATCTGTTGTTACCCACTTATTAGTTAGCGCTGCCCCTAAACCTTTAGGGTGAGGCGTTAACGCTAGTTTCCCTTCTAAGGTATATCTCAAGCTTTCACGTTCGACACCTCGGCCAATGTGAATAAAGTTATTTGGGTTACTCGCTACTTTTTTAAGTCTCGATGAAAAATTTGTCACTACGAAGGCCACTTATAATTTTTTTGTAAGGTTACGCCTTTTGGCGTATTTTTCTAGTAAAAATAGGCTAGAAAAAAGAAGAGAGGCATTGCCTCTCTATGTATATGTGTTTATCACTGAGATATTTCAAGTTCTACGATAGGAATATCTAGTTTTTCCAATTCAGGTTTTATCTGTTGAACGTCCCCAACAACGACAATTTGGTACTGTTCAGGATCAAACCATTCTGCAGACACCTTATCCAAATCCGCTTTTTGAATATTCGCCAATACGTTATTTCGCTGCTCAATATAGTCATCATCTAACGAATAATTGACTATATTAGATAACAACTGCGCTTTCATATTAGGGGTTTCATATTTTAACGCATCCTGTTGGCCAACCGCTAACTGCATAAAGGCTATCTCTTGCTCTGATACACCTTCTTGACTATATCGACGCATCTCCTTCATAAACTCTAGAATCGAATCTGCCGTTGCATCAGCACGAACCTGAGCATCAAAAATCACCAAACCGATCTCTTTATTGCTCGCATGATACCCATTAGCCCCATAGGTATAGCCCTTATCTTCTCTTAAGTTCTGGTTAATTCGGCTACTGAAATTACCAGCCAGATTAAACATGGCTAACTTACTCAAATATTGCTCACCGACCATGTCATAGGGCAACCCTCGTCTAACCAGTCTTACCACACTTTGTGATGCGCCAGGCTTATCGATCAGGTAGATAGTCTGCGAGCCTATCGGCATAACTGACTGAGGGTGTAAAATCGGAGCGTCATTACCTTGCCAATCATTTAAAAATTTAAGGTCATCCTTCAATTCTTGTTTGGATATGCTCCCGACCACAATAACTTGCGTACCTAAAGGAGTATAGTTTTCCTGATAAAACGACTTTACATCTTCTAGTGTGATTTGCTTTACCGATTCAAGAGAACCTTCTCGAGAGCGACCAAACGTTGTATTAGCAAATAATATCTGCCTAGTAGCCTGAGTCGCCATCCACGCTGGTTTCTGATGTTCATAAATCAGACCTTCAATCGCCTGTTTCTTTATACGATCAAAGTCTTCTTTCTTAAATGCGGGTTTAAACAGCGTTTCCTCAACAATTTTCAACGTAGGAATAAGTGTTTTCTTCAAAGAAGAAATGGTTATTGTTGTTGTATAATTACCTGTACCAAAACTTATCGTACTTCCCAACAAATCCAGCTCAGCCTGAATGTCTTCAATACTCCTTTCTGTCGTACTCTCTTGTATTAACTCACTGGTTAAATCAGCAAGCCCTTCTTTTCCTTTCTTGATATATCGGTACCCTGCTGGCACCTGTATCTGCATCAAAACTGTGGGAGCTTCGCTTGTTTCGGTGCCCAGAACTTCAATGCCATTATCTAGATTGATCCGATATAGCTCAGGGATAGAACTTTTTACTATACCTCCAACTTTAGGCATCACGGAACGGTCAAAATTGTCGATACCCTTAATATAGCTAAGCTCGCTTTGCGGAATTTTTTTGTATTTTGGCAGCGTTCTTTCTGCGGGAGTAAAGTCAGCTTCTCTAACTGAAAGGCTTGGTTTACCTTTAGGAATAACGCTCAATGTCACCTTGTTTTTACCCATAATAAAACGCTGATAAGCTTTACTTACGGCCTCTGGTGTCACAGCTTTTATTTGATCTAACTGATATTGAATCCTATCCGGCTGATCAAAATAAGTTTGATTTGATGCCAGTTGAGTGACTTTACCTCGTACACTTTCAAGCGCAAATATCGCACTCGCTTCGGCACTACCTATAATTTGATCCAATTTTTCTTGCTCAACAACTTGCTGACTAAAGTCTTCAAGTACCGCCATCAATTCTTTATAAATCGGCTTTAAATTGCCTTTTTCACCTGAATTTCCCATCGCATAGACATAAAAGTTACAAGCCAGTTCCGCACAATCCTGAAATGCACCTGCGTCAATGGCTATTTCAGTTTTTACTAGCTTTTGATAAAGAACGCTGTTTTTTCCATCCCCCAGAATTGAAGCCAATGCATCAAGGGTCGCTTGGTTCTTCTCACTTCGATACGTTGTTGGCCAGCCTATCATTACCATCGGCTGTTTGATCTTATCCTCCAGTGTAATGTATCTGTCTTCTTCAAGTTTAGCCGGCTGCTTCGGAGCATTTTCAACTTCTGGACCACGAGGAATTGAACCAAAATATTTATTCACCCAAAGCAACGTTTGTTGAATATCAATATCCCCACCAATGGTAATTGTTGCGTTATTTGGGCCATACCAACGCAAAAAGAAAGCTTTAAGATCATTAACATCAACTCGGTCAAGATCATCAACATACCCAATGGTTTGCCACGAGTAAGGGTGTCCTTCGGGATAAATTGCAGCACCCAGTTTTTCCCACATCAGACCGTAAGGACGATTATCGTAACTCTGGGCCTTCTCATTTTTAACCGTATCTCGCTGAATTTCGAATTTCTTCTGAGAGACCGCATCTAAAAGGAAGCCCATTCGGTCAGATTCTAGCCATAAAGCCTTTTCTAATTGATTTGATGGTAAAGTTTCAAAATAATTAGTTCGGTCTCTATTTGTTGTACCGTTTAAAGTTCCACCCGCTTCAGTCACTATTTTAAAATGCTCTTGATCACCCACATTTTCAGATCCTTGAAACATCATATGCTCAAAAAAATGGGCAAATCCAGACTTCCCGATCTCTTCGCGTGCCGACCCTACATGGTAGGTTACATCAACATGAACTAAAGGATCTGAGGTATCGGGTGAAAGGATAACCGTCAAACCATTGTCTAATTCATATTTGGAATAAGGGATAGAGATTTTCCCTGCTTGCTCTTTAGACTGCTCTATAAATGAGACACCATCTGGCAGCAGATTCTTCTCTTCGACCGTTGTTGTTTGAGAACAGCCATATAAGGCGACTAAAGACACAACACCAAGCCATATTTTTCTCATCTAATACTCCTTAAAAAAAACCTAAAAACAATGCTGTCAAGACGCAATATCTCAATGCTTTTCCAAACGCAATGAGCAGAAAGCAGGGTAAAAACCTCATTCTTAACCATCCAGCAGCAAAGCAGATAGGATCACCAATTACTGGAAGCCAACTAAAGAATAGAGCGCCATAGCCATATCGGCGAATCCAAGCTACAGCTTTATGACCATACTTTTTTTGCTGAGTTCGATTCGGAATCAACAATCCTAACCAATAATTAGTTAATCCACCAAGCGTGTTACCGACCGTTGCTGCTATTACGATCGAAGCCGTAGAAATTTTATTGATGTCCAGAGCTGCAATCAACGACGCTTCAGAGCTACCTGGCAACAAGGTTGCACTTAAAAAACCAGTGGCAAAAAGAACCAACAACGCCGATTCTGAAAAATATTGATACAGTGAAGTTAGCACCGCATATCCAATAATACTTTGCCTCGCGTATGCCCTGTCTCTAGTTGTTCATGTGCTTTCTCAACCTGTTTGAAAGAAATAGCAGGCTGAAAATCCACTTTTAATAAACCAACACTCACCATATAAAGCAGTGCATCTAGCTGCTCTGGATCAGGAGAAACCAACATCCCTTTTGCTTCAAACCCCAACGTATTGGCCTTATCACATATGATGTCTTTTGTAATAGTCGGAACCGTTACTACTCTAGCTGCGTCTTTAAGGCACTTGAGCGCATCTAATGCAGCGTCACCTCCCACTAGATCAATGAGAACATCGACATCACTTAAACGCTCTGAGACAGGAGAAAACTGATAATTGATCGCATGCGCACCTAAAGTCGCCAGATAATCTAAATTACCTTCACTACAGGTTGTATAGACTTCTGCCTGAGCAGCGACAGCCAGTTGAATAGCAATATGACCGACACCTCCTGCGCCAGCAAGGATCAATACACGTTCACCAGCTTTAACTTCAACCTGATTAATCGCTTGAGCGGCTGTCTCTCCTGCAATAGGGAGTGCGGCAGCCGCTTCCAGCATAACGGCATCCGGAACCAGACTTAACTCTGTTTCTGGCACACAAACATACTGGCTATAACCGCCAGCAATGATAGGAAATCCAATAAGGCCAGCAACATTATCATTCTCAGAAAATAGCGTGGCTCCGTCTCCGACAGAGACCACTTTTCCAGAAATGTCATACCCTGGCGTCCATGGAAGGTTTTGCTTATTTTGCTCTGCAGCCCAGCCCAAACCAGCACGAGTTTTTACGTCAATAGGGTTAACTCCAGCGAAGTAGACTTTAACCAAGACTTCACCGGGTTTTGGTGTCGGCACTTTGAAGGTCTCAATTTTTAAAACATCAGGCTTTCCAAATTGGGGAATAACCACTTTTAAATTTTCTGTCATGTAAATGTCCCTTTTAGCTGGAAAAAAGAAAGGGATGCCGTAGCATCCCTTTGACTATAAACCATTTCGTTAAATTTAGTCAGCCCAAATTTAACTCTAAAGCCACACGTTACCCAACCAAAGCAAGTAAAATACCAGCGGCAACTGCAGAGCCTAAAACCCCGGCCACATTTGGTCCCATTGCATGCATCAGTAAGAAGTTATGCGGGTTAGCTTGTAAGCCAACTTTATTCACAACACGCGCTGCCATAGGTACAGCAGAAACACCAGCGGCACCAATAAGCGGATTAATATCCTCTTTCGAATATTTATTTAGAAGCTTAGCCATCATAACACCAGCCGCAGTACCTATACTAAAGGCTACCGCACCCAGAGCTAAGATCCCTAATGTTTCTACATTCAAGAACTTATCTGCCTGCAACTTAGATCCCACGCCTAAACCTAGGAAAATGGTTACAATATTGATAAGTTCATTTTGCGCTGTTTTAGATAAACGTTCTACCACACCAGCTTCGCGCATAAGATTGCCTAAGCAAAACATACCTACGAGTGGTGTTGCTGGTGGCAAAAACAAGATGGTCATTACCAATACCGCTAACGGAAACAGAACTTTTTCTGTTTTGCTAACATGGCGTAACTGCGCCATCTTGATTTGACGTTCTTCTGGAGTGGTTAATGCTTTCATTATTGGTGGCTGTATAATAGGAACTAAAGCCATATAACTATAAGCAGCAACTGCAATAGCGCCTAATAGATCAGGAGACAACCTGCTCGATAAGAAGATCGCCGTCGGACCATCAGCACCACCGATAATCGCGATAGACGATGCATCGGCAAGCGAGAACTCCATACCAGGTATATAGTTCAGCAGAATGGCACCAAATAAGGTCACAAATATACCAAACTGAGCAGCAGCACCTAACCAAAGTGTTTTAGGGTTAGCTATGAGAGCTCCGAAATCGGTCATTGCCCCTACCCCCATAAAGATGAGTAGAGGAAATACACCTGTTTCAATACCTACGTGGTAAACGTAATACAGCAACCCACCTTCGTCGGTAAAACCCGCATTAGGAATATTCGCTAAAATTGCACCAAATCCTATTGGCAGCAATAACAAAGGCTCAAAACCTTTACGAATAGCAAGAAACAGTAACAAACAGCCTACTAAGATCATACAGATCTGACCAAACTCAAAGTTTGCAATACCCGTTTCAGCCCAGAGAATCAATAAACCTTCCATGATTCTCCCTTATGCCAGACTTAGCAGAGGTGAACCTACCATTACGGAGTCACCTTCTTTAACTTGAATATCCGCTACTGTGCCGCTTTTCGCCGCACGAACTTCTGTTTCCATCTTCATCGCTTCAAGGATAAGCAACACATCACCTTCTGCAACCTGAGCTCCAGGTTGAACGTTGACCTTAAAGATAGTACCCGCCAATGGTGCAGAAACTGCTTCAGCTTCACTCGCAACTGGCGCAACAGGAGCTGGTTTTGTTTCTGTTGAAACTGCTGCTACAGACGAAACTTGACCTTGTGGGCCAACTTCAACATCGTAAACTTGCCCATCCACTTTCACACTGTACGTTTCGATGCCACCAGTCGTTGGCTGAGCAGCGGGAGCAGCTGGCGCTTTGACTTCAGGTTCTGTACCAGGAGCTGGTTCAAACGCTTCAGGATTATGGCGGTTTTTAAGGAACTTAAGGCCCACCTGAGGGAAAAGAGCGTAAGTCAGTACATCATCAACCGTATCTTCAGCTAAAGAAATCCCTTCAGCTTTCGCTTTTTCTAATAAATCAGTTGTTAGCACGTCTAATTCGTCTTTGATCAAATCTGCTGGGCGACAGGTAATCGCTTCACCGCCATCAAGGACCTTAGCTTGCAACACTTCATTCACTTCAGCAGGGGCAGCACCATACTCACCTTTAAGCACGCCAGCGGTTTCTTTGGTGATGCTCTTATAGCGTTCACCAGTTAGTACATTGATAACAGCTTGTGTTCCGACGATCTGAGAAGTTGGTGTAACAAGAGGAATAAAACCAAGATCTTTGCGCACGCGCGGGATCTCTTCCAGTACTTCATCAATTCTATCAGCAGCACCCTGCTCTTTTAACTGACCTTCCATATTAGTCAGCATTCCACCAGGAACCTGAGCAATCAGAATTCGAGAGTCTACTCCTTTCATCTGGCCTTCCCATTTAGCATATTTCTTACGAACTTCGCGGAAGTAAGCAGCGATAGGCTCAATGTTCTCCAGTTTCAAACCAGTATCGTATTCAGTGCCTTCCAGCATTGCTACTACCGTTTCTGTTGGAGTATGACCATAGGTTTGGCTCATTGATGAAATAGCCGTATCTAAAATATCTAAACCTGATTCAACGGCTTTTACAGCTGTCGCTGTCGATAGCCCTGTAGTTGCATGACAGTGTAAAGCCAGAGGAACATCACAAGACGCTTTAATGCGGGTAACGAGCTCTTCGGCTTCATAAGGCTTAAGCAAGCCTGACATATCTTTAATACAGATAGAATGGCAACCTAAATCTTCCAGACGTTTTGCCAGATCAACCCAAGTATCAGAATTATGTACAGGACTGGTTGTATAAGAGAGTGTACCTTGAGCGTGTGCACCAACTTCTACTGCAGCTTTAACCGCTGTTTGGAAGTTTCGCACGTCATTCATCGCATCAAAGATCCGAAAAACATCCATACCGTTAGCGTGAGCACGTTCAACAAATTTTTCAACAACATCATCTGCATAATGGCGATAACCTAATAGGTTCTGTCCTCGAAGCAGCATTTGCATCGGCGTATTCGGCATCGCCTTTTTAAGTTCGCGTAAGCGCTCCCATGGGTCTTCTCCCAAAAAGCGGATGCATGAATCAAATGTAGCACCACCCCATGTTTCCAGAGACCAATAACCAATTTTGTCCAGCTCTGCCGCAATAGGCAGCATATCTTCGATACGCATACGCGTAGCAAAGAGAGACTGGTGGGCATCGCGTAACACTACATCAGTAATAGCAAGTGGTTTAGACATGCTCTATAACTCCTTTTATTCGAATTTTTAACTACTATTTAGAGGCGGAAGTTCGGTACTGATGTACCGCAGCAGAAATTGCTGCAACAACTTGCGGACTAACAGCAGATGATGCTTTTTGAATTTTTGAACTTTGATTGGGCATAGCGACAGGTTGTGGAGCCTCTTCTGGTACCAGATTAGACATCAACCTAACTATATAAACAAGAATGGTAAGGAAAACAAATACTACAGCCATGCCGGTAAACATCAGCGTAGCAGCTTCCTCCAATAAACTTCCAATATCTGTCATTATGATTCCTTTCTTTGTCATTTAGACAAGATGCTAGTTTCGAGATCCTTTTGACGAAACATGAGCGTGGCCTAGGATTATCTCGATTGGAATATGATTGTCAATTGCGTTTAATACTTTCAGATGTTCCACAAATAGCGACGAGAACGTAACCAATTGAATTTTATCGTCAATTAAAAATTACCAGCTAAAAATTAAAAAGAAAAATTACCAGAACCATCGACAATAAGTTAAGCGAATCACTCTTAAATTACTGCGATATATGTACAAGAAAGAAAAAATATTATTTATAAATAGAAAGGTGTAAATAGAAGGTTTTTATAATGTTATTGTATTGTTAATAAAAAAGCCTCGCAAATGCGAGGCTTTAATAAAATGGCGCGCTCGGAAGGATTCGAACCTTCGACCGCCTGGTTCGTAGCCAGGTACTCTATCCAGCTGAGCTACGAGCGCGCAAATTTGTTACTTAGCAATAATAACTTAACGTTACTATCGTTATACTCAAACCCCAATAAATTGAAGTCTGTTCGAAGAATGGCGCGCTCGGAAGGATTCGAACCTTCGACCGCCTGGTTCGTAGCCAGGTACTCTATCCAGCTGAGCTACGAGCGCGCAGGTTGTGAAATATATCACACTTTCATTTCTGAGAAACGAAAAAAATGGTCGCTACGACCATCTTTATACTAGTCCGAGAAAACCAGTAAATGGCGGTGAGGGAGGGATTCGAACCCTCGATACGGCTACAAACCGTATACTCCCTTAGCAGGGGAGCGCCTTCAGCCTCTCGGCCACCTCACCGTCTTGCGGAGGCACATATTACGATTTACCAAAAATATGTCAAACACTTTCTGTGGTAAAACTTGTAAAAAATGTGCGATAGAACAGTATTCAACCAACAAGCCTTAAAAACATGCATTTTTGACTGAATTTTACTAACTAGCTTTTGAATTTAGTGATAAAAAAGGCCAATAAACATCAGCCTTATCTTTTTGGGCTAGAAATTTCCTGAAGTAGAATTACCTGTCCCTTTTTCCGCTTGAATGCGCATGTAAATTTCTTCACGATGCACAGACACTTCTTTTGGCGCGTTAACACCAATTCGTACTTGGTTACCTTTTACACCAAGTACTGTGACAGTGACTTCATCACCAATCATTAAGGTTTCGCCTACACGGCGAGTCAAAATCAGCATTTTACTACTCCTTGAGTATTCTCTGAATTATCTCTTTATAAGGCTATTATCCAACAAAACAATAGATAAGGTAAACTTAACTCAGTTAAGAAACCGCATATTTTTGTTGTTCTTCAAGCGCTTCCTTCGAAACAATGTATTTGTTATGAATAATATTTGCTGCCGAATCAACACAATTCGGTTTAAGCAGCAACATCGAATATTGTTCTCCCGATGATGAGGAAAAAACTTCAATCTCATATTCGGCGAGTAATTCACATGAGTGTTCAACAATCCTTTTGGCTTTACTACCTACGCTAGTTAGCGAACTCACTTGTTCACTATTACGGATTTTATGCGTAAAAACCAGCCCTAACTGAGCAAAAGCACCTTGATTAATGACAACTCCGCTTCGTTCTGTTTCCTCGATCACAGTCCACACTTTAACTCCCAGTAACTGACACTGTGTTATAAGCATGTCTAGATCGCTTTCTTCAACCTGAACAAACAACAGATCGCGCTGTATAGCAATCCCGCAAATGCCGTGCTGACAGGTTTCTCCTTTAACTAAGGTTCCTGTCTTATGAGAAAAAGAGGAGCGAACTCTTAATGGAACTTGATACTTCCAGGCAAGTTGAACGCAAGGCAAGTGCAGTACTTTAGCCCCCTTTCTTGCCATCTCTTCCATATTAGGAAAATCGATATACTCAAGCTGTACTGCGTCATCAACGATACGAGGGTCGCAGCTATAAATGCCATCTACATCAGTAAAAATCTGGCATTCATCAGCATCCAGAGCGCCAGCCAAAGCAACGGCTGTTGTGTCTGACCCGCCTCTTCCGAGCGTGGTAATATCGCCATTATTATTAACGCCTTGAAATCCAGCCACGATAACAACGTGCCCTTCTTCGAGCAGAGAATGAATATTGCTCGTCTCAATCTCTTTTACTGTGGCATTATTGTGCAAATTGTCCGTCATTATCCCCGCTTGTGCTCCCGTAAGAGAGCAAGCAGAGCAACCCAACCTGTTGAGTTCCATAGAGAGCAAAGACATAGAGACTTGTTCACCAGCCGCTAATAAAACGTCCAGTTCTCTCGCATTTGGTACTGCATCGATGTCATGAGCTAATTCCATCAAACGATTGGTTTCTCCTGACATAGCAGAGACCACGACAACCAATTGATGCCCAGCGTTTTTTGATTCTATAATTCGAGCGGCTACCGCTCGAATTCGTTCAGTAGAACCAACGGATGTACCACCAAATTTTAATACGAGTAACGGTTTTTTCACCGGATTTCACCTTCCCAGAGACAGTTTAAGTATCAACTCAACTTTATATCTCATTATCAAACAACTCTGGCGCCAATTATTGACACCGGATAATAAACAATAAAAAAACCAACTAATGAGACATTAGTTGGTTTTTTTTTACAAAAGATTGTATTACAAGCGCTCTTCTAACCAAGCTGTAACTGAATCTAATGCTTTAGGCAGTGCAAGTGCATCAGTGCCACCCGCCTGAGCCATATCAGGACGACCACCACCTTTACCACCAACTTGCTGAGCAACCATGTTGACCAACTCGCCAGCTTTTACTTTACCAGTGAGATCTTTAGTCACACCAGCAATCAAACCGACTTTATCATCAGAAACATTACCAAGCATGATAATACCGCTACCAAGCTGATTCTTTAGCTCATCAACCATTCCGCGAAGTGCTTTGTTATCTGCACCATCTAATTTACTGATCAGCACTTTAACGCCAGCAATTTCTTTAACATTGCCCGCTAAATTTGCACTTTCCTGAGACGCCAACTTGTCTTTTAATTGCTGAATCTCTTTTTCTAAAGATTTAGCTTTTAAAATCATATCGGCAACTTTCGTCTCATACTGCTCATTTTGTGCATCTAAAGTATCCAATGCACTTTCACCAGTAACAGCTTCAATACGACGAATGCCTGCGGCAATGCCACCTTCAGATGTAATCTTAAATAGTCCAATATCACCCGTATTGTTTGCATGAATACCACCACAAAGTTCTGTGGAGAAATCCCCCATAGACAATACACGTACTTCATCGTCATATTTCTCACCAAACAGCGCCATAGCGCCTTTCTGTTTAGCCGATTCTATATCCATGATATTCGTTTCAATCAGATGGTTACGACGAACTTCGAGGTTAACCATACGCTCGACTTCTTTTAACTCTTCTGGCTTAACCGCCTCTAAATGAGAGAAGTCAAAACGAAGATGATCAGGCTTAACTAAGGAACCTTTCTGGGTTACATGCTCGCCCAAAATCCGGCGAAGTGCTTCATGCAATAAATGCGTTGCAGAGTGGTTTAATGATATTGCCTGACGTCGTTCTGAATCAACATCAGCCGAAACTGAATCACCCTTAGCAAAAACACCTTCAATCAATTCGCCATGATGTGCTATAGCGTGACCTAGTTTGTGCGTATCATCCACTTTAAACAGACCAGTCGAGGTTTTCAGAATACCAGTATCACCGCACTGGCCACCCGATTCGGCGTAAAAAGGGGTTTCATCTAAAATGACAATCGCTTTATCACCAGCAGACAGAGCTTCAACTTCATCGCCAGAAACATATAAACCGGTAACGGTTGCCGCACCTTGAGTTGCTTCATAACCGCTAAATTCTGTCGATGACTCTACTTTAATAACGTCATTATAATCTGTTGTAAACTGGCCCGCTTCTCGAGCACGTTTACGCTGTGCTTCCATCGCTTTTTCGAAACCATCTTCGTCAATTGCAAGTTCTCTTTCGCGAGCAACATCATTGGTTAAATCGGCGGGGAAACCATAGGTATCATATAATTTAAAGACTGTTTCACCATCCAGCACTTTCCCATCAAGGTTATCAAGTGCATCATTCAGGATAGTCATGCCACGCTCAAGTGTGCGGCCGAAATTCTCTTCTTCGATACGTAGTACTTTTTCTACTACGGCCTGTTGTTTCTTAAGTTCTCCGCCAGCGGTGCCCATTACTTCAATCAGTGCACTAACAAGCTTGTGGAAGAATGCACCTTGTGCACCCAACTTATTACCGTGACGAACAGCGCGGCGTATAATTCGACGAAGTACATAGCCACGACCTTCATTTGAAGGCATCACTCCATCCACGATTAGGAAAGCACATGAACGAATGTGGTCCGCAACAACTCGCAATGATTGATTTGAAAGGTCATCATGACCGGTCACTTCAGCAGCGGCTTTAATCAATGTCTGGAATACGTCAATTTCGTAGTTTGAATGCACGCCCTGCATGATTGCTGCAATACGCTCAATCCCCATACCGGTATCTACCGCAGGTTTAGGTAATGGTTCCATCGTTCCGTCAGACTGACGGTTAAACTGCATAAATACGTTGTTCCAGATCTCTATAAAGCGATCGCCATCTTCTTCTGGTGTACCTGGACGACCACCCCAAATGTGCTCTCCATGATCATAGAAGATCTCAGTGCAAGGGCCGCAAGGACCTGTATCTCCCATTTGCCAGAAGTTATCTGACTCATAAGCTTTGCCGCCTTCTTTATCGCCAATACGTACAATACGATCTGCAGGAATTCCGATATTTTTGTTCCAAAGCTCAAAAGCTTCATCATCGGTTTCATAAATAGTAACCAGCAGACGTTCTTGTGGTAATTCCAAAACATCGGTCAGGAATTCCCAGGCAAAAGCGATAGCATCTTGCTTAAAGTAATCACCAAAGCTGAAGTTACCCAACATTTCAAAGAAAGTATGATGACGGGCAGTAAAACCAACGTTTTCTAAATCGTTGTGTTTACCACCTGCACGCACGCAACGCTGGGCGCTAGTCGCTCGTGTATAGGCTCGTTTTTCTGATCCTAAGAAACAATCTTTAAACTGATTCATACCTGCATTGGTAAATAGCAAAGTAGGATCGTTTGCTGGTACCAATGAAGAACTTTCTACAATTTGATGTCCTTTGCTTTCAAAGAACTTAAGAAACGCACGGCGTATCTCGTCGGTGCTCATGTACATGCGACTCTTCCTGAAACTTTCGAGATGGATTTCGGACAATAAATGTCCATACATAGTTATTTGGCGGGTATTGTAAATCAAGGGAAGAAAATAGCCTAATTTTCTTCATAAAAAGGAATAAATCAGATTGGGCAGCTTACTCTTCTTCACTTAATGCATAACTGACCTACTCAAAGTCAAAACCTCTGCACAGTAAAAAACGTGTTTGTTTTGCATAGCGGAAATCATCTAGATAAACAAAGGCGAGTACCACAAACTAAAAAGCCTCGCATAGCGAGGCTTTTCCAAAAATAGAGTTTAAATTCTACAACTCTTCTTGAGGCTGGTCAGCCTTCTCATCAGCCTCATCAAGCTGAACAGGAGCAAGAAGCATTTCACGCAGTTTAGTATCTATCTCTAGAGCTATCTCTGGGTTTTCTCTCATGTATTTTCCTGCATTGGCTTTACCTTGACCAATCTTATCGCCTTTATAGCTGTACCAAGCGCCAGCTTTCTCAACCAGTTTGTTTTTCACACCAAGGTCAACCAACTCACCTTCGCGGTTAAAGCCTTTACCATAAAGGATCTGTGTTTCTGCTTGCTTAAACGGTGCAGCAATCTTGTTCTTAACGACTTTAATACGAGTCTCGTTACCAACGATCTCATCGCCTTCTTTGATTGAACCAGTACGACGAATATCAAGACGAACAGAAGCGTAAAATTTAAGTGCGTTACCACCTGTTGTTGTCTCAGGATTACCAAACATTACACCAATCTTCATACGGATCTGGTTAATGAAGATACACATACAATTAGATTGCTTAAGGTTACCTGTCAGCTTACGCATAGCCTGAGAAAGCATACGAGCTTGAAGACCCATATGGCTATCACCCATTTCACCTTCAATTTCAGCTTTAGGTGTCAGAGCGGCTACGGAGTCGATAACCATCACATCGATAGCACCAGAGCGAGCAAGTGCATCACAAATTTCTAAGGCTTGTTCACCAGTGTCTGGCTGAGAAACCAATAGTGCATCAATATCAACACCCAGCTTCTTCGCATAGATAGGGTCTAGTGCGTGCTCTGCATCAATGAAAGCACACGTCTTACCGACGCGTTGAGCTGCGGCAATAAGTTCTAATGTTAATGTCGTTTTACCGGAACTTTCTGGACCGTATACTTCAACAATACGTCCCATAGGTAAGCCACCAGCACCTAAGGCGATATCCAGAGATAATGACCCGGTAGAGATGGTTTCAACATCCATTGTCCGGTTGTCGCCAAGGCGCATGATAGATCCTTTACCGAACTGTTTTTCAATCTGGCCAAGAGCCGCTGCTAACGCCTTCTGCTTGTTATCATCCATTTCTTTCTCCACCTAAAGTGATTTGCTATCTCATTATTATTCAGAAGAGAGAAGTTTATACCTGTTTCTATTCATTTGAATAGAACGCGTCAACTTCAAATCTTAACATGGCCTGAGTATATACTGTAGATTCATACAGTGTCCATAGCTGTATACTGATTTTTTCAATTCTTCGAAAACTAACCTCGATGAAATCTGACAGGAGATGAGTATTGGGGTATTTAGTGTGCTGTAATAGACTGGGCAAAAAGTACAGGAAATAAAATATGGATATTAACTTTAACAATGTTCTTTTTTCTGCTGAAAGCTATACGGTAGAGATTTCCGATTGGCAGATCAAAACTGGGCAGTCGTGGACGATATTTAGTACTGAGGGTGATATAGGATCTGTGATTGGTGATCTGCTTTGTCATGATTCAAATGCTGAACGGGGAGTCATCACTGGAACAGACCAAGCCATCGCTCAGGTTTCTTTGATAGAACAACAGCGACTTTTGGACTGTGAATTAGCGAAAGATGACACCGACTTTCTGGATAAAATTGATACTGGAAGCTCTGTACTTTCGTTAATAAGACAAGTTACGGACGACCCCAAACTGATTGATAGTTTACTTCATGACCTTGATTTAGTTCCTTTACAAGATAGCGGCTTTCGAGTTCTATCAACCGGTGAAACTCGCCGAGTCATGTTAGCCAGAGCACTCGCTAAGCAACCCAGTGTATTAGTGTTAGACGAGCCCTATTCTGGGTTAGATGTAGAACACCGCCACACCCTTTGCCAGTATTTACATAGACTATCCAGCACTACTCAGTTGCTCCTTGTTGTTTCACGAGAAGATGAAATTCCTGACTGGATTGACAATATTGCCCTGTTCGACCAAGGCAAGCTTTCTCAGTTAATGGATAAAGAAACCTGGCTCTCCCACCCAATTATTTCTCAGATTAAAGCTCAGTCACAAATGCAATCTCAGCAAATGATTGAATTAATTCATAAGCATCAACATTCATCTGCATTTTCAAACCCACTATTTGAACTTAATAATGGCAAAGTAGCCTATACCGATAAAGTCATTTTTTCACAGGTAAACTGGCGCATTAATAACAATGAACATTGGCAGATTCGAGGCCCTAATGGTTGTGGTAAAAGTACATTGTTGGGGCTGATTTTCGGCGACCATCCCCAATGTTATAGTAATAAAATCACCATCTTTGGCAGACAGCGGGGAAGTGGCGAAACCATTTGGGAGATAAAGCAAAATATTGGAATGGTCTCATCATCATTACATCTTCAATATAGAGTCAACTGCAGTGCGCTAGAGGTCGTTTTATCTGGTTTTTACGACTCTATCGGGCTTTATTCCCAGCCAAGTAAAAAAGAAATTGAGATAGCTAAAGAATGGCTGACGCTCCTGCATATGAAAGAGTTCAGTAAATCCCCTTTCAGACAACTCGACTACGGACAGCAACGATTACTTCTAATCGCTAGAGCATTAGTGAAACAACCAGCCTTACTTATTCTCGATGAGCCTTATCAAGGATTAGATTATCTTGGTCGTCGATTGATGATGAACACACTGGAGATCATCGCCAAAGAGAATTTAAGTCAGTTACTCTATGTTTCACACTACCACGAAGACAGTTTACCAAGCATCACCAACTATATTGATTTTGTGCCGACCCTGAATGACGATGGTTATCGTATAGAAATCACGCAATCGACAGCATAAAAAAACCCACTCATATAGAGTGGGTTATCATCTTATTCAACAGTCATTAAGCTAAACTTTCTTTTACCTTCGCGTGTAATTCCTGAACGGAAGTAACGGTGTTTCTGTCATCAGCTGTATGGGACATACACGTTGCAAAAGCGGCGTTCAGTGTCGTGGTATAGTTAACCTTCTCTTGAAGCGCACCGCGACGAAGTACCTTAGAATCCTCTATCGCCTGACGACCCGCAGCAGTATTAATAATGTAGGTGTATTCATTATTTTTAATACGGTCAAGAATATGCGGGCGACCTTCATGCACTTTATTGACCAGACGCGGATTAATACCCGCTTCACCAAGAATCACTGCTGTACCGTGCGTGGCATCCAGCTGATAACCAAGCTTCGTCAGTTTAGAAGCTAAATCAACCACACGTTGTTTATCATCATTTCGAACCGATAATAATGCGCGACCACCTTCAGGGTACTCTTTCCCACAACCTAATTCTGCTTTCGCAAATGCCTCTGCAAATGTCGCTCCGACACCCATAACTTCACCTGTTGAACGCATCTCAGGACCAAGTAATGGATCAACACCTGGGAATTTATCAAACGGCAATACAACCTCTTTAACCGAGTAGTATGGCGGGATGATTTCTTTGGTGAAGCCTTGAGATTCAAGCGATTGACCAGCCATTACGCGCGCTGCAATCTTAGCTAATGGCGCACCCGTTGCTTTGGATACAAATGGAACAGTACGCGCAGCTCGTGGGTTCACTTCAATCAAATAAACTTCATTGTCTTTCACGGCAAACTGAGTATTCATCAGGCCACGAACACCAAGCTCAAAAGCCAGTTTTTCAACTTGCTCACGCATGACGTCCTGAATTTCCTGACTAAGCGTATATGCAGGAAGAGAACAAGCCGAATCACCAGAGTGAACGCCCGCTTGCTCAATGTGTTCCATGATTCCACCAATAACGACTCTTTCACCATCGCAGATAGCGTCGACATCAACTTCTACTGCATCATCAAGGAAGCAATCTAAAAGTACTGGCGATTCGTTCGATACGCTCACTGCTTCATTAAAGTAGCGACGTAAATCGATTTCGTCATAAACGATTTCCATCGCTCGTCCACCAAGAACATAAGAAGGGCGAACAACCAATGGGAAGCCTATATCTTTCGATTTTTCGATCGCTTGCTCCATGGTAGTAACGGTTGCGTTCTCAGGTTGTTTTAGACCTAATCGGTCTACTGCAGCCTGGAATCTTTCACGATCTTCTGCACGGTCAATTGCATCAGGGCTGGTACCGATAATTGGCACACCAGCGGCTTCAAGTTCACGCGCCAATTTCAACGGTGTTTGTCCACCGTACTGAACGATCACCCCTTTAGGTTTTTCAATCC
Organism: Vibrio sp. UBA2441; assembly: GCA_002342685.1. Lineage (GTDB taxonomy): Bacteria > Pseudomonadota > Gammaproteobacteria > Enterobacterales > Vibrionaceae > Vibrio. The sequence goes on from DDQN01000063.1 coordinate 40,580, forward strand.
TAACAATCGCTAATACATCTTCTAATGTTACTGGTTCAAAATAAAGACGGTCAGAAGTATCGTAGTCGGTAGACACCGTTTCAGGGTTACAGTTAACCATGATCGTTTCATAACCATCTTCACGAAGCGCCAGGGATGCATGCACACAGCAATAGTCAAACTCAATGCCCTGACCGATTCGGTTAGGACCGCCGCCCAACACCATAATTTTATCGTTATCCGTCGGGTTGGCTTCACATTCATCATCATAAGAAGAGTACATATATGCGGTATCAGATGAGAACTCAGCCGCACAAGTATCTACACGCTTATAGACAGGATGAATATTATATTGGTCACGCAGACGACGGATTTCAGTTTCCGCTACCCCTAGTAGAGAAGACAGTCTTGCATCAGAGAAACCTTTCCGTTTCATCTCGCTTAATACATCTTGATTAAGTCCGGCAAAACCACCCGCTTTAACTTGTTCTTCTAATTTAACAAGATCTTCTATCTGAACTAAGAACCAACGGTCAATAGAAGTTAGGTTAAACACGCCATCAACAGACAAACCTGCACGGAATGCATCCGCGATATACCAGATACGTTCTGCGCCCGCTTCTTTTAACTCATGTCTGATTTCAGTGAGAGCATCTGGCGCATCAAGATCGACCATCTCATCAAGGCCATTAACACCAACTTCTAAGCCACGCAGTGCTTTTTGTAAAGATTCTTGCTGGTTACGACCAATTGCCATTACTTCGCCAACAGATTTCATCTGCGTTGTTAGTCGGTCGTTAGCACCGGCAAATTTTTCGAAGTTAAAACGAGGGATCTTTGTTACTACATAATCAATAGTTGGTTCGAAGGATGCAGGTGTCGCGCCACCTGTAATATCGTTCATCAACTCATCTAAGGTATAACCAATCGCTAGCTTTGCAGCCACTTTAGCAATAGGGAACCCTGTTGCTTTTGAAGCAAGAGCGGAAGAGCGAGAAACTCGTGGGTTCATTTCAATGATAACCATACGGCCATCTTTCGGATTAATACCGAACTGAACGTTCGAACCACCCGTCTCTACACCTATCTCGCGAAGAACAGCTAGAGAGGCGTTACGCATTAACTGGTACTCTTTGTCCGTTAATGTTTGAGCTGGTGCAACGGTTATAGAATCTCCGGTGTGAATACCCATCGGGTCAAAGTTTTCTATCGCACAGACGATGATGCAGTTGTCGTTCTTATCTCGAACCACTTCCATCTCATACTCTTTCCAACCAATCAGTGACTCATCGATAAGCAGCTCATTCGTTGGTGAAAGATCGATACCACGACGACAGATCTCTTCAAATTCTTCTTTGTTATAAGCAATACCACCACCGGTTCCGCCCATAGTGAAAGAAGGTCGAATAATACAAGGGAACCCTACCATATCGAGGACTTTATACGCCTGTTCCATGGTTTTAGCGGTATCTGCTCTCGGACATTCCAGACCGATAGATTTCATTGCTTTGTCAAATCGAGAACGATCTTCTGCTTTATCGATGGCATCTGCCGTCGCACCGATCATTTCTACGTTGAACTCTTCAAGCACACCATGCTTTTCCAATGCCAACGCACAGTTCAATGCCGTTTGGCCGCCCATGGTAGGAAGAATTGCATCAGGGCGCTCTTTTTCAATTATTTTACGTACTACTTCCCAATGAATCGGCTCGATATAGGTTGCATCCGCCATTTCAGGGTCAGTCATGATGGTTGCTGGGTTCGAGTTAACCAGAATGACTCGATAACCCTCTTCTCGCAAAGCTTTACATGCTTGTGCACCAGAATAATCAAATTCACACGCCTGGCCGATAACAATCGGACCAGCACCAAGAATTAGAACACTTTTTAAATCATTACGTTTTGGCATTCTCGACAACTCCAATTATGCAGTGTGTTGTTTGATTAAATCGATAAAGTGGTCAAATAGCGGAGCCGCATCATGAGGACCGGGGCTCGCTTCTGGGTGACCTTGAAAACTAAATGCAGGCTTATCCGTACGATGGATTCCTTGTAAAGAACCGTCAAACAATGACTTGTGTGTCGCACGTAAATTAGCTGGCAATGTGGCTTCATCCGCCGCAAAACCGTGGTTTTGCGATGTAATCATCACAACATCTCTGTCTAAATCTTTTACTGGGTGGTTTGCACCATGATGACCAAACTTCATTTTTACGGTTTGAGCCCCAGATGCGAGTGCCAATATTTGGTGTCCCAAACAGATGCCGAAAATAGGTAAGCCTTTATCTAAAAATGTCTTCGTTGCTTCAATAGCATAAGTACAAGGTTCTGGATCACCAGGGCCATTTGAAAGGAAGATACCATTAGGATTCATGGCAAGCACTTCCTCTGCAGGCGTTTGCGCAGGCACCACCGTTAAACGACAGCCTCTATCAACTAGCATGCGTAAGATATTACGCTTAGCACCAAAATCATACGCCACTACATGATAAGGCAACGCTTTATCATCTTTGGCTTCAGGCAGGCCACCAGTTAAAGTCCAGGACCCTTGCTTCCATGAATAAGCTTCCTGAGTCGTTACTTCTTTCGCCAAATCCATGCCTTTTAGCCCAGGGAACTGCTTAGCTTTAGCCAAAGCCAGCTCTTCATCCAGACTACTTCCTGCAATGATACAACCATTCTGAGCACCTTTTTCACGCAATATCCGAGTTAGCTTGCGCGTATCAATATCCGCAATTCCCACAATGCTTTGAGACTTAAGGTAGTCAGAAAGTGATTGTTCACTACGGAAGTTTGAAGCAAGGAGAGGAAGGTCTCTAATAACTAACCCTTGAGCATGAATAGAAGCAGATTCTTCATCTTCGGAATTGGTTCCGGTGTTGCCAATATGGGGATAAGTTAACGTAACGATTTGTTGAGAATAGGAAGGATCGGTGAGGATTTCTTGGTACCCCGTCATCGAGGTATTAAAAACGACTTCTCCAACCGAGCAACCATCAGATCCGATAGACACTCCTTGGAAAACTGTCCCATCTTCTAGGACAAGCATTGCTGACTTTTTCAAGACAACCTCCAGAATAAAAATGCAGAATTTATGTATTAATTTGCAATTCTACCTTCCTTTTAGCCGATTACAACAGCCTGAGGGAATTTAGACAAATTGGCGATATTCTAGGGATAAGTGTGATACGTGTCAATAATACACCAGTATTATCTTTGATTTTTTATCCACTTCATTACAAATATAGCCCCAACAGATAAAAAACAGACGTAAACATAACAAAAAGTGTCTAATTAATGTGTAAAAATCATTTACTCATATAAAAAACAAGAAAAAAATAACACAGAAAATATATACGACCCCGCAATCGATTAACCTGGTAACTTATGGGTTATTTGTGGGGGATTGATGCAACTTTCATCAGGTAAGAGGTATTTACTTAAGAAAACAAAGGGAAATTGAGGGGGAACAGTGAAGATAATTGCAAAGAATACTAAGCTAAAACATTATGCGCTATGACCTCATAGCGCATAATTATTTACTTACAACTCATCCAAACCTAAAACATCTGTCATGGTATAGAAGCCTGTTGATTTATTATCTAACCAAACAGCGGCCTTTACAGCACCATTAGCAAATGTCATTCGATCGGTTGCTTTGTGGGTTATTTCTACTCGCTCACCAATATCAGCAAACATGGCAGTATGCTCACCAATGATATCGCCAGCTCGAATAGTCGCGAAACCAATTTCATCTTTGGTACGCTCTCCGGTGATCCCTTCTCGAGCATAAACAGCAACATCGCTTAGTTCATTGCCCATCGCACCAGCTATCGCTTCTCCCATACCTATTGCAGTACCTGACGGAGCATCGACTTTGTGTCTATGGTGTGCTTCTACAATTTCAACATCACAATAGTCACCCATCACTTTGGCCGCTTTTTCCAGCAACTTAAATACTAAATTAACGCCGATACTGTAATTGGGAGCCATAACAATGGAAATCTGTTTTGACGCTTCATCGATTACAGCTTTGTCTTGTTCTGAAAAACCTGTGGTTCCTATAACGATTTTTTTAGCGTGCTTTTTACATAATTCAATATTAGCAAGCGTACTTTGAGGCGCGGTAAAATCAATAATCACATCAAAGTCATCAATTTTCTTCGCAAGATCATCAACCAGAGCAATTTTAAAATTCCCCTCGCTACACAACTCACCGACGTCTACACCAATTAATGAGGATTCAGATCGTTCTGATGCTGCACCAACTTGTGCCAGAGGGTTGTGATGAGTGGCTTTTACCAGATTGCGGCCCATTCGACCCGCTGCTCCTGCAATCGCAATTCGAACCATTGCGTCAATCTCCGTTCGTTTAGGGAAATTCAATGTAACCGAAACAGAAACAGGCTTCAAATGTTTTAGGAAGTTAAGAGGGAGATGGAGGCGGTTATGGGTTATGGGTTATGGGTTATCCAAGAATTTGATTTGGACTCCTCCCTTTTGCAAGGGAGGTCAACACAACTTAGAAATTACCTTTAATCACTTTTTCCAGCACCGGTACATTTGCTTCTGGAAACTCATAATTTATTAGGTCTCCGATTTCTACCCATTTACCTTGTTGCCCCTCTTTCCCAAAAGGTTCCAGATCAAACTGATCGATGGAAAAGAAATCAAATTTTAATGATTTATCTGGGTAGTCATACTCAAGATGTTGAAAATGGCTCAATTTAGTCACAGCAATTCCCACTTCTTCAAAAAGTTCACGACCTATGGCCTGCTCTATCGCTTCACTGGGCTCAACCTTTCCACCCGGAAACTCCCAAAAGCCCCCCTTATGCAGATGATCAGGTCGCTTTGTAATGAATATTTTATTTCGTTCAGCGTTATAAATAATTGCAGCAACGATATGAATCCGTTTCATGACTATTTTCTCTGATTTCAGTTAATATCAATTTGGCTAAGTACCTATACTCAGATACTTAATCTCAGCTCGGGATAAGTAAACCTCAGATGAGTATTGTTATTTGCATAAAAAAGAGCTGCTAACGCAGCTCTTTCAATTGGTATTGTGTATGTAATATTGCTTTTAAGCAATCTTACCGTGACATTGCTTGAACTTCTTGCCTGAACCACAAGGACAAGGTTCATTACGTCCGACTTTACGACCTTCACGCACAACAGGTTGATGAGCTGAATCATCCCCTTCTTCATCGTCAGCTAATTGGTTTTCTGCTGCATGATGTTGGAATTGTTGACGACGAGCAGCTTCTTCTGCTTGTGCACGACGTTGCTCCTCCATTCGCTCAACTTCTTCTTGTTGTTGCACCCGAACTTTGCTCAAAATCATGACTACATCAAACTTCAATGACTCAAGTAGATTCTCGAACAACTCAAATGATTCACGTTTATATTCTTGTTTTGGATTCTTCTGCGCATATCCACGTAAATGGATGCCTTGACGAAGATGATCCATAGCTGCTAAATGCTCTTTCCAAAGATTATCCAACGTCTGCAACATAACTGATTTTTCAAAATTACGCAGTACCTGTTCACCGACCGTTTCTTCTTTAGCTTTATAAACATCAACTGCAGTATCGACGATACGTTCACGTAGAGTCTCTTCATACAATTTATCATCAGCATCAAGCCAAGCTTGAATATCGAGCTCTAGATCGAAATCATTTTTTAGACGCTCTTGAAGGCCTGCAATGTCCCACATGTCTTCAAGAGATTGCGGTGGGATATACTCATCCATAATCGACGCAAAGACATCCTGACGGTTATGCATAACCATCTCACTAATGTCCTCTACACTCATCAGTTCGTCGCGCAGCTCATAAACTACTTTACGTTGATCATTTGCCACATCATCGTAATCAAGCAGTTGTTTACGAATATCAAAGTTACGGCCTTCAACCTTACGTTGCGCCTTTTCGATTGAACGAGAAAGCATGCGACTTTCAATCGCTTCACCTTCGTCCATACCGCTCTGAATCAAACCAGCCATACGATCAGAAGTGAAAATTCGTAGTAATGAATCTTCCATCGATAGATAAAAGCGAGATGAACCAGCATCACCTTGACGGCCCGAACGACCACGTAACTGGTTATCTATTCGGCGAGATTCATGGCGCTCAGTACCTATGATATGCAAACCACCTGACTCTAGTACCTGATCATGTAAGACTTGCCAATTTGCCTTAATCTTCGCAATTTGATCTTTACTAGGGTTATCCAGTTTGGCAATTTCAGCCTGCCAGCTACCACCAAGTACAATATCGGTACCACGACCTGCCATATTAGTTGCGATAGTCACCGCCGTAGGTGCACCAGCAAATGCAATAATATCCGCTTCTTGCTCATGGAACTTAGCATTCAAAACGTTATGTTTTATTTTGGCCGCTTTCAGCGCATTGGAAAGTAGCTCTGATTTTTCGATAGAAACAGTACCAACAAGAATTGGCTGACCTTTCAAGACTCTTTCTTTGATATCTTCAATGATAGCGTTGAATTTCTCAGGTTCAGTTCGATAAACCACATCAGGCATATCATCACGAACCATTGGCTTATTGGTCGGAATTACAACTGTTTCTAATCCATATATAGATTGAAATTCGAAAGCTTCAGTATCTGCAGTACCAGTCATACCTGACAATTTCTCGTAAAGACGGAAATAATTCTGGAATGTGATAGAGGCTAGTGTCTGGTTCTCGTTTTGTATTTTCACGCCTTCTTTGGCTTCGACTGCCTGATGAAGGCCGTCCGACCAACGACGCCCTGGCATTGTACGGCCAGTATGCTCATCAACGATGATGACTTCGTCATCTTTAACGATGTAATCTACGTCCCTTTCAAATAGGACATGAGCTCGCAACGCTGCATTTACATGGTGAAGAAGGCTAATATTCGTCGGCGAATAAAGAGTATCCCCCTCCTCCATTAAGTCGTTATTAAACAGCAGTTGCTCAACAAACTCTTGACCCGTTTCGGTCAGGTGAACTTGCTTCGATTTCTCATCTAATGTGTAATGACCATCACCGCGGTAATCTTCTGTATCTTCTTCTTCCTGTCTTTCCAGAGATGGAATAAGCGTATTTATGCGAGAATACAGTTCTGAGCTATCTTCTGCAGGACCAGAGATAATTAGAGGAGTACGTGCTTCATCAATTAAGATGGAATCGACCTCATCCACAACAGCGAAGTAACGTTCACGCTGTACACGGTCTTCATTTCTGAATGCCATATTGTCGCGAAGGTAGTCAAAACCAAACTCGTTATTTGTTCCATAAAGGATATCGCAGCTATAGGCTTGTTGTTTCTCCGGCGGAGTCATATTCGATACGTTGACGCCAACGGTCATACCTAAGAATTCAAATAGAGCCCTGTTCGTATCTGCATCACGTTTTGCCAGATAGTCGTTCACAGTAACGATATGAACACCTTTTCCAGGCAAACCATTTAGATAGGCTGATAGCGTTGCTGTCAGTGTTTTACCTTCACCAGTGCGCATCTCAGCAATTTGTCCTGAATCCAGAACCATACCACCAATAAGCTGTACATCGAAATGACGCATTCCGAAAACACGTTTTGATGCCTCACGAACCGTAGCGAATGCTTCCGGCAGCAATTGGTCTAGAGTTTCGCCGCTCTCGATTCGCTCACGAAACTCTACGGTTTTTGCTTTTAATTCTTCATCTGAAAACGCTTCGAATTCAGGTTCATAGTTATTGATCTGTTTTACAATCTTTCTTAATCGACGCAAAGTTCGATCATTGCGACTGCCAACAACCTTTGTCAGTAGCTTACTTATCATCTTATGTGGATCTCTTGTTATCCGGCATAGTGCCAGGCTAATACTTAAATTCGCAGTCTCTATTTAACCACACTGAGACGAAATCATATTCTTCAGATATTGTGGTAAACCGTTCGTTTTTCAAGTCTTGGTTTCTAAAGCATGTCAGTATATTAAGGGATTATTAATTTGACCTCCATTAAGATCAAAATTTGTTTGAGCAGATCGTTATTTTTTATTGAAATTGGTCAACAATTCAGCTATTTGAACCAATAAAAATGACCTTATCGAGAAACTAACCTATCGAAAGTGGTGCAGCATGCCCTTTTTTAGACATAAAAAAACCAGACTATAAAGTCTGGTTCTCGAAAAATGTCGGTCTGTTTATGTTTACGCTAGCACCATATTAGGTTCTGCGAAAGCTACCGGAGAGCCCACTTCTTCTTCAAAGGTTGCCCATTCCCATGCTTCTTGGTCGGCCAACACTGCTCGTAACAATTGATTATTCAATGCGTGCCCAGATTTATAAGCTCTCAATTCGCCCACAATACTGTGGCCACACATATATAAATCACCAATCGCATCTAGCACTTTATGGCTGACAAATTCATTATCGAAACGAAGACCTTCTTCATTCAATATACGATATTCATCAAGCACGATAGCGCAGTCAAAACTACCACCTAAACATAGGTTTTGTGATTGGAGATATTCAATATCTCGCATAAATCCGAAAGTACGTGCACGTGAGATATCTTTGATAAATGCACTAGAAGAGAAATCAAAAACCAGACGTTGCTCATCTATCTCAATGGCTGGGTGATTAAATTCAATTTCGAAATCCATACGAAAACCGTCATAAGGGACAAGTTCAGCCCACTTATCGCCGTCTTCAAATCGAACTGGCTTTTTGATGCGAATAAATCGTTTCGGCGCATAAAGCGTTTCTATTCCTGCTGATTGCAGAAGATAAACAAAGGGGCTGGCGCTGCCATCCATGATAGGTATTTCTGGTGCATCAACTTCGATAATTACATTATCAATGCCCATTCCAGCTAACGCTGCATTCAAATGCTCTACAGTAGAGATTCGAACACCTTCATCATTAACTAAAGCCGTACATAACATGGTGTCACGCACAGACGCAGGATCAGCAGGGAAATCGACAGGGGGATTTAAGTCAGTTCGACGATAAATAATACCCGTATTCGCCGCCGCTGGACGCAAGGTAAGCGTAACTTTACGTCCGGAGTGTAAACCAACCCCAGTCGTTTTTACGATTTCTTTCAGAGTGCGCTGTCTGATCATCTACCTTGCCTCAAGTTATATGTTACAAATTACGGCCAGTACTAAAACTGACCGCGGATACTATCATAAATTTGACTTCTGTCAAATTTATCAGCCTCTTCTTAGTCAGCCTGACGTCGAAGAAATGCCGGGATATCCAAGTAACCACTTTCCTTGTCAGCCTTTGGTGCCGCATTTTGGCTTGATGTTGCCGCTGTGGAACCAGAATTTGACGGTGCTACCTGTGGTGCTTTTGCCTCTTCACTTTTATGCAAAGGCTGTGCCGGATTTTGCTCCACCTTGGCCGCTATTGGTTGAGCAGGTTGAGCCGCAACAGCTGCAGGTTTAGGTTTAGCGGCAGAACCTGAAACTAGTGTCATTTCAGCTTTCTTTTCGTGCCCTATTCCCGTTGCAACAACGGTTACGCGGAACTCATCAGTCATATCTGGGTCAAGAGATGTACCAATAACAACCGTGGCATTATCTGATGCAAAAGCTTTAACTGTATTACCTACCGTTTCAAACTCATCTAGGCGCATATCTAAACCAGCGGTGATATTAACAAGAACACCACGTGCTCCCGCCAAATCGATATCTTCTAAAAGTGGAGAAGAAATTGCCGCCTCTGCCGCCTCTTCTGCTCGTTCTTCACCTTTAGCAACGCCACTACCCATCATCGCGTGCCCCATTTCAGACATAACGGTTCTTACATCTGCGAAGTCGACGTTAATCATGCCAGGGCGAGTAATCAGTTCAGCAATACCTTGAACCGCATTTTTAAGTACGTCATTCGCGTAACCAAATGCTTCCAGTAAAGTAACGCTGCGGCCATATACTTTTAGTAGCTTTTCATTTGGAATCGTAATTAAAGAATCGACATGCTTCGACAACTCTTCAATTCCCAGATCTGCAAATGCAAGACGCTTTTTACCTTCAAAACCAAATGGTTTAGTTACTACGGCAACGGTTAGGATATTAAGTTCCTTCGCTACTTCAGCAATAACAGGTGCAGCTCCAGTTCCTGTACCACCACCCATACCAGCGGCGATAAATACCATATCGGCACCAGTGATGCTTTCTTTAATCTTTTCTCTGTCTTCGAGAGCTGAATCACGTCCTACTTGTGGGTTTGCACCAGCACCAAGTCCTTTAGTGATGTCTCCACCGATCTGAATGACACTGCTTACGCTTGTTTTTCTCAGTGCTTGAGCATCAGTATTTACACTAATAAATTCCACACCTTCGATGGACTCACGAACCATATGTTCTACAGCGTTACCGCCACCACCACCAACTCCAACGACTTTGATTACCGCATCGTCAGACATTTCCATCATCGGTTCAAACATGTGTTTACTCCGTTCTTCCTGCTCTCAGGTTAAAACTCTTTTTGTATCCAATTACGCATTTTACTCAGAATATGGCCAACAGAGGAGCGTTTAGGTTCGCTATAATCCCCATCGTCATTAATCTGACTGTCTTTCGCGTAATGAAGTAATCCAACGGCCGTAGAATGATACGGCTCTTTAACATAATCAGTAAGCCCACTCACTTCTAACGGCTTACCAATCCTAACTCGGTTTGCGCCAAATATGCGTTCAGCACATTCAACTAAACCTTCTATTTGTGAAGCTCCACCAGTAAGTACAACGCCGGCAGCAAGATGATGTTTAATACCATCATCTCTTAATTTAGCTTGTACAGAGTTCACTGATTGATTAATAAAGCCCATCAGCTCGGCGTATCGGGCTTCAATGACACCCGATAGCTCCTGACGTTTCAATATCCGGGAAGGTCTTCCACCAACACTTGGAACATTTACTGTGTCGTCTTTACTAACCAACTCACTCAATGCACAACCATATTTAACTTTTATTTCCTCTGCATCACCGACAGGCGTGCCAAAAGCAAATGCAATGTCACTCGTCACTGCATTGCCTGCATAGGAAAAAACTTCAGTGTGTCTCAATGCGCCACCGGTCCAGATCGATACATCCATCGTTCCTGCACCAATGTCCACAACACAAACACCGAGTTCACGCTCGTCTTCAGTAATAACAGCATTACTAGAAGCCAAACCTGAAAATACAAGTTGTTCCACTTTTAATCCGCATCTTTCTACGGCTTTTATTATATTTCTCGCCATATCACTATGACAAGAAATAAGATGCACGCTAACTTCCATACGTACACCAGACAATCCTAGCGGATTTTTTATACCTTCCTGATAATCGATAGTAAATTCTTGTGGTATAACATGCAAAATCCGCTGTTCATCACCAATTTTTATCGATTTAGCCGTATGAATTGCTCGGTCCATGTCATCCTGAGAAACTTCTTCCTCAGAAATCGTACCCATGCCTTTCTCTATACGACTCGCAATATGCCTCCCTGATAGCGAAATGAACACATTACTTATTTTGCACTCCGCCATCAACTCGGCTTGGTCAACCGCTCTCTGTACCGATTTGACAACCGATTCTAAGTCGTTAACACCACCTTTATCCATTCCGCGAGAGGGGCTACTGCCTGCGCCTATGATATTAATTTGACCGTCGGGTAATACTTCACCGACTAACGCAGACACACTGGCTGTACCTATATCTAGACCAAAAATTATGTTGTCGTCTGCCGTTTTAGTCATCTGTACTCTCTTGTTCTAAATCTTGTTCAGGAAACCAGCCTACTGCGGCTCCTGTATCGTATCTTAGATCGATATAACTCACTTTTTCCGCTCTATCACCTAATCGAAAATACAAAGTAATAAATCGTTCAATTCGCTCTATCAAAGACTCTTTACCCAGCTCAAGCCGAATACCATTATTTAAAATGACTTGCCAAGCATGGCGTTCATTGAGCACCAAAGAATCTATAGTAAGCCCTAAAGGTGCAAAAAGAGGGTTTATCTCTCGCCATATAGCTAATACATTTTGACTATTATCTTTTGGACCATAAAGTTTAACTCTATCTTCATCCAAATCAGCAATATCAGCGTTAAATACATCACCTACTTCATTGAGCAATGCTTTGCCATTCCAAATTGCTGATGCTCGATGTTCAACCAAATATACCTTGATCACATCAGGCCACTGTTTTCTGATTGAAGCCCGAACAACCCATGGTAGTTGAGTAATTGTCTGCTGTAGTTCATCTACATCCTGAGACATAAAGGTACCTATATGACTCAGCTGACCTAGTGCAAGTTGTACGTCTCTGCCCGAAGTGTATTCGAGCTCACCTTGCAACACGATTTTAGATAGAGGTAGACGTTGTTCATCAAGCATCCAACTTAACGTGGCATGCAATAAAAACCCAATCGAAACTAAAACGGCGAATAAGAATACACAACCCAGAATATGTTTTTTTGTTATCTGTTTTGTTATTTCTGGAGATGTATCACTTATTGTACTGTTCATATATTTAGTTTATTCGCTTTATTTATCGATAAAGCACTCGGTTTAACCTATGGATTATACTTAGCCGAAATAAAGTATCTAGTCCCATTGGTAGATTATTCGATCTAGAAAGTCGAAAAAGCAGCCTTTTCCGACTTATGATACTAACTATCAACTGTTTTGCATATTTATTACATTTAACTTAAGTGCAGCTAAGTTTTTTGCCACTTTGCCCACATCTCCAGCACCTTGTGTCAGAACTAGATCACCATCTTTCATTAGGTTAGCTAATGCAGGCGCTAAGGATGCTGTATCTGGGACAAAAACAGGATCAATTTTGCCACGAGAGCGAATAGTCCGGCAGAGCGCACGGCCATCGGCTCCAGCAATTGGTTTTTCTCCCGCAGAATAAACATCTAACATAATCAGTAGATCGACTTTTTCCAGAACATTCGCAAAATCATCAAAAAGATCACGTGTACGACTGTATCTGTGTGGCTGAAATATCATTACAAGACGTTTATCTTCCCAACCCGCTCGCGCTGCTTGAATAGTGACATCAACCTCACTCGGGTGGTGTCCATAATCATCCACTAACATCACATTTCCATGGCCTGTGTCGAACTCACCAAGGTGTTCAAAACGACGTCCAGTTCCTTCTGTTCCAGCCATTGCTTTAATAATGGCTGCGTCATCTATATCATCCTCAGTTGCTACCGCGATTGCCGCAGAAGCATTAAGAGCGTTATGTTTCCCTGGAATATTTAACGTTATATCGAGGTTTGTTTTCCCTTTACGAATAACAGTGAACTTCCCTTGCTGCCCAAGTTGACGATAATTTTCAATTCGAATGTCAGCATCATCTGAAAAACCATAAGTAATGACTTGTCTGCTAACTTTAGGTATCAACTCTCTAACGACAGGATCATCAATACACATAATAGCCTGACCGTAAAATGGAAGGTTATGCAGAAAATCAATAAAAGTCTGCTTTAGCACCTCAAAATCACCACCATAGGTTTCCATATGATCGGCTTCAATATTGGTGACTATACTCACCATCGGTTGCAAGTGTAGGAACGAAGCATCACTCTCATCAGCTTCAGCGATCAAAATTCGGCTTGACCCAAGTCGGGCATTGGTTCCCACGCTTTTGACCAGCCCACCATTGACGAAAGTAGGATCTAACCCAGCCTCAGAATAAATCTGTGTAACTAAGGCGGTGGTCGTTGTCTTACCATGTGTTCCTGCCACTGCGATGCCATGTCTAAAACGCATAAGTTCTGCCAACATTTCAGCACGACGAACAACTGGAATTCGCTTCTCTTTAGCCGCCAACAATTCAGGGTTATCTTGTTTAATCGCGGTAGAAACCACCACCACACTCGCTTTTTCTATATTTTTTGCATCATGACCAAAGAAAATCTCTGCGCCTTTACTGCTCAGTCGTTTTGTTACTGGGTTCTCAGATAAGTCTGACCCTGAAATCTGGTAACCTTCGTTTAGGAGCACTTCTGCGATGCCACTCATTCCGGCACCACCAATTCCTACAAAATGAATGCACTTCACTCTACGCATTTCGGGAACGATGGCTCTAATTTGGGATAAGTTTTGTGTATGATCTATGGTCATTCAATAATTCTCATTGTTCTGTTAAGGCTATAATTGCCTTTGCAACGGTTTGGTCTGCATCTAATTTGGCTACTGCTTTTGCTTTCACTGCCATCGCTAGTAAATCATCACGACTCATTGTAGATATCATTTCTGTCAACTTATCTACCGTTAAGTCTGGCTGCTCCAGCATTTTGGCTGCTCCGCATTCGACTAGATGATCAGCGTTCAGTGCTTGCTGACGATCTTTATGCATAAATGGAATAAAAATAGCGCCAACACCCGCCGCAGATACTTCGGATACCGTTAAAGCACCAGATCGACAAACTAATATATCTGCCCATGAATAAGCTTGTGCTACATCATCAATAAATTCTGTCACATCAGCTTGAGCGACACCGTCAGTTCGATAGGCTGACAACACATTTTCACTATTATTCTTGCCCGCTTGGTGCCGAACACAAAAACCCTTTCCAAGCTTCTGCATTACCGGAGGCATTGTTGAATTTAAAATCTGAGCTCCCTGACTACCGCCCATAACCAAGATTCTTATGTCTCCGTTACGTTCCATAAATCGTGTAGCAGGATCTGGCAATGTGGCTACATCTTTACGTACCGGGTTGCCAACCACTTCGGCATTAGAAAAAGCGCCGGGAAAGGCTTGAAACACTTTTTTAGCTATCTTTGACAGCCATTGATTGGTCAGCCCCGCAACCGCGTTTTGCTCATGTAAAACTACAGGGATCCCACATAACCATGCTGCAATACCGCCAGGCCCGCTCACATAGCCGCCCATACCAAGAACTACATCGGGTTGCCAGCGCTGTATATGTCGTTTCGCTTGAAAAATAGCATTTACTATTTGAAAAGGTGCCTTGACTAACTTAGCCCCCCCCTGACCTCTTAAGCCTTTCACCTTAATAAAGTCAATTTCAATACCATGCTTAGGAACCAAGTCAGCTTCCATTCTGTCTGAAGTGCCTAACCAGCGAATCTCCCACCCTTGCATCTGTAATTGTTTAGCTACCGCCAGCCCCGGAAACACATGTCCCCCGGTACCACCAGCCATGACTAATAAACGTTTATTCTTTTTCATCTTCGACTAATTCTTTTTTCACTATGCCATGAGTGCGTAACCGGCACTCATGATCAATACGTAACAATATTGAAACCGCCGTTGCCATAATAATGAGGCTTGAGCCGCCATAACTTATGAGTGGCAACGTTAACCCCTTTGTTGGAACAATTCCGGCTGCTGCTCCTACATTAACTAAGGATTGAAATGCAAACCAGACACCAATACCAAAAGCGAGATAACCGCCAAACTGTTCACCCGACTCCAGAGCTTTCTTGCCTATAAATATCGCTTTTAGCACCAAAGAAAATAGCAGTATTAATATCAATGCAACGCCAATAAATCCAAGTTCTTCAGCAATAACAGCAAAAACAAAATCAGTATGAGCCTCAGGTAGGTACTCCAGTTTCTGTACCGAATTACCAAGCCCTTGTCCAAACCAGTCTCCGCGACCAAAGGCCATCAATGACTGGGTAAGCTGATAACCACTGCCAAACGGGTCTTCCCACGGGTCTAAAAAGGAAGTCACTCGTCGCATCCTATACGGCTCTATAAGGATAAGAACGACCACACCAGCAATGCCTACCAACATTAATGCTATAAACTGCCATAGCTTAGCACCTGCAATAAACAGCATGGCAAACATGGTCACCAGCATCACTATGACTGTGCCCAAATCAGGCTGACCAAGCAGCAACATTGCCAGTAAAGCGAAAATAATTATCGGCTTCATAAAACCACCGAAAAAGGTCTCTCGCACCTCTTCTCCTTTACGCACCAGATAACCAGCCATAAAGATAAACAGAGACAGCTTAGCTACCTCTGCAGGTTGAAGATTGAACAACCCTAAAGGGATCCAGCGAGACGCACCATTTACTGACTTACCTGCAACCAATACAAAGACAAGTAAAATAAATGAGATGGTGAGTAATAATGTACTGTATTGCAGCCATTTTTTTAATGGAATCTGTAACACTACCGCCGAAGTGACGATAGCAAGGCAAATAAAGACCGCATGCCTAAACATAAAATGAAAAGGTTGCCCTGTCAGACGAGTACTAATAGGAAACGAGGCAGAAGTTACCATCACTAATCCCGTTAACATTAGTCCTAAAGCAATCCACACCAACTGACGATCAAACAGAACCTCTGGAGCCGAAGAATTCCTACGGTTCAAAATGTGTTTTTTTATCTGTCTGATTTCCAACACTGCTCTTTCACCTTAAGCGTATTTTTCGGCAAGGGCAGTAAACGCATCCCCTCGGGCCATGAAATTCTTAAATTGGTCAAAACTCGCACAGGCAGGTGAAAGCATGACCAAGTCACCCTCTTGTAAGTTTGGCGTTATTTTTTGAATAATTTGCTCCATGTCCTGCCAGCGAGAAGCGGATGGATGCAGTAACATGAACTCATCACCATCTTCGCCGAAACAGTACAAGGCAACATTTAACTTTGCTAGCGCAGGAGATAGCTCAGAAAAATCAGCCCCTTTCCCTACACCACCGACAAGAAGGTGAAGCTTTCCTGCTACAGTTAACCCAGACAAGGCCGCCAACGTACTCGCCACGTTAGTTGCTTTTGAATCGTTCACCCACTTAACGCCACGATTATCAACGACAACCTGACATCGATGTGTCAACCCATTGTAAGATTTTAATTTTTCTAGTGACTTTCGATAATCGACCTGGGCACATTTAAGCAATGCCAATACCGTTAATACATTGGCGATATTATGCTTACCTACAAGCTTGAGCTCATCAATGGCCAAAACTAATTCGCCATGGTCTGAAAGATATTGCTTTCCTTGTATATCCGTTAGCCCAAACTCCGCTGAGTCCAAGCCAAATGTCTGTATATTATGATGAACCTTATCCGGATAGGTCTGCTTATCGTCTCGATTAACGACTATCGATTCGGCATGCTGAAATATTCTCAGTTTGGCTTCACGGTATGAAGCCATGTCGTCATACCTATCCATATGATCTTCGGATAAATTTAGAAATGCCGCGGCTTTAAGTTTGAGTGAACTAGTGGTCTCCAACTGAAAACTCGATAATTCCAACACATAAAGATCAGCAGGGTCATTCAAGAGCTCTAAAGCTGGAACACCTATATTTCCGCCAACGCCCACTTTTAAACCCGCCGCCTTTGCCATCTCTCCGGCAAGGTCGGTAACTGTGCTTTTTCCGTTTGAACCAGTGATCGCAATAACGGGAGCATCTGCAGACCAGGCAAACAACTCAATATCACCAATAACCGGAATCCCTTTGTCCAAAACCTGTTGTATTTCTGGTGTTGCTAGCGCAATTCCAGGGTTGGTTACCACTAAATCAGCCGACAATAGCCAATCTAAATTCCAGCTACCACAATGTAACGGAATATGGGATTCCAAGTCCGCAGTACCCGGAGGATTACTACGAGTATCAATCACTTTTACCGTAAGATTAGATTCCTGATTACTCAGGTGCTTAACGACAGAGAGCCCGGTAATACCGAGCCCTACAACCACTACATGTTGAATGTTTTCCCAATGCTGCATGTATTATCGAACCTTTAAGGTAGCCAATCCAACTAACACAAGAACAATAGAAATAATCCAGAATCGAACAATTACCCTAGGTTCTGGCCAGCCTTTCAACTCATAATGATGATGAATCGGTGCCATTCTAAATACTCGTTGACCACGTAATTTGTATGACCCAACCTGTAAAATGACAGAAAGTGTCTCCATAACAAAAACGCCTCCCATGATCACCAAAATAAACTCTTGGCGAACTAATACGGCAATAATTCCCAATGCACCACCAAGCGCTAAGGAACCAACGTCCCCCATGAATACTTGTGCAGGATAAGTATTAAACCAGAGAAAGCCTAAGCCAGCCCCAACTATCGCAGTACATACAATAACCAACTCGCTGGTCAGTGGGATATAAGGAATATGAAGGTACTGAGCAAAATTAACGTTACCTGTCGCCCATGCAATAACGGCAAAACCCGCAGCGACTAACACGGTTGGTAAAATGGCCAATCCATCTAAACCATCGGTAAGATTAACGGCATTGCTGGTTCCGACAATTACAAAGTAAGTCAGAACAACATAAAATAAACCAAGTTGTGGCATAACCTCTTTAAAGAAAGGCACAACCAATTGAGTCGCAGCGCTATCTTTACCATGTGCATATAGGGCAAAGGCCACAACCAGAGCAATAGCTGATTGCCAAAAGTACTTCCAACGCGCAATTAGACCAGCGGGATCTTTTCTGACCACTTTTCTGTAATCATCAACAAAACCAACTGCACCATAGCCAAGCAGCACTGCTAATACCGTCCAGACATAGATATTAGAAAGATCGGCCCACAATAGTACCGTCACTACAATTGAAGCAAGAATCATAACGCCCCCCATGGTAGGGGTACCGCGTTTACTAAAATGTGATTCTGGACCATCATTTCGCACAACCTGCCCTATCTGCAGAAGTTGTAACCGTTTGATCAGTTTAGGTCCAATCCAAAGAGAAATACCCAGAGCAGTGATAATACTGACAATGGCTCTAAATGAAAGGTATTCAAACAACCGAAAAAATGAAAAGTATGGCTGTAATAGCTCTGCTAACCAGATAATCATTTATGCATCTCCTTTAACGCTTCAGCCACAATACTCATTCGGGCACTATTTGCCCCTTTAATTAATAAAGTATGACTTTGATCTGTAAACTTTTGCAACTGCTGTTCCATATAGTCGATTAATTCTTGGTGAGTTTCAAAGTGCTTCCCACCACACACGTCGCTAATAACGTCGGTGTATTCACCATAAGTAAGCACATAGTCAAATTTAAATGGGGCAGCATAATCCCCGAGTTGACGGTGAAGTGCAAGAGTTTCACTTCCTAACTCTGCCATATATCCTAAAATCAACCAGCGAGTCCCCGTATATGATGACAAAAGGTCCACAGCAGCCATCATAGCTGGAACACTTGCATTATAGCTGTCATCTATCAGTCTAACTGTCGGTGTTAACTGTTGAACATCCACTCGCCCTTTCACATTAACCACTTTAGCCAACCCTTGGGCAATATCGTCTAGGCTACATCCAAACTCCATCGCTAAAGCAGAAGCCGCTAATGCATTTGAAACATTATGTTTACCGGCGACAGAAAGTCTAATAGCTCGGCTGCCCTTTGGAGTATCCATAACAAAAGAAGCGTTGCCATCGCAATCAAGTTTGATATCAGAACCCACAAAATCAGCATCTGAATTTTCTATTGAAAAACAGACCAAGTGCTTATCTTCTAGAACCTCATTCCAATACTCGCATCCCTGACTATCAAGGTTAATAATTGCGGTACCCTCTGCACTTAGGCCTTGAAAAATCTCACCTTTGGCTTGCTTAACTCCATTCAGAGAACCAAAACCTTCAAGATGAGCGGCCGCGACATTATTAACCAATGCAACACTTGGTTTTACCAGATTCGTCGTATAGGCAATTTCATCAATATGATTGGCACCAAGTTCTATCACCGCAAATTCATGTTCTGGGGTAGAACGAAGTAAAGTAAGAGGAACACCAATATCGTTATTAAAATTACCGGCAGTAAACAACACATTACCCTTGATGGACAAAATCGCGCTCACCATTTCTTTTACTGTTGTTTTTCCGCAACTTCCAGTAATGGCTAAGGTTTTAATATCACACTGCTGATGAACCCAACTCCCTAACATACCAAGAGCCTGTCGGGTGTCCTTGACCACCAACTGAGGTAAATCAACCTCGAGCTGTCGACTAACTAATAGGGCTGACGCTCCCGCATCCATAGCTTGCTGGCCAAAGGAATGAGCATCAAAATTTTCACCTACCAAAGCTATAAAAAGAGAACCAGCTTCTATATCTCTCGTATCGGTAGAGACGTTATTTATCAGGCAATCTTGCCCAATAAGTTGCGCTTGCACTGCTTTGCTAATATCGTTCAAAGAAGTCGAAATCATGCTTGTAACCCCAGCAATTCAATCGCAGACTCTCGATCCGAGTAGTGAATCGTTTTATCTTTCAATACTTGATAGTCTTCGTGGCCTTTCCCTGCCAGCAAAATAATATCGCCAGAGTCAGATCGTTCAAAGGCCAGTTGAAGGGCTTTATATCTATCATGTTCTATAAGAGCTGAGCCCGGTGAAGTCATGCCTTCCAGCATATCTTCAACAATGATTACCTCGTTTTCACTGCGGGGATTGTCATCGGTAAGAATTACATGATCTGCCAGCTTTTCAGCAATGGCTGCCATCATGGGCCTCTTTCCTTTATCTCTATCGCCACCACAGCCAAAAATAACCCATAACTTACCGCTGCAATGTACCCTCAACGCTGACAATGCCTTCTCTAATGCATCAGGAGTGTGTGCATAATCAACAACAATCCTTGCTCTATTTTCAGACTGAAATAACTCCATTCTGCCAATCACGGGTTGCAGGTTTCTGGCACTATCTAACAAACGTTGTTTGTCAAAACCCAACGATAATAATGTAGCAAACGCCAGCATAAGGTTTGACGCATTAAAAGCGCCAATCAGAGGAGCACTGAGTTTACCTTCACCCCAGCTTCCATTTAGCGAAATAGATATGCCATCGTCGGAGTATTTAACACTGTCAGCCCAAATGGCCTGATTTTGTGTCAATGGTTTTTCGATAGATACCGCAACAGCTTCAGTTAGTGTACCCAGCCATTTTTCACCGATAGGGTCATCAGCATTTATTACGGCTTTATTGCACTGATGCCGGGTAAATAAGCCCATTTTGGCATCAGCGTAAGATTCCATCGTGCCATGATAATCTAAATGATCCCTACTCAGATTGGTAAATACACCGACCTCAAAAGGCAGCGCACTAACCCGTCCCTGTATAAGACCATGTGACGAGACTTCTAATGCCGTGTAGTTTGCCCCAAGATCAGATAATTGACTCAATGACTTCTGAATTTCCACTGCATTGCCCGTGGTATTCTTGGCCACCTCTAAAGCGTCCAAAAATCCATTGCCAGTGGTACCCATTACGGCTGCTTTTTTTTCTAGTAACTCTATCCACTGTGCGATCAACTGAGTAATAGTTGTTTTGCCGTTTGTGCCAGTCACAGCCACTAATGTTGACGTTGAGCGATATAAACGCCCTGCGAGTTCAGACAGACATGAATCAAGATCACTGACAAAAATAATTGGGCAGCTATTTTTGTAAGTAATCAAGCCGTGAGGATGATTCTCGCACGCCTGTGCAATAACTGACGTTGCACCATTTTCAATGGCTTTGTCTATAAATTGTCGGCCATCAACCGCATGACCTTTAATCGCAATAAAAGTGTGGCCTGCTTTTATATTTCGACTGTCTAACTCTAACTGTTGAACTAAGTTTTTTTCTAAAACAGATTCATTCAGTTCAACCCAAGGGGATAGTAATGATATTAAATTATGGTTAACCACCATAAAACTACGTCCTTCTTAAAAATTATTTATTTAGCATCTGGAGCAATATTCAGGATCTGCAACGTCGATTTCATAACATCAGAAAATACAGGACCGGCGACCGTACCACCATAATATTGATCACCTTGTGGTTCATTAATGACAACCACCATAGCCACTTTGGGCTTACTGACAGGAGCTACACCTGCAACGATAGTCATATACTCATCGCTATAACCACCTGCGGTCGCTTTACGAGAGGTTCCTGTTTTGGCCGCTATTCGATAACCTGACACCGCAGCCCTCGTCGCGGTCCCGCCTTTTTGAGTTACCTTTTCCAGCATATGTAATACGCTTTGGGCGTTTTTTTTGTCGACGACTTGAGCCGATTTCTCACTTTGATTATCTTTAATAATATGCAAAGGACGAAATAGACCGTAACTCCCTAACGTTGCATAAGCATGAGCTAACTGCAAAGGGGTAGCAGAAATTCCGTATCCAAAGGCAAGAGTGGCAATTTCAAATTTAGACCAACGACGGCGGTTAGGAAAAATACCTTCCGTTTCCCCCACAAGGTTTACACCCGTCGTCGCACCGAAGCCAACAGAGCTATACATACCAAGTAAGGCATCAAGAGGCATGCCTAACGCCAGTTTGGCAACACCAATATTGCTGGATTTTTTTAAAATAGTCGCTAAGTTTGCTTTGCCAATTTTAGACGTATCCCTAACCCTGCTCCCGCCAATCTGCATAACACCATTACCTGTATCTATCATGGTATTAAGATCGGCAGTATCATTCTCCAGGGCCGCTAGCACGACAAAAGGCTTCATTGTTGAGCCCGGTTCCATAGAATCCGTAATCGTTCTATTACGCATCTTATAGCTCTGTAATTGCTGTCGATTGTTAGGATTATATGAAGGTGCATTGACCATCGCCAGAACCTCACCACTGTCAACGTCCAATATAATGACAGATCCAGACGTTGCCCTGTAATCAGCAACGGCTTGTTTTATCGCTCGATAGGCAATAGCTTGTAATCTTTGGTCAATAGTGAGCTGAAGTGGTTTCCCTTCCTTGCGTTCATTCAACGAAATGTTCTCGACCACTCGCCCATAACGGTCTTTACGGATAGTCTTTTTGCCCGCTTCACCAGTGAGCCAAGAGTCATAGCTTCGTTCAACCCCTTCTAACCCATGATCATCAATGCCGGTCACTCCAATCAAGTGAGCACTCACTTCACCCGAAGGGTAGTAGCGACGAGATTCATTATTGAGTCCAATGCCTTTTAATTTTAACTCTTTTATATAGTTCGCCATGGCCGGACTGACCTGACGTTGAAGATAAATAAAACGCCGCTTCTGATTTTTCTTTATCTTTTTAAGCAGTACATCTCTTTTTAGCCCAAGAACATCGGCCAGTGCATACCACCTATCAATTTCAGCAAACCCACCCGCCTTGAAAATGGCAACCGGATCAGCCCAGACCGCTTGAACAGGAACACTTACGGCTAATTGTTCGTCATTACGATCTGAAATAATACCGCGCGCAGAAGGGATAGCTTTAACTCTAACTGATCGTAAATCCCCTTGACGGATCAAGTTGTCAGGTTCAATAACCTGAATATAAGCAACACGGCCAATGAGAATAGCAAGAACGACAAAGACAAATGAGACTAGAATATAGAAGCGCCAAGGGATAAGAAGAGACTCTGTTTTTTTTTCCAGACGTCGATTTGGCGATGCTTTACTTTTTAATGCGGCTGCTGCCCTTAATGGTTTTTTATTCGTCATTGAGAGAAGACCACCACTTCTTTATCACCATCAGGTCGTTTCATCTCTAGATCTCTAATCGCCATTTCCTGAACCCGGCTATGCTCAGCCAAGGCATTTTCCTCCAATATCAGATTTCGCCACTCACTATTTAACCGTTCACGTTCAACCAAAACAGCATCCTTATCTGATACCGCCCTTCTTGTGTCATGGGTACTAAACACAATAAGCATTGCGGTAATAAAAATAGCAATCATCAATAAAAACGGCAGATAACCTACCCTAAATATATCGATGACAACTATTTTTGCGAGATTTGGTTGCTGTTTTTCTGTCATAACTTCTCAGCAATACGAAGGACAGAGCTTCTGGAACGGTTATTTAGTTCAACTTCTTGAGCTGATGGTTTAATTGCTTTACTCATCGTTTTCAAAGCTGCACTACCAAGTGCCTTTATTTGCGTCTCCGTCATAGGAATACCATGAGGCACTTGAGGCCCTTTGCTTTCTTTACGCATAAAGCGTTTCACCATTCTGTCTTCTAATGAGTGAAAACTAATAACCGATAAACGGCCTTCAGGTGCGAGAATACTCACAGCGCCTTTTAATGCGGTATCTATTTCTTCTAACTCACTGTTGATATAAATGCGAATAGCTTGAAAACTACGTGTAGCCGGATGCTTTTTTTTCTCTCTAAATGGAGAAGTATCAGAAATCAGCTTCGCTAGATGACTGGTTCTGGTTAATGGCTCTTTTTCTTCGTCTTTACAATGTTCAACAATAGCTCTAGCAATTCGACGAGCAAATTTTTCCTCTCCGAACTCCCTTAAAACCCAAGTAATATCATCAATGTCAGCCGATTTTAACCAGTCAGCTGCTGATATTCCTGATGTTGGGTCCATACGCATATCTAAAGGACCGTCTTTCATAAAACTAAAACCACGGTCAGCATCATCTAGCTGTGGTGATGAAACACCTAAATCGAGTAAGACACCATCAACCTTACCTTCAATCCCATATTCTTTCGCATACTCGGCCATTCCTGAGAAAGGTCCATGAATAATAGTAAAACGAGGATCGTCTATTTTTTTTGCTTCAGCTATTGCTGTAGGATCTCGGTCGATACTGTAAAGTCGGCCATTCTCGCCAAGCCTAGAAAGAATCGTACGGCTATGACCTCCACGACCAAACGTACCATCGATATAAATGCCATCAGGCTTAATCGCCAAACCATCAATGGATTCATTAAGTAAGACTGAAATGTGCTGGAAAGATTCGGTCATGATGTGAGCTCGTATTCCTTGGGGTATTAAATATGAATAATAGTGTACCGAAATGCAATAAGCACGCTAGTAACAATGCAAGGATTCTGGTGATTTCTATACAAAAATCACTTTTCGGTACTCTTTGAGGCAAAAAGTAAAAACCCACTGCATATGCAGTGGGTTTTAAAGTGGGGAGTCGACTTATAAGCCGGGTTCTGTTCCGCTTTCGCGGCGATAGCCATTCCTCTAGGCCAGCAATCGCTCACTGGCTCAAGCAACCTACCCGCTCCCTAACACGAGCCGTGCTATGTGGAAGCCTATTTGGTCTTGCTCCGGGTGGAGTTTACCTTGCTACGAACTGTTGCCAGCCGCACGGTGCGCTCTTACCGCACCCTTTCACCCTTACCTGTGCCCTCCTCTTCTTACGAAAAGAAAGGTCATCGGCGGTTTTCTCTCTGCTGCACTTGTCGTGGGCTTGCGCCCCCCAGGCGTTACCTGGCACCCTGCTCTATGGAGCCCGGACTTTCCTCCCCTCCGTCAGTCTCCACAGGATAAACCGTAGGACATCAACGAAGCAGCGACTATCCAGTCAACTCCGGCGCGGATTGTAACGAAACAAAACAAGGCTAGCAAGTATTAACTACAGAACCGGTCATCGGTCATCGGTCACTGGTAGCCGGTAACCGGTAACCGAATATTAATTACAAATTCTCCAGTCCCCACTTATACAATGCATTCTTCTTCAAGCTATGTATTTCAGCGACAATGGCAGCCGCTTTTTTTAAAGGTAGCTCTTTCACTAATAATGTTAATAATCTAATCGCTTCTGCAGGGGTCTCCTCACTAGCACTTTCACGGTAACCATGAATAAGCAGCACCATTTCACCTCTTTTGCGATTATCATCCTCTTCAATCCAAGGAATGAGCTCACCCAATGGCATTCCCTGTATGGTTTCAAACGTTTTTGTCAGCTCTCTGGCCAAGACAACTTGCCTTTCCGGCCCCAGTACTTCAAGCATGTCTCTCAACGAATCCATAATCCGGTGAGGCGACTCATAAAATATACAGGTTCTTTCTACCTGCTCAATGTCTCTGAATTTATCTTGCCTGGCTTTACTTTTAGGGGGAAGAAAACCCTCGAAACTGAAGCGGTCTGAAGGTAAACCTGAAGCACTCAAAGCTGCAACAAATGCACATGCCCCAGGCAGAGGTACAACTTTGACACCCGCCTGACGACATTTATTAACCAAGTGATACCCTGGATCGCTAATCAGCGGTGTACCAGCATCAGAAACCAATGCGATAGAGTGTCCTTGAATTAATTTTTCGACTAGTACTTGCGCTTTTTGCTGTTCATTGTGATCATGCAATGCATAAGTTCTAGTTTGAATATTGAAATGGGCTAATAGCTTCCCAGTATGGCGAGTATCTTCAGCTGCAATCAAATCAACGCTAGATAATACCTCTATTGCTCGCTGTGTGATATCACCCAAATTACCAATTGGGGTGGGTACAATATAGAGAGTTGGGATCTCTGACGGGAATCTTTTGTTGTCTGTCATTTGTTTACCATCACTTCAGCGATTATTATAGAGATAATTTTATACATAATTGAATAAGAGCTCATGGCTAGTATGAACCACAAGCGAATAAGTGTAACACGCCTTCTCACTCCAATTGCACTAGCAATTGTTCTTGCTGCCTGTTCTTCTAAGCCGCAAGCGCCAGAAGGGATCGATATAACCTCCGAACCAACTCAGAGTTCGCAAGCTTATTTGATCAAAGCAGACTCTATTAAAGGCAATGTACAGAGCGATTGGCTCATTATGGCATTAAAAGCCGCTATCGATGAAGGTAATGTTGACCAAGCCTTTTTGTTGATCAATCGCATCGGTAAAATGCCACTAACCGAAATACAGCAAGCTGAATGGCAGTTAGCAAGAGCCGAGCACTTAACCATAACAGAGCAACCTGAAAAGGCACTTCAAGAGCTGCATTTTCCGCAGTGGTGGCAGATACCAGAAGAACAATGGAAAGATTATCACTTATTAAAGGTGAACCTTTATGAGCAACTCGAAGCATACTTCAACGCCAGTCGTGAATTGATTTTGCTCTCTCAGTATTTACCAGAAGCTCAACGCGACGAAAACAGTGAGCAAGTTTGGACTCACCTGTCTCAATACTCACGGTACGAAATCGCAGAACTAGCAGCAGAAGATGACGAACAAGAATTGGCTGCGTGGCTTCAACTCGCTGTGTACATGAAAACACTCGATAGCAATATACCGTCACTTAAATCGGCGCTAGAAAGCTGGCTATTAGACTACCCATATCATCCTGCCGCAATTTATATTCCAACGGATATTCAAGCAGTATTGGACTTAGAGATCGTGCTACCGAAAAGTACCGCTCTTTTACTTCCACTTTCAGGGAAATATGAGAAACAAGCGAAGCTCATTAGGGATGGTTTTTTATTAGCTATGATGGATGATTCCAATCGTGAGGACGATGCAATCCTCACTATCATAGACAGTAACAAGTATGATAAAGAACAACTTGTCACAGAGCTGACAAATAATAACGTCGACTTTATTGTTGGCCCCTTGATCAAGAAAAAGATCGAGGAAGTTCAACTAATTCAGGCTGAACAAGAAAATACAATGCCTATGCTAGCACTCAATTTCCCTGACGAAATAGACCCAAGCATGAATGCCTGTTACCTGACTCTATCTCCAGAACAGGAAGTACAACAAGCCGCTAAGCATTTATTTTCCCAAGGCTTTCAGTACCCTCTCATACTGGCACCTAAAGGATCTTTGGGAGAAAGAGTCGCTATTGCGTTTCAAAACGAATGGAATAAATATAGCCGGAATCAAGCCTCTGTGAGTTATTTTGGTTCAAAAGCCCAGCTTCAGCAAAGTGTCAATTCTGTGTTTGGCATCATCTCAAGCCAAGCTCGAAATGCACAAATGGATCAATTATTGAATATGGAACTGGAAAATCAACCACGTAGCCGACGTGATATTGATTCTGTTTATATCATTGCAAAGAGTTCCGAGTTAACACTGATAAAACCATTTATTGAAGTAGCGATTAACCCTGAAGCGACGCCTCCTAAGCTATTTGCTAACTCTCGTAGCAACAGTGGAAGTAAGCGTCAGTTTGAAGATCTTTCTGGTGTAATCTTCAGCGACATTCCTATGCTTACTGACTCAAACATTAAGCTTAACGGTCAGTTAGAACAATTATGGCCAGGGCAAAATAATAGCCAAAAACGGCTACAAGCCCTAGGTATGGATGCATATCAATTACTTAATGAGCTTCCAGAAATGAAGGTAGTTCCTGAATATAATGTCCAAGGAAGAACAGGTATTTTGAGCCTAGATGATCAATGTGTGGTTCAGCGCGAAATTAGCTGGGCGGAGCATGATGCTCTTTAGCCATCGAAAAGTTGGAAACCAATACGAAGCCTTGGCAAAAAAATATCTTCAAAGGCAAGGCTTAACATTTTTGGAACAAAATTTTTCAACGAAATTTGGCGAAATTGATCTCATCATGCAACAGGGTACGAGCACAGTTTTTATCGAAGTGAAGTATCGAAAGCATCAAAATTACGGCAATGCCGCTGAATTTGTCTGCCGAAAAAAAGCGCAGCGCTTAATTAAAACGGCCTATGTTTGGCTAAAAAGTAAAGGCTACTCACCCCATTCAACTGAATTTCGATTTGATGTCATCGCTATTCATCACCAGGGAAATGACATCAATTGGATTAAAAACGCAATTACTGAAGGATAACCATGCAAGACATCATAAAAGCAAGCTTCACTGAGAGTATTCAAATACAAATTGCTGCTGCAGAAGCGCTGCCTGATGCGATTACACATGCTGCACAAGCAATGGTATCTACTCTTCTAAATGGCAATAAAATTCTTTGCTGCGGTAATGGGGGCTCGGCTGCCAATGCGCAACAATTTGTTTCGTGTTTATTAAACCATTTTGAAACAGAGAGACCCAGCTTACCTGCAATGGCCTTAACGGCAGATAATACAACATTGACTGCGGTTGCCAACGATTATGACTACCAACAGATTTTTTCTAAGCAAGTGCGCGCCTTTGGACAAGCGGGTGATATTCTTTTAGCTATATCCACAAGCGGTAACAGCCAGAACATAGTCAAAGCCATGGAAGCGGCGGTAACAAGAGATATGACTATCATTGCTCTCACAGGTAAAGATGGTGGCGAAATGGCAGGCTTATTAGGCGAACATGACGTAGAAATTCGCATTCCTTCGCAGCGTACAGCACGAATTCATGAAGTTCATATGGTTACATTACACTGCTTATGCGATCTCATTGATCAGGTATTGTTCCCAGCTCACGAGGAGTAAACGCATGAAAAATCATTTACGAGTATTCTTTATCTCTA
Source organism: Vibrio sp. UBA2441 (assembly GCA_002342685.1). GTDB lineage: Bacteria > Pseudomonadota > Gammaproteobacteria > Enterobacterales > Vibrionaceae > Vibrio. The sequence goes on from DDQN01000063.1 coordinate 69,624, forward strand.
TACTTGCGTTTTTACTTTCTGGCTGTGCAGGCGTTTTTATTGCTGGTGCAGCCACAGCAGTATACGTAGTCACGGACCCACGAACTAACAGCGAATTATTAAATGACCAAGATATTACATTTCAAGTAAATGCGCTGGGTAATAAACCACCTTTCAAAGGAAATGTTCGCGTAACAGCTAGTACATTCAAAGGAAACACCTTGCTCATGGGTCAAGCAGTCACTCAGTCTTATAGTGACTCACTGGTGAAAGCAGTACGAAAAATTGATGGTGTGAATGCAGTTTTCAATCAAGTCAAAGTTAAGCCGTTACTTAGCATCAGTGAAATTAGCAACGATACTTGGATAACCACCAAAGTGAAATCAGCGCTAATTGCCGATTCAGAACTAAGAAATATTAAGATTACCGTGTACACCGAGGATAGTGAGGTATTTTTAGTTGGTTCAGTATCACCTGCTCACGCTAATAAAGCCGTAGAAGTTACAAGAAATGTATCCGGGGTTAAGAAAGTAATAAAAGCCTTTTATTACGGTGCAAAAGCACAGGCAACTACACAGAAAGCAGTGAACCCTGCACCTATAGTGGAACTTAGTCAGCCAGTGCCACAAACAAATGAGGCAGAAACTGAGGTCATTCCTTACATTGAACCTGTAGAAGTTGACGCGCTTTAACAGACTCAATCAGTTCCTTTTAAAACAAAAAAAGCAGCCAATGGCTGCTTTTCAATATCGCGATAACACTTAAAATTACTTAACCACTTTTAGACTAGGACGCCCTTTGATTTTTGGCGGAGTATCATTCGGCGCATTATCAATACTCTCGTCGGCAACCGTCAAACCAAAAACAGGTGCATCATTCTCATCAGAATCAAAACCCATATCAGAACTATTTTCATCATCAATAAGATATGCTTCTTCCGGTTCAAACATCGTTCCCGCACCGTTCTCACGAGCGTATATCGCCTGTACTGCGTATAAAGGAACGATTACCGAGTGAGGTTTCCCACCAAAACGGGCACTAAAAGTAACGGTTTCATTGCTCATTTCAAGGTTGCCCACGGCACGTGGTGCAACATTCAAAATAATCTGCCCATCCTGCACAAATTGGTCAGGCACTCTTACACCCGGCAAATTCGCTTCTACAACAAGATGAGGGGTTAGGTCATTGTCCACTAACCACTCATAAAAAGCGCGCAACATATATGGGCGACGTGGCGTCATATTGCTCATATCCATCGAGTTATCGAACCAAACGCATCTCACGTTCAGCTTCTGTCAAAGAAGCAAGGAATGAGTCACGTTCAAATACGCGATTCATATAAATTTTCAACTCTTTTGAACCAGGACCTGTTAACTCGATTCCATAAGTAGGTAGACGCCATAACAGTGGTGCTAAGTAGCAATCGATCAAGCTAAACTCTTCGCTCATAAAGTACTCATATTCTGCGAATACAGGCGCAAGAGTCAGAAGGTCATTACGCAGCTTCTGGCGAGCAGATTCTGTTTCTTCAGCATTACCTTCAACAATTTTCTTAGCAAGCGTATACCAGTTACGTTCAATGCGATAAATCATCAGGCGACTATTACCACGAGCTACTGGATATACCGGCATCAGAGGTGGATGAGGGAAGCGTTCATCCAAGTATTCCATAATGATCTTAGAATCGTATAGCGCAAGCTCACGATCAATAAGCGTTGGTACTGATTTGTATGGGTTTAGCTCTATCAGCTCATTTGGCAAATTGGCATCATCAACCAACTCGACTTCAACACTTACCCCTTTTTCTGCTAATACAATGCGAACCTGATGACTATATAAGTCAGAGGCACTTGAAAAAAGAGTCATTACAGAACGTTTATTGGCAGCTACAGCCATTGAGCCCTCCGGTACACTTACAAACAAAAAAACAATGGAGGCTAATTAGCCTCCATTGCACATAAACTAGCACCAAATTATAGCATATTTAATGCACATCACGCCAATACTCTTTCTTAAGTAGGACAAAGACAATAGTAAGGATGACTAAGAAAGCCATTACCCACCAGCCCATGGCCTGACGCTCTAATTTCACTGGGTCGCCAGAATATTCAAGGAAGTTCACCAAGTCACGAACCGCCATATCATATTCTTGGCCACTTAACTCCCCCGAAGACGTTACTTCAATAGCAACTACAACTTGTTTCTCTTTGCCATCAATAGTCTGCGTTTCATAAATAGGAGTAGGTATGCCCTGTAACTCTTCTAATACATGTGGCATCCCCACACTAGGGAAAACAGTGTTGTTTACCCCAAACGGACGAGATGGGTCCGCATAAAAAGAGCGCAAATAGGTATACAACCAATCAGTACCGCGAACACGAGCAACCAAGGTTAGATCCGGTGGTGGAGCACCAAACCACGTAGCTGCTTGCTCATCAGGAATCGCATTCTCCATCAACTGGCCAATTTTCGCATCTGGATCAAAAACTAAATGTTCTTTCATAAGATCCAATGGAATATCAAGGTCAGTTGCCACACGTTGGTAACGCTGATACTGAGTTGAGTGACATCCAAAACAGTAGTTCATAAACAATTTAGCGCCGTTTTGCAGTGATGCTTTATCGGTTAAATCGTTATTCGCCTCATCTAAATGTACATTACCACCAGCTGCAAATACGAGCGAGGGCAACATAGTAAATAGTATTACAATCCACTTTCTCATTTGAATCTCACCCTCTCTGGTAATGGTTTAGTTGCTTCGTTTTTACTGTAGAAAAATAGTAATACGAAGAACATGAAATACCCCAAACTAAAGATACGAGCCAATAGCGTAAATAAATCGGTAACTGGTAATGCACCAAGAATACCTAGCGCAATAAAGCTCACAGTGAATTGAACGATATTAAACAAGTGAAACTTACTGCGGTAGCGGTAAGAACGTACATTACAGCGATCTAACCAAGGCAGTACGAATAGAACAACGATTGCAGCACCCATGGCAATAACACCAAGTAACTTATCCGGAACCGCGCGGAGAATTGCATAGAAAGGCGTGAAATACCAAACAGGTGCAATATGTTCTGGAGTTTTCAGCGGATTAGCCGCTTCAAAGTTAGGTGGCTCAAGGAAGTAACCGCCCATCTCTGGATTAAAGAACAATACATAACAGAACAAGAATAAGAAGCCAGCAATACCAACAAGGTCTTTTACCGTTCCATAAGGATGGAAAGGAATGGAGTCGATGATGTCATATTTTTTTGTATAGTACTCATGGAACTTAAACTGGGGTTCATACCCATCTCCCATGCTACCTTTAGGCAGTTTCGTTTCTATACCGTCTGGGTTATTAGAGCCCACTTCATGAAGAGCCAGAATGTGCAGCACAACCAGAAGCAACAGAACTATCGGCAACGCAATCACATGCAGAGCAAAGAAGCGGTTCAGTGTTGCTCCGGAGATAACATAGTCACCACGAATCCATAGCGTTAAGTCATCACCGATAACAGGAATAGCACCAAACAGCGAGATAATTACCTGTGCTCCCCAATAAGACATTTGTCCCCATGGAAGTAGATAACCCATAAACGCTTCGGCCATGAGCACGAGGAAGATCAACATGCCGAAGATCCAGAGCAGCTCACGAGGCTTTTGATATGAGCCGTAAATCAGACCACGGAACATATGCAGATAAACGACAATAAAGAACGCAGAAGCCCCCGTAGAGTGCATATAACGCAGCAACCATCCATACTCAACATCACGCATGATGTATTCCACAGAGGCAAATGCACCATCTCCAGACGGCTCGTAGCTCATTGTTAACCAGACACCCGTAAGTAATTGGTTAACAAGAACCAGCATAGCTAACGAGCCAAATAAATACCAAAAGTTAAAGCTCTTCGGCATCGGATATTCAGACAAATGCTTTTTATAAGCATTCATCATGGGTAGACGCTTTTCAAACCATTCAGCTAGAGATTGCATTAGGCTTCTCCCTCTTCATCCACACCAATAATAATCTTGGAATCATTCAAATACATATGCTTTGGAATAACCAAATTTAATGGCGCAGGAACTCCCTGGAATACACGACCAGCCATATCAAACTTCGAACCATGGCAAGGACAGAAAAATCCAGATTTCACACCCCGAACTTGTTCATTAAAACTGTCAGGCAAATAGGTCGGCGAACAACCAAGGTGAGTACAAATACCAACAGCAACAAAGTATTCTGGTTTGATTGAACGGTACGCATTTTGTGCGTATCCAGGTTGCTGCTCTTCGGAAGAAGATGGATCTCTTAATTCACCATCAATCTCTTTAAGAGCATTAACTATAGATTCAGCTCGACGAACGACCCAAACTGGTTTACCACGCCATTCGACGCGAACCATTTGACCCTCTTCGAGTTTACTTATATCGACTTCAACGGGAGCCCCCGCTGCTTTCGCTTTTTCACTTGGGTTCCAAGATTTAATAAAAGGAACAGCGACGGCGGCAGCCCCTAACCCCCCAACAACCGCAGTTGTGGCAGTTAAGAAGCGCCTACGTCCACTGTTTAAAGGCACATTGCTCATCCAACATATCTCCCATTTGCTCTGCTTTATATTTTTACTATTCGACAGGCATGGCTAACTAAACTAAAGATTTATTCTACTTATAGCCGTGAATGATAAGTAAATTTACACCTTTTGTTAACATTTATAACAAAAATTCGCTCATCGCTTCACAAAAACACTAATAGGTTCAGATTATACAAGAGAAATGTTGACTAATCTTTTGATTAATCGGCGTTAGCTACGTTGGGGGATAGGAAAGGAGGTTTTAATAAACTGATATTTATATTAGTTAACAGACACAAAAAAGCCCGGTATAAACCGAGCTTTTGATACCACAATCCAGTATAAATACTGAAACGTAATTTTCGAAAAAATTAACGCTTAGAGAACTGTGGACGACGACGTGCTTTACGTAGACCAACTTTCTTACGTTCCACTTGACGTGCGTCACGTGTTACGTAGCCAGCTGCACGTAGAGCAGGGCGTAATGTTTCATCGTACTCCATAAGAGCGCGAGTGATACCGTGGCGGATCGCACCAGCTTGACCAGAAATACCACCACCTTTAACAGTGATGTATAGATCTAGTTTTTCTAACATTTCAACTAACTCAAGTGGTTGACGAACAACCATACGAGAAGTTTCACGACCAAAGTAAACATCAAGGCTACGCTTGTTGATTACGATGTTACCACTGCCTGGTTTAATGAAAACGCGAGCAGCTGAGCTTTTGCGACGACCAGTGCCGTAGTATTGATTCTCTGCCATTGTCATAATCCCCGATTAGATGTCTAGTACTGTTGGTTGTTGAGCAATATGGTTATGCTCAGCACCAGCGTAAACTTTAAGCTTACGGTACATAGCACGGCCCAGAGGACCACGTGGCAACATACCTTTAACAGCAAGTTCAAGAACCATCTCTGGTTTCTTATCAATCAATTTTTCAAAAGTGATTGATTTTAGACCACCAGGGAACTCAGAGTGACGGTAATACACTTTACCTTTAGCTTTGTTGCCTGTTACAGCAACTTTCTCAGCGTTGATAACAACGATGTAATCGCCAGTATCTACGTGAGGTGTGTATTCAGCTTTATGCTTGCCACGAAGGCGAGACGCAATTTCACTTGCAAGACGGCCAAGAGTTTTACCTTCAGCGTCTACAACATACCAGTCACGTTTTACAGTGGCTGGTTTAGCAACGAAAGTTTTCATGCTAATAATAACCCGTTAATTAAATTTTACACTTCAGGAGCTTTCGCTCCCACTGTCTAAGAGCCCATATCATCACCCCTTCGAGTGTTGGCACTCTCGGTTCTAAGAACCTGCAGTAACGGTGGGTCGCAGGATTATAGAGAAGTGTGAGGGAAAAAGCATCTGTTTTTTTGAGGAAAATGGAAAAAAATCATGGACGATGGGTGATGGGTGATGGGTGATGGGTGATAAAAAAACCAACCATACTATCTGTCAAATAAATTCAACCAATTATCCTATAGCCCGTAACCTATAACCCATCACCCATAACCTACGACCTATAACCTACGACCCACTACCTATAACCCATATCCTGTTTCCTGTACCCTGTAGCCCTTAGCCCTATTACCTTACGCTAAATGCTCTTTGGCTAAATAATCGTGGCTTTGCATTTCTATAAGGCGAGACAGGCAGCGTTTAAATTCAAACTCCAACAGCCCTTTTATGTACAACTCATCCAATACCACTTCTGCAGAGATAATCAGTTTCACATTGCGCTCGTAAAACTCATCAACCAAAGCGATAAAACGTCTGGCTGCATCATCGAGTGTTTCGTTCATTTGTATAACATCGGAAAGTAGTACCGTATGATAAATTCGCGACATCTCTATGTAGTCATTCTGACTTCTTGATGTTTGACATAACTGGCTAAATGACGCGTACAAAACGCCATCACACGCTTTATTTATCTCAATATCTCGATGGTTAATCTCAATAGAGGTCAGTGTGTGCTTACTCTCCCCCGTCAATTGCCCATAATAGCGATTAAGGTTGACCTGAGCGGCATCATCTAAAGGGTAATGGTAAATTTCTGCTTGCTCTAATGTTCTTAGCCGATAGTCAATACCACCGTCTACATTCATAACCTTACAATGATGTTCAATAAGTTCAATCGCAGGAAGAAAGCGGACTCTCTGCAAGCCATTTCGATACAAATCATGAGGTGGAATATTTGACGTCGCCACCAGCACAATGCCTCTGCGAAATAGCGCTTGGAAGAGTGTGCCAAGAATCATTGCATCGGTTATGTCAGAGACAAAAAACTCGTCAAAACAGATAATATCAGCTTCTTTAGTAAAGATATCAGCCACTTTTTCTAATGGATCACTGGTTTCACCTAAGCTTTTTAGCTCATCATGCACCCGCAACATGAAACGGTGAAAGTGTACTCTCATCACTCTATCGTTAGTCACTGAGTCGCAGAACGTATCCATTAAATACGTTTTCCCTCTACCGACGCCTCCCCACATATAAATGCCTTGAGGTAGAGATGCCTCTTCAATTTTTTTGCCCAATAATTTTTGCATTCGGGAAAGCTTTGGCTTTGGTGCATTCAAATAATCATGGTAAGCGTGATAAAGCTCATCTAACGCAGATATAGCGTCTCTTTGAGCTTTATCAATCTGAAAATCAAACTCTTGAATATCTTGCTCATATTTCTTAATCGGGGTCATTAATTTACACCTAACTCTTGCATCTACACCAACACTGGTCGAATCTATTACGTATCTTCTTTATCAGAATGCTCAGTCATAGTACCATGAGATACAAACATGTGTAATTTGTATGTAAACAACATGTTACCCAATCATAATATTAAGGAGCAGTTATGCCTTGGATTTACGGATTAATAGGCTTATTAGTAGGAGCAATCTTTGGGATCATTATTGCCCGTATAAAAACCCCTCAATATAAAAAACATCAGTCGATGAAAAAAGAGTTGGATACCGCGAAGTTTGAGTTAGAACAACAACGTCAAGAATTAGCCGATCATTTCTCTCAAACCGCTGAAATGCTCGACGTATTAGGTAAAGACTACACTAAGCTCTATCAGCATATGGCAAAAACTTCGGCTGAGTTGCTACCTAATTTACCTGAGCAAGATCGCCCATTTGCCAAGTTAATTACTCAAGCGGAAGAATCGACAAAAGAGAGCGCCAACTTACAACCTAAAGACTATGCGCAAGGTGCTACAGGTCTACTTAAAACAGAAGAAAAAGAAATTATTGAAGCGCCTGACGTTGTAAAAACAGCTTAAATAAAAAATAAATTTGAACTAGATCTAGGTTTTTGAGTCATATTCTTCATAATTAAAACGAGGAATACACGATGAAAAAACCTATGCTTGCATTCACTGCATTGGCTCTCAGCCTAAGCACTGTCATCACCGCTTTACCAGCCTCTGCCGCTCTTCCCCTGAGTATTGGCAGTGAACAACTTCCTAGCCTAGCTCCTATGCTAGAACAAGTTACACCTGCTGTCGTTAGTATCGCAGTAGAGGGAAAGCAAATATCTAAACAACGCCTGCCAGATTCATTTCGTTTCTTCTTTGGCCCTGACTTCCCAGCCGAGCAACTCCAAGAAAGACCATTTCGTGGTTTAGGTTCAGGGGTCGTAGTCGATGCAGATAAAGGGCATATTGTAACCAACTATCATGTCATTAACGGTGCAGATAAGATCCGAGTCCAATTGCATGACGGACGTGAGTATGACGCGAAACTTATCGGTGGCGATAAAATGTCAGATATTGCGCTACTCAAAATTGAAGATAAAGCGAAAAATCTAACCGAAATTAAGTTGGCCGACTCCGATAAACTGAGGGTTGGAGATTTTAGCGTTGCTATTGGTAATCCATTTGGCCTAGGACAAACAGTCACTTCAGGTATCGTTTCAGCGCTAGGCAGAAGTGGCCTCAACATTGAAAACTTTGAAAATTTCATCCAAACAGATGCCGCTATAAATAGCGGTAATTCAGGCGGGGCTCTGGTAAACCTTCGCGGTGAACTGATTGGTATAAACACAGCAATACTCGGCCCAAATGGCGGTAACATTGGTATCGGCTTTGCTATTCCTTCCAATATGATGAAAAACCTGACGGATCAAATTTTGCAGTTTGGCGAAGTAAAACGCGGCATGCTAGGTGTTCAAGGAGGAGAAGTTACCTCCGAATTGGCAGAGGCTCTAGGATATGAAGCAAGTAAAGGGGCATTTGTTAGTCAGGTTCTTCCCGACAGTGCCGCCGACAAAGCTGGCTTAATCGCAGGTGATATCATTATTGCCATCAATGGAAATGAAATATCTACCTTTGGCGAGCTAAGAGCGAAAATTGCAACGCTGGGGGCAGGCAAAAAGGTAAGCTTAGGCATCATACGCGATGGCAAAGAAATGAGCTATGACGTCACTTTAGGAGAAGCTAGCGAAAGTAAAACTAAAGCCGATCAATTGCATGATGGGTTAAAGGGCGCTGAACTTGCCAATACTTCAGGTGAAGATGGCGTTCAAGGTGTGAAAGTGACGAATGTAGAAGAAGGCTCCACTGCAGAAGCTTACCAATTACAAACTGGGGATATTATTCTGGGTGTTAACCGTAAACGAGTACGCAATCTCGGTGAACTACGCGTCATACTAGAGCAAAAACCGAGTGTTCTCGCTCTAAACGTAAAACGAGGAAGTCGCACTATTTACTTAGTTGTACGATAGAAATCTCCACTCATAAAAAGAGCATGCAATAGCATGCTCTTTTTTGTTATTGGTATTAAAATAGCCTAAATGCTATCCTTGCCAATAACTTAACTTGACCATAATTTCATTCCCGGCATTGAGGGGATACATGCTGAATTTTCTATTACGCTCTATAGGATTAGGATTAGCGACGGCACTTGTCGTTCTTCTCGCTGTCCCTTCGCTACGTTCCAACATCATTCCTACAAATATTGTGCAAAACGTAGAAAATTTCAGAGGAATGCAGATATCGTTTAATGATGCAGTTAAACGCGCCGCCCCTGCCGTTGTGAATATTTATAGTCGACAGTACACCGAAGATGGTAAAAAAACGCTAAAAACTCAAGGCCTTGGATCTGGCGTTATTGTTAGTAGTAAAGGTTATATTATTACTAACTTCCATGTAGTAGCTCAAGCAGATCAGATTATTGTCGCATTACAAGATGGACGGATCGCCACCCGCGCTCAATTGGTAGGTAAAGATCAAAGGACTGATATCGCCATATTACAAATAGAAATGACAAACTTACCCACGATCCCTCTTGATCCAGAGTATCAAGCTAAAGTAGGCGATGTGGTTCTTGCTATTGGAAACCCATACAACCTAGGGCAAACAACCACATTTGGCATTATTTCTGCGACTGGTCGCTCTTCAATTAGTGCCGATGGCCGTCAGGCATTTATTCAAACCGATGCCGCTATCAACCGGGGAAATTCAGGTGGTGCGCTGGTGAATACACAAGGGGGACTCGTTGGCATCAATACGGCGTCATTCCAACAAGCCACTGACCTTGAGACCTATGGCATCTCATTTGCCATTCCATACAACCTAGCCAATAAGATCATGACTAAAATTATCGCCGATGGCCGAGTGATTCGCGGATACATAGGTATTGATGGCCAAGATATCAACGCAATGACTTCCCGACTTCTGGGGGGGGACTACACTGGCGCTATTGTTGTGCTTGGCGTCGATCCCGATGGACCAGCGTTCACTGCTGGCTTTCAGAAGAACGATATCATCCTGACGATTGGTAAAGAAAAAATTAATGGCCGTCAGAGTGTGATGGATATTGTTACAGACTTGCGTCCGGGGTCAAAGGTCAACATTGAGATCCTCCGTGATGGAAAAGCCATGGTTCTGCCAGTCACCATCGAAGAATCCCCAGGTGGTTAATATACTCAAGTGACGAACAAACAAAAAATCCCAGCAAACAATGGCTGGGATTTTTTATAGAAACATGAATTTTTGTAGAAGTATTTTCTTACTCTTCTACATTGTCCATCGCTTGAGATGCGGTATCTTCAATCTCAATTCGGGAAACACGCTGTAACCCTCTCGGTAATAAGCTACCTCTTCGACCTCGTTCCCCACGGAAGTTATCCAGATCCGTAGGTTTCAACCCTAGCTTACGTTTACCTGCAAACAGAGTAATAGAGGCTCCCTTAGGTAGTGGCAATAGATGAGAAACAATTTCTTCTCTAGCTTTAGCCTTCGCTGCTGGGATATTAATGATCTTATTCCCTTTACCTTTACCTAGTTGCGGTAGATCTTTAATCGGAAATAGTAACATTCTACCCTGATTGGTAATCGCCAGGATTTCATCCTGATCTAAATCCGCAACCGTTTTAGGCGTTAAAACCTCTGAGCTTTCAGGCAGATTAACCAACGCCTTACCACTACGGTTTTTAGATAGCAAGTCGCTGCCTTTACATACAAAACCATACCCGGCATCAGATCCAACCAGCCATAGTTGATCATCTTCTCCCATAACAACTTGTCTTACGGAAGTTCCTTCAGCAATATTCAAACGTCCGGTAATCGGTTCACCCTGACTTCTTGCAGAAGGTAATGAATGAGATTCTAAAGAATAACTACGCCCATCTGAGCCTAAGAACACAGCTTGTTGATTGCTCTTGCCACAAGCAGAAGCCATAAAGCTATCGCCAGACTTATAGTTTAAGCCAGCCGCATCAACATCATGTCCTTTAGCATGGCGAATCCAGCCTTTCTCAGAAAGAACAACCGTAATCGCTTCACTTGGCACTAAATCGCGTTCCGTCAGAGCTTTTGCTTCACTACGCTCAACAAGAGGAGAGCGGCGATCATCACCATATTTATCTGCATCAGCCCTGATTTCTTTCTTCAGAAGCGTGTTCATTCGACGCTCAGAGCCCAAGAGCAATTCTAACTTGTCTTTTTCTTTCTCTAATTCCGATTGCTCTCCGCGGATCTTCATCTCTTCAAGCTTTGCCAAGTGGCGAAGTTTGATATCTAAAATCGCGTCCGCTTGTATATCAGTAATGCCAAAACGTTCTATCAATACTGTTTTAGGATCGTCTTCCGTTCTAATGATCTCTATCACTTCATCCAAGTTTAGATAAGCAACCAGCAAGCCTTCCAAGATATGTAATCGAGCTAGAATTTTATCCAAACGATATTGCAAGCGACGACGAACAGTTAAGCGTCTAAACTCAATCCATTCAGAAAGAATTTTCACTAACCCTTTCACCTGAGGACGATTATCCAGGCCAATCATATTAATATTGACCCTAAAACTCTTCTCTAAATCAGTAGAAGCAAATAGATGATTCATCAACTGATCACAGTCAACTCGATTTGATCGCGCAACCACAACAATTCTCGTCGGGTTTTCATGGTCAGACTCATCTCGAAGATCGTCTACCATTGGCAATTTCTTAGCGCGCATTTGAGAAGCGATTTGTTCAAGTAACTTGGCACCGGAAACTTGATGAGGCAATGCGGTGATTATGATGTCACTGCCTTCTTTATGCCATACAGCACGAGCTTTTATACTGCCTCGGCCTGTACGATATATTTTTTCTAATTCCGACTTTGGCGAAATAATCTCCGCCTCTGTTGGATAATCCGGCCCCTGAACAAAATCCATAATCGTCGGCAAATCGGCTGTTGGATTATCAATTAAATGAATAGTGGCATCAGCAACTTCACGTACATTATGCGGAGGAATATCGGTCGCCATACCTACGGCAATACCAGTAACACCATTCAGCAAGATATGCGGCAAACGCGCTGGCAACATTTGTGGCTCTTTCATCGTGCCATCAAAGTTTGGTTGCCACTCTACAGTGCCTTGTCCTAACTCTCCTAAAAGAACTTCAGCAAACTTAGACAGCTTTGCCTCGGTATAACGCATGGCAGCAAAAGATTTAGGGTCATCGGGTGCACCCCAGTTTCCCTGACCATCCACCAACGGATAACGATAAGAAAACGGCTGAGCCATCAGTACCATGGCTTCATAACACGCCGAATCACCATGAGGGTGATACTTACCAAGAACATCACCTACAGTACGAGCAGATTTTTTATACTTAGCCGCAGCAGACAACCCCAATTCAGACATCGCATAAATAATACGACGCTGCACTGGTTTTAAACCATCACCAATATAAGGCAGAGCCCTATCCATGATGACGTACATAGAATAGTTAAGATAAGCATCTTCGGTAAATTTGCGCAGCGGCAGCTGTTCAACACCATCAAATGACATTTCGTTAGACATCAATTAAACCTCAGCTAAATCACCGTTACTTTGCAACCAGGTACGTCTGTCATCAGCACGTTTTTTTCCTAATAGCATATCCATCATCTCGTTCGTCAATTCATCATCATCAATAGTTAACTGAACCAAACGACGTGTGTTGGGGTCCATAGTAGTCTCGCGCAACTGCAGTGGATTCATTTCACCCAACCCTTTAAAGCGCTGAACATTGATCTTGGCCTTTTTCTTACTCAATCGCTCGAGCACTCCGTCTTTTTCAGACTCATCAAGAGCATAAAAAACTTCTTTACCACAATCGATTCTGAAAAGTGGAGGCATTGCGACATAAACATGACCGGCCTCTACTAATGCTCTAAAATGCTTCACAAATAGAGCACATAATAACGTTGCGATATGCAGTCCATCAGAGTCCGCATCCGCCAAGATGCATACTTTTCCGTAACGTAAGCTGTTAAGGTCATCACTATCAGGATCAATCCCCAAAGCAATAGAAATATTGTGAACTTCCTGAGAAGCAAGCACTTGATCCGCCGAAACCTCCCAAGTATTTAAGATCTTACCACGCAATGGCATGATTGCCTGGAATTCGCGATCTCGAGCTTGTTTTGCAGAACCGCCTGCCGAGTCCCCTTCCACGAGGAAAAGCTCAGTCCGGTTTAAATCTTGTACCGAACAATCGGTCAGTTTCCCGGGCAAAGCCGGGCCTGAGGCCACTTTTTTACGCACAACTTTCTTACTTGCACGCATGCGCTTATGTGCATTTGAAATACACATTTCAGCCATAAGTTCGGCGATTTGTGGCTTTTCATTAAGCCAAAGACTAAAGGCATCTTTAACCACACCAGAGACAAATGCAGCGCATTGACGAGACGATAATCGCTCTTTAGTTTGCCCTGCAAATTGAGGATCTTGCATCTTAATAGAAAGAACATAAGAACAACGATCAAATATGTCATCACCCGTCAGTTTAACGCCACGTGGAAGCAGGTTACGGAACTCACAGAACTCGCGCATCGCGTCCAGCAAACCCTGACGCAGACCATTTACATGTGTTCCACCAAGTGCCGTTGGGATTAAGTTAACATAACTCTCTGTAATCTGGTCTCCCCCTTCAGGCTGCCAGATAATCGCCCAATTCGCCGCTTCTGTTTCAGCTTTAAACTCACCAGTAAACGGCTCTTCCGGTAACAAAGTATAACCTTTGACACCTTCAGCCAGATAATCTTTAAGGCCATCTTCGTAGAGCCATCGATGCTCGTTACCATTAACCTTGTCTGAAAATACAATTTCTAACCCAGGACATAGAACGGCTTTCGCTCTCAGGTTATTTATCAGACGTGATGCAGAAAAGTTCGCTGAATCGAAATAAGAAGCGTCAGGCCAAAAATGAACACTGGTTCCTTTATTCCGACGGCCACATGTACCGATGACCTTCAAATCAGAAACTTTCTCTCCGTGCTCAAAGGCTATTTCATAGACTTGGCCATCTCTTTTAACAACGACTTCAACCCGTTTAGACAACGCATTGACAACAGAGATACCTACACCATGTAAACCACCTGAAAACTGGTAGCTTTTATTGGAAAATTTACCCCCAGCGTGCAACTTACATAAAATAAGTTCGACCCCGGATATTTTTTCTTCTGGATGAATATCTACAGGCATACCACGACCATCATCAATAACTTCTAATGATTGATCCGGATGAAGGATTACTTGTACTTTAGAGGCGTAGCCGGCTAACGCTTCATCGACGCTGTTATCGATGACTTCCTGACCAAGGTGGTTAGGGCGTACGGTATCCGTATACATCCCTGGTCGACGACGTACTGGTTCTAGGCCATTAAGAACCTCAATGGCTCCAGCATTGTATTGTTCAGTCATAATACGGAATTATACTTTATAAATTAGGGTTACTCTGCCGTGAGAATATGACGCATTAAATCAATTAAGCGCAATTACAACAGAAATAAAATCAGCTGAAAAATAGCTTATTCACGGGGAATTTAGAAGAACATACTCTGGAACAAGGCACCTGATGTCAAGCTCGTTGGTCACGAGATGAATATTTTTATGACCCACCCCAATGGAATAGCCACTAAAGCTCTAAAAAATTGATGATATTAGAAGGAAATCGCTCAAACCCAATGAAGCTATGATCGCCGCCTGATTCGATTGTTTTTTTCGCAGAAGCGTACTTTTCCACCGCTTGTCGATAATCCAGAACTTCATCACCTTCTTGTTGAAGAAGCCAAAAATCCTCAGGGTTATTTAATTCGCTCACATCTAACGTTCGTAACAAATCAACGTGCTTCTCTTGTAAAAAGTATGTCTCATCCGTGTAAGGGTTTGTCTGTTCGCCAAGATAGTCTATCAACAATTCATACGGTTTTACGGCTGGATTTATCAACACCGTTCGAAAACCATAAAGACTATTTAACCAAGTAGAAAAATAACCACCTAACGAACTACCAACAAGTCCAACGTTATAATTGCCCTTATATTGTTCCACCAAGTCAATCAGTTGATTTTTTGCTTCATCTGGAAAACAAGCTATTTGTGGCGTTACAACCTTAATATCAGGCCGATGCTGCTCACAATATTGCTTCATTACATTGGCTTTCAGAGAAAGAGGAGAACTATTAAAACCATGTATATACAGTAACAGAGAAGGTTTCATTAATACCCACCAGAGGAAAAGTCCGGAGAAAATCGACCATTTTTCAATCGACCAACATTGGTTTCTAAGCGCCCATCATCGAACAACTCTAACATTCTCCAGCCAGGAGAAAGTGCATCCAAAGCAAACTCTTGAGAATTAGGTTTAAACTGAACACATGTAGATGGGGTCGTTAGAACCCTTACCCCTTGATGCACCTGATCAAAATCCTGATGTACATGGCCACACAGTAATGCCTTAACATTGTCATGTTTGGCTAACACAGCCCACAGCGAGTCTGATTCGCTCAAGGTATGCTGATCTAACCAAGCACTACCCACCAATAAAGGATGATGGTGAAGTAACACCAAAGAGTGTAAGCATGAATTTTCAGCCAGCTTAGTATCTAAAAACAACAACTGTTGTTCACTTAATCTACCGTAAGGCACACCCGTGACCTGGCTATCCAATAAGATAACTTGCCAGTTTTCGCCAGCCAGAACATGAGTGTCTGTCCGAATTTGAGGAGATGGGATAACACTTTGCATACTTGGCTTGAAGTCATGATTGCCTGGAAGCCAAAAACAAGGTTTCTCTAATTGACTAATACCTTGTTCAAAACGCCTATAAGACTTTTTAGTGTGATCCTGGGAAATGTCACCCGTCGCAATAACGGCATCATACTCGATATTTTTGTGTTTTATCTCATCAATAACCGCTTGAAAACTATCCAAAGTATTCACACTTAGCAAACACCCATCCACATCAGAAAATAGATGAGTATCAGTAACCTGTATGAGTCTTATACTGTGATTATTTAAGGCTGCTGATAATTTCAAAATAGTAAACCTGAATTCCTTTTTAATTAACTTATGACATTCATTTTAATCAAGCATTAGTCTTATCGTCATAAATCGCTATATCTTTATTCAAAAAATGGGAGCTCTGCTAATTCCATGTTTTAAACAGAATGAAAGCCAATCGCTTAAAAACTGGTTAAGCTGAAATTTTTCATCTTTTTGCATCATTTTTTTATTTGGGTAATCATATCGAGCTTGTACCCTAGAAATCTGCTCACTGGCACACACTTCTGCTACTCTGGCATCGTGATATAGCCTAACTGTCATCTTGGGTAACGGAAAAATTGGAGTATCATCACATTGACTCACGTCAATCAGTGAGGTGTATCTTGTTAGCTCTCGCACTTCTAGCTGATAAGTCATTGCTTCAACTTGATAGGAGCGAATATCACCGACACTTGGTTGATTAGGTATCAAAGCGTTTAATTTTGCATAGTTGGTCTCATAAACCCTCATCAATGCAGCTAAATCTACATGGTAGGGTTTACCTGTTACTAATTCTGCCATCGGGATAATAATTCTTCTCTGTGTAACTCCAACCATTGCAACGCAATAATTGAAGCTCCATTCTCAATTTTTCCATTTTGTACCATCTGGTACGCATTTGTGCGGCTAACAACGTGAACACGAATATCTTCATTTTCATATTCTAGTCCATGAACACCACCAGCATCACTTGAATCTACTTCTCCGACAAATACATCTAATCGCTCAGAACACCCGCCGGCAGAAGGATAATAACTAGATATGGGCTGGATTTGACGTACTTCTAGTCCAGCTTCTTCTACGGCTTCACGCCGAACAAGATCTTCAACAGACTCTTCGGCATCCATAATTCCGGCCACAATCTCTAATTGCCAAGGCTGATTATGTTCCAGTGCACCGACTCTAATTTGTTCGATTAACACGACTTCATCACGAATTGGATCATAAGGCAGTAATGCGGCAGCATGACCTCGCTCAAATAACTCTCTTTCAACAGGGCTACTCCAGCCACCATCAAATAATTTGTGCTTAAATGTATACTTAACCATCTGAAAAAAACCACGGAACAAGGTTTCTTTTGAGATAATTTTTACATCTTGAGGAGTAAATTGAGATTTCATGCTGTCTTATGAACCCTATAAATAATGTAATGAGTATTTTAATCATAGAGTATCTTTTCTACCAATGATAACGCTCAACTTTTTCAATAAAGTTTAAATATTTTTTTAATTAGAAATAAATTTATTGCACACTCGTGTAATAAAGTGTAAAAAAGCGCAAAGATTAGAGCAAAACTCCAACATTATGAGTTAAACTCTTCAAGATTCGATCCTAATTAAGGCAGGACTATACAAAATGAAAAAGCTGCTACCTTTAATCATCAGTATCACTTTAAGTGGTGTAACTACTTTATCATTTGCTGATGATCTTGCTGGTATCTATAACCAAGCTAAAGAGAACGATCCAACGTTATTACGCACCGCTGCTGAGAGAGACGCAGCATTTGAAGCGATTACTTCCAGTCGAAGTTCGTTACTTCCACAAATTAACCTGACTGCAAGCTATGATATTAATCGTAGTGACATTGATTCAAGAGAAAGCAATAAGCTCTCTGCAGGTGTTGGTTTCACTCAAGAACTCTATAAACGCTCAAGCTGGATCAACTTAGATACGGCTGAAAAACAAGCTCGTCAGGCTGATTCAAGCTACGCAGCAGAACAGCAAAATTTGATCTTACGTGTTGCTACCGCTTACTTTGAAGTACTTCGTGCTCAAGATAGCTTAGAGTTTGTACGCGCAGAAAAAGCAGCCGTAGCTCGTCAGTTAGAGCAGACTAAACAACGTTTTGAGGTTGGACTATCAGCCATTACTGACGTACATGATGCTCAGGCAGAGTTCGATAGCGTATTAGCCAGTGAAGTCGTCAGTGAAAATGACCTGATTAATAGCTATGAAGCGCTACGCGAAATAACAGGGCAAGAACATACTAATCTGAATATTCTTGATACACAGCGCTTTTCTGCAGATAAAACTCAAGAGTCTGCTCAGCAGCTTCTAGAACAAGCACAAACTGAGAACCTGACGTTATTGACGGCCAGAATATCCCAAGATATTGCCCGAGATGCCATTTCACTCGCTAGCTCTGGTCATTTGCCTTCATTGACCTTGGATGGTGGTTATAGCCTCACAGACGTAACCCAGAGCTCATCAAACTATGATGCTAATGATTTTAATATCGGTCTAAATCTATCAGTTCCATTGTATACCGGTGGTAATATTAGCTCTCAGGTAAAACAAGCGGAATACAACTATGTAGCCGCCAGTGAAAGCCTGGAAGCCACTTACCGTAAGATAGTGACAACAGTTCGTAGTTCAAACAATAACATTAATGCGACGATTGGTACTATCCGCGCTTATGAGCAGTCGGTTGTTTCTGCCCGCTCAGCTCTTGAAGCAACGGAAGCTGGCTTCGATGTTGGTACACGTACCATCGTTGATGTATTAGATTCAACTAGACGCCTATATGATGCAAACCGTAACTTAGCCAACGCGCGTTACAACTACGTTATTAGCGTACTTAATTTACGTCAGGCAGTAGGCTCACTCAGTGAACAAGATATCTTAGATATCAACGCAGGTCTTAAAGTCGCTGAAGTTAAGTAATAATACTTTATAAAAAATGGGGCAGACCTTAAAAGGCCAGCCCCATTTTTAAATAACAGTGAACAACTAACTATTGTCACCTCTGATAGCTTTGATTATTTCAGTGGTCGAAACACCCTCTTCAAAGTTCAATACTTTAACTTCACCACCTGCGGCAATAACTTCTTCCCCGCCGGCTATTTCTTCAGGTTTATAATCTCCACCTTTAACCAATAAGCTAGGTAGTACTTCAGAAATCAAGCGCTGTGGCGTATCTTCATTAAATGGGACAACCCAATCAACGGCACCAAGTCCAGCCAATACAGCCATTCGTCTGTCTGTCGGGTTAACCGGACGACCAGGTCCTTTTAAACGCTTAACTGAATCATCCGTATTTACCGCAACAATCAGTCGGTCACCTAACTCAGCAGCGTGATTCAGGTAAGAAACATGGCCAGCATGCAAGATATCAAAACAGCCATTGGTCATGACCACTTTTTCACCTTTTGAGCGTGCTTTTTTAACCGCGTCAATCAATGAATGCTCGGAAATAATGCCATAGTCCGTATCCTGACTACCATGAATGGCCTCTGCCAATTCAATAGTAGAAAGTGTCGAAGTCCCTAGTTTTCCGACAACAACACCGGCCGCAGCGTTAGCTAAAGCACACGCTTCATCCAGTGGTTTACCAGCGGCAACGGAAGCGGCTAATACTGAAATAACCGTATCTCCTGCCCCTGTTACATCAAAAACCTCTTTGGCTAATGTCGGCAAATGGAAAGGTTCTTCTCCGCGACGCAACAATGTCATTCCATGTTCGCTACGGGTAACGAGCAGAGCTTCAAAGTCATAGGTATCAATTAACGCTAGCCCTTTTTCCACAAGCTCTTCTTCGTTCTTGACCTTACCAACAACCAACTCAAACTCAGCCATATTTGGCGTAAGCAAAGTGGCTCCACGGTATCGCTCAAAATCAGCACCTTTAGGATCAATGAAAACAGGTACGCCCGCTGACTTCGCTTTTTGAATTAGCTCTTGGATATGCTCTAGTGCGCCTTTGGCGTAATCGGACAACACAACCGATTTAACCGAAGGCAATGATTGCTCCATACGCTTTAAAATTAACGCAGGGTCAGTACCTTCAAACTTATCTTCAAAATCGAGACGGATTAATTGTTGCCCACGGCTCATTACTCTTAATTTTGTAATAGTCGGATAGTCGGACAAAGGCACAAAATCACAATTCACGTTTAATGAATTTAGCGTATCCGTTAATACCTGCGCAGGTTCATCATTGCCAACAAGCCCTACTACGGTTGCCTTCCCACCTAAAGAAGCAATATTCATTGCCACGTTAGCCGCTCCACCTGGTCGCTCTTCGTTTTCTTCGACCTTTACCACAGGTACTGGTGCCTCCGGTGATATACGTCCCGTAGGGCCATACCAATACCTATCTAGCATTACATCACCAACAATAAGAACACCGGATTGGCTGTAATCAGGCAGTATCGGTTTCATAAAACTCTCCAAAAATAATATCTTTGCCAATTTTAACAGCTGCATACACCTATACTCAAGTGACTTCATGGCACTCGCTTCTTCAAGAGTGAATGTCATATAGGAAAGGCAACGTCATGAAAACACGTAATAATGATTACAATATTATGCCAAATGTATTGTAAAATATAAGTGAATACTCACTGACCCTCAAAACAACCACTTACTCCATTGTATTTCAACGCATTTTCTTTCTTCAACAAAACGAGACGGTTCGACGTCAGCATCTTGATTTAATAAGTTTCGATGGTGAATCTCATTTCTCAATCTTGTATAGGCTTGATTTATCGCTGACATTTCATCTTCGCTCAAAATATGTTGCTCAAAAAGTGACTCAAATATTCGAACATTATCAGACCAACGAGTTAAATCCGGGTATTTAGCACTGTAATTTAGAATCAAATACTGGGCTAAAAATTCAATATCCGTGATTCCACCCTTATCTTGCTTAAGCATGAACCTGCCTGGCTTCTTACCACCTAAGTGGTCTCGCATTTTTTCACGCATCTCAACCACATCTTTTTTGAGCTTTTCTTGATCCCGGCTTTGAGTGAGTACTTTTTTACGGATGCCATTAAAGGCATCAACCAACAAATCATCACCATAAATTAGGCGAGTTCTGACAAGCGCCTGATGTTCCCATGTCCATGCATCACTGAGTTGATACTCTTCAAATGCCTGTGTAGGGCTAACCAATAATCCAGAAGCACCGGAAGGTCTTAGTCTGGTATCCACTTCATACAAAATGCCAGAAGCGGTGCGAATTGAAAATATATGGATAATTCGTTGAGCCAATTTTAAGTAAAACTGACGACTATCAATCTCTTTTAAACCATCCGTATAGCTACTGACAGGGCAGTCGTGCATAAATACAATATCCAGATCAGAGTTATAACCTAACTCCCAACCGCCCACCTTCCCATATCCAATGACAGAAAATCCTTTTCCATCTCTGTCTTTTAGATGGTTTGGCTCTCCGTACTTTTCAGTCAGCTGCAACCAAGCCTGATTGATCACCGCTTCCACTATTGCTTCGGCCAGATACGTTAAGTGGTCACTCACCTTCATCACAGGTAAAGCCCCGGCAATGTCAGCTGCTGCAGTTCTCAATATGCAGATCTGCTTAAACTGCCTTAGCCCCTCAATCTGCTGCTCCATATCATCTTCAGGAATACGAGCAAGAAAATCACGAAGTTCCGTTCGGTATGCCGATAACGGAATGGGATTATATAGTTGTTGTGGATCAAGTAACTCATCCAATAAGATAGGGTAACGACTAAGTTGTTCCGAAATCATTGGGCTGGCTGTACATAACCGAACAAGTTGTGTCAGCGCTGCTGAGTGCTCATCTAATAACTCAAGATAAGTCGTTCGCGTAGCGATTTTGTAAAGAACCTGCAGCACCCTTGGCAATCCATGTTTTGCATCTTTATGAGCAAAAATAGCCTGAAATATCTTGGGCATTAATCGGTTTAACACTTCTCTGCCACGAGGTCCTAACGTCTTTTTCGCTAAGTCCGATTTAAACTGAATAATTGTATTGGCATCTTTTTCAGGATCAACGCTTGCGAGATCTTCTTTAAGAACATGCTCAATCACTTCTGGAGAATGAGCCATATCCCAAAGTTCAGCAAAATGCGTTTTCACCGAAGTTGATTCTTCTTCATCGCCTATCAAATCATCGAAGATATTATGTACACAACCCATATGGTGATAAGTTGCATCTAATAACTCTTGGTAAGACTCAAATTCCATTGAATAGGCAAGTTTCAATTGATCCAGTTCGTTATCAGGCAGAGTCTGTGTCTGCTTGTCTGCCATTGCTTGTAGCAGGTTTTCCTGTTTTCTCAAAAATCGGTAAGCCTTTTCAAGCTGGCTTACTTCTGATTCATCGAGTAACTTAAGCTCTTTTATCGCCAATAACGTTTTAAGAAGCCCGCGACCTCGTAAGTTTGGCTCTCTTCCGCCCCGAATTAGCTGAAAAACCTGAGCGATAAATTCAATCTCTCTGATGCCGCCAGGTCCAAGCTTAATATTATTGGTGAGCTTGCGGCGCCTGACTTCACTAGAGATCATAGACTTCATGCGTCGTAAAGATTGAATCGCACTAAAATCGATATACCGACGGAAAACAAATGGTCTTAACATCTGACGCAGTTCCTGATACTCAGGATACATTTCTCTGCCCATTACCCGAGCTTTTATCATGGCGTAACGTTCCCAGTCTCGGCCTTGCTCTTGATAATAGTCTTCCAAAGCAGCGTAACTCATAACCAGAGGACCACTCTCGCCAAAGGGTCGCAATCGCATGTCCACCCGATAGCAAAAGCCGTCGAAGGTCTGTTGGTCCAACGCCTTTATAATACGCTGCCCTAGTCTGGTGAAAAACTGAGCATTTGCAATGCTGCGCCTTGCTCCCTGAGTTTCTCCGTTTTCCGGATAGGTAAATATAAGGTCAATATCAGAAGAAAAGTTTAACTCTCCACCACCTAATTTTCCCATGCCGATAATCAGCATAGGTTGCTCTTCACCTTGTGAATTATAAGGCGTTCCCCATTCACTAGAGCATGCCTGATACTGCCATTGGTAGGTTTCAAAGATCATCGCTTCAGCAAGCATGGATAAATGATTAAGGCTCTCATCCAGGCTCCAGTCACCGACAAAATCACGCCAAGCAATATATACCATCTCTCGACGGCGAAACTGACGAAGCACTTTTATCCCACTAGCTTCATCCAGACAATCAGTTAGCATCTCAGAGAGACGAGAACGATACTGCTCTGCCCGGCTATTTTCATCCAGCATACGAGGTAACTCACTGCATAACTCGTCGTCCTGACCTAACGAATCAGAAACAAAGCGACTAAGAGAAAGAACTCGCTGTGATTCATCAATTCTTTTCCGCGGCCATTGGGACAAGGTAGATTGACTTCCGTCATTCAACAGCTCAAAAGCCTTTTGATATTCATTAATAAGGTTTTCGGGTAGGTGCATTTCACTTCCTTGTTCAGCGTGAGTCGCTGAAAACGATCACACTGTTTGCAGACACAATGTCTTAATTATTAACTGTTACTGTAACAATAAAAAACGCCCGCTAAAACTAAGCGGGCGTTGTAAAGTGATATAGAAACTAATCTTAAACTAAACTTTAAAAGATTGTATTTTGCAATCCAGTTCTTCTGCATTCGTTTGCATGACTTCTGAAGTTTCAAGTAACTCCGTAACGACTACCACAGAAGCCTCGACCAACTCGCGCACGTTGTTCAAGTTCTGATTCATCTCTTCAGCAACACTGCTTTGTTGATCCGCCGCCGTTGCAATATGAAAATTCATATCGTTAATATTGCTAACTTGCTCAACAATACCATTTAACTCTTCTCCCGCATTGTTGACTAATTCAGCACCATCTGCCGCTTCAACAACACTTTTCTCCATGAGATCTACAGCCGAATTAGCGCTCTGTTGAAGTTGGGAAATCATCTCCTGAATTTCAACAGTCGCGGTCTGTGTACGCTGTGCCAGATTTCTAACTTCATCGGCAACCACTGCAAACCCACGGCCTGCTTCACCAGCACGCGCCGCTTCAATCGCGGCATTCAATGCCAGTAAATTGGTTTGCTCAGAAATCCCCTGAATAGTACCAACAACACTACCAATCGCTTCTACACGTTCTTCAACCTGATTAACAGCATGCGCTGAGTCTCTAATATCGGAAGAGAGCTCTCTCATTTTGTTCACACTATCCAGAACAAATGTTTGTCCCGTCTTAGCCTGTTCTGATGCATTCTCTGTGACAGACGAAGCATTTTTAGCATGCTCAGCAACGGTTTGAACCGTACTGGTCATTTCACTCATAGCGGTTGCCAATTGATCTATTTCATTGAACTCCTCTTGAGATGACTCTTTCGTTTCTGACATGCTAATAGTCATAATCTCAGTCATAGTCGATAACTCTTGAGAAGAATCAATTTGGGCTTTAATCACTTCTTGAAGCTGAGTACGGGTTTTTTCCAGCTCGCGAGCCAGATCACCATACTCATCCTTGCAGTCCAATTCGATAGGTACAGAAAGGTTTTTACTGGCCATCACTTTGATACTTTCAGCAATATAATTGGTCTGGCGAAGCATAACGTGGGCAGCACCCATCAATAAACCGACAAATACCACAATCATCGCCAGTGTTTGCCATACCATCTGAATCAAATATTTGTCGTAATATTCCTGAGCAACTTCTGAACTTTGCGAAACCACCACCATCCAGTTGGCCTTCTTTAGTTTAATCGCATGTTCCAATTGTTCGCCGTCATTGAGCTCATAACCAACACTCGACTTAGCACCAGATAAAAGTTGAGACCATTGCTGTCCATCGTCAGTTAAACCTGAGACGGAGCTTAACGAAGAAAAAGTGGAGTGGCCGTATATTTTTTTAGTATCCATATCAACCAAATAGACAAAATGACTCCTCTTTCCCTTTACTGATATAGCATTAAAGGCATTTTGAGCCGTGCTGGACGCGCTATCTGCTAGCAGTACATTATCTAAAATATTGGCCTCTGTGATGGCCATATTCATCGCTTGCTCTTTCTGAACAGAGATAACCGAACTATAAAACGTGCTCGCATCCCATAACTGTTTCCCGATAATAAATATGGTGCTAAACACCATTAAAACAACGAGTTTAGGCACTAACCTAACATCGGTGATAATCCTTTCCCACGGCTTGATTTTTATGCTTGCCATTACCAGTTCTCCACGTATTCTTATATAAACTGGCAATAAACCAGGCTATAGGGTTCAATTATTAATCCATCAATCCACGTTAATCGATACTTCAATCCATTTATTTCGAGCTGCGAATGAAAAGCAATCATATCAAAAATGAATTAAAACCAATGAGCCTTATGTCACTGTTGCTCTCTTTTTTATCCTTATTTGTGATCTCTGGATTGTTATTCTTTACTCCAGAGCCCGAGACTTACAGGATCCTTATCGGCATAGATACTATTATCTGTAGCTTATTTCTTATTCAGCTCACTGTGGACCTTTTCCGTTCTAACAATCGAATCAGATATTTACAATCACATTGGATTGATTTTGTCGCGAGCATCCCATTGATCGAGCCGCTCCGGTATGGACGGATTATTCAAATTTTAAGAGTTATTCGAATCATTCGTTCAGGAAAAAAGGTATGGAAGTTAATTCAACGCAACCGGAAAGAAGCGACACTCGCATCCATTCTCTTCCTATTAGTGATGTTACTTACCGTGGGTTCAGGGCTCATGATTATCGCAGAGGGACAAGATTCTGCAGCAAATATTCAAAACGGGGGAGATGCTCTATGGTGGGCATTTGTAACAGTTAGTACGGTTGGATACGGTGATTATTATCCAGTAACCACATTCGGCAAAGTAGTGGCAGCTGTTGTTATCATCTGTGGTGTCGGTATATTTGGAATGATTTCGGGGCTCATGACCTCCATTATCACCACGCCTCGAATTGACGAGTCACAAGGACAAGTAATACTCACACACAAACAGTTTGATCAGTTGGTTAAACAACAAAACCAACTGATAGAGAAAGTGGATAACTTAGAAAAATCATTGCGGGATAAAGAGGCAAAAAAATAGCCAACGTACTCATTGGCTATACATTCAGTCCTTATTCGGAGCGCTAACTATCACAAAAACAGCCATTAGCTCCAATAAGGTTGCGCTTCAATACCCATAAGCCTTGTTTGTTCCATTGCATGAAGTATTGAACTTTCTTGGCGAGCTATCCACCTCTCAAGCTGAGCTCGTTCTTCTTCTTCCAATTCAGCCACTAAGGCCTGTAGCGGTTCCAATGTCAGAAGATCATCAATACCACTAAAGAGATCAGCCCAAGGCATCCTAAAGCTATTGCGCTGCTCAATATCATAAATGGCAGCAAAGCAAATGCCTGTGTACAGATTTCGCATCAGGCGATATCTCTGGTCGATATATTCCTGACGAGAAAGCTTTCTCTCCGGTGGAAATGCTTCAATAAGTTCAGCCCAAGTTCTATCTAACTGTTTTTGAGAAAAGTGGCCAATATTTCGAACCATCTTCTCTCGGGCTTTATCATCCAAAAACGGCTGCCACCCTTTTGCCATTAGCCAGCGACTCAAATCCAATAAAAGAGCGGTGTAACGTGCTGACGTTAATAGCGCCATTACTTCCCCTTTCTCAGGAAGCTGCTGTTTTTGCTCCTGCAATCTTTTAACCAAATGCTTACGTGCATCAAGCTTACGTAGCGCATGGCCCTTATCTTCACAAAGATCATCAATATAATCAGCGGTTTTTAACCATGATAATTCTTCGTCTAGCCATTTAAGTTCCTGACGCAGGATAGCACTGGCACGTCGTGGCACTATGCCACCAAAAACCGTTAAAATCTGACGAATGAATGAAATTGAGTCGCCTATTTGCTGTAACGAAACCAGTGACGACCGTTCAAAATAAATCTGCTCATGGTAATGCCAATGTGACAAAGCATGCTCAAGGGACTTAACAAAGCACTGCTCTACTGTATCTTCTTCATTCGTTGCCACTAGTGGAAGAAATTTAACTTCATCCCCTTGATAATTTTGAGCCAAACGATAGCCTCTGGCCGCCTTACTTAAGTTCCCAAGGCGCATTCCACCTTCATCACTAAGGCTTCTTGCCAGAATAAATAATGAGTCCGCTTGTCCTGATTTTAACTCCAATTCGACTTCACAAATGGGATCTTCTTTATCGCCAGCAATGACCTTTCCCTGATCAAAAGCCACTTCGATCTGGCTCCCATCCGGCATGCCCACTAACCACTGTTCACGGGTAAAGTTCGTCGAAAAAATAGCATTTAATTCAGATTGCAAAACAGCAACTTTCTTTCCCTCAGGCCAAATATCATCGGGATGTAGAATTAACTCAGGCAGGTTACATGTATGCTCTGCGTTATATTCCGGCCGTTGATGCAGCCCCGCAACTACCCGGCCTGATGTTTTCACTGTCTGAATAAAAACATCATCAAAGCGCCGAATACGTAAACCTATATCATGCTTACGCAACCAGTTGTCTTGAGTATCAAAATAAGTATTTCCTAGCTCTCTACAACTGCTCTGAAGAATTTTGGTTTCTGCAATTTTTCTTCTTAATGTGTCAGAAAAATCAGGTGAGACAAAAAACTTCAGCTCTATTTCGGTTTCCATAGTTTTACCTTTAAAAGATGACACAGACAGGATATTGCCAATTTTCCACAACAGCAAGATCGAAATATCACTCTATAGATGATCTAAATCAGTTTTAATGAGCAATTTATTAGGTTAACATGCGCCACTTTATAGCCCCCAGAGACAACATCTTAAATTAGATGGTGTATGTTTATATAAGGTTATATTTTTTTTGAGTTTTGATACTATGCCAGTAAATACGATCATGGGATTATTCGCTAAATCCCCTATTAAACCTCTACAGACTCATGTTGCGGTCGTGGATAAGTGTTGCTTTCATTTAGTTGATTTCTTTGATGCTTGTCATCAAGGCGACTGGGAAAGAGCACAGAACAGCCGCGAAACCATATCTGAGCTTGAAAAAGAGGCTGACGTTCTAAAACGAGAGATTCGTCTTAAACTACCTAGCGGTTTGTTTATGCCTGTTAGTCGCACAGATTTGTTAGATCTAGTAAGACAACAAGACAGACTCGCTAATCTAGCCAAAGATATTGCAGGTCGTGCTCTCGGGCGCAAATTGCAAATCCCCACTCCTATCTATGAAGATTTCATCGACTACCTTAAACGCTGTCTAGATGCCGCTAGCTTAGCTCATAAAGTTGTTCAAGAGTTTGATGAGTTATTAGAGACTGGATTTAAAGGCCGTGAAGTCGAACTTGTGGCTGACATGATCCAGCAACTGGATTTGATTGAAGACGATACGGATTCTATGCAGATTCAACTTCGCCAAAATTTAATGGCGATTGAAAATGACTACAATCCGATAGACGTCATGTTTTTATACAAGATTTTAGAATGGGTTGGCGAAATAGCCGATCAAGCACAGCGTGTTGGCGCGCGCTTAGAAATAATGCTTTCTGATTCTTAAATTTTAAAATCACTATGTAAGTTCAGGCGATATGCGCTGCATCTGCTGCGTAGAAGGAGCATTCTCCTCAATATTTCCTGATCTACTTAACTACTAGGTATTAAGATGGATATCCTCGCTAACTACGGCACTGTCCTAATTATTATTGCAGCTCTATTTGGTTTTTTGATGGCTATTGGTATCGGCGCAAATGACGTTGCCAACGCTATGGGTACATCAGTAGGCTCAAAAGCTATAACAGTAAAGCAAGCAATTATCATTGCAATGATCTTTGAATTTGCTGGTGCATATCTTGCTGGCGGTGAAGTCACCGATACAATTCGAAAAGGTGTGATTGAAACCTCACTATTCGCAGATAAACCTGATGTACTTGTTTTCGGAATGATGTCAGCACTACTTGCTGCTGGAACATGGCTACTACTCGCCTCCTTCATGGGGTGGCCGGTATCGACTACACACTCCATTATCGGAGCAATTATCGGCTTTGCGCTAGTATCCGTTGGCTCTGAAGCCGTCGACTGGGACTCTGTACAGGGTATCGTTGGTAGTTGGATAATCACGCCATTGATATCAGGTATAATTGCCTACTATATATTCATCAGTGCACAGCGACTGATATTTAACACCGAATCACCACTACAAAACGCCAAACGATACGTACCGATTTATATGTTTATAACCACTATGGTTATTGCTCTGGTTACGATAAAGAAAGGCCTTAAACACGTTGGGTTACACTTAACGGGTGTAGATGCCTGGGGATGGGCAATTGCGGTATCCGCAATGGTCATGATCGGTGGTTATATTTATATCGGCAAGAAGTTCTCCTCACGTAAAGATGATCATAGCTTCGCTGGTGTTGAAAAAATATTCAGTACTTTAATGGTAATTACCGCTTGTGCAATGGCATTTGCACACGGCTCGAACGATGTTGCCAATGCTATTGGTCCATTGTCAGCCATTGCTTCTACCATTGAAAATATGGGCGAAATTACGACAAAAAGTACCATTGCCTGGTGGATACTGCCTTTAGGTGGTTTCGGTATTGTCTTTGGTCTGGCAACGATGGGTCATAAAGTAATGGCAACCGTAGGTACCGGAATTACCGAGCTTACTCCAAGCCGTGGCTTTGCTGCTCAATTGGCAACGGCGACGACTGTAGTACTTGCATCGGGGACTGGGCTTCCTATCTCAACAACACAAACATTAGTTGGTGCTGTTTTAGGTGTAGGTTTTGCTCGCGGTATTGCAGCTCTTAACTTGGGTGTAGTAAGAAACATCGTCGTTTCATGGGTAGTAACACTACCTGCTGGTGCATTGTTATCCGTCGTATTCTTCTACGTTATTCAAGCTGCATTTAGCTAATCAATGTTAGATTAATGTCATATTTGACTCAATCGCACATAAAGGGACGTTTTACGTCCCTCTTTTGTTGCAGGAGCCAAAAAAAGTTCTTACTATTCTTCTCATATATTAAAGGCTAGACTGTACTAAGCCTTAGTCTCACCCAAGGAATCGCAAAGGGACACACTGTGAAAAAATTGTTCTCTATTATTATATTGGTTTGCTTAAGCACATCGAGTGCTTTCGCCGCTGAGCGTTACATCGCAGACAATCTATTTACTTATATGCATGCTGGTCCCAGTAACCAGTTCCGTATAATTGGTAGCGTCAATGCTGGTGATAAGGTTAATCTTGTCGACAGCAACAAAGACAATGGCTACAGTCAGGTTGTTGATAACAAAGGCCGTAAAGGTTGGGTTGAAAGTCGTTTTGTCACTCGTCAGGCAAGCATGGCTGAGCGTTTACCTAAGCTCGAAGAAGAATTGGCAATCGTCAAAGAACAACTTTCGAATGCCCGTAAGAGTTCAGATGAAGAACAAGCAGGACTACTGCAATCTTTGGATACACGTAACGCACAGATTCAGGATCTAGAAGCCAACTACACGGATATCAGTCAAAAATTGTCATCATCTCAAACTGAAATTCGTGAATTGCGAGCAAAATTAGATACGCAAAAAGAAGACCTGCTACTTAAATACTTTATGTATGGCGGCGGGGTTGCTGGTGCAGGCCTGCTTTTAGGCTTAATTCTTCCAGGTATTATGCCTAGAAGGAAGAAATCTCGAAATGGTTGGGCGTAACAAGTAATATTAATAGTTTGTTAACAACTCTAAAACCAGTGACATCCGTTACTGGTTTTTTTACACCAAACAAAACCACACTAAAAACAAGGCTATTGGTTGCGCAAACTACTTGAATACATTAATAAATACCCTATATTTCACATGGGTATTTCCCACCATTATTTTCCTGACGTCAATCTGTGACCAACATTGATATTTTACATATTCACAACACTAATGTAATAGTAAATTGACTTAAATCAATCCACCATTAACAAACTTTTATTTACTATTAATAATTATTGTTTATGTGGAGTACAAAATGGAGGATATTCTAAAAAAACTAAAATCCTTTATTGTGTTTTTTTCTTTCCTGAGCAGCGTCATTTTTTCGTCTTCTTCTTATGCGTTATTTGTCAGCCCGGCAAAAGATCCTATCCCGCTTATCGAACAAACATTTCCTCAACATACTGCTATTTCAGAAAAGCAGGGAGAGCCACTGCTACGCGTTATAAAAAAACAAGACGAGGTACTTGGTTACGCATTTGAAACCAATGATATCGCCAAAATACCCGCCTATTCTGGCGAACCCGTTAACATGCTGGTTATCATCGACACTGAAGGCAAATACCTTGCATCTAAAGTATTAGAACATCATGAACCTATAATTTTAGCTGGCATCCCAGAAACAAAACTGTGGGACTTTAGTGATCAATACGTTGGGCTGTCCGTTAAAGACCGCATCAAAGTGGGAGGTAAGCCCAATCAGGGCTACATTCCTATCGATGGCTTATCCGGAGCAACAGTAACAGTGATGGTCATGAATGTCGCCATCACCAAGGCCGCGACAAAAGCCGCCGAGTCTTTAGGCATCATTAAACCAACAAACAATATCATTCAGCCCATATCGACTATCAAGCCAGATGTTTTTCAACAAAGAAGCTGGTTGGAATTAACTGGCGATGGTTCTATAAGAAAGCTTTATCTAGATAATAAAGCCGTACAAAAAGCATTTGATGGAACCAGTGCAGAGAATGTCGATACTGTTCCGGCTAACCAAGCAGACGATATGTTTGCAGAGGTATACTATGCCGTTGCTGATATCCCAACCATTGGCAAAAACTTATTCGGTGATGCTGAATATCAATGGCAAATAAAGTCGCTAAAACCCGGAGAGCACTTAATTGCCGTGTTTGGTAATGGATACTCTTATAAAGGTTCCGGTTATGTCCGGGGTGGTATATTTGACCGAATTCAAGTTCATCAAAACGATAATGAAATCTCTTTTCGTGATTTAGACCACAACCGCATTTCCGACCTATACGCTGCGGGTTACCCAAAATTTGAAGAGATGTCGGTTTTTAAAGTTCAATCACACTACGAATTTGATCCGGGCGCTAGCTGGCAGCTAGAACTACTAGTGCGCAGACAAACGGGTCCCATCGATAGTGAGTTTACCAGTTTTAAAGGCAGTTACGATGTATTGGAGCACTATGTCGATACTCCACCAGCCATTATTCCACCACCAGAACTCACGCTAACTGAGCAAGTCTGGCAAAGCCACCAGGTTGAAGTTGTTGTATTATCCGCACTCATTATCTTGCTGATATTGATCCTATTTTTCCAGGATATTTTAGTAAAACATCCAACCTTCATGCACCGCTTACGCCACGGCTTCTTAGCAGTGACAGTCATACTTATTGGCTGGGTATGGGGCGGACAACTTTCAGTGGTGAATGTATTTACCTTCCTTCATGCTTTAATGAAGGATTTCTCTTGGGATCTCTTCCTGCTTGACCCGGTAATTTTCATTTTGTGGTGTGCCGCAGCTGTGACAATGCTGTTATGGGGGCGTGCTGTTTATTGTGGCTGGCTTTGCCCGTTTGGTGCCCTGCAAGAACTCATAAACCAATTTGCCCGATACATTAAAATCCCTCAAATTGAATTGCCATGGGCTGTGCATGAGCGATTATGGGCCATTAAGTATCTTATTCTGCTTGGTCTGTTCGCCCTGTCTCTCGACTCTTTAGCGCTTGCAGAACAGTTTGCTGAAATCGAACCGTTTAAAACAACGTTCTTACTCAAGTTTGACCGTGAGTGGCCATTTATTCTTTGGGCCGTACTCATTCTTAGTGTCAATTTATTTAATCGAAAAACGTTCTGTCGATATCTGTGTCCACTTGGTGCAGCTTTATCCGTATCCAATAATGTTCGCTTATTCGACTGGCTTAAACGTCGCCCTGAATGTGGCTCACCTTGTAAAATATGCGCCAAAGAATGTGAAATTCAGGCGATACAACCGGATGGCGTTAT
This sequence comes from Vibrio sp. UBA2441, assembly GCA_002342685.1. Lineage (GTDB taxonomy): Bacteria > Pseudomonadota > Gammaproteobacteria > Enterobacterales > Vibrionaceae > Vibrio. The sequence continues at coordinate 102,697 of DDQN01000063.1, forward strand.
CAACATGCGCGAATGTCATTACTGCTTAGATTGCCAAATGACCTACTCAAATGATGACAAATGTCCACCACTGAAAAAAATAGCCTATAAGAAAAGGAAAACCAGTAATGCGGATATTCCTGTTAGGCAGATATAACTAAAAATAGAGCAATATGGTTCAGTACCTATTATCAGAATTGAATAATATGTCAGCACCCTACACCCATAATATGGAGACTCACCATGAGTGATGATAAAACCAATTTAGACAACGACAATACTCCCGTAAACAGTGATCGCCGTAAGTTTTTTGGTAAAAGTGCAGCCATCGGTTTAGGTGTTGCTGCTGCGCCAATGACTGCTGCAATGTTTGCATCAATGGCAAAGGCACAAGCGGCAGAAATAAAAAATAACGCGGTCGTTCACCCAGGTGAGCTCGACGAATATTATGGTTTCTGGAGTGGTGGTCACTCTGGCGAAGTCCGTATTATGGGCTTACCATCCATGCGTGAACTTATGCGTATCCCTGTATTTAATACCGACAGTGCGACAGGTTGGGGGCTTACGGACGAAAGTAAACGCATTAAAGGCGACAGCGCCGATATCATGATGGGCGACTCTCACCACCCTCATATGAGTATGACGGATGGTCGCTACAATGGTAAGTACGTTTTCATCAATGACAAAGCAAACTCTCGTGTTGCTCGTATCCGCTGTGACGTGATGAAATGTGACAAGATGATCACCATTCCTAACGTTCAGGCTATTCACGGTTTGCGCGTACAGAAAGTGCCTTATACCAAATACGTTATCTGTAATAGTGAATTTGAAATTCCTATGGACAACAACGGTAATACGACACTAGAAGACATCAGCACTTATCGCTCCCTATTCAACGTCATTGATGCTGAGACAATGGAAGTTGCATTCCAGGTAATGGTCGACGGCAACCTTGATAATACCGACGCCGATTATGACGGTAAGTACTTTGCGTCAACCTGTTACAACTCTGAAATGGGCATGAACCTTGGTGACATGATTGCAGCAGAACGTGACCATGTAGTTATCTTTAACTTAGCTCGCTGTGAAGCAGCGGTTAAGGCCGGTAACTTTAAAACCTATAATGGTAACAATGTTCCTGTTGTTGATGGACGTAAAGGATCCGAGCTTACTCGCTATATTCCTGTACCTAAATCACCACACGGCATGAACACCTCTTCGGATGGTAAATATTTTGTTGCTAACGGTAAATTATCACCAACCGTATCAGTCATCGCTATCGATAGACTAGATGACCTGTTTGCAGACAAAATCAAACCTCGTGAAACCATTGTTGCAGAGCCAGAATTAGGCTTAGGTCCACTGCACACCGCATTCGATAACCGCGGAAATGCTTACACTACTCTATTCCTAGATAGTCAAATTGCGAAATGGAATGTTGAAGACGCTATCAAAGCGCACAATGGTGAAAAGGTAAACTACGTACGCCAAAAACTTGATGTACATTACCAACCAGGACACAACCATACCTCACAAGGTGAAACTCGTGATGCTGACGGAAAATGGTTAATTTCTCTTTGTAAATTTGCCAAAGACCGATTCTTACCAGTCGGCCCATTACACCCAGAGAACGACCAATTAATTGATATCTCCGGTGATGAAATGAAGTTGGTACATGATGGACCAACTTTTGCTGAACCACACGACTGTATGATAGTACATCGCAGCAAAGTGAAACCAAACAAACTTTGGACCCGAGATGATCCTATCTTTGCTGAAACGGTAAATATCGCTAAGAAAGATGGCGTTAACGTAATGACGGATAACAAGGTAATTAGAGACGGCAATAAAGTTCGTGTCTATATGACCTCTGTCGCCCCAATTTATGGGCTTAACGAGTTCAAAGTTAAACTCGGCGATGTAGTTACCGTTGTTATTACCAACCTAGATATGGTGGAAGATGTTAGCCATGGTTTCTGTATGACTAACCATGGTGTACAAATGGAAATTAGCCCACAAGCAACAGCTTCCATTACCTTTACTGCCGATAAACCTGGGGTACATTGGTACTACTGTAACTGGTTCTGTCATGCACTACATATGGAAATGCGTGGACGCATGCTGGTTGAAGCTTAATCGGTTAAACACCATTAAGTAGTCACATTCAGTACTAACAAGCTCTTTCACGCCCTGCGTGAAAGAGCTTCTAAAATACCGAAACGTTTATCCGATTAGGACATATTGTTTGAAAAAGAAAACTTGGCTTACTACGTTAATCATTGGCCTATTTCCTGCTCAGCTATTAGCCGCCGTCATCACCGTTAATCAAAATGATGATTTACAGTCATTGCTAGACTCCTCTCAAAACGGCGATACTGTTCTGCTTAAAGCAGGAACTTATGTAGGCAACTTTACCATTCTCAATGGCATTACCTTACGAGGCAGTCAAGGTACAATAATAGATGCCAATGGTACCGGAAACGCTATCACTCTAAATGCCTCCAATACTCGTATAGAAAACTTATCGATCGTCAACTGGGGCAGCGACCTCACAGAACAAAACTCCGCTATATATCTGGATAAAAAAACAGAACATATCACCGTTGAGAATAATCACTTAAAAGGAGATGGTTTTGGTGTTTGGTTGCAGCGAGCCACGCATTTATTAGTTAAAAATAACACCATCATAGGCAACCCCAAGTTGCGTTCCGCGGACCGAGGCAATGGAATTCAACTCTCTTCTGTTAAATTTGCCCAGGTAGTCGGCAATGATGTCAGTTATACGCGCGATGGCCTGTATATTATCTCCAGTCAAGAGAGTGAGTTGCGAAACAACACCATACATGACCTCCGCTACGGCGTGCACTATATGTACTCCCACAGTAATCGGGTTATCAATAATACCGCCTACAATACACGTGCTGGTTATGCCTTGATGAGTTCTAAAAAGCTCACCGTTCAAGGAAACCTGAGCCGGGACAGCGAAGACTACGGCATGCTGATGAACTTCATTACATACTCAGACATCAGTTATAACAGGATTAGAAACGTCTGGACCCGCCCAGAGAACAAAGTCATTGGTCGTGAAGGCAAAGGGCTGTTTATTTACAACTCTGGTTACAACACCATTAGCTATAACAATATAGATACTGCCGAAATAGGTATTCACCTGACTGCTGGTTCTGAAAACGGTAAGATTTTTGGCAATAGTTTTATTAATAACCCAGTACAAGTGAAATACGTTTCTAGTCGAGAACAAGAGTGGAGCCAAAAAGGCATTGGCAACTACTGGAGCAACTATCTTGGCTGGGATTTAGATAATAACCAAATTGGAGATACACCATTTGAGCCAAATGATGGTATCGATAAGATGGTGTGGAAGTACCCAGAAGCGAAAGTATTGTTAGATAGCCCATCAGTACTCATGCTTCGTTGGATTCAAAAACAATTTCCAATACTAAAACCAGCCGGAGTAAAAGACTCCCATCCTCTAATGTCTCCATCAAATCCTGATGAACAAACAAAACAGTACAGTGAAAATAATCAACTTACTGATGGAATAGGAAATAATTCATGAGTCATCCCGTCGTAAAGCTGGAAAATATCACTAAGCAATACAAACAACTAATAGCCCTGGATGGTATCAACTTAACCTTAGAACACGGTGAAGTACTGGGTTTATTTGGTCATAATGGCGCAGGTAAAACGACTATGATGAAACTGATCTTAGGCGTAATTTCAGCCAGTCAGGGACACATCGAAGTCTGTGGTGTGGATCCAAAAAGCAAACAAGCATGGCACAGCCGACAAAATATCGGTTACCTGCCTGAAAACGTCAGCTTCTATGATCAGTTAACTGGGTTAGAAGTACTGACCTATTTTTCTCGTTTAAAATCAGCCCCCAAAAATCGAATCATTCCGCTAATGGAAAAAGTAGGCTTAACTAATGCAATGCATCGACAAGTTAAAACTTACTCCAAAGGGATGCGTCAACGCTTAGGTTTGGCTCAAGCTTTTTTAGGTAAACCCAAATTACTTCTACTTGATGAACCAACCATTGGCCTTGATCCCATAGCAACACAAGAATTTTATTCAAGTGTCGATCAACTAAAAAACAGTGGTGCCAGTATTATCTTATGCTCTCACGCATTGTCTGGGGTAGAGCAACATATTGATCGAGCGATGATCCTATCTTCTGGCAAAGCCGCCGCTATAGGGACCTTAACTCAACTTCGTCAGCAAGCGAAACTGCCCGTGATCATCAAGACTCAGGGAATTGAAGATGAGTTGGTCAACCATAAAGCCTTGACGGAATTTGTCGTCAAAAATAACCAATTACACGTACCTGAAGCGTTAAAGTTGAAGACGCTTAAAGCACTACTCAACTACGACACACTCAACGATATTCAAGTGGAGCACGCTAATTTAGAGCAGGTCTATCAACACTTTCTTAAAATAGCCCAAGATAACAAAACAGCATCAAGTGAGGCCGCAATATGAATCCTATTTTTGCAGTTGCGTTGAAAGAGTTTCAAGATAGCTTACGCAACCGATGGTTTATCTCAATTACTTTTATTTTCTCACTGCTGTCTATCGGTTTGAGCTATTACGGTAGCGTCGCATCAGGTCATATTGGCTCACCTTCACTCTCATCCACTATTGCGAGTTTATCAAGTTTATCGGTGTTTATTATTCCACTGATAGCTTTACTACTTTGCTATGATAGTTTTGTTGGCGAGCAAGAGTCAGGAACACTATTGCTATTAATGACTTATCCTATCAGCCAAGGTCAGTTGCTATTGGGTAAATTTATTGGACAGGGTGGCGTTATTACACTCGCAACCTTCCTAGGTTTTGGTAGTGCCGCTGTACTGCTGAGTTTCACCACTGATATAGAGTCCGTCGTAAGTTCATTTGGTTTATTTATTCTCACCTCTACCTTACTAGGGCTTAGTTTTATTGCCCTTGCCTACGTGATTAGTTTGCTGGTTTCTGAAAAATCCAAAGCGGCCGGATTCGCTCTCATCATGTGGTTATTCTTTGTGCTGGCTTTCGATTTAGCACTTCTGGCATTGTTGGTTGGTTCCAGTGATATGATCACACAGCATTCACTGGTACAAATGATGATGTTCAATCCTGCTGACCTATTCCGATTAATTAACTTATCTTCACTCAGCACCAGTGATGTTAGTGGTGTGCTTGCAGTGGCGATTAACAGCAGTTACTCAACCAATACTTTGCTTATAGCCATGTTCGCCTGGATAATATTTCCATTGAGCATTGCATTAATTATTTTTAGACGAAAAACACTATAAAGAGGCGTCCATGTACAAAATAATCAATACCCAATGGCACTTACTCGTTGCGCTTTCTGTGTTCTTGGTCGGGTGTGGTGAAGCACCTCAGGAACAGATGTTAAAACAAGCCGTTGCAATCGAAAGCAGTGATGAATGCCATTTGTGCGGAATGATCATCTCTAATTTTCCAGGCCCTAAAGGCGAAGCGTACCAATCTGGTAATGACGATATTATGAAATTCTGTTCAACCCGAGATCTGTTTAGCTACTTATTGCAACCAGAAAACGAAAGACAGATAAAAGAAGTATATGTACATGATATGAGTAAGACACCTTGGCAAAAGCCAGAAGATGACTACTTTATCGACGCCAAGTCAGCCTGGTTTGTTGTAGGTTCAAATCAGAAAGGGGCAATGGGCCAAACACTCGCCAGCTTCAGTAAACAAGAGCATGCTCAAGCCTTTAGCGAAAATTACGGTGGTAAAGTTTATCAATTTAAAGACATCACTATCGATATTCTTTAATCGTTGATTCAAACGCCTTATTTCATCAGAAATAAGGCGCTCAAATGCCAGAAAATTAGAGAACTGGATCAAAATTCAATATCAAATCTTTTAAGATCAACTAGATATCTACTATATTAGTAATAATAGAATATTAAAAAGGGAACATACCGACTACAATTAATAAAGCAAAACAGATAAAACTAAGCAATTGATGACTAACTACTGTTTTTATACACAGTAAATTATTGACTTGAATAGCATTGACACTATACTACTGTATGTAAAGCCAGTATTGCAGGAGGTTAGATATGTTATCGTTATCTGAAAGGCTCGCTGAAATAAACAAACTTCGCCAGCATGCCATGGCGGACCCTGAGTTTATTGACTCCGCAAAATCCCATGAAATTGCCATACAGGCAGAATCCGACCCTTTTACCCCTAAATCTAAACCCAATTCAAAAAAGAAACGTTTTTCCAGTGTATACAAAGACATTACCTTTGGAGCAGAAAGCACCAGAGATACGCACTAATACCAATCTGGGTAAGTCGATGTTGTCGCTTCAGTGTTAGCTGAAGCGACAACCTTAAAACTACAATGTGCTATACAAGCGGCAACCGTTAACCATTCCAGTCATACAACGCCGGAACTTCGATCAGTTCATTTCGATACTCAATGACAATCACCCGAGGTGAGATAGTCACCAACTTCACCTGATCGTCTAACCAATCTCCTTCATACAATTCCTTACCATTAACTTTCACCCAACGCTGAGCCGTGCTACTAGCATACATATGGGTTTGGAGATTCATCGCAGGAAGTCGACCCGAGTATTGGTTTTCATTGTCGACAAGTTTAATGATTGCTCTGGATTCGTTATCATCAGAAGCGACATTGCTATTATCTTCGAGCAATGCGTTTTGCACTATTTGTGCTAACTCTGGAGAAAGTTCACTGAGATCCAATGAGTCGAGATGCAGATCATCTTGAGTTTTATTTGCTACTAACTGAACTTGTTCTGTTTTCACTGGCGGGCTATAACTCTCTATAGCTTCGGACTGTTTAACCGCGACCTTATCAAGTTGTTTATTTACTTTTACTAACGGTGTTAACGGACCAATTTCAGGGTAAGTTAAGATTTTAGCCAATGGTTCAGATGGCTGCGCTACCTGAGCATCTATAACCTGTTGCTCAGCCAATAATTGCGCCCTTTTATCCTGCCAATCTCGTTGAACCATATAAACGTGAAATACTAAAAATAGAGTAACCGGGAGCAATACAATGATCGTTAACAAAACAAGGCTCGGCTTACGCGACGCTTTGTTCGCCCCTTTTTCTACATTTCTGTTATTGGCGAAATTAGCTTGATGGCTCTGTTCAGATTGCGCTAATGCTTTCATTATTTGGGACATTAGTTTTCGACTCCCATATCAACAGACATCAGTTTTGGTGCCGACTCATTAATTAGCTTGTCCAGTATTTTCAACGTTTTATTACCAACAACGCCATCAGAATCTAAACCTTGCCAGGTTTGAAATGCCATCACCTTGCTTTCCAATGCCTTATCAAAAAAACTCGTGTGACTTGGTTCTTCACCCAACACTTTGGAAATTAAGCTATCCAATATTTCTACCTGCTTCCCTTCGTTATTTAATCTCAGAGTGCGATTTATCTCGCTATACCAGAGCGACAAGTATTGTCCATTCCAAACCTCATTAAGCCAGGAAAGAGGAACCTGAATTCGCTGGTCTTTGTTAAGAAGCTCTGCCGTTTCATTATTGGCAGCATAAAGTACAACATAAGAAATGATGCCTTCTTGTTGCAAACTAAGAACCACTGGCCTGCCCTCTAAAAGAAGCTCATTCCATTGTGCATGCCGTTGTTCACATCGATAAGGCAAACCTTCCGATAGGCATTCAGCGGTCAATACAGAAGCTCTCACACCCCAAAGCTTGTACAGAACTTGCATCGCATCCAGAGAACTGCTGCTTGCCTGTAAAAAATGCTGAAGTTGCCGCTCGTCATTGTTGTCCCGAACCATAGGTTTTGATTGCACGACAGGCAAGGGTTCAAGCTGGTTCTGAATAATACTCGTCAAGCGATCCCCAGACTGGTAAACCCCTCCGGTTAAAACCAAACTAGCGAGTATTGCCGTAAGGTAAGGTAATTTATGATTAAATGGCTTTTCATCATCCTGAATAGACACCATTGGAGCCTGAAAACTCATCACATCCTGACAAGCTTTTTCAGCTTGATGAGCCGAAACCTCTTTTTCACCGCTATAAAATGCATAAAGCAGTGCTTTGTCACAAATCAAATTGATAAGTCTGGGAACACCCTGAGAAAATTTAGCAATTAACTTAGTCGCCTTGGTAGAAATTAACTGCTTTTCACCACCAGCGACGTGTAGCCGAAATTCGATGTACTGAGTCACTTCCTTCTCAGATAAAGGCAATAAGTGATAACGACCAGTGATCCTCTGAGCCAACTGCCTTAACTCCGCTGTTTGCAGTTTTTGTTGCAGTTCAGGCTGGCCGACCAGCAGCACTTTGAGCAACTTTTGGCTATCCGTTTCAAGGTTGGTCAATAAACGTAACTGTTCCAAAACCTGAGCCGATAGATGTTGAGCTTCATCTATCAGTAGAAGGGTCTGAATTCCTTTACTGTGATTATCCAAAAGATACTGATAGATCCCCTGAGTAAACTGTTTTAACGAAGCATTTGTTGGGTATTCAATATCAAATTCATCACAAATGGCTTCCAATAAATCAGATTCAGAAAAAGTAGGATTAAGTATCAAGCCTGCTTTTACATTATCATTCAGTGAAGCAAGCATCGCTTTCGAAACCGTTGTTTTCCCCGTACCGACTTCACCGGTTAACATAGCAAATCCACCACCTTCACCTAACCCGGCCTGAAGGTGTCCCATGGCTTCACGATGTCGTGAACTTAAAAACAGGTATCTCGCACTAGGAACTATTGAAAAAGGAAGCTCAATAAATCCAAAGTAATCCTTATACATCACTTATTCTCTTCTTTTACAGTTCAGGAAAAGTACCATTGACTGCTAGAATGTAAAGCCCTAACGTCCGAACTTTATTGGGAGCTCACTTTTGCAGATCTATCTTGTCGGTGGCGCCGTCAGAGACAAACTACTTAACCTGCCCGTTTATGACAATGATTGGGTAGTCGTCGGAACCACACCAAAGCATATGTTATCACTCGGTTTTCAAACAGTAGGCAAAGAATTTCCGGTGTTTTTACATCCAAAAACCAAAGAAGAGCATGCCCTTGCCCGAACCGAGCGAAAAACAGGATCCGGTTATACTGGATTCGAATGTTATTTTTCAGAAGATACCACACTTGAAGAAGATCTTATTCGCCGGGATCTCACCATTAATGCCATGGCTATGGACGATACCGGGCAGCTTATTGACCCCTATGGTGGTAAAAAAGACATTCAGGACAAGATACTACGTCATGTATCCGACGCATTTGTAGAAGACCCGCTACGAGTATTACGAGTCGCCCGATTTGCAGCAAAGCTGGCTCATTTAGGTTTTGAAGTAGCTCCAGAAACACAAGTACTAATGCAACAGATAACCCAGTCAGGAGAGTTAAATCACCTGACACAAGAACGTGTCTGGCAGGAATGGCAAAAGTCACTATTGACACCAAATCCTGAAGTATTCTTATCAGTATTAAGAGAGTGTGGTGCATTAAATGTCATATTACCGGAATTAGATTGCTTGTTTGGCGTTCCTCAACCAGAAAAATGGCACCCAGAAATAGATACTGGCATTCATACGCTGATGGTCGCCAAACAATCCGCTCTATTGAGCCCGTTGCCGCAAGTCCGTTTTGCCGCGCAGGTCCATGACTTAGGAAAAGGCGTCACCCCACAAGCCGAGTGGCCTAGTCACAAAATGCACGCCAATACCGGGCTTAACATTATTAAAACGCTATGCGAACGAGTCCGGGTCCCTAACGATTACAAAGAGCTCGCGCTGGCAGTATGTGCCCAGCATTCCAATGTCCATAGAGCAGACGAACTAAAGCCATCCACCCTATTAAAGATCTTCAATAAACTGGATGTGTGGCGCAAGCCCGAAAAACTTGACCAGGTACTGATCACCTGCGAAGCGGATCACCGAGGCCGCAAAGGCCACGAAGATCAACCCTACCCTCAGAACACTTTATTCAAAAAAGCATATCAGGCGGCTTTGTCTGTAGATGTACAAACCATCATTGCCGACGGCTTTCAAGGCAAAGCAATAAGAGATGAAATGGAAAAAAGAAGGATAGAGGCGATAAGAGAGATATTGGGAGATGGGTAATGGGTTATAGGTTGTGGGTTATAGGTTATAGGTTGTGGGTTATAGGTTGTGGGTTGTGGGTTGTGGGTTGTGGGTTGTGGGTGACAAAAACAGTTCGTTACCCTTAGGGCAACGCCCGTCAGATAACCCATCACCCGTTACCCCACTGGCTTTTAGCCAAACATCAGCAGCCCGAACAGTCCGACACCCAGTATCAAGCGGTAGATCACAAATGGCATCATACCCATTCTGGAAATCAGTTTTAAGAAAAAATGAATACAGAAATAAGCACTAATAAACGACGTCACAATACCGGTCGCCAACATTCCGAGATGCACAGATTCACCACTGATGACCAGTTTAAGCCCCAAATAACTGCCGGCTAATGCAATGATAGGAATCGACATCAGAAACGAGAAACGTGCCGCCGCTTCACGAGTGAAGCCTAGATAAAGTGCCGCAGTAATGGTTGCGCCAGAACGAGAGGTGCCCGGAATCAGTGCTAACGCTTGAGAAACACCAATAAACAGAGACTTTTTCCAGTCTGCTGCATATTCATCGTCGGCAAAGGTGCCTCTTTTATCAACCCACCAAAGCAACAAGGCAAACACCACCGTCGTTGTGGCAATCACCCATGCACTTCTTAGATACAGCTCGATGAAATCCTTCATGAACAGACCAACCACACAGGCCGGAATGGTGGCTAATACGATCATCCATGCCAGTTTCGCTTCTTTGCTTCGATCCCCTTTAAACAGTGAACCAAGCAGTGCGCTAAACAAAGTGACCACTTCTTTTCTGAAGTAGATCACCACCGCGGCTAACGTGCCCACGTGAACAGCCACATCAAATGATAACCCTTGATCTTCCCAGCCTAATATCGCCGAAGGCAAGATCAAATGTGCTGAACTGGAAATTGGTAAAAACTCTGTTAATCCCTGTATCAGGGCTAACATAAACGCTTCAAAATAAGTCATTTAACAACCATCAAATTGAAAATCCACTTTAGTAAGGGATTCAAGGTTACTCATATTCAACCAAATATCTTTGATCATACGTCCATCATTTGGGATGACTAGATCTGGACATAGTTCATAAAGTGGCTGAATAACAAACGGATAACGATAAATATCATCTCTCGGAATTTGTGGCGATGCCACTGAAACGATATCGCCAAAAAGAATGATGTCCAAATCCAATGCTCTGTCCTGAAACTTTTGAGCGTCTTCCTTTCGACCCGATTTTATTTCAATGTTACGTAATGCTTGTGAAAAAAGTGTCAAATCCAGATGAGTATCCATCTGAACAACAAAGTTAAAGAATGGAGAACTATCAAAGTCAACCGATGCACAATCATAGACGGTTGAGACAATAATATTGCTTCCCAACGATGACAGTTCAGTGATCGCCAAGCGAGCATTAAACTCTCGCTCAATGTTACTCCCTACTCCAACGTAAGTTGTTGTCATCGACAGCCTCGTTCAATCACAACACCCACACCTTTCGCCTGAGGCACTGCACCCGGCTTAGTTAATCGAATTTTGACCCACGGGACAGAAAAACGCTGCATAATTAATTCTGCCACTTCTTCAGCCACACGCTCAACAAGCAAAAAGCGCCCATTAATAATATGATCTATGATAGCTTGGCTTACCTTGGCGTAATCCAATGCCAGTTCAACGTCATCACTTTTTCCAGCGGGTTTGTTGTCGTGAGCCATTTCAATATCGAGTACTAACTTCTGCTTAATCTCTTGTTCCCAGTCATAAACACCGATGGTGGTAATCACTTCAAGCTGCTCAATAAATACAATATCTAAAGCCATTATTATTCCTATATTTTCCTTTTCAATCATTCATTCGAAGGATGATAGCCTTATTTAATCGACCATTTTGTTCGAACGAAGCGAAATACACGAGCGAAATCACCTTTTTAGCTTGCTAAAATAAGATAAAATGAAGATTAGCAACAGGTCGGATACCCATAAACCCCAAAAAGACGTATTATTTTTTAGCCAGATACTTTACTCGTTTTTTACCCGATAGGATAGTTATGACGCCATTAGCACTTAGCATGATCATATTTGCCTACCTACTTGGTTCAGTTTCGAGTGCTATTCTTATCTGCCGACTTTTCAAACTGCCTGATCCTAGAGAGAACGGCTCCAATAATCCAGGCGCAACCAATGTACTCCGTATCGGAGGAAAGTGGACGGCTTTAACCGTACTACTGTGCGACATGCTCAAAGGAACGATACCAGTATGGGGCAGCTATTATCTGGGCGTTGACCCCTTGATACTCGGCTTTGTTGGTATCGCGGCGTGCTTAGGCCACATCTATCCTATCTTCTTTCACTTCAGAGGTGGAAAAGGCGTAGCCACTGCCATCGGTGCCATTGCTCCAATAGGCTGGGGGTTAACGGGGCTGCTAGCGATAACTTGGATAATCTCCGCGCTCATTACACGTTATTCATCACTAGCCGCCATAATCACAGCGCTCATTGCACCCTTTTATGCCTGGGTATTTAAACCGCTTTATACCCTTCCGGTCGCCATGCTCTGCTGCCTAATTTTGTTACGTCACCATGACAACATTCGTCGATTATTAGATGGTACAGAGCCGAAACTAGGCCAAAAAAAACAAGCTAAACCAATCAATTAATCACTTGATTGTTACTACCTAACCTCTAGCCTAAGACCTTCGCAAAAAAATCACTCAACATAGTGCTGACCGTTTCAGGTTGCTCAAGATTACTGATGTGACCCGCACTACCAATATGAACCAACTCACTTCCAGTAATGCTATCGTGCATTAAGTAAGACTCTAACGGCGACCGAGGAATATCCTCCAAACCAACCGCAATAAGCACTGGCAAAGCAAACTTTTCTACTTCATCCATTAAATCCCGGCGACCAAAGACCATACGCCCGATCCTGGCTATCTCTACCGCATCTTTTCCATTAACTGAGGATAACTTTTGATGAAATTGTGCCACAAGCTCAGGAGAGTTCTGCTTAGCATCCTTAGAAAAGAACAGAGGGACCACCGTTTCCAATATCGGCTCCGGCACCATTTGTGCGTTACTGATAGCATCCAACATTGTGAAATACTTCTTATGTGTCACTTCTGGCTCTAAACCTAAGAAAGTATCCATAAGAACTAATGCTTTAACCCGCTGAGGTGCCAATGTTACCACTTCAGCCCCCCACATCCCGCCAACGGATAGCCCAACAATAGAGAACTCCTCCACCTTCAAATGATCCAATAAGGCGAGCACGTGAACAGCATAGTCCTTCAATGAATGCGTACTCTCCGGCGCATAATCTGACTCACCGTGGGCCCATAATTCAGGAACAATGCAGCGATAATATTGGCTAAGTTGCTCAACCTGCGGCGCCCACATCTCGCTATCCCATAAATAACTATGGCCAAATACAATGACAGGCCCCTGCCCTTGATCCAGATAACTCATTTGACGATCATCGATGGTAAACTTATTCATACAATTCTCTAACTTATTATTCTTCAACTTTAATGCATCTTCAGCGTATCATTTCTCACTATAAGACGAAAAAAAATGGCCGTATTACACGACCGTTCCAGTATAAAAAAACTTATGCAATCGGCGTTAGCTGGTCAATCGGCCATCTCGGCTGAGCTTTCACGGACAAATCTGACGTTTCACCGTTCTTCAGCCTTTGCATTCCAGCATAGGCGATCATCGCACCATTATCGGTACAAAACTCGGTTCTTGGATAATACACTTCGCCACCAACACGTTTCGCTAGCGCTTCTAGCTCCGCACGCAGCTGCTTATTAGCACTTACACCGCCAGCAATCACGATACGCTTCATTCCGGTTTGCTCTAAGGCACGCTTGCACTTAATGGATAACGTAGCGCAAACTGCCTCCTGAAACGCATAGGCAATATCGGCACGGGTCTGTTCATCGGTATCATTAGCCGCAATGGTATTAGCTGCAAACGTTTTTAGGCCAGAAAAGCTCATATCAAGCCCCGGTCGGTCGGTCATTGGCCTTGGGAACTTAAATCGTCCTTTAGTGCCCTTCTCTGCCAGGCGAGATAACAATGGACCACCAGGATAATCCAGCCCCATCAGTTTCGCGGTTTTGTCAAAAGCCTCACCTGCCGCATCATCAATGGACTCACCAAGGATTTCGTATTCACCAATGCCTTTCACTTGGACAATCATGGTGTGACCACCAGAAACAAGCAAAGCGATAAACGGAAACGGCGGCGGGTTATCTTCCAGCATCGGCGCTAATAAATGCCCTTCCATATGATGGACAGGGACCGCAGGCACATTCCATGCGTACGCTATACTACGGCCAATTGTTGCACCAACCAACAAAGCACCCACCAGTCCCGGGCCTGCCGTATAAGCAATACCATCAATATCCTTAGACGTTAGATTAGCTTCTTTCAAAGCCTCTTTAATCAGCGGAATGGTCTTTTTAACATGATCTCGTGACGCCAACTCTGGCACTACACCACCATAATCGGCATGAAGTTTTACCTGGCTATATAATTGATGTGAAAGCAGCCCTTTCTCATCATCGTAAATGGCTACGCCAGTTTCGTCACAAGACGTTTCTAACCCTAAAATGCGCATACTTTTCTCGGCGTCTTTTGTCATGAATAATAAATTTAGCGCAATATTACCTAATCAAACAAAATTTGACCACGATAAAGCTTTACAAAGGGTCACTGATCGGATTAAAATTCCGCACCATTTTTGATCAAGCTGGTTAATTGCCGATCGCTTAAGATTAGGCACAGAGGAACCAGCATTAACGAATAACCCCTGAGGTGAAAGGCATATGCCAGTAGTTAAAGTACGTGAAAACGAACCGTTCGACGTTGCACTACGTCGTTTCAAACGCTCTTGCGAAAAAGCAGGTATCCTTTCTGAAGTGCGTCGTCGTGAGCACTATGAAAAACCAACTACAGTTCGCAAACGCGCTAAAGCAGCAGCACAAAAGCGTCACGCTAAGAAGCTTGCTCGTGAAAACGCACGTCGCGTTCGCCTGTACTAATAACTGAGTCCCAAAAGGAATTTAGTTATGGCTCTTATTGACCAACTCAAAGAAGAGCAAAAGTTAGCGATGAAAGCCAAGGACAAACCGCGCCTTGGCACTATTCGTTTAGCCCTTTCAGCCATTAAGCAACGTGAAGTCGACGAGCGGATCACTCTGAGCGACGACGACATCATTGCTGTGCTGACCAAAATGGTTAAACAACGTCGCGATTCTGTCGCTCAGTTTGAAAATGCAAATCGTCAAGACCTTGCAGATATTGAGAAAGCTGAAATTACTGTACTTGAGGACTTTATGCCTCAACCGCTTACCGAAGAAGAAGTAGCGGCACTGATTGACAGTGCTATTACCGAATCTGGTGCTGCGGGCATGCAAGACATGGGTAAAGTAATGGGTGTTCTTAAGCCGCAAATTCAAGGGCGTGCAGATATGGGCAAAGCAAGCAGTTTAGTTCGCGCTAAATTGGCTTAAGCTCAGATAAATTTCAACAAGCCGTGCTATCCTTTTTGGAATGCACGGCTTGTTTGTATCCGCTATTTTAATCTCAGTCGCTATAAATAAGTGCTCAAGCCTAAGCACACTTACTTATATTGATTGAAAAACTATCGTAGAAGAATCCAATATTTATGGCTGGACTAATACCACGAAACTTTATAGATGATCTACTCGCCCGAGTGGATATCGTGGATATTGTCGATAATCGAGTAAAACTCAAAAAGAAAGGCAAAAACTACAGCGCATGCTGCCCCTTTCATAACGAAAAAACGCCATCATTTTCAGTCAGTCAGGAAAAACAATTTTACCACTGCTTTGGCTGTGGTGTGCATGGCAACGCCATTGACTTTGTTATGGAATTCGACAACCTCGATTTCGTCGAATCCATCGAAGAGCTAGCCAACGGAATTGGATTAGAGGTTCCCAGAGAACAGCGTAGTGGCGAAGTTAGCCACACTCCACGAGCAAACAGTGAAGAAAAACGTAGCCTATATGACCTCATGGGCAGTATTTCTCAATACTACCGTTCACAGCTAAAAGTAACGTCAAACAAACACGCTATTGAGTACCTGAAAGATCGCGGCTTATCTGGTGAAATCGTCCAGAAATTTGGTATTGGTTTTGTCGCAGACGAATGGGACTCTGTTCGTAAAAACTTTGGCCAGCAACCAAAAGCTCAGGAAATGCTACTCAGTGGTGGTATGTTAGTAGAAAACGACAAAGGCAACCGCTACGACCGTTTTCGTGGTCGAGTCATGTTTCCTATCAGAGACCGACGCGGACGAGTTATTGGTTTTGGCGGACGTGTCATTGGTGATGGAACGCCAAAATATCTCAACTCACCAGAAACCCCTATATTCCATAAAGGCAAAGAACTTTACGGACTATACGAAGTGCTACAGGCCCACAGAGAGCCCGAGCAAGTTTTAGTCGTTGAAGGCTATATGGACGTCGTCGCACTGGCGCAGTATGGCGTAGATTACTCAGTAGCATCACTAGGGACATCCACCACTGGTGACCACTTACAAATGCTATTTAGACAAACCAGTACCGTGGTTTGCTGTTATGACGGTGACCGAGCAGGCAGAGAAGCCGCATGGCGAGCACTGGAAAACGCTTTAAGCTATTTAAAAAGTGGCAATATACTCAAATTTCTTTTTTTACCCGATGGTGACGATCCAGACAGCTACATTCGCCAACATGGAAAA
This sequence comes from Vibrio sp. UBA2441, assembly GCA_002342685.1. GTDB lineage: Bacteria > Pseudomonadota > Gammaproteobacteria > Enterobacterales > Vibrionaceae > Vibrio. The sequence continues at coordinate 119,550 of DDQN01000063.1, forward strand.
GAAGCCTTTGAACAGCAAGTCAGAGACGCAACACCGTTGTCAGAATACCTATTTACTAACCTGACCAGTCAGGTAAAAGTAGGCAGCGATGAAGGCAAAGCCGCATTGACTGCCCTCGCTAAGCCGTTGATAGAAAAGATCCCTGACGAATATTTGCAGGCTCAGCTGCTCAAAATATTAGGCCAAAAAACCGGAATATTTTTTGAACATAATATAACAGCCAAACGAACAGCAAAAAGCGAAAACAAGGCACCACAAAAGATAGCCAAAACACCAATGAGAGTGGTTATGGCCCTATTGGTACAGAATCCGGGATACAGTAAATTTGTTCCAGATCTAGCCAGTGTTCGCGAAATTGACATTCCCGGTCTAAGTTTATTACATGATGTGCTTGATAAATGTCTAACTTATCCCCATATCAACACAGGCCAATTAATAGAGCATTGGCGAAATACAAAGAATGAGGCGTTATTGTCTCGCCTAGCGAGTTGGGAGATCCCCCTCGAAGAAGATAATCAAGAAGATATATTTTTAGACTCACTGGACAATATTCTTGCCCAGTGCGTAGAAAAGCAAATAGAAAACTTGCAGGCTAAAGCAAGAAGTATCGGTTTATCAACCGAAGAAAAACGGGAGCTACAAGCTTTAATGCTTGATTTGAAAGCGTAACCCAGATTGATTAGTCAGCATGAATAAAATTTGTTATAATTGGCGGTTTGCGTTTCGCATACTTACACCATCACTCAGACCTGAAGTTGGGTATCGTCTATGGATCAAAATCCGCAGTCACAGCTAAAGTTACTTGTCATTAAAGGTAAGGAACAAGGCTATCTGACCTACGCCGAAGTAAATGACCATCTACCAGCAGAAATCGTAGATTCTGAACAGGTAGAAGACATCATTCAAATGATCAACGACATGGGTATTAAAGTCGTTGAAACTGCACCAGATGCAGATGAAATGTCGCTAAATGATGACAATGTCATCACAGATGAAGACGCCGCAGAAGCCGCTGCAGCAGCACTTTCTAGTGTAGAAAGTGAAATAGGTCGTACAACTGACCCGGTACGCATGTATATGCGTGAAATGGGTACAGTCGAACTATTAACTCGTGAAGGCGAGATAGATATAGCAAAACGTATTGAAGATGGTATTAACCAGGTTCAGTGCTCAGTAGCAGAATATCCAGGCACTATTTCTTACATCTTAGAGCAATTCGATAGAGTGCAAGCTGAAGAGCTTCGCCTTACCGACTTGATCTCTGGATTTGTCGATCCAAATGACGATGGCTCCGCAGCACCAACTGCAACGCACATCGGTTCTGAACTTGCAGAACAAGATTTGGAAGACGAAGACAAAGAAGATAAAAACGACGACGATGACGAAGACGAAGAAGATGTAGGTATTGATCCTGAGCTTGCTCTGGAGAAATTTACTGAGCTTCGTAATACTTATCAAGACATGCAGCTTGCTATCAACGAACATGGTCGCGAAAGCAACATAACCGCTGATGCAAAAGAATCATTGCTTGAAGTATTCCGCGAATTCCGTCTGATTCCAAAACAATTTGATTACCTTGTAAACGAACTACGTACCTCTATGGATCGCGTTCGTACTCAAGAGCGCCTGATTATCCGTCAGTGTGTAGAGTACGGAAAAATGCCAAAGAAAGCGTTCGTTCAAGCATTCACAGGTAACGAATCATCTGAAGCATGGCTAGACCAAGTGCTTGCATCAGATAAACCTTATGCAGAAAAGATCAAACGTAACGAAGAAGATATTCGTCGCAGCATCATGAAACTATCCATGATCGAAAAAGAGACATCTCTTCCGGTACAAAACATTAAAGACATCAGCCGTCGCATGTCAATCGGTGAAGCTAAAGCACGCCGAGCGAAAAAAGAGATGGTTGAAGCGAACTTACGTCTGGTTATCTCTATTGCGAAGAAATACACCAACCGTGGCCTACAATTCTTGGATTTGATCCAAGAAGGTAATATCGGTTTGATGAAAGCTGTAGATAAATTTGAATACCGTCGTGGTTATAAGTTCTCGACTTATGCAACATGGTGGATTCGTCAGGCGATTACACGTTCTATCGCTGATCAGGCACGTACTATTCGTATTCCGGTTCACATGATCGAAACGATCAACAAACTAAACCGTATCTCGCGCCAAATGCTGCAAGAGATGGGTCGTGAGCCGCTGCCAGAAGAATTGGCAGAGCGCATGCAAATGCCAGAAGACAAGATCCGTAAAGTACTGAAAATTGCCAAAGAGCCAATCTCAATGGAGACACCAATTGGTGACGACGAAGATTCGCACTTAGGTGACTTTATCGAAGATACCACGCTAGAGCTTCCTTTAGACTCTGCTACATCAGGTAGCCTAAAAGTAGCGACAAAAGACGTACTAGCTGGCCTGACTCCTCGTGAAGCAAAAGTACTGCGTATGCGTTTCGGTATCGACATGAACACTGACCATACTTTGGAAGAAGTAGGTAAGCAGTTTGACGTAACCCGTGAACGTATCCGTCAGATCGAAGCAAAAGCACTGCGTAAACTTCGTCACCCAAGCCGCTCAGAAACTCTGCGCAGCTTCTTAGACGAATAATAGACAGTCTTAAAAATTTGATATTTGATTAAAAGGTGAGCGCTTGCTCGCCTTTTTTATTGAAATTGATTTAAGTGGATAAAAACTAAGCGCAAATACCCCTATTAGTCTCTAGACAGCACCGGGTTCATCCCCTATAATCTCCCTCCATTGGCCCCTTAGCTCAGTGGTTAGAGCAGTCGACTCATAATCGATTGGTCCGCAGTTCAAGTCTGCGAGGGGCCACCAGATACAGAAAGCCTGATGAAGAGATTCGTCAGGCTTTTTTCGTTCTAGCCTATCTATATCCGGTCCGTAGTTAGCTCCGGTAAGCCCTGTTCATCAGCTTAACCGAAATTCCCAACCTAACAGCCACAGGGCAGGATTCGCCAGTACGGAGTGATATCCATCACCAGAAACCTCTCTCGTCTGTCTGAGGGCAAACAGGCCTAGCACCTGTCGCCGTCGCGGCAAACTCACAACTCTAATGTACTCAAACCTGAATCCAAAGACCGGACTAAGATAGGAACGACGACGCCGTCGACAAAATCATTGGAACTGAGTTTCTTGTGAGATTCACAGGGTAAGAACTGATGAGCGATTACTGGGCCAACTTAGTATGACTAACCCAGCGATTGGGGGTTTATTGGTGTGTTAGTTAGTGAAGAATGACGTGATGTCGGTACTTCCGTATAGATTGTGTTCTAGCGCATTAAATATCAATCCAAATCTGTTTGGGTGTAACTCTGCACTCTCTACATTCATCAAATTTCCATCAAAGTGCCAAAACTCGCGATGAAAGTCACTAGGTTGCCTTTTCTTCATTTCACCTAGGTATAAGTCTATGTTAGCGTTTAGACCAAGAATAATACGACCTATTCTTGATGGGTCGATTTGAACAAAGAATAAGCTGTCAGCATCAAACCACTTTCGAGTCAATCTGTCGTCAACCCATCCACCATCAATACGAGCCATCTCTCCTTCTGTATTTAATTCATGACTTATTGAAGTAAAGGGAAAGATAAATCGATGTTCTTTTTCATAGTCCCAATCCTCTGATTTAGTGAAAGTATAATGTTCTCGTATTTTTTGGAGATCGTCGGTTAATGAGCAACCCAAATAGGAGCGATCTTTCCTGTAGCTTACCTTGTCGAACTTCGCATCAGACGATTTCGCCACGTGATTAATGAAAAACAAGTTAAACGGATCATTTTCGTCAATAAAGAACTCAACTACAGCACCTTTATGGTTGTCTGCGTAATGGCTCCACATTAAAAGATTATCTGGTGTCTCAGATAAACAAAGAGCTCCATGTAAGTCCATAAACTCTTTAATGTTATGTTTAAATCGCTTCTTTAGAGACATCTGGCTATACGCCGAAGGTAGAAATTCAAATGGATCATTGAGTTGGTGGCTAGGTGATATTCGGAGTAGTGGTTGCTTAATGAAAGATAGAGCTGCCTGTTCACTCATGTACTTATATAGTTTGATCATCGCTTAGTCCTCATCAAAACATACTGAGTAACATTATCCGATATGGAAACACCGTTGTAAAAAGTCTGTAATAACTTGATTTCAAACGGCCAATCATCCAACTTCAAGACCAGCTCTCAGCAACAAGGACACATATGGTCACTCCACATTCATCAAGCTAGATTGAGCAGCTTTAAACAAACAAGAGTTTTAAGAAAAGCTACTGTTAGAAAAACCTATGATTTTTTAGCGGAAGATATCACAATCAATATCCAATTATGTAGAAATTGACGAACTCATTGACAAGCTAAGTGCATAAATTTAATCTTATTTTTCACTGGCAAAATCCAGTGTCGGGCGTAGGAACTTCGAGTGGTGATTTAATCTGAGATTACTCACGGAGGTCGCTATGACCCACCAAAACCACCCCGATTTTTATCAACAAGTTGAAGATTTTATTCTTTGTGCTGTGGCAGACAATGCGACTGGCGACCACGCCACCAACACCGAGATCGCCCTATTTCTTTTAATACTGCTTTCTAGCTATAAAAAAACAGAGATCGCGCGACCGTAGCGAGGTTGTGAGAAAGTTTAAGCTATCAATTTGTACAGCTTGTTTAGTTATTTGATCATGATGTTCCAAATGCTTAATGGGCTGTACGCTTGAAGTATTTTGAGTGTGTCCCTTATCGCCCTCCTACGAAATAACACGACAATATAAATAGAAATTCTTGCTGAAGAATACGAGCTGGACTGTACCAGATCAACTCTTTATATCTCTCAGCACAAGTTCTTTACAATTAAAAAAGCCTAGTTTTCTCCTTAGCAAATAATCACAATAAAGTGCCTGTCTCCGCAACTAGCAACTTGTTGAAGGAGACCTTCCCTGCTTCCTGCTTCCTTCTTTCGTCAAATGTAGTGGTACGCTGAA
>DDQN01000062.1 GCA_002342685.1 Vibrio sp. UBA2441
GGGAGTCCATACCATTGAGGTAGCGGTCCACCTATTGTGTTTATTCACGGTTCATATGCCACAACGTCAACATGGAAAAAAATGGTAGAAAAATTAGCCTTGGAACATAGGTGTATGTTAATAAAACTTCCCGGCCATTGTGGCATGCCAGATCCAAAAGATTTTTCTAAACCGACCGTCGACACCGAATTAGCAATAATAGAGGAAGTGATTGATACCCAGACAGATGAACCCGTACATTTGGTAGGCCATTCTTTCGGGGGAGTCATTGCATTGGCTCAAGCGCTTAAAGGCAACTTAGCGTTAAGCCAAATATCACTCTTTGAGCCAGTCAACGTGTCTATTCTCGACAAAGTGCAAGACAAGACAATGAATGAACAGCTTCATCAGTTCTTATCTCATTATCGTCAATGTGTTTCCCGGGACATCCCCTATTCATGTGGACAAGTTATCGATTTTTGGGCGGGCTCGGGCGCTTTTGATTTGTTGCCCAGTGGGATAAAAAACAGTATGAATGCTTTAGTAGCCAATAATATCCGCCATTGGGATATCGAAGCGTCGCTGGACATAAAACTGAACGACTTACAAAAACTCAACATACCAACACGATTAGTTTCTGGCACTCAATCTAATCCGCTGGCTACTGCAATATGCGAACATTTGAGCTCTATAATTGAGAACAGTAAGAATTACAGAATCGAAGGCGCTAGCCATTTTTTGGTGACAAGCCACGCCGCTGAATGCATAGAGGCACTTACCGATCCATTTACGGACGAATGAAAGCTAGTTTAACCACCAAATCAGCGACCCTTTTGCTCAACTACTTGGCAGATAATTCATCTCTCCCCTACGATGCCCTTTATTTCAACTATTAGTAAGATTTGGTGAGATAGTTGGATGAAACCCTGATTTTTTCAGTACGGAATTGTGATATTTTGGCTTTCATACTGATATATAACAGTTTTACTTCACTTTTGATTCATGATTTATCTGGATATATGGCTACTTGATGAAAAGATAATTGGATGGAAACGTGATAGAAAGCGTTATGCCACAAGGAGAAAAAATTGACCTGTGTAGAAATTATTGCAGTAATAAAAGATTTCATTTTGGCTGGAGCGGCTATTACCGGTTCAGTCGTAGCTGTTAAAGGTTTGGGAACCTGGCGCCGTCAATTAAAAGGTCAATCTGAATACGAACTATCTCGACGGATTTTGGTGGGTTTATTTAAGTATCGCGACGCTATAAATAGCGTTCGTAATCCTGCTATGTTCTCTTATGAGATCCCAGTACCTTCTGAAGAGGAGGCTAAGACTATGAATCAAGATGACATTCAGTACTATGGCGTGTCGAAAGCCTATCAAAATCGATGGGAAAAAGTTCACGAGCAACGTACATATCTGTATGCGGATCAATTGGAAGCCGAGGCGATATGGGGTTGTGAATTAAACGAATTATTCAAAACACTATTCGCTCTTGAGCGTGAACTATTCATACTCGTTCGCAACTATCTCATTTTGATGGATCCTAAAGCTAATGAAGCGCGCAAAAATGCCATAATCAAACGAGATAAAAAGAGTCGAGACGTTATGTATGACGAATCAGCTGATGAGCCTGATGAGTTCAAACAAGAGTTGCTTGATGCCATAGGCCATATCGAAAACTATTTAAAACCTAAGCTGAGTCATGAAGTGGCCTAACAAGAAATTTAATCGTGATTCACAACGCTTGGCGCCCTCACTCCAAGTCTATTAAGTGTTTATGGCAAAATGGTTTATGTAAGGTGGTAGCGTTGCTCACCACTTAACGCGGCTACATGGATTCCCCCGGTTGTCAAACATCCACTAAACTTATGTTGATGGGTTTTGGACTGCCGCTCTACATTCGGCCTACTTATCGACGGTTCGCATACGTCGTGGCCCTGATGACTTTGCGCGACTGCGGTGCCTTATTCGTTAGATGACATCTAGTGTGTCCGCCGCATTAACAGGCTCTCCGCAAGTGGTCTTAACCTATCTCCATCATTAGCATCTTCATATTGATAAACGTTTGATATAGTATGCATTTGTTTATATTTTACTGAGTTATTGTTATGGGTAAGCTTCTAACTGAATGTTTCTATTTTGCCAAATCTAATTTCAGCGCTATTCTCAAACTATTTGGACCATACATAATAGTTACGTCTCTACTTAGCCCTTCCGTTGAGCTATTAAATATCTCTTCTAATTTTGATTGGGTTAATCCTCTTTACCTTGTTGTTTTAAGCTTTTTATACACATACCTAATGGCGCGTTTTATCAAGCTTATGGCTTTCACTGTGTCAGGATATCAAAGCGAAAATGGTACTTCTTGGACTGAGCTGTGGAGATTACTCATTGTGTACTCCTTCTATGGCATAGCCGTGTTATTAGGTTTTATCGCACTCATCATACCGGGGCTATATCTAGCAGCAAAATACGCATTTGCAGATTTCGAAGCGATTTTGAATGATAAGCCTGCGTTTTCTGCGCTTAATGAAAGTTGGCGAGATACAAAAGGCATAACTGGTAAGTTAATGTTAGCGACCACCTTGATTGGCAGCTTTCAATTAGTTATTGGTTTTGTCTCAGGGTCTATCGGTGAATCTCTCCCATCAATGTACCTTGTTACCGAAATTTTTTATGAGTTTATATCGGCCAGTACAATGATATTCATGTCAATCGTATATTTTAGGCTGTATACGGAAAGTAAATCAGTAGAAAACGTATCGTTAGAAGAAAAGGCCTAACCATCAATTCAAGCAGGTTCGCAACGCTCGCATTTTGGTTTAAATCGGCTTTCGTGATTACAGCACAGTAGGTTAGGCAATGAAAAGAATCAATGTAATAGGTACTAGTGGAAGTGGTAAAAGCACTTTCAGTAATATGCTTGCAAGTAAGCTCAAGTATCCTTATTTGGAAATGGATGCCATATTCTGGAAATCCAACTGGCAAGAGTCTTCGGACGAAGAGTTTTTTGCAAATTTAACTGAGCGTCTCGGTGATGAGCTGTGGGTACTTGATGGCAATTATAATCGAACTGCAGAGATTAAATGGGCTAGAGCTGATACCATCATCTGGGTAGATTATTCTTTTTCAAGAACCATACTCCAATCAGTGAAACGGGCGTTAATCCGCATTATGACCAAGCAGGAACTTTGGGGTAAAACAGGCAATGTCGAATCGTTCAAAAAATCGTTTCTTAGTAAAGACTCGATTATTCTCTGGACATTGAAAACCTACAAGAAAAACCGTGTTCGTTACACCGAACTGCTAAATAACCCGAAGTATAGTCATATAGAATTTGTAAGGGTAACCAGCCCGAAAAAAGCAAAGGCATTCATAAATGAACTGCACACATAACAAGGTAACTGGATTCCCGTTCTAACCCGGCGAGCCCGTTTGGTGCAACCTATGTTTTTCGTTATACATAATAGCCTCATCCCTGAGGCTAATTAGGCGTTATAGCGCTCGAATCTTAGTGATTTCGTCACCAGAAATGCCTAAAGACTCAAGGAATTTCTGGTGCTCTGCAGGCTCTAGTTTCTCAAATTTCTGATGCCACTTGACCATATCAACTTCAGTGAATCCAGCGGCAACCATGATTTCTACCCAACGTTCTTTGTTCACAATGTTTTCCTCTAAAAGACTAGGTTCTTGAAGCAACACAACAATCGCTTTCTGCTGCGCGCGTAAGTTTTGGATTTCTCTTTCCAGTTCATTGAAGTGGTCTTTCAATATTTGGGCTTGAGACTCTCCATTTCGATCAAGCAATGTGCAAATACTGGGCACTGACAGTCCATACGAGCGATAGGAGGTAATCGCTTCTAAGCGTTTAATCTCTTTCTCGCCATACCAACGGTATCCATTCTCAGAACGGTAAGCTGGCATCAACAGCGCTTCTTTTTCGTAGTACAAAATAGTGGTACGAGAAACTCCGAACTGTTTTGCGATTTGAGTGACAGTTAGCATATATAATCCATTGTTTGACCGAATGTGCATCTTGAACCCTAGCCTTATAGACGGGTCAACAGATTAATTGTACATTCCTTTGGTGTAGCACGATATGCATACATAACCAGACAATTGGGCTCACGTTCAAATACAGAGCTAGCCTTTAAGGAAAGTCTGGGAGAGAACAACATTCCTGAGAGCGTTAGCGGCTCTTGGGTTCAAAAGCAATAAGGCGGAAATAATGAGAGTATTGGTCACTGGCTCTGCGGGTAGAGTTGGGCGTGCAATCTATATCAAACTCATGAGAACTCACGAGGTAGTCGGCATTGATAAGACACCTTGCTCAACCGCTGACTTTATCGGCGATATTCGTGATAGTGCTTTAGTTGAGAAAGCTCTTGAGGGGGTCGATGCGATTGTTCATACCGCTGCCCTTCATGCTCCCCATGTTGGTTTACTGCCTGATGAAGATTTCCAATCCATCAATGTGGACGCAACGGAACACCTTGCTCTGGCCGGAATTAAAGCAGGCATTAAGCATTTTGTATTTACCAGTACAACGGCCCTTTATGGGTATGCCTCAACGCCGAAAGGAGTTGCTGGCTGGGTCAATGAACAAGTCACACCTAAACCCAAAACTGTCTATCATAAAAGTAAAATACGTGCGGAAACTAATCTTGAAGAAATCTCAAACGTGTTCAATCTTCCAGTCACTGTCTTGCAAATGTCCAGGTGTTTTCCTGAGCCTGCCGACCTAATGGCAGTTTATCGTCTTACTCGTGGCGTTGACGCACGTGATGTCGCCGCTGCTCATTTATGTGCTGTGAATACACGCTTAAGTGGTTTTAACCGGTTCATTATTTCTGGTTCCACCCCTTTCACTGTGAGTGACTGTGAAAACTTGTATCGCGATGCCAATGCCATTATCCAACAAAAGTGTCCTGAACTAGCGGCTGCTTTTCAACAAAGGGGCTGGTCGTTACCAACAAGTTTAGATCGTGTGTATGACTCCTCGGCTGCACAGAATAATTTAGGCTGGTCGTCAAAACATGGTTTCGACAGCGTACTAGACATGCTAGATAATGAATCCGCCGAGGTCTTACCCACTTTAAAACGCCGTTAACAAAACGTTAAGTATCAAGAAGGTTGTTACTATGGAAGCAAAGAAGTTCGGACGATTAGCTGAGTCCCATTTTGAAAATGGTCTTTTGTGTGCTGAGAGTGTGGTATCCGCTATAGCTGAATATCAAGGTGTGGACGACCACTTAGCCTCAAAAATGGCGACTGGATTTTGCAGCGGCATGGCCAGAACGTGTGGACCATGTGGGGCTTTATCCGGGGCGGTTATGGGCATTAGTTTAGTCCTTGGCCGTGAATCCAAAAACGACACTGTTGCCACCACGTATCAAGCAACGAAGGAATTGATCGAGGAATTTGAGAGTGAATTCGGTGCAAAAGACTGCCATAAGCTTTTAGGTTGCGACATAGGGACAGAGGAAGGTATGGCTCATTTTCGCACTCAAAACCTCCGAGCGAATTGTAGTAATTACACGCGAAAAGCTGCTGAAATTGCAGTCCAAATATTAAGCAAAAATGCCTAGAAATGCGTCCACTTGCGATGAGGCGCTATTTTTTTATACAATTTGGATTACAACAACACCTGGTAGATTAAACAGACATGTTCATAGGAAACAACACAAGTATCATTACCCCTTGCATAGGTCAATGCAAGATGGACGAGAACGCTATTTGCGAAGGCTGCTATAGAACGTCATCAGAAATCGCTGATTGGGTAAATAAATCCGAAGATGAAAAAATTAGTATTGTGATTAGGTGTAAAAAGATGATTGCCAAACAGGCATCAACTGACATCTTGTAGCTCTTAATTGTTGATAGCATTACTGAAGAAGCCGCTCTCTCGAGCGGCTTCTTCAGTTTTATTCGTTCAGTAACTAATTATGTTATTCAGGCTGTGCCCTTTGCTCTAAATCATCATTGACCATATCGTTATTCAACTCATGAATTGTTCCGATGCGGATACGATGTTGAGTCTCTGAAGCCAGTTTCTCATACTCTGTAAGGTAAATATCACTGTGAATGTGTTCGGCAATCATTTTAACCAGAAGCCTATTGTTGGAATATAGCCCGACACTCTGATCTCTATGAGAGAAAACCATTGATTGCTTCATATCCACAACAAGCATAAAGCGCCGTGAAGGATATTTTTCTTCTTCGGCTTCCCAGCGAGAATAAAGCTCTATTTTAGGGTTTGGTACTGCCAGTTTGTTAAACGAGAAAACAATAACTCTCACACCTCGCTCAATCGCTTCGTCGAGCTCTTTTTCAATCAATTTCAGATCAAAATCGGTATTAAGGTAGATTTCAAGCTGAGCGAGATTAATCATCTCTTTGGCCTTCTGTAGAAGGTTCTCATACCCTGTGACGTTGTAGATAAACTCCTTTTCTTCCTGAAGCATCATACGAGAAAGCTCGGTTTTCAGAATATGGATGTTCTCAACGGTTTTCTTTTCTATCTGATTGAAAATTAAATCTGGCGATTTTGCTTCGTACTCTTTGGTATCTCCATCGGACATGAATATGTAACCATTCTTATATAGGTTGTCGATGGATGAGTATACTGAGGATCGCGACAATGAGATGTCTTTTGCTATCTTATAGCCACTTGCATGGCCGTTTTTCAACAGGTTGATATAAACCAAGGCATCCGTTTTCGTAAAGCCAAAATCCATTAGCTTAGTAACCAGTTCTGACACAGTGTTCCCTCTCAACATATTCACCGAAATTTTCCTGCAATAGATTAGCACTCCTCACACGGAGAAAGTAAGTGATTCGTTGTAAATAACTCACGTTTAACTACCTGAAAGACAAAATAAACCGACGAACCATTGGCTCGCCGGCACAATTAGGTTTTAAATCATGTAAGTGGCCCCGTTGCAGGCTATCAAACTGATGTACCTAAAATTTTATATCCATACGGTTCCAACTGAATCGTTGAACCATCGAGATCGATATCAACCAATGTACCACCGTTGTTCAGAACAAAACGCAGATTGGCTTTCTGGTACGCCACAACATTTGAGTGGGCAACCTCTAACCATTTCATTTCGGATGCATTTAATTCTGGATGGTTTTTTCGTAATTGGATCAGAGACTGGATAAACGCTTTAAAATCCAAATCTTGATCCGTTTCTTCCCAAATCATGCATTTACGGTTGTCTTCTTTACCCCAGCCTTTTCGTCCATCCATCGCTATCTCACCACCATAGTAGATGCACGGGGAACCTACCTGAGTAAACATAAACAAGTAAGCCAGCTTCGCTTTACGTTTGTCATCATCACACAAACTGATGAGTCTGGTGGTATCGTGGCTTTCCAGTAGATTGAACATCGCTTCATTAATATTCTTTGGGTAAGAAAGATACGAACTGGTTACGGCATCCATAAATACCGATTTATCGTATGCATTCAAAGCAAAGTAGTCTGTCAAAGCCTGTGTTAGCGGGTAGTTCATTAATGAGTCATACTGCTCACCACGAAGCCATGGCATCCCTTCGTGCCAGATTTCCCCTAGAATATAACAGTCAGGATTAATCCCTTTAACCACTCGGCGAAAATCACGCCAAAATTCCTGATCGACTTCATTGGCTACATCCAGACGCCAACCATCAATATTGAACTCTTCTACCCAATGTCTGGCGACATCCAGCAGATACTGGCGGCAGTCTTCGTTCTCAGTGTTAAGTTTTGGCATCTCGGCGACGTTTCCAAACGTTTCATAATTGAGATTCCACAAATCCCTTTCTGCTTCCGGAGAGTCCGGGTACACCGGAAAATCCTTGATCCAGAACCAGTCTGCGTATTTTGACTCTTTTCCGTTTGCCACGACATCCAGCCACATTGGATGCTGGTCACCAACATGATTAAATACCGCGTCCAGCATTATTTTCATACCACGCCTATGTGCTTCATCCACTAAAGCCTTAAACGTGTCATTGCCGCCAAAGTGAGGATCGACATTAAAGTAATCTACCGTATCGTATTTGTGGCTGGCATTTGCGGTAAATACAGGACAAAAATAGATACCATTAATACCCAGTTCCTGAAGATAATCGAGCTTGTCGATAACCCCCCAAAGATCGCCTCCCATAAAGTTCTGGGAAGTTGGTGTTGTCCCCCACGGCTGAACGTTATCAGGTGAAATCTCTTCCCTGCCGTTACAGAAACGCTCCGGAAAAATCTGATACCAGATGGTGGATTCCACCCATTTTGGTGTTTTCAGCACATCTCTCGGGTTAATGTACGGGAAGCAAAAGAAGTTACTTAGGTTGCTCAGCTCTACCTCGGCGATTTCTGCAACCGAGATATCCACACAACGCTTCTCACCAAACACCAGTTTTTCACCGTCTACGCCGTAAAGAATAAATCCATAACGGCTACGACGCTTAGGCGGCTTAAATTCGGCAAACCAGTGGTCATGGTGTTCCGTGGTTCCCTCAAGTGCCATCTCAACTTCGTTACCACCCACCCAACCGTGAGCATCGCTACCTCCAAGATTTCCACCATCAAGGCCACCCTCAGCCCAATGGTATGGGTCGCCTATCCATAAAGCGACACGAGCAATTTCTCCTTTCGCACTTCTAAAGCGAATATGCAGTGTCTCGTTATCGTAGGCGTAACTATCCGCACTCTTTGCAGAGTGTGTAAGTGAACTTCTTGTAATCATGTTAATTCCTGATATTTATTCTTTTACTGCACCGCTAACAAGACCGGTCGTGATGTGTTTCTGAGTCACTACAAAAAGTAACGTAATGGGCACGGCTACCAATAAAGAGCCAGCGGCAAACAGAGTAAAGTTCTCTGCTGAGTTGGACGATATCCAGCTGAATATACCTATCGCCAGAGTCATTTTTTCTTCGCTTCGCAGGATCAACGTAGGCAAAATAAAATCCATCCATGGGGCGGTAAATGAAACCAGCCCGACAAAAACCAGAATAGGCTTGGCTAATGGCAATATAATCTCCAGAAAAATGGTCATATGCCCTGCACCATCTATTTTGGCGGCTTCATCAAGTGAAGTTGGGATAGCATCAAAGTACCCTTTCACCAGCCAGGTCATAAATGGAAGAGAGCCCGTCACATACACAAATAGCAATCCGGCATACGTATCGATAAGCCCCAGCTTGGTTAACAGAATATAGATAGCGGTCATAGACAAAAACGCAGGGAACATTTGTAATACCAGAATGCTCATCATGACATTTCGCTTACCTTTAAAACGGTACCTCGAAAAGACAAAAGCGGTTGTGGTCACCACCACCAGCGAAATCAGCATATTGGCGGTGGCTAACATAAAAGTGTTTTTATACCAGTCCAGATAGGGCGTATCGGTAAACAATGCCCGGTAATGATCTAGCGTGAAGCTAATATCACTAAACGAAGAGGTAAACAGGTTTGTCCCTGGCTTAAATGAGGCAAGCACCGTCCAGATAACCGGCCCCAATACCAAAAGCGCGTTAAGGGTTAAGAACAGATACACGATGGCTGTTCCCAGATTTCCAATAAATTTATTCATCATGACATCCCCACATCATCTTTAAACGAATTCATTCGCCTGAACTGCCAGATAGCGATGCCTGACAAGAAAAGGAAAATCACGATAGATATCACCGACGCAATTTGATACTGCTGGAAGTCCAGAGTAAGTTTATATATCCAGGTGATCAGGATATCGGTGTGACCTGCAAATCGGTATTCTGGGTTAATCGGTCCACCCTGAGTGAGCAGATATATGGCACCAAAGTTATTAAAGTTGTGTGCAAACGTCATAACAAGTGACGGTGCGACCTGATGCATCACCATTGGAAACGTAATTTCACGAAACTGTTGGAATTTACTCGCACCGTCTACTTCGCTGGCTTCATAAAGGTCACTCGGTATGTTTGTTAACGCCCCGGAAATCAATAACATGAAATAAGGAGCACCAACCCAGACACTGACCGCAATCACTGTAATTTTGGCTAAAAAAGGGTCCGACAAGAACGCGACTGAATCAAAGCCCCACGCGTTGAGCGTCGCATTGACGGGCCCGATGCCGTTTAACAACAAACGGAACATCAATAAAGTAACGAACGCTGGAATTGCATAAGGCAGAATAAAGATAAATCGCCATGCTTTCTTTGCTTTTATCTTTTTATTATCTAGAGCCATCGCAAGTATAAAGCCAAACCCACAAGTGCAGATTGTCGCGAAAACGGCCCATAGAACCGTCCAGGTGGCGACACCGAAAAAGGTGCTAGACCAGATTTTCAGTTCAAACAAAGTGAGAAAGTTTTTAAATCCTATCCAATCCACCAAGTTCCGTGGAGGAATATGGTGTGGCGCCGAATAATTGGTGAAGGAAACCAAAACCGTAATCACAATCGGCAGAATGATAAATGCAATACTGGCAATAAAAGCGGGGGACATTGCGATAAAGGCAAAGTTATCATCATAAATAGCCTTTAATTGATCGCGTAGTCTCAAGGAACAGGTGCCGCATGTATTTGCATCTTTAATATTAATCACATAGGCACAAATTGCGAACAGCATTAGTATCGCCGCAATCACGCCCTCAACCAACATAAAGACTGAATTGTCGCCCTGAATAATATCAAACCCTTGACGAACCTGAGCAACATCTCCCAGCGTAATAAGATCTTTTAAGGCCGTACTTATTCCTGGTAAATAGAAAAGAACCAAGAGTTGGATTAAGAGAAATACACTGCCTTTTACGGTGTGACCTTTTCTTAGCTGAGTGGCCCCCATCACCACAAAAGAGAGAGGCGCACTAAAATTTGCTTTGGTTTCTGACCGCAACATGTCTACTCCTGAAATTCAATCTGCTCTTCGATAATTGCTTTCGCACGGTCTAATACCTGCTTAGGGCTCATATCATTGACCCACATCGCCGTAATAGCACTCGCCATTGGTGACCAAAGATAGCCCATCTCAGGAATAGACGGCATAGCGTCAGAATAATAGCCCTGAGCAATTAATGCATAAGTCGCCTCGTCCGTATCAACAATGATCTTCTCCATTAGCGATTCGACTGGTGGCGTTGCGTTAGTCATCTGATAGCGAAGCATTAACATTTTGTCTGAAGAAAGGTACTTGGCAAAGAGTTGTGCCGCCCTAGGATTGTCACTGAAAGACGATACTACCGCCAAACGAACGGTAGAAAATGTACGTGGTCGTTCGCCAAGCAGAGTCGGAATTGGCGTTACGCCAAAATTAACCCCACTTTTCTCATACCCTTCGATTGCCCACGGACCATCAAGTATTGCCGCAACTTTACCTTCAGCAAAAAGCCCTCGACGAACCTGCGGGTTACGCATATCGATAGGATTAGAATTATTGGCCACCTTCAGGGTTTTCATTGCAGCCAATCCTTTTTGCGCTGCCTCCGAGTTAATACCTATATCTTTCGCATTGGTCCCTTTGTCACCGAATTCATAGCCACCATATAGTGCCAAAAACATTCGAGATTCATAATAATTTTGTACATCCCAAAGCAAACCGTACTTATTTTCTTGTTTATTATTGAATGTTTCTGCAAATTTACCAATCTCTTCAAAAGTCTCAGGCGCTTTTGGTAAAAGATCTTTGTTATAAAACAATGCCATGGTGGCAAAACTTACCGGAAATCCATAGCTCACGCCTTCATAGGTCGAAGCAGCAATTGCATTTGGCATAAAAGCGTTATTCACACGTTCTGCCGATACCAAGTTTTCCATCGCGCCACCCGCAGCAACCAGACGACCAAGCAAATCATGCTCTATTTCCGCCACATCAGCGACACGGGCGGAACCACCGTCCTGAATCAACCTGGATGCTGAGTCGATAGGTGCCAAACCGCGAAAAGTAAATTTCACATTAAAGCCATTATCTTTATTAAACTCTGAGGCGGCTTTCTCCATATAATCAAGCGTCGAGTTGTCCGTCCAAACCAGTAAGTTAGCGCCTGGTTCAGGTTTAATATCACTTTCGCCAGCCAACGCACTTGAAGTAACTAAAGACGTTAGCAGTATCGCCTTAATCCATTTATTTTCCATCTCGACACCGTATAGTAGTACATAACATACTACCATCTTAGTTGTGTGTATTTTTAAGTCAATTTTATCCGTTTAGCGTAGATTCAATTTGTGATCCTTATCAACAAACCCCTTTCAGGCCCTACTAATAAACAAATCCCAAATTATCGTTCTCTATATATACATAAATTAAAAACTGATGTTTAGCCTCCTTTGTATCACCAACAACCATCAACATAGTAGCTCTTTTGTGATTGAGATCACCTTAATCAAGAGTAAAAAGTGACCGAACTCTCAATAAAGAAATCTATGGGGAGAAAAACAAATAAAATTAGATAAGAATAATTAGGCGTTCACGATGAACTACTATATGGGCGTATCATACAATTACTAAACGCAATCTAACAATTGGTTGATAAGGACTTAAAGTGAAAAGAACCTTACTCTCTGCATCTATAGCGGTGGCTCTGACTGTTTCGCCTACCACTTTTGCTCAAGATGCCGCTACTGATGATTCTGCTGTTGCCTACAAGGATAGTTTCTTAGATGAAGCGATTCAGTTTGGCGGCCACGTAGGTATGTCATACGAGTATGAAGATAAACTGACCAAAGACTGGGCCGCATACGGAAGTGCAGAACTTAAAGAGGAAATTAAGAGTTTTGAAGTTCTGAATGTTTTTTACAAAAATGCCATTTGGGATTTTTCTGCTTATTACGGGCTTAAACTCGTCGATCGTGACTATCATGCAGCGGGCGATGGCTGGGACTATATCGAAAATGAAAATTCATATAAGCACCTGTTATCATTAAATAAAGGCATTCAATTGTCCGGTGGTTGGCGCTCTGGACTTATTTATGATCTTGAATATACCGACGGTGAATTTGATGTCAAAGGTGGTGACAAAGGGTTAAGTACACGAACGACTGAGCACAGTATCAAGCCTTACCTTACCTATTGGAATAACGAATACAATGCGGGTTTCTATTCTAACCTTGAGTACCTAGCCAGCGAAGAAGTTAAAAACGGTTACAAAAATGAGGAAGAAGGCTACAGCGTGTTGTTTAAACCTTATAAACGGTTGGGCAACTGGGAGCTAGGCGTTGAACTGTATTACCAAATCAAAGACACCGAGGGACACCAGAAAAACGGGACACTTGATGACAAAGGCGATTTCAATGAAAAGTACTATGAACCCTATGCTCAGTACAGCTTTGAAGACGCAGGAACCTTGTATACCCGAGTTCGTATCGGCGAAAACGAAACCAACGACAAGTATGGCTATGCAGAAGGTGATAGCTACTTTACTGATATTCGTAAAGCGACGGTTGGTTACGAACAAGCGTTTGGTGATGACTGGCTACTAAAGGCGGAATACGAGAGAGCTAAAGAAGAGACAACATCTACACTTGATGCGCTGCAAGGCGACAAAAAAGTGCTAGAACAAGATACTTTCTACATACACGCACTGTACCGACTCTAAAAAAAGCCCAGAGGAAACAACCATGATTAAGGTTTCAGAGATTGCTAGAATTTTTGGCGGAAAAATTGAAGGCGATAGTTCGCTGGAGATAGCCCATATTCGTTCTGTACACAGTGACGAAACAGGGGGGCTAGCAATAATTTTATCCCAAAAAGAGTTAAAAGACAGCTCTGAAACCCTTGCTGATGTTGTTCTGGGACCGAAGGAGGTTTTAAGCAGTAACGCCAAAACCAAGATCATTATTGAAAAACTGGATGTCGAAAAGTTAAACCAGCTGCTTCGCTACTACAAAGTACAAAAATACCAACTCTTTGATCAGGGTAATACCTCGGATGTACCAGATGTCTATATTGGTAAACACTGTGACATCGGCGAAAACTGCCACTTTATGCCCGGTGTAAAAATAATGAATGGTGTCACTATCGGCAATGGTGTTGTCATTCATGCCAATACCGTGATCAAGGAAGGCACTATTATAGGTAACAATGTCACAATAGACTCCAACAACTCCATTGGTAACTACAGCTTCGAATATATGGCGGGGAAAACCAACCGCTATGAAAGAGTGGAAAGCGTTGGCCGTGTCATCATCGAAAGTGATGTTGAGATAGGCAGCAATAACACCATAGACAGAGGCACATTAGGCGATACCGTCATCGGACACGGTACAAAGATAGATAATCTGGTTCAGATTGGTCATGACTGTAAGATAGGGAGAGATTGTCTGCTGGTATCGCAGACAGGGTTTGCCGGTCATACCATTTTAGAAGACAACGTTATTGTTCATGGTCAGGCAGGCACATCAGGACATATTACTATAGGCAAAGGCTCTGTGATCAAGGCGAAATCAGGGGTCAGCCACTCCTGCCCGGAAGGCAGTAACCTGTTCGGGTACCCGGCGAAAGACGCCAGAGAATACTATCGTAACCTAGCCGTGCTCAACAAACTGACTAAGCAGTTCGATAGGCTTAAAAAGAACAAAAAGTTCTCACTTACCAGCCTATTCGGAAAGCATTAAATGAATCATAGCATTCCGAATATCTGGCCACGTATTTTGCTCCATATTCCGTTGAATCTAACCATTAAATTAATACAGAAGAGACATCGTTATGAAACGTACATTACTTATTTCCGCTCTACTGGCTACTGTTCTGTCAGGATGTGCTAGTACAGAAGACCAAGCAACTCAAGCACAGGTAAACAGTGATCCTCGCATGCTTGACTGCAATCTAGCAACGGTTGAAGACCGTGGTCCGATCCGCCCTTCGCTATATGTTGTAGGTACCTTTGCACAAAGTCAGTGGATCCATACTGAAGACCGTAAGATGAGTCACAAGGGAAATGGCCTGTACCAACTGGTTCGAGAAGAAAAAGCTGGTACTATCAATATGCAGTTTGCCACTATGAGCTGGAATCCACAATTCACCGTATCCGGAAAAGAACTGGCTACGGGTCAAGAGAAAGAGCTCAAACGTGGCGGCTTTGCAAAAGATACCCGCGTTTCAATAGCTGAAGACGGAAAGTATGTCTGGAGTATTCAGTTAAGCGAAGACAAAAAACCAGTATCTGTTGTCTTGGCCCAGTGTAAATAACAGAGCTAACCGGACTCAAATCTAGTCCAATTAAGAAGATAATTCCGTCAGCGAGAGAAAACTATGGCTAACGTAAGCCTACGCAAAGTAGAAAAAGAGTATGAAAACGGCTTTAAAGCTGTGCACGGTATCGACCTAGATATTCACGACGGTGAATTTATGGTGTTTGTTGGTCCGTCTGGCTGTGCAAAATCCACAACACTTAGAATGATCGCTGGCCTGGAAGACATTTCCGCTGGAGAAATCCGCATTGGCAACAACATAGTGAACGACCTGCCTCCTAAAGAACGCGGCATTGCTATGGTGTTTCAAAACTATGCGTTGTATCCACATAAAACCGTTTTTGACAACATGGCCTTCGGCCTGAAGATGCAGAAACGGCCAAAGGAAGAGATCAAACAGCGTGTAGAAGAAGCGGCAGAAAAGCTGGAAATCACCGACCTTTTATACCGTAAGCCAAAAGAAATGTCCGGCGGGCAGCGTCAGCGAGTCGCTGTCGGCCGAGCCATTGTGCGTAAGCCAGAAGTTTTCTTATTCGATGAACCCCTTTCTAACCTTGATGCAAAATTGCGCGTTTCTATGCGTGTAAAAATTGCTCAGCTTCATCAGGCACTAAAAGAAGAAGGGACCCCGGCAACCATGATTTACGTTACCCATGATCAGACAGAAGCACTGACTCTGGGTGATAGGATCTGTGTACTGAATCAAGGACGTATTATGCAAGTCGATACACCAGCGAATTTGTATAATTCCCCTGCCAATAAATTCGTTGCCAGCTTCATTGGTTCTCCCGCGATGAACCTGATAGATACCGTTGCCCGTGAAGAAAATGGCCAAATGTATGTGGATATTGCACCGGAAGTACGGATGTTTATCCCGCAAGAGAAACAAGCCAGTTTACAAGGTCATGTAGACGAGCCCGTTTGTTTTGGCATTCGTCCTGAGCACATAACACTGGCCACAGAAGAAGATGAACTTAATGCCTTTGAAGGTGTGCTCACCGTGGTTGAAAACATGGGTAATGAAAAATTCTTGTACTTCAATGTTGGTGGCAAAGAGCTCATCGCCAGAGTCGCTGACCAGACGATTACGACTGCGGATATTGGTAAAACAATGCGCTTTAATTTAAATACTGCGTTTTGCCACCTGTTTGATTTTTACACAGAAAATAACTTAACCAGTATTCCGGTTTGACCAGAGCACTATTAGAACCAATAGAATCCTTTTATCCTCACGCTGATAACCGGTTAATTACATGACTGTTTTATCAAACTGAGGAGTGATGTTGTGTACTTTTTTATGTCTGCCAGAGCACCATTGCTGTAGTGTCAATAAACTCCTGAACGACAGTAACCGGATGGGAAAGGCAGCCCTGTTTTGGTAAATATATAAGTACAGTTTTTGTGTTTTCTATGGCTTTATGCCTGAGAACATTCCAGAGGGAAGTGCTTACTTCCCTCTTTTTTTATCCACCACCGTTCTGTGGAGAGATGAGATCACATCCCATAACGAAACGATTTACCCGCCACCACCATATCCCTGTGTACTGGTTGCAAAGCAGATGCGTATGCCGCAAGTAAAGTCATTGTATACTCACTACGAGCTGACATGGATTCATCGCTGCAGTCGCCCGCTTGACTTAACGTTTCCTCACATTGCCTAAAAATAAGATGGTCCGGTATAAAACAGACGTGATTATTTTTATTGCCTGTCATACGCAGCTCAGAAATCGGATACACACCATTTACACTGGCAGAGACACTGACTAGTAAAGCAGGCTTATGAGCCATTTCCTCATCAGTGACCAGCATCAGAAAGTTTTTCAGGGCTGGCGTCGCCATTCCATGCCACTCCGGAGTAATAAAAATAAACGCATCAGACTGTTTCAGTGTCTCTGCAATCGGCGTCCACTGCGCCCATACATCACTCCCCTGCCACACGCCTTCATTCCAGAAAGGCAATTCGAGTTGGTGCAAATCAAGGATCGTACACTGATCGAAATGGGTAGTTGCTAATGTCTGTAAATAATTGGCGACGTTCAAACTTTGAGAATTAGCTCTTTGACTTCCGGATACGATAGTAATGTTCATAATTGTTCCTGTTTAATAACATGATGGTTAGAAATAGTGATCTGATTCGCGTTTACTTTTGGTGTGGCCAGAATAATTGCGAATAAAATCGACATAGCGCCGATAAGTTGCAGTGATGACAAGGTTTGTCCAAGAATGAGGTAGCCAATAAAGCAGGCAGACACACTGCTTAAAAAACCAAGAAACGAAACGGAAACCGGGGACAGTTTTTCAATACCCCGAAACCAGAGAAAGTAGCCTAAAATGGCACCGATGATACTTAGGTAGCTATAACCCAGATAATTAATAGCGGTGAGCTCTGAGGGTAGTCCTTCCAGCATCAGTGAAACAGGTAAAAGCATCAGCCCCCCAGTCAACAGTTGCCAACCAGTAAATCCCAACATGCTCATGTTTACAGGACGCCCCCACTTCTTAGTCAGTACCACACCAGAAGCCATACTTAGTGTGCCGACAAAAGCGACAAAAACACCCTCAACGTTCATTACAGCGGCATTATTCAGAACGAGTAATGCAATACCGAACATGCCCAATACCCCCGAGAACAGCTGGTTGTACGTCAGTTTGGTTCGGAGAACCTTCCAACTCAACCCCATGACAATAATGGGTTGAATCGCCATAACCATAGAAGCAACCCCTCCGGGCAGGTGAGTTGCAGCATAAAAAAGGCAGAAAAAAAACAGCCCAATATTCAGAAACCCTAAAATGGCCAAACGAAGCCACCATAGCCCTGTCGGCAGTGTCCGGGTAATAGCAAGGATCAGGATTCCTGCAGGTAACGCACGAATGGTCGAGGCGAGTAAAGGGCTCTCTGCTGGCAACATTTCAGTCGTTACTATATACGTCGTACCCCAAACGATAGGGGCAATGGCTGTTAAGCCGATATTTTTCAAGTTATCAATAGGGTTCATTGTTCACCTCACCACAAAAGCTTTTTAAAAAGTATCTTTTTCAAAAGATATATTTAAGTTAATGGACATTTCCCTTTCAGTCAAGTATCTTTTCAAAAAGATAATTTAGTGAGGTAACGATGACTTCAGACAATGTTGATAACATTCTTGCTCAGTGGGCTGTGGCGAGACCAGATTTAGACTGCTCAGCCATGGGCGTAGTTGGACGATTACGCAGAACCAGCACGAGCTGGAAGAAAAAAATGGATACGGTTTTTCAGGATAACGGCTTGAGCAGTATAGAGTTCGATATTTTGGCCACGCTGCGCAGAAGCGATACCAGTGAAGTCACTCCAACCGAGCTTTATAAAACCCTAATGCTCTCTTCAGGCGCGGTTAGTACGAAAATCGAGCAACTGGTCAAGCGTGGATATGTTCAGCGAGTAGCAAGTGAAAAAGACAGGCGCAGTTGTAAAGTTGCCTTAACAGAAAAAGGGACTCGGTTAGTGGATGTGGCGTTAGATGCTCATGTATCCAATATGAATAACATGTTGAGCCCACTCAATGGCCAGGAACAAGAACAATTAGCAAGTCTATTAAAAAAACTACAATTAACTGAAAGTTAATATTAATCATGATCCAATAACCTTAGCCCTTATCAGCGATATAAGGTGGAGCAACCTTTTGTTACTCCATAAAGTTAACTAAACAACCTTTAATTAATGAGTAAATTAATTACTCATTTGTTGAATATAAGTACACAATTCGAGGTAAGTCGGCGCTGCATCCGTTGCTGATAAAGCAAATAAATTGAAACGTGCTGATGCACACCCCAATTGCATACAGTACTTCAGCGGTTGCCCGTCATGTAACCCCAATAACGCGCCTGCACAAAAAGCATCACCTGCACCTAAGGTGCTTACAATTTCAGCTTTATCAACGGTATATGCTCCAACTGAAATAGCTTGCCCGCCACGGCGGATACCCGCGGCTCCTGTCGGATAATGAATAATAACCGTATCATTAACCCCCATATCGAGTAGCTGCTTTGCTAATTGTTGATACACTATGGCATCGTCATCTTTACGACGGTCTGTCCCTGTAAGCGCATAAGCCTCTTCATCATTAATGATAAGGTAGTCCACATACTTAAGGGCCGGTTTTACCCACAGATCAAAGCGATGGGTATCCGAATCCGACACCAGATCCAGTGATGTTTTCAATCCCTTTGCCTGCAAGAGACTTAGTGCTTTAGCACCCAATGAACCAAATAATTCATCTGGTTTGTCGAGCTCAGGTAGAACCAAAAGATAAGCAAGATGAGCTATCTTTGCACTGCTCTCTAAGCTGCCAACAAATTCAATATCGAGCGCAGAATTCGCACCACTATGATGAAAGAAAGTACGGTTACCGTTGTTACGATTGATAAATACATCAGTAAAAGAAGTGCCGAGTACTGGGTCTACCTTGATATTTTGCTTATCAATACCTCTTTCAGAACACTGCTGAAGTATGTAATTACCATCCTGATCGTTGCCTACAATGCCTGCCACAGATAAAGCAAGGTCCGGCTGCATGTTAGCCAGATCAAACAAGATATTCAGACATCCGCCACCACAGCTTATACTCATAGCATCGATATGAGTTAACATCGATTCTTTAGGATAATCACTAATGCTTTTCATTTTATCAATCAACAAGTTGCCAACCGCCAATATACCTTGCCGATCAGAGGCAACCTTAGACATACAACGCCTTCTTATTCAGACTATTAAAGATCTCCATCTGGCCTGTGACGGTATTGGCAATCGCTGTCTGAACTTCTTTCATCATCAACAAATAATGATCGTACTGCATTACAAACTCATTGTTGTTTATATTTTTCTGAATTGACTCAATCGATGCCTGAGACATACCAGTAAAGAAGTTGATTTTTGCAATACCCAGCTCGATAGCCCGTTTAAAATCTGAATCAGACAGTCCAGAACCACCATGAAGCACAAGTGGCACTGACGATAAAGTATTCAATTTTTCAAGCCGTTCAAAATCCAGTTTTGGAATACCTTTGTATTTGCCATGTGCATTACCAATAGCAACCGCCAGAGCATCAACACCAGTACGAGAAATATAATCCTGTGTCAGATCAATTGGCGTATAAAGGGACTCGTCCGCTTCTCCATTCAGAGCGCCGCCTTCATCACCACCTACTGCACCAAGCTCCCCTTCTACTGACGCGCCATAGTGTTTGCACATTTCAACCACGATACGGGTATTTTTGACGTTCTCTTCATACTCAAGATGAGAGCCATCGTACATAATCGATGTGAAACCTGCTTTCAACGCTGCTTCAACGGTTTCGAATGTCAGTCCGTGATCCAAATTTAATGTCACTGGAACACTGGCTTGTTCAGCCTTAGTTTTTACGTAACTTGAGATATCAGTAATATTGATTTTTCTTGTGTGCACTTCTGCAACATTCAAGATGATTGGCGATTTGTTTTTCTCAGCAGCGGCAAAAATACCATCCACAAAATGTGAGTCGATAGCATTAAATGCACCGACTGCAAATTTATTTTCTCTCGCGGTTTTCAGCATTTCTGCCAACGTGATTAAAGACATAAGTTCTCCTAATTAGAAAGTATTGCGTGTTCTTTTAATGCGTCATATAAAGGGTCGTATTCACTGTCGCAATAACCGACATGATAAAAACGGTTCCAGCCTTCAGAAAAAACATATTTTCCTGATTGTTGACCCATAGTAATGCAGTCTTCTATCATCTCATCGGCTAAGGTTTTACTTCCCTGGCTTCCACCAAGCCATGCTTCCTGACTGTGGTGCATGCAAATGGCTTCGCTTTTCTGATCCATAAATGCTGAAACATCCACATAGAGCTCTGCCATCACCGGCTGACCCATTCGGCCATGTAACCGGTGCGGCTGCGACATATAAATGCGCACGCTCTTGTTATATGACGGCACCTCAGGGATGGTCTGGTAGTTCACCGCGGCTCTGGCAAATGTGGCCGTGCAAGTGAGTCGTCCTGTATTAATATGGTCTTCCATGTAGTCATCTAACGGATGGGTGAGAATAATATCCGGCTGCACGTTACGGATTATCCCGGCCACCTTTCTAACCATCTCTTCGGTATGGTAGATGCTCAAATCATCACAGATACTTTCATGGTAAGTCGCGCCCATAAACTTTGCCGCGGCCATGGATTCCTTCCTACGAAGGGCAATAATCTCCTCATAGGTATGTTCCATCGTTCCATAACAACCATTGGCAAGTGAGACATAATGGATCTCCCATCCGGCCTCCTTTAGCTGCATTAACGTTCCTGACGCTCGCCACTCAATATCATCTGGGTGAGCCATCACAGCCAAAGCAATTTTCTTTTGCATAATAACGCCCTATTTTAACGGAAGAGGATATCCAATCTCTGGCGTACAAGAACCTAGTCCACCACGGTAGAAATGGAACTGAACACGTCTGTGTTTACCTAGTAGAGACATAGGTACACAGCTATCCGCAATTCCTTTACTGATCATAAGTGCCGTGAGTCTTTGGCCAAAAGGACTAGCATGATAGCCCGGATGCCATATTGATACTTTCTCCGCTTGCCAGGTCTCCTTGGGTCCTAATGTGACCGCTTTATCCGGCACAGTGAAAATATTTCCACCTGTCATAGCTTGGCTATTCTGAATACAGGACATCGGATGTAACTCAACGTGTCGGGCACCGAGTTGCAAATATTCATCAACCGTAGGAGGCGCATCCGCAAATTTACCTTCACGTTTTAGCGGGTCATTAAAGGCCCAATGCATAATATCGCCCTGACCACCTTGTACTGTCATGCACCGGAAGTCTGAAAAAGACTGACTGAACGTATCAAGATCATCCGTCGCAAAATGAAGGTTCTCTTTAGGCATTCTTAGTTCTGGACGAATCAGGTTATACCAAAGGCGCAAATTTGCTCCGGCAAAGCTCAATGGGTGATTTTCACCGACCACCTTACCGTCTTCGACCCACTCATCCATGCCCCAAAAATGGCTATTTGATAAATCAACATTGAGCTCATTAATCAAACGCGCTACTAGTGGCAGGTGTTCGGTAGGACCTATTGGTCCACATATACCAGATGGATTATCGGCTGTGGCCGCTTTCCAGTCATTTATATACTGCAAAGCCTGAGCCATAAATAGCTCTTCCCTCGAATCATAGAAATGAACTTCAAATCCCGGACGCGCCAGTTGCTCTATATCTTTTAACGTCAGTTTTGCCGCATCATTAATGATGGATTGATCAATGGTCGTGAAATCCCACCACTGTTGGCTCAACTTACTTACTTCTCTAATCGTCATCTTACATACCTATTTAACAGCCTGAATTTGTTCGGCTAGCTTCCAACAAAACAATTGCATTCTCGGATGATGAAATGGACCTTTCCACATCGTGCCCTTTGACATAAACGAAGGCCTCCCATCACGATTTAAATACCCGTACCATTCTCCGTATTCACGGTCCGGGAAATATTTGTATGCCCAGTCATGCGCCTGCTGATGCATCTTTTGATACTTTTCTTGACCAGTGATCTGATAGGCCATTAGCGAGGCAATAATGAGCTCATTTTGCGGCCACCAAAATTTCATGTCCTGCCAATACTCCTGAACTGGTTTTCCATATACATCCCGGTAGTAAAGAACGCCTCCGTATTCCTGATCCCAGCCTCTCTCAAATGAGTAATCCAGCATCTTCAGCCCCAAATCGATATAGTGCTGAATACCGCGCTTTCTACCTTCATCCATGATGAACCACGCACCTTCGATAGCGTGTCCCGGGTTAAGCAGCCTTCCATCAAAATGGTCAATAATTTCACCGGTAGGAGA
The DNA here is from genome assembly GCA_002342685.1 of Vibrio sp. UBA2441. Taxonomy (GTDB): domain Bacteria; phylum Pseudomonadota; class Gammaproteobacteria; order Enterobacterales; family Vibrionaceae; genus Vibrio. Next base: position 22,998 of record DDQN01000062.1, read on the forward strand.
AACAGTTTCCATCACAACTCGCAGGTCATCTTTTACATGGAAATTTTCAATGTCGGCAATAGCCTGATCAATAATGGCCGTGGCATTTGGCATATCCACGGTGTCTCGTAATATCTGACAAGTGAAAATATCTATCATAGGAATACCCAAACCGCGCATAGGACGCTCTTGTGTGTATTCCTTGGTGAATTTAGGGGGCTGAGAGCTACACTTGTTCTCTCGTTGATACAGTTCAAACAGCGCAATCGCATCTTGTTTTAACTGCTCATCATTGGTGGCTTTCGCCAACTCTGCCATTGCAATACAGGCGAAAGTTTCCGTAAAACGATATCGTCTTTTTCTAACAGGCGTGCCTGTCTTAGTAACGGTGAACCACATCAAGCCATCATTTGGGTCGAAACAATGCTTTTTAATAAAATCTACGCCGTGTTTAGCTAATTCCAACCACTCTTCTCTTTGCTCAACGTTGTTATATAAGTGACCCAGCAACCAGGAGAAACGCCCCTGTTGCCATACACTTTTATCACTGTCCAACAAGGAGCCGTCTCTATCCAGAGCGCAATGAAAGCCCCCATCCTCATGATCAACAGCGTGGTTTATCCAAAAAGGCAGCGTATCGTCAAGCAATCCATTTCTGTAGGTAGCGATTAAATGATCCAGTCGTTCCGTTTTCATAACAATTCCAGCCTCACTTATTATTTAAAGAATATATATTAAACTTACTTTAATTAATATGAATTAGCGATATACCTGTGAGAAACATCACATGTTATAGGCACTATTTTTCTCAGATTATTAGTGCGTAAATAACAAAAAACGAGCCTAATCTTCAACAGAGTAAGCTCGTTTCTTCATTTTAACGGTTTATCTATACTCAAGTTTGAGCTTAGATATTATAGGAAATCAATATCCCGCAGCTTCGCTAGAACATCCGCTTTCTGAGCTGCAGACAATGACTTGATAGGCGTACGAGGATCGCCTGCATCAATACCATGAAGCTGCATCGCCACTTTACCCGCGGCCACTCCGCCGTACTCAACCAATACACGAATAATTGCGATAACTTTATCCATAAGGCGAGCAACTTCGTCTTGCTTGCCAGCATTAAATGCTTCGATGATTTTCAGATACAGAGGCGCAGCATAGTTATAAGTACTACCCACAGCGCCAATTGCCCCCACAGCTAAACCAGCTGGCAAAAACTCATCAACGCCAAACGGGATATCAAATTTTCCACCAGCAACACGAACACAGCGCTGATATTCGTACAGATCAGCATTGTTGAACTTAGCACCGAACAAGTTTGGAATACGTTTGTCCCCCTGAATCAGGAACTGTTCCAGATCTAGGTTTACACCTGACATGCCAGAGTGGTAGTAATAGAATCCTTTGGAAGGTGCTGCAGCTGCTATTTGAGCGCAGTAATCCACTAAGTCTTCAACGCTACCCGGCTTAAAGAAACATGGACCAATCGCAGATGTCGCCAGAATATCTAACGTTTCTGCATGACGAGTTAGCTCTAACGTATCAACAATACTTAGTGCACCCGTATGCAAAATAAGGTCAAGCTTTCCGTCTGCCGCTTTTACCCAACGCTCTGCTACTGCTTTACGTTCTTCTACCGAACAGTGAATGCCTTCACCAGTTGTTCCACAAACGTATGCACCAGTCACACCCTGCTCAACCAAAAGTGGAGCAATTTGATCGATAGCAGCGAAGTTTACTTTATTATTCTTATCAAACGGAGTATGTGGTGCCGCGATAAGGCCTTGTAATTTTTTCATGTTTAAATCCTAACTTGGTAATAACTCGGGGCGAAACACCCCGATTAATATAATGATTCTTATCTACTTATGGTTGAGTATTATTTCCCATAATCCAGCATTAGCTCTGGAAGGAATAGAGTAAATTGTGGAAACACTGCCACTAAGAACAGTACGATGAATAACGGAACCAACAGTGGAATAACACCACGTGTTAACGTATGGAATGGTATGTCACCTACCCGTGATACAACATACAGCGCCATACCCATAGGTGGTGTCAATATGCCAATCATTAAGTTCAGTATAGCCATTACACCAAAGTGAACCGGGTCGATACCTACTGCCGCTGCTACAGGCACTAAGAAAGGAACCAATAACAGTAATAATGCTAATGATTCAATGAATGTACCCAAGAACAGTAGCAAAAGGTTGATAAGCAGCAATAGAACTAACGGATTATCACTGATAGTCAGAAAGTAATCGGCCATCAATTGAGGCAACTGTTCACGCGCAACAATCCAGCCAAATACGGTAACACCCATTACCATAAGGGCTACCACCGCTGTGGTATTTACAGTTTCTTTAAGAACCTCAATAAAGGTTGCCAGAGTAAGTTGCTTATAAACCACAACACCTAAGAACAACGCATATAATGAAGAAACAACCGCCGCTTCTGTTGGAGTGAAATAGCCCGAAAAGATACCACCAATAATGATAATAGGGGTAAGCAGTGAAAGAAACGCTTCTTTAAACTTGATCAAACGTTCACGACAACTTGCTTTAGGCAAAGTCATGTAGCCACGTTTTTTACAGATAAAGTAGCTCATGATCATTAACGCAGCGGCACACAACAGCCCGGGAACTGCACCTGCTAAAAATAGCGCGCCAATAGAGGTACCAGATACCACCCCATAGATAACTAATGGAATTGATGGAGGAACTAAGGGCCCAATGATACAAGAAGCTGCTGTTAAGCCTCCGGCAAAATCATCATCATATTTAGCATCACGCATAGATTTGATTTCAAGCTGTCCTAAACCACCAGCATCCGCAAGTGCTGAACCAGACATGCCTGAAAACAGCAAACTTGCCATGATATTTACGTGACCCAAACTACCCGTTACATGGCCTACCAATGATTTAGCAAAATCAAAAATACGTTCTGTAATACCTGCACTGTTCATCAAGTGCCCGGTAAGTACAAAAAACGGAACTGAAAGTAAAGTAAAGTTATTGATACCGCCCAGCATTTGCTGAGCCGCGAAATTGATGCCTGTACTATCAGTGAGTACTAAGAACGCCAACGCGACGAAAATCAATGAAAATCCTACTGGCATTCCTGCAAAAAGCAGAGCCAGCCAACCAAAAATTGAACCTGCCATGATGGATTACCTCTCCGTCGCTTCAGATTGATTTGGGGCCAATTTTTTGCCACAAATCTTAATTTCATACATAATTTCGAGCAGCTTTTGTGACTGGCGTACAACCATAAACAGACCACCAAGAGGCAGGCTATAGTTCATCCATTTAGAAGAGATTCCTAATGTAATCAATTCAAAAAAAGCAGTACGTTGAACGTGCTGATAACCAAGGTAAATAATAACCAAGATTGAACCGAGTACGGCTAACTCTAAGCTTAGTATCAACAACAGTTTTATCTTCTCAGGTAATTTATCTGAAAAGAAAGTGATCTTAACGTGCGAGCTATGCTTGATCGCAGTAGCACATCCAATTAACGACATATACATGAATAGAACTCGGGCGAGCTCTTCACTCCAAAGTGAAGGGTCATTCAGCAGCCATCGGGTTACTACTTGCCACGCAAGTAAACACAGCAATATCACCATGAGTGGTACTGTTATGAGTTCTTCAATATTATTAACAATCTTACGAAACATCTTATGCTCCAAAGCTGGCGTAACACGCCAGCTCAGTTTCAAGAAAAAAATCTAACAAATTTAAAAATACTAATTACATATTAGCCACTTTACTGATGATTGGCTGGCCAACTTCTTTATCAAACTCTGCGTATACAGGTTTCATCGCTTCGCGGAACGGTGTTAGCTCTGGGTAAGTAACCTTCACACCTTGCGCTTCGAAGAATGATACTAAGCTAGCTTCTTGATCCTGAACTTTCTTAGTGTGCATTGCACCCGCTTTCGCAACCGCTTTGTTTACGATTTCTTGCTGCTCTTTAGTCAGTTTGTTCCACGTTACATCAGACATAATAACCATCTGATCATTCACTACGTGGTTAGTCATTGCTAAATATGGCTGAACTTCATAAAACTTCATTGCTTTAATGGTTGGCAATGGGTTTTCCTGACCATCAACTGCATTAGTTTGCAGTGCTAAATACACTTCAGAGAACGCCATAGGAGTTGGAGATGCACCAGAGTATTTTGCGTAGCTTAGTAGTGATTTGGCGTTTGGAACACGAAGTTTCAGACCCTTAAAGTCTTCAATCTTGTTTAGGGCACGGTTAGAAGTAGTTTGACGAGTACCGTTGTACCACGTATCCAGAGCACGCCACTGGAATTTGTCCATCATTTCTTTACGAATTTCTAACCCGAAAGGTGAGTTGAAAATACGGCGGATATGATCGTAGTCTTTGATAACGTATGGTTGTGCAAAAGCACCTGCGCGTGGGATCCACAGGCCAACACGACCAAACTCAGCATAAGTAAAGTCTAGGTCACCCATAGTTACTTGTTGCATCATTGCACGGTCATCACCTAGTTGTGCACTTGGGTAAATAGCGAGTTCTAAATCACCACCACTTAGTTCTTTAAGCGTATCAGCAAGCACAACTGCTGATTCATACTCAACAGAACCAACTGAAGGTTGCATACCCATTTTTAGTTTTGTTGCAGCGTTAGCAGATACAGCACAACCTAGTGCCAACATAGCGATAGTAATCTTGTTCATGGCTTTCATAATGTTCCCTTATTCATACCTTTGTTGTTCAACCTAACTATTTTCAAAAAAAATTTTTATTTTGTTTGAAAAAAATCTTCGTTATGGATTATCATTGCGGTGAAGGTTTTTTTCAATTGTAGTTTTTAGGAAATGTGATCACGAACAATATTTCGCTAGCTGAATAGGTTTGTTCACTTTTTGAGCAGACAGACACAACGATTTCTTGATCACATTTTTGTAGTTACACTTTAAAGTATGAGGTCCAACGTGAAAGATTTGAAATTAAATATCAATGAACTTAAAAGCCAACTAAAGGGTCAGACAGTCGTCTCTATACAACCTGTTGAAGGTAGCCCTCTTGAAAAAACGGAAATCATTGTGGCAATGGCCATTGCAGCGGAGCAGGCTGGTGCAAAAGGACTGAGAATAGAAGGCGTTAACAATGTCGCGGCCGTTTCCAGTCAGGTGAACATTCCCATTATAGGCATCGTCAAACGCGATTTCACTGATAGTCCGGTACGAATTACCCCGTTTAGATCAGATGTAGATGCCCTCGCCAATGCTGGTGCAACTATCATTGCATTTGATGCCACAGACCGAATAAGACCAGAATCAAGAGATCAAATCGCCAACGCGATAAAGAATTCGGGATGCTTTGCTATGGCGGATAGCTCTTGCTTTGAAGATGGCCTTTGGGCTCATCAACAAGGTGTAGAGATTATTGGTTCTACCCTTTCAGGCTATTGCGGAGATGAAGAACCAACCGAACCTGATTTTGAGTTAGTGAAAAAATTCTCAACCGCTGGCTTTTTTACCATGGCTGAAGGAAGATACAATACACCAGAATTAGCGGCTAAAGCGATTGAAAATGGCGCAACTGCTGTAACAGTAGGCTCTGCCATTACTCGTTTAGAAGTTGTCACAAACTGGTTTAATTCCGCGACACAGTCTGCAGAGGTACGTTAATGAACACGCTCGCAATTGATATTGGTGGTACAAAAATCGCACTTGGCCTCGTTTCTCAAGGAAAGTTAATTGAGCGAAAACAGATACCAACGCCTAAAGCGACTTCGGCAGATCAATTTGCTCAAGTGATCATTGATGCATGCAGTGATTGGCTTGAAAGCGCTGAACGCATTGGTGTATCAACAACCGGATTAATTACTCCAGATGGCATTACAGCAATTAATCCTGATACATTGGCGTTTCCGGCTCCATTTCCTTTGCATAAAGCGCTGACCAAAATTACTCAACTTCCTGTCGAGATGCTTAATGACGCTCAAGCCGCAGCTTGGTTTGAGTTTTTGCAACTCGATAACCACTGCCAAAATATGGCGTACATTACCGTATCTACGGGTGTCGGCGGTGGATTAGTGCTTAATCGACAATTACACAAGGGAGCAAACAATTTTGCCGGGCACATTGGTCATATGGTGGTTGAACAGTATGGCTGGGAATGTGGTTGTGGCCAATCGGGCTGCGTCGAAGCCATTGCCTCGGGAACGGCAATGAACAAGCGCGCCAAACAGATTGTTTCACCAGACATTACTAACGTTGAGTTGTTCGCAATGGCGGATAACAATGCTCAGGCAAAATCCATTATTCAAGCCAGTGCTAAAGCCATTGCAACATTGTGCTGTAACCTGAAAGCAACGTTAGATTTGGACATTATCGTGTTAGGGGGAGGGGTTGGGTTAGCCAACGGTTACTTAGCGCGAGTTCAAGAAGAAATTCGTAAGCACCCTACGCCTTTTAATGTCGACGTTGTACCCGCTAATGGAAGCCATGATGCTTGCCTGTTAGGCGCAGCTCATCAATTTAAGGACTAGTCATCTAATGTCGTTAAAAGCAATCTCAGCCAAACGAATTTTTGATGGTCACTCCTTCCACTTTGATTCTGCTTTGATCTGGCATGGCGATCGGATAGTCAGCATTGTTGCTCATTCTGATTTACCTGAACACATCGACCTTGATCATTTTCCTGATTGTACGATAACACCGGGCTTCATCGACCTTCAGGTAAATGGCGGTGGCGGTGTTATGTTCAACCAACAGACGGATATATCTGGCGTCGAAACCATCTGTGCAGCGCACCGCAAGCATGGTACCGCTTATCTCTTACCAACTTTGGTCAGCGATACACGAGATAAAATGGATCAGGCGCTACACACTATTCAGGCGGCTATTTCTAAAAATACTACGGGTATATTAGGCATACATCTTGAAGGTCCGTGGCTAAATCCGGTAAAAAGAGGAGCACACTTTGACAAGTTCCTCTATTCACCTGAAGTCTGCGAGCTTGAACAGATGCCCTGGCTTACCAATGGCAAAGTATTGATAACTTTGGCTCCAGAATGCGTCGATACTGAAGCGATAAAATGGCTGAGCGATTGTGGCATTGTCGTTTCCTGCGGTCATAGCAATGCCGCGCAGCAACAACTCCGTGATTCGGTCGGATATATACATGGATATACCCACCTATTCAATGCAATGTCCCCATTAACTGGCAGAGAACCGGGCGTGGTTGGTACTGCATTTAATTCAGATAACGCATGGTGTTCTATCATTGCCGATGGTGTTCATGTAGCAAGCAATAATGTACTGCTAGCACAAAAAATAAAGCCTAAAGGTAAGCTTTTGGTGGTAACCGACGCAATGGCAACACTCGGGGATGATCGCGGTTATTTCACGCTGGGCGATGAAACTATTTACGTAGACGGTAAGAAGTTGGTTAATGGTGAAGGCAACTTGGTTGGTGCGCATATTGGATTGGATGAGTCATTGGCAAATCTTATTCAATGGGGGATCGACGAGTCAGAAGCAATAAAGATGATATCCACCTATCCTGCTCACGCGATTCATTTAGACCACACTATTGGTTACCTAAAACCCGAATTTTCCGCCTCCGCCACCATACTGGATGAAAATTATCAGACTCAATCTGTCCTGGTGAACGGAAAACTCCATCGCTAACTTTTAAGCCTTGATAAAGACGATAACCATTCGTGACTAGCTCATTATTGTCCACACTAAAACCAGAGAGAAATAGCAATACACCGCTTTTTCTCTCTTATATTCTGCTGACCGGGATAAGTTTTCCGATCCTCCGTTACCTCAGTATTCATTTTGATACCATTAATAACAATGCAGTACGATTTTTATCTGGCGGGTGCCTGTTTTTGATACTGGTATTGTTCAGGCACCGATCACAGCTAAAGCTGATTTTGTCCACCCCTGTTATTATCGGCCAACTTCTCATGCTCGGCATTTTAATGTCTGCCAATATGTATTTCTTTATGAGTGCCATGCGGCTTACTTCGGCGTTAACGGGCAGCATTTTTTGCATAATCGGTATGCCTATCACGACGATTCTGGCGGCTTTCCTCTATTCAGATGAAAGAAAAAAGGCTCGGCAACCCCGGTTTATTCTGGGTAGTGTTTTTGCCATTTTAGGCTCAGTCTTGTTTGTTCTGAATGCTCAACAAGGAAATGATAGCAGTAATTTCTTGCTTGGATCGTTATTGTGGATGATTACCATTACCATTGTCGCAACACAAAACTTACTGGTTAAAAAAGTGGCGGAGCGAATCCATACTCTGGTGATCAGTACAGTCACAGCCCTAATCACAGGAACACTTTGTCTTGCTATCGCATTATACACGGGGAAAATTGACACCCTTATCAACAAATCCGATTCGCTGATCCTGTTATTAATTGTTGCTGGTATTTACGGTATGGCAACAGGAATGTATATGGCATTTCATATCATTAAAAAGAAAGGGGTTATCGCTTTTAATCTGTTGCAAATGATGGTGCCGGTTTCAACCGCCGTAGTCGCCTACTTTACACTGGGTGAAACCGTCTCTTATACTCAATTGTTGGGGGCTGTAGTGGTGGTGTTTGGTTGCTATCACGCACTTAAATCGAGTTAGCCACCACTAAGTACTCTTAGGCAAGCAGTGCGCCTATCGTGTCTTGCCACTTCTGATAGGCAGCTGCGTTAAGATGTAAGTCGTCGCAGCTGTATTTTAGTGGCAAGGTTTGATCAGGACAAAGCACCTCAGCGACATCAACATATTGAATACCGCGTTCTTTGCTCACCTTTTTCAATAAGGTGTTCAGTTCAAATACCATAGAGTTCAGTGAAGCAAGACGAGGGCCTACAAACAAGGTTGATTGAACCACAACTTCAATATTGTTCTGCTGCCAAATATCCAGCATCTCCAAATAACGGTTAAAAATATCTTCAACGCGGAAACCTTGAGCAAGGTCGTTAATACCTGCCATCACAAACACTCTGTTTGGCTTAACTTGTAACGTCGTTTCGATACGACGCAACATACCTTTAGTTGTATCTCCAGCCAAACCTCGATTGACGAGCTGTGCTGACGGGAACATCTCGCTCCAAGGGCCCCATTCAGTGATGGAATCACCAAACATCACAACATCGGCCTCATTAGCAAAATGTCGGTGGCTATCAGTCACCTGCATATACCTGCTGACAAACCCGGCGGTTTGAATTGAACTTAGCTTCTGACACAAGGTTGAAAGCGCATTGTCATTTTCCATACTAAGTGACAGTTGTTCTGAGACCGATTCAGCTTGCGTCAAAAACAGCCCTCTTTTCAAATCAGGATTGTGTCGATTAACAACCTCAATCAGGTTGTCTAAAAAAGTGTATACGTCCACAGAGTCGAATTGCTGGCACAAATCCAACACATCTGCATCTTGAGAAGACTCTAGTACCTGAGTAATTCTCTTATTGATTGAAGACATAATAATATTCCTTTAAAAGCCGTTTCAAAGCATAACAGTACGAGTGAAACGTATATCATTTTATGTCACATAATTTTATTTGATAATTATCTTCACATCAACAAGTTAAAATAAAAAATATTTTCATGACGCTACGGACTTCATCAACAGAAAAACCTCAGCACTGAATGTTGTTTCAATTATCAGTACTAAGGTTATGCCGATAGGTTAATCGGCCTGCAAAGTTAATATGGCCTGACTTTGTTCGGTAAGTAATTGTGTTTTGCTATCTAAGATAAAAATTCGTTCCGGTTTAATGCTGTTTTTTTCCACCAGAAAAGCTTTCACTGCCCTAGCCCGTAACTCTGCCAGATTACCCAAATCATGATGGCTAATTTCCTGAGCTTTGATCAGCTGATTATACATACCGATATGCAGTACAGACGTTACGTATACGGGATCAACTTCGGTGACTTTCTCTTTTTCTAACAACTTTTGTTCTACTTTCGTGCGTTCTTGATCAACGTTTAATTTCAATTCCTGAACGAATAACGTTGCCAATGCCGTGGCTAAAGGCCCTGACTCTGGGATACGGCTAGCACTAAGATCCTGTGGAAGTTCAACCAAGCCACTGCCATGCAGCAATTTCTGCTTTAATTTTGCTTCTGCGAGTGCATTGCTATCTTCTGTAGGAATAACTGAACCTTCTACGCTGATCTTAAGCTTAGGTCTAGAAACCAATGCTTTAGCCAGCTTTTCCAATTTATCCACTTCATCAGAATCAAGAGTTGCAAGCCCCGGCTTATATTGAACAATATTAAATTCGTCATCGCTTCCCACCAAATTCGCCAGCAATGAGAACGGAGCAGTAACGGCTTTAGTAATAACGTTACCAATTGCCGTCGCAATAATGCTACCAAAACTGAAATCCGGGCTATCAATGTCACCTGAAACATCAACCCCTAAGTCAATAACCCCATCGGTATCTTGCAATAAGGCGATAGCCAGTGACACGGGTAAGCTGGTCGCCAATTCAGACTCACTGAGTTTACCTAATGTCAGCTGATCAATAACAACATGGTTACTGCCTTTAAGCTGATTGTTTTCCATTCGATAATTGATATCTAATGACAGTTGTCCCTTGTCAATGTAATAACCAACATAGGTTCCTGAGTAAGGATTTACTGATGTCAGTTCTGCGCTGTCTAAGCCGAAATTTAGATCCAGAAAAGCAGGTTCCAGTAGTGGATTTATTTCTCCACTTAACGTGACTGGAGCGTATTTGTCGATCTTACCCTTGATATCTATTTGAGCTTTAGTACCAGGTGTCGATGATAGGTTCTTGATCTGCCCTTGTAACGATTCTATGCCGGAAGCAAAATTAGGCGTTAACGAATTATCCGCAAAGAAAGCAGAGCCTTTGACGATTTCGATCACACCGACATCCAAGGCAAAATCGGGTGCCTTAGCCGTTTTTTCCGTTTTCTTTTCTTCAGTAGTTTTTTGTTTACTCTCTTCGTTCTGCTGCTTGCTCGGCTCTATCGGTTCGGCAACCTGCCCATTCGTCACCAATAATTCACCGATGTTAGTGCGCCTGTCTTTAGCTATCAGCATTTTTGCATACGGAGAATTTAACAAAATTTTGTTGATCTTTAATGACCGCTTGCTTAGGTCAAAGTTAAAAGAGTCTACAGCCAATTGATGCCACTTAAGCAGTGGTTCATATTTAAGTCCGTCTTTTATCAGCAGGTTATCAATTGATGCTTGTCCCTGATAATCCGCTTTACCCTGACTATTAGCACTAAAATTTCCCCCGGTGCTAAAATTACCCTTACTCAACTTCATATTCAGATAAGGTTTTAGGTAAGGTTGGAATTGGCTTAAATCCAGTGACGTTACTTGCAGTTTCCCGTCAACACTAAGTTTTTTAGCATCTAATTGTCCGCTACTACTAAACTGACCTCGATTTTCTGTTGGATGGCCATTTGTATCAGAACTCAGACCCAACGCAACCTTATAATCAAGCGACTGGCTCAAATCACTAATCACGTTACCTGTACTTAACGTTAATGGATAGACACGCCAATTTACGCCCTGACTTACCAGACTCTCTCGTAGGTTAAGATCGGTATCTGCCATTTCGACGTTATTTATGCGAACTAGCCAAGGTTTATCATCAACATGATCTGTTGCTTTCTCTTCTGTTTCAAGACGGGTAACAGGTGTTGTATTTGAAACCGTTGGTGTAAATAATGATTCTAAATCCAGACCTTTATCGCTCAAACTAGCGTCAGCCCATAGCCCTGCCATTTCTATCGCGTCAAGGCTTACCGTTTGTGAAGCCGTACTAAGTTCGATGTCATTGAGCTCTAAACTGTGCAACTTCACCTTTTCTGTCTTATTGTCTTTAAACGTCAGGTTGGAAAGAGAGAAATGCCCATTATCGGTAGAAATATTTAGTTTCTCGTTCTGTTGCTTTAAGTGATACGAGGATTCAAAACTGATTTCACCACTAGTTAGATTCGCTTTTATTCGCTTTTCAGTTAAAGGCCAGAGCGGTAGTAGTGTTAACTTAGACAGTGCAAAATCGCCAGTGACTTCCAAAGGTTGTAACTGAAATTGCCCATCGAGTTGCAACTGACCCTGATCAGCGCCAGATAACGCGAAAGTATAAATATTCGCTTTTGGATCGAGTATTTGCTTCTTCTCTTTAGATTGCACTTCTGGCAAAGCAAGTGATAATGCCTGAGAATCAAATTGATTTAGATCGAAATCAAGATCGTGATAATCAAGCCTTGCTCCGGTCACTTTATCCTGAAAACTCAATTCACCTTGTTCAATGCGAATACTGCGCGCCCTAAAAACAAAAATTTCAGAGGATCCTTTTGTTTCTATCTCTGATGGCGATTGAGCTTGCTCATTGTTCTGTGTATTCAGCTGATTAAGAATATCACTAAAGTTAAAGACGGCTTCACTGTCCTGCATTTGTAATCGAGCAATATTGACCTTAGGTTGCCTAATGTCAAAGTGATCTATGCTTGGTGTTAAATGTAAAAGAGTGCGCCAAAAATCTACCTCTAGCTCTAGCTGTTTAAAGCTGACAAATTCGGTAGTTCCTTGTGACTCGGCTATTTCAAAGCCATTAACCTGAACACGTAACAAAAAAGGATTAATTTTAACGTCGGCTATGCGGACATCACGGCCTAGCAGTTCGCTAAGTTTTTTAGGCGCTTGTGATTGGAGAACAGCCGGAACAAGCAACCCTAAAAATACCGCATAGCCTGCGTATGTTATGATTGAATATGAGATTATTCGAATTGGTTTAGGAAGCAATTTAAAACGGTAAAGCATATTCGTTAAAATAGTTTTCATACAAGATTCCATTCTCTGTTTCGGTGCGACTAAAGAATTTTGTATATATGGTACGCTGTTCTTATCCTTATCCCAAGCACATACTCAACTACAGCATGATGCCGTATTAAGAATAAGTTGGAATTCATAAGAAGAATACAAAAATAGCCACTGTCTGAGTGGCTATTTTAAAGACTTCGGATTTAAGCTAAGGTCTCTTTAAACTGCTGTAACAGTTCTCTCTGTTTATCGGTCAGATTAGTAGGGGTAACCACTTTTATTTTCACTAACAAATCACCCGTTTCACCTTTGCGACTGGTGACACCTTTACCTTTCACTTTAAATTTTCGGCCGTTTTGCGTACCTGCTGGAATTTTTAGTTTAAAGCGATTGTCCAAGGCCTGAACTTCGAGTTCTCCACCAAGAGCTGCTGTGGCTATGTTAATTTCCGCATTGCAGATTAAATCGTTTTCTTCTCGTTCTAAATAGGCATGAGTACGGATCAATATTTTGACAAACATATTGCCAGAGGGGCCACCATTAACACCCGGGCCACCTTTACCCGAAAATCGGATCTTCTCTCCCTCTTTAATGCCTTTAGGGATTTTGATATTAATTTTCTTCTGCTCACCACTGAGCGGCAATTCAACCACTTTATCAGCACCCTGAATGGCATCAACAAAATCAACCGTAACAGAAAACTCTAGATCCTGACCTTTTTGTGGACGAGCTTGTCGGCCTCTACTTTGAGAAAAAATGTCATCAAAGCCACCGAAACCACCACCGCCAAAGCCTTGTCCTCGTTGTCTGAAAGCATCACCAAAAATATCATCAAACCCACCACCATAGCCTTGCGACCGACCATGACCGCCAGAACCGCTGTTTTCAAAAGCAGCATGACCAAACTGGTCGTATTGGCGTCGCTTTTCAGCATCCGTCAATATTTCGTATGCTTGTTTGACTTCCTTAAAGCTAGCTTCTGCTGACGTATCATCTGGGTTTTTATCCGGATGATATTTCATCGCCATTTTTTTATAGGCTTTTTTGATTTCTTTTTCTGAGGCATCTTTCGAGACACCGAGCACGCTGTAATAGTCGCGTTTGGACATGCTAATAACTCGCCTTATTTATTTTTTAATGCTTGTTCAATTTTTTGGTCAGTCTTATATTGGCTCAATGCGTAGACAGACCAAATTGCAGCAGGAATCCAACCGACTAAGGTGAGCTGCAATACCAAACAAATAACGCCAGCAAACGGACGTCCAATCGTGAAAAACTGTAGCCACGGAATCAAAATTGCCAATAATAGTCTCAACGTAATATCCTTGTAGATAAAAATAGGCGAGTAGAACTCTAAATTATGCCGATTATACTCAAAAACGAGCTTCTTGAGCTAATTTAACCTCAGTTCAGGACAAATTAAGTATTAAACCCACTGATGTTACAGCCAATTTACCAACTAAACGACTGATTATTCCAACCTGTTCACACGATTCGATGGTAATTTTTGATCACCAACAACCTCATCGTTTTCCCGCTTCTCGACGAAGAAAAAGGCATTCACTCACTGAAAACTGGATACCTAAGGAAAGCAGTTAACAATTTGCTCTAGCACGTTGCTGTAAACATCATTGCCTTCATCAAAAGGTGTACATATATGTAGGTGGCCCTTCTGTGAATATTCACAATTACCTATATAACCAAACATCGAAGATAACGGTAAAGGCCACTTTTGGGAGAGCCGCTTTAAAAGCCAAACGCTTTTAGATGCGTTAGTGGGACAGGCACTACGATAAGACAAAAGATCATACTGTGTTATTTTCATCCATATTTTTAGGAATATCGATAGTAAACTCAAGCCCACCAGTTTCGATAGGTACTGCTTTAATTTTCCCCAAAAGTTTAGTCGTCACATAGTTGTAGGCGATGTGGGCGCCTAACCCCATACTGCCTTTACTTCGCGTGCTGGTAAAAAACGGATCAAATATTTTTTCGATACTGTTTTTTTCCATACCTTTTCCGTTGTCACGATATGAGATCAGAATACGGCTCTGTTTCTCGGTTGCGGAAATAATTATTTCACCGCTGTCCTTCTCTGAAAAACCGTGCTCCAGACTATTGTTTAATAAAATATTTATTACCTTGGTTAAGGCCTGAACATAAGAGAACATGACCAGTGACTTGTCGATATCTACTCTGATAATAATACTGTCGGACAGATCTCTTGGACACGATTTCACTGCAGTATCAACAGTATTGAACAAGGAAAAATGTGATGGACTTTCTAGCCTAACATCGGCGCTGACTTCTCTGAAACATTGAATAAGATTGATGATTTTATTGACCGATTCAAGTTCGATAGTATGGCACTGCGTAAGCTGTTCTAGAATTGACTGTAAAAGTTCTTTGGTCAGTTCATTGCGTTCAAGCATATTGTTCACCGCTACGACCTGTTCCGACGCCATGGTGGTGGACGTCAGAATAATGCCTGCTGGCGTATTGATTTCGTGAGCAATGCCCGCGACAAGCGCGGTCAGCGATACCATTTTTTCAGCTTCGACTAACTGATGCTGTATGGTTTTTATTTCATCAAGAGCAAGTTTGAGTTCGTTGTTACTTTGCTTAAGCTCACTGGTTCGCAATTCGACACGGTATTCCAAACTTTCATTGAGATCCTTAAGGGCTAATTCTGCCTCTTTTCTTGATTGGTTCTCTTTTTCCAATAGCTGGATAGTGCCCTGCTGGCGTCGGTCGTGATCTTCTAAAAGTTTCTGTTTCTCCCCGTAAAAGTTAACTTTATTCAGAAGCTCCGTCGGGGACAGTTCATGCCGGGACAGAATGTTCGCGTAGTATTTAGATAATGTTTGCCTCTCTTCTGGATCCACCAGGCCTGACTCCCGAATTTCCTGATGGGCACTCGCCATACCGATCACACCAGCTAATACATGGGTCAGACAAGAAATTAACTCCGCTAATTGGGCAATGTTTATCTGTTTTTCTTCAGTTAAATTTACTCGTTTCAGACAATGTTCAACTTTTTTATTCGCCTCATGTCGGCTCATATATTTAGAGTAAATATTAATAGCTCGTTGTTTTTTATCTAAAATAAGAATGCTACCGGGCACGTCTTGCTGCGTTTCGTACAAACCGCGGATATCTGCCGAAGAAAAATCATCAAAAAATACGCTGACTTGTTCAGAGACAGGAGTATCTGCACGATAATAGCTAGAAATAAAGATAAACGCCGTAATGTTAAAGCTTAAACTCCAAAACAGGCTATTCGCCATAGGGGACAGTCCCGTAATACCAAACAAAGATTCAGGAATAAACCAACTGATCCCAAACAGGCCTTGCTCAATAATGTTACTTTCAATTAACCCACTACGTACAAAGGTTGGGAACATTGATGTATAGAACCAAATGCAAGCACCGATAATTATGCCGGTAGCCGCACCTTCTAAATTGGCTTTACGCCAGAGCAAACCTCCGAATAGCGCTGGTGCAAATTGCAATACCGCAATAAAAGAGATGCTGCCCAGCTCTATTAGCAAATAATTGTCTCCCATTAATCGATAATAAAGCAGCACAATAAATAGAATGATAAACACACTGGCCCGGCGAACATTTAGAAGCTTTGATTTCAGCCAATGGAGTTTTTTATTCTGCTCAATCAGAGGAACAAACAAGTGATTTGTCACCATAGTCGACAAGGTCATAGTACAAACAATTATCATGCAGGAAGCCGCCGCAAAACCACCGAGAAACACCATAGCTGCGAGTGCTGGCATATTTAACTCAATAGGGATAAGCAACAGAAGCATATCTTTAATTGGTTCATTGGGTAAAAGCCACTCACCTGCTATTGCTACGGGAATAACAAATAGGTTAATGAGCAGCATATAAAGCGAAAGCTGCCACCTGGCACTTGCTACATGACGAGGGTCAGAGCACTCCACGACACCAACGTGAAATTGCCTAGGCAAGATGATTATACCTACAGCCCCTAAAACCATCATCGAGAACCAGTTAGAGATCTCCGGCGGTTGACTAAATACATTGAAGTTCAGTTGTTCGTTAAACACTTGAGACTGAAGAAGATCTCCACTCATTACCAATTGAATTTCATCGAATAAGGTATAGCTGATTATTGCTCCGGCGATCAAAAATACCGCCAGTTTGAATAGGCTAGCCATTGCCAATGCCAGCATCATTCCAACATGACGTTCAGTTGGGTCGAGCTTTCTCACACCAGCGAAAATAGTGATTAACGACATGATAATAATAACGATAACATCAAGATTCTTGGCAAGATGACTGGAAGGTTGCAACTGAGTAACGACCAAAAACGTATTTATCATCGGTGCTACTTGGATAGTAAGATAAGGCACAATACCTAACAGACAGATAATACTAACCATAGATGCTAAAAATCGAGAGTTTTGATATCTGGCAGATAAAAAATCAGCCAGACTTGTTGAGTGGTAATAAGTTTTTAACTGAACCATCTTTGCCACTAATGGCGCAAATATTATCAATCCCAGAGTGGCACCCAAATAGATGGTTATTGGCTGGATGTTTTGCGATGAAGCCAAACCAATATTTCCGTAAAACGTCCAGGACGTACAATACACGGCAAGGCTCAATGAATAGATAGCTGAAGAATAATTGGAAAACTTTCGTTTGTTCCTCTCGCCTAAAATGGCAATAACGAAGAATATGAGCAAATATATAATCAGCAATATAAAGACTATCACTCATTATCCTTCTCAGAAGATGTAGAGCTCTGCTTGGAAAAAAGCGGGGATACCCCGAGGAAAACGATGAGTGCTAACCAAATAGCAAAAGGAGAGATCCAAAAAACATAGGGGCTTAAAGGGGTACCTAACAATACCGGCCAACTAAACGCCATTAGGATGAAGTAAATTAGCAACCAAAAAACTGGCGAAGACTTCATTGAAATGCCCAGTTATTCTACATATCATAATTCTAGAGTAGTTATTGATATATTTGTAGATACTGACGTAATTTCCCTCAAGGGAGTGCAATCTTATATATTAGAACAAATCTTTAACACATTGAGTTACATGACTTTATACATTACAGATCAATGCTACCTTGTCTGTTAGTCAGATACTCGCTTCAGAGAAAGCGAGCATCATTTTTACAACATTAATTATTGTTGGTCTGGACGTACAGCGTACTTACCCGGGCCTATTAACAAAATAGCTATTGCAGCAAATAAATACGTACCTACACCTTCTACAGCCCAAGCACCAAATTTATTCAACGTAAATAGATCACCAGTATGAAGTAGCCCAATAATAACTAAACAAGTTCCGATAACAAAAGAAGAGGCTACGCGAGTATAAACACCAAAGGCAACAAGCAAAGGTGCAATAACTTCACCAAGATATACCCCATAAGCAAAAAAAGCAGGTAAACCCAGATCTACAAACAAACCTTCAATAAAACTGGTACCAGCGTATATTTTATGCACACCATGCAATAAAAACATTACACTAAAGCTGACTCTAAGAATTAACTTTCCTAAATCTGGGTAGTTCACTTTTGATTCAAGACTATCAATTAACGTATTCATATTTAAAACCCTATAGTGATATGATTTCCAAGTCGTTTATGTTGCTTTCCTACTTTGTAGCTTATACCTACATTTTTTGTATGGTTATCGGAATGTTTTCAACAACATATTCAACTTTTTTGAACGAGATTTAATAAAGATAACAAGACTTATTTCCGTCACCATTTCAGAGAATGATCATTGTTGTCTCGGTTTATAAAATCCAATGGGCAACTTATACTTATGTTTTTGTTCTTGTTCTTGTTCTTGTTCTTGTTCTTGTTCTTGTTAAGATGCAATGTAACGGTTACATTGTTGAAATCTATCTAGTTATTTAATTTTTAACGCCACCCTCATGAAAAATGTAATACCGTTAGACGCTTTAATCGCTTTGGACATGATAGACAAGAAAGGTAGTTTTGCCGCTGCAGCTGAATCTTTGTATAAAGCACCCTCTTCTCTAACTTATACTATAAAAAAACTCGAAGATGACATTGGTATGTCTCTGTTTGATCGTAGCAACCATAAGGCTGAACTTACTGAGGCCGGGAAGATAGTGCTCAAACAAGGTAGGCAGATCCTATTTGCATCTGAGAAGTTAGTTGAGTCCGTCAGGCAATTTGAATCGGGCTGGGAGAGAAAGTTACGCATCGCCCGAGATACACTAATTGATGAAGATAAGCTGATTGATGTCTGCAAGGATTTTGAACAACTAAATAAACACGTTGAGCTTTCACTAACGGTAGAGGTTCTGGGGGGCGTGTGGGATGCCTTGTATTGCGACAAAGTCGATATCGTTATTGGCGGCAGCGGCGAGGCTCCAACAGGCAGGTTTGGCACTCATAAAATAGGTGAAATATCATTTGTATTTGCCATCGCACCTTTTCATCCACTAGCCTCTTATCAAGGTGTCATCAAGCAGGAAGATCTGATCAATTACCCATCGATTGTCATAGCAGATACCTCACAAACGCTAGAGGCAAAGTGCAGCGGCTACTACCCGAGCAGCCATGTGATTAGAGTCAGCAGTATTGAATCTAAACTCAATTTTCAACGTAAAGGGGTTGGGGTTGGCTTCCTTCCCACCCGCAATGCCCAACCCTATATCGATAGTGGAGAGCTAATTGTCAAATCATGTGAAGTCGCCAAGCCAAACCAAGATATATATATCGCCTGGAACAAAAAACAAGAAGGTAAAGCGCTTGAATGGTTTATCGAAAAACTATGTTCCACTAAATGGTTTGAGTAAATATTCCTATTAAGTATTCCTATTAAGGACACACACCACCAAACTCGCTGATATGAGAAAATCATATACAAATATAGATCCAAACCTCTATTTGTGGATGACGTGGTTCACATTTTTTATACCATTCAAACCATACCCCACCTTGCAATAATTATGTCAACCCATTGTATTTAAATAGTTATATCCAATATTCCTTATTTGATACTGTTATTATTGACCCTATACAATTGTTGCTAACTGTCTAATTTTCACACAAAAGTACATTGTGAGTTTTTTAGTGTTATTTCCGTCACGGTTGGTAGAGAAGCAAAACTTTTATCATCGCCCAAATTAATTTTTGGGACCATCTAATCAATAAAGGATGATACGTGAAACTTAAATACATCAAAGACTGTTATAACCGCTTTGACCGTTGGATTATTAACAGCCTGTAATGGCAGCAGCAATAGCGATAGCAGCAATGATACAGGAAATAACGCTTCTGCCACTCAGGGTTTGTTTTCTGCTGGCAAGAACGAAGTTGTTATTTACTACAAACGCTCTGAACCACGGACATAACTCCGGGGACAGGCACTACAAAAAATCAGAAAAAAATAATGCAATGTCTTTAACCCGAATTAGCTTGCTTCTCATCTGTTGATACACAACAAAAACTTCAAACTTGCCAAATCACTTAAGTGCAAAGAACTTAAGTGCCTGTCCTGACAAAAAACACAGCCTCCTTGACTATTATTTTATGTTTTTATATTGCTAAATATGCGCAGTGTTGTCTATGTTTAAAATGCTAGGTAACGTCAATTGTGCTAAATATTAAACCACAAATCAGGCTGAGTATGATGAATATAATAAATACGGCTACAGTGGATGAACAGGTTGGTTATTCAGAAAATGAACAACCATCGCTTACTGTAAATAAAAATATCCTCCTCCCCCCGCATGCAGATGGTACATCATCCTGCTTCACTCAATTTCTCTACAGAAAAAGAGATTTTGCTAGCGCAAGTGTTCGTTTTCAACAAAATAGACGGTTGTCTTTGTCATTGAGCAAATAGCTCTATGTTTAAAGACCAGCAGATATAAGCAAGCCAACTCTCGGCGGTTAGGGAAAAATCTACAGCCTGCTTATTTGGATCATATGAGAAAAATGTTGTCAGCAAAAATACGACATTATGGAAACGACTATGGATACTCGCAAAATTATTTTATTTTTGATGACGGCGGTTATAGCGTTAACTTTATTGCTGGTGCTAATTACTCTTTCTTCCATCAAAGCCAGTTTCGTTCACTCATTATCTGACTCTTTGAAAGTTGTCAGAGACACGACTCACGAATCCGTAAACTTGTGGGCATCTGAAAACGAAGAACATATCGTTATATTGTCTACTAACCCACATGTTATATCGCTAACCGAAGCGCTTTTACATATCGATCCTGTCGCAGAAAATCTTATCAATGCGCCTGCACAGAAGGCCATTAGAGAGCTGTTACAACCAAATTTGAGTATGCATAAAATGCACGGATTTTTCATTATAGGGCCTGATAATATAAGTATTGCATCAACTAGAGATTCAAATTTAGGAATGACAAATCTACTGGTTGACCAACCCGAGTTTCTCAAGCGATTATGGGGCGGAGAAATTTTAATGACATTACCACAACCATCCGACGTTCCTCTTCCTGATGAACATGGTGAAATGACATCCAATTACCCTACCATGTTTGTCGGGGGGCCAATACGCAACAAAAACAATAACATAATTGCTCTATTTACTCTCAGACTTGATCCGGTTAAAAAACTAAAAAAAATCGTCAGCAGAAGCACCATCGGAACCACAGGAGAAACCTATTTAATTAATAGGAGTGGTGTAATGATTACCGAAAGTCGATTCTCTTCTGAACATTGGTTAAACATTGAGGTTCCAAACGATGTTGATACACCTGAAAAATCCATGTTATCAGCCCGACAATTAAATAACGCATCGTCAAATCGCCTGACCAAAATGGCAGAAAGTGTTGTTGCTGGTAATAGTAGTTTCGACACAGATGGCTATCTGGATTACCGGGGTGTAAAGGTTGTTGGTGCTTGGCTTTGGGATTCTCAATATGACTATGGTCTAGTGACCGAAATTGACATGGACGAAGCATTTCTATCCTACAATCAGACCAAACGAAGCTTCATGTTCTTTTCCGGTGCAACAACATTCGCTTTGATCTTTATCGCTTTGGTTTTTTACCGCCTCATTTCGCGCCTTAAATATCAAGAAAAAAAGTACCAAAGTTTATTTGAGAATGCGGGTGACCCAATTTTGATTTCTGATCATAAGACAGGCTGTATTTTATCCTCGAACAGTTATGCCTGTCAGTTTCTTCAGTACCATCCGGATGAACTTATAGGAAAACATCTGTCGATGATAAGAAGTAAGTCAGACAGGGAAAGTGTTATCAATGATATTGAAGAAGTTAATCGCTTCGGTTCCAAACTAATTGAAACAACCTATAAGAGTAAACAAGGCGATGTTCTGAATGTGGAAATTAGTGCAAAACTTGTCTTTTTCGGAAACCGAAAAGTGATTTTCTCAATCATTCGTGACATCACTCCTCGAAAGCAAGTCGAAATGAAACTTCTCAAAATAGTAAATACCGACAGACTTACAGGGCTTGGCAATCAGGTTGCTTTCAATACGGCGCTTAGTGAAAAACTAGATAACAATCTTGCGAAAGATAAATTGATTACGCTGTTCTTTATAGGCATCGATAACTTTAAAATGATCAATAACACTCTGGGACACGCTATTGGAGACCAAACATTAATCACGGTATCCAATCTAATTACATCCACCTTTCCTGAAGGGCAGTTTTTCCGTTTAAGTGGTGATGAGTTTATTTTAATTGCTTTGACTAAAGATAAAATGGAAGCAAATGAAATGTCCGATAGAATTCATCGTTCAACCCGTATCCCTTTTACCATTGGTTCAAATTCACTCCATGTTACTTTTAGTATAGGCGTTGCCTTCGCACCAGAAAACGGCGCAGATGTCGCTACTTTACTTCAGTCTTCGAGTACAGCATTACATGAAGCGAAGAAAAAAGGTAAGAACAGTAGTGTGTTGTTCTCAAAAGAAATGCGGCAAGAAGAAGTTCTTCATATGCAAATATCATCGGCTCTTAATAGCTCAGTATTGGATGAAGAGTTTGCATTAGTTTTTCAACCTGTCGTAGAAGCCAGCACTGGCAAACTCGTCGGTGCGGAAGCATTATTAAGATGGACAAGTAAACAAATTGGCAATGTCCGTCCTGATATATTTATTCCGGTTGCTGAACAAAATGGAAAAATCACAGATATCGGTAACTGGGTGATGGAAGAAGCTTGCCGTATTAGGGCTTCATGGACATCACTTGGTCTGCATGAGCTCAAGTTGTCAATCAACATATCACCAGCGCAAATGCTATCGTGTGACGTCCCAGATCTTGTAGAAAACGCTTTAACAAAACACAATTTACCTGCATCAGCAATCGCAGTAGAAATAACAGAAAATGTTTTTTTGGGCGACCGCAACGATTTAAATAATCAGCTTGAACGATTAAAAACGCTAGGCGTATCTATGTACTTAGATGATTTTGGTACCGGTTATTCATCACTTAGCTACGTAAGCAAATATCCATTCGACATCATCAAGATGGACAAAAGTTTTATTCAAGACATCGAAGAAAACCCCATATCTCGTACCTTAGCGATTGCCATTATGTCTATGGCCACTAACCTGGGATTAGAAGTAATAGCCGAAGGCGTTGAGACAAAATGGCAAAACGAGTTTCTCACCCAGTACGGATGTCACCGTATTCAAGGTTATTACTATGGAAAACCAGTGAATTCAAATGAATTCGTTAAAAAGTGGGCTACTAAAAAGTATAATCAGGACACACACCGTAAAGTAGTAGATAAAGTATGAACTTCTGACAAATCAATCGCAAATTTATACGATTTACACAACTTGATTTGTTTAACTCGTTATTCTATTCCTACTCTTTATTTATCGTTATGCCATGCCTATGACTACTGCAAGGAAACAGTTAGTTTCTATTGATTCAACGCCTTATTATCATTGTGTTTCTCGCTGTGTTCGTCGTAGCTTTCTTTGTGGCATTGACCCACAAACTCAGCAAAGTTATGAACATCGAAGAGAGTGGATTGAGCACAAAATTCAATCACTATCTCACGTTTATTGTGTCGACATTTGTGCTTATGCCATTATGAGTAATCACTATCATTTAGTACTTCACATCAATCGTGATAAAGCACTCTCTCTTTCAAATCAGCAAGTCATTGAACGTTGGCAACTTAACCACAAACTACCTGTGTTAGTGCAACGCTGGCTTTCAAAGCAACTGACCTGCGAAGCAGAAGAAGAAGCTTGCCTTTCCATCATCGACTCGTGGCGCTCTCGCCTATGGAATTTAAGCTGGTTTATGAAAGAGCTTAATTTTGGTATCGCCCTTCGAGCAAACATCGAAGATAACTGTAAAGGCCACTTTTGGGAGAGCCGCTTTAAAAGCCAAGCGCTTTTAGATGAACAAGCCTTAACGGCGGCCATGACTTATGTTGACTTAAACCCTATGAGAGCAGGCATTGCAGATACGCCTGAGACATCTGACTTCACCTCTATTCAGGCCAGGTTGAAAGCATTATCTAAGCAGCAAGAAACCGCTCCATTCTTATTTCCATTTGTTGGCAATCCCACCAATCAAATTATCCAAGGTATTCCTTTTAGATTGATGGATTATATTGAACTGGTCGATTGGAGTGCTCGTCAATTCCGAGAAAATAAAGCGTCACTTGATAACTCAGCACCCACCATTTTACAAAGGCTGGGTATCTCTCAAACCACATGGCTAGCGGCCTGCACTCGACTTGAAAAAAGTAGAGCTACTGCCGTTGGCTGTTATTGTCACGCCAAAATAACGAAACAACACTTACAGAAGTCGAGAATTAATCTCTTCCGGTTAGATACATAAGCTGTTTTAACCGCCTTACTTAACAACACTTCCAACTTGCCATTGCAAGCGAGCACTCATTTCTCCCGCTCAATATTAGAGCAAGTTCAGCTCGCATTTCGGTTAGTTTCCGTATAAATATGCATCAAATTCAACTTACCTTTACGTAAAAGAAATCTTTCAATGCGTTTATATTATTCCTTGATTACAACCACCCTTAAGGTGAATGTCCTTTTGTTTACCATTACCGTAATAGTGCATCGGCAGATGGCTAAATTTTATTGTTTCTTATCAGGTCCTGATTTAAATTTTCTTTATAGATTTTATAGGCTTTTTCATCTCTGACAGCGTCTTCCCTGTAAAAGATAAATCCTAAACTTCTCCGTTGGAATTCGCTTCTGTTATTGTTCGCTCTATGAATCGTAAGCGAATGATGCACCAGTAAATCTCCCGCCTCCGCTTCCATCTGCACTTCCTGAGTTCTATCTTCATCGTTCCAGTCTGAAATCGATTGCGAGAAGCCTAAAGTTTGAGTTTTCCCATGTTCCCGCAGCCCTTTTTTATGTGAACCGGGTATGTAACTAACGGCCCCGTTCTTTGCGTCTGCATGACCTAAAGATAACCACATGGTGACCGCCTGTTGAGGTTGAATCATAAAGTAATAGCCATCCTGATGAGGAGGAGTTTCCCGGCCAATTTTAGGTAACTTATTAAAGTACTGCATATTTTTTAGCACCGCTTTTCCACCAAGTAGCTGCTCTGCTAACTCTACAATAGGTCGGGATGTCGCCAGTTCATTAAAAAATGATTCATGTTCATACAGCTTTTGAACTTGTTTAACAGATGACGCCTGTGAAATATCTTCAAAATAAACGATTTCTCTTGGTAAATTTATTGCCTTTTCACTAATAAATTTATTGGTATTTTCAATAACTTCTTTCAATTTTTTAGCATTTAAAAAATTCCGAACCACCACATACCCGTCACGATCAAAATCCGTTTTTAATCTAGTCATATTGCCACCACTTGTTTTATATATTTTTAATATCTCAATAGATTTATTTACAATAAATGGCTGGAATGGGCAGATTCTTGTCAATTATGATCGACTTTGAGTTTAGGCTTAACATTGATCACTGAAGAGACAAATAACAAAAAGCCCTATAACCGTAATTATGTTATAGGGCAGATAATTCTAAGGAGGGTAAATATACAAAACATAACCTGCTTTATATTTTTAGTATTTCAGAAATAACATCCTTGCCTAGATCAGCATTGAATTCTGCGTACATTGGTGACATTGCTTTACGAAGAACCTTCATGTCCGGATAAGTGACTTCAACACCCTTACCTTCAAAATAGGAGATTAGTTTGCTTTCTTTATCCTGTACCGATTTAGTATGAAATGATTCGGCATAATCAGCAGCAATCTGCACCATTTTTTTCTGCTCTACACTTAACGAACTCCACACCTTAGAAGACACAATTAGCATGGTGTCATCCACCAGATGATTGGTCATTGCAAGGTTACTTTGAACCTCATAGAACTTCATTGTGTTGATGGTATGTAGTGGATTCTCTTGCCCATCCACCGCGTTTGTTTGTAGCGCTAAATAAACCTCTGAAAACGACATTGGTGTAGGAGACGCGCCAACTAAACGGGCAAATCCAAGCAAGGTTTTTGCGTTAGGCACCCTCAATTTTAACCCGGCAAAGTCATCGATAGTATTTAAAGCACGGTTAGACGTAGTTTCTCGGGTACCGTTATACCACGTATTCAAAGCATACCAGCCGTGATCTTTTTCCATTTTCTCACGAATAGATTGTCCGAAACTGGAAGAGAAAATTCTCTGTGCATGTTGATGGTCCTTAACCACGTACGGAAGATCCATAGCACTAGCCCTAGGGATCCATAACCCAACTCTTCCCATGCTGGCAAAGGTCAAACCAAGGTCACCCATAGTTAATTGTTGTAACATTGCTCTGTCATCACCCAATACGGCGCTTGGAAACAACGAAACTGATAAATCACCTTGACTCAGCTCACTCAGTTTTTTTGAAAACACTTCTGCTGACTGATATTCCAATGATCCCGCCGCAGCCTGCATTCCAAATTTTATCTCAGTACTGGCGTTAATAGTAAAACTAACCATAGACGCGACCAATGCTAACATTCCGATTTTATTTTTCATTTTATTATTTCCTTTAGTATACAAGTGTTCATAAACTTTTATTTCTAAATATAAAGCTACATGCTCACCTATATATATTCTGTGATCTGGTAATTATTTTCTCTTAAATTCATATATGGTTATTAATGACAATTTAAATTATGTAAACTTGTTAAATAGTCTAGATATATCTGTCATAATTAATGTATTACTACAATTTTATGGAGCACAAATGACAACTACAAAAATCTATTTAGACAAAAATATTTTCCAGAAATGACAAATGAAAACTCTAAATCTAATCCTATTCATTTCAAGCGAACTTTAAACGCATAACCAACTGATTGATAATACATTAATACTATTACAGCCCAGCTATTGCGTGAGACTGAAATGAGTGCCAATTCAATCGATATAGTCCCTTAAAATGAAAATATTGGCAAATCTGCTCATTGTATTGTCTTGCATGCTCAAGCAAACTTAAAAATGACCAAGATCACAATCCTTAATATATTAAAACGCAATAATTACAAAATAGAGCTGAATGTCTGATGAGTTTTTGATAAATAAGCGGCCTCATGCTCTACTCTGGTGTTAATATTGAAATGATAATCCCGATTTATCAATTAGAGACATAAAGATGAGAGTTCTTTTTTCCGATTACGGTATTTTTGATGATCAGCGTAGAATTGGGCCAATTCAATGGCCTCATTTTGATTTGCTATTTATTCATCAGGGCTCCGTTGAGTTAAGTGTGAACAATGACACTTTTACTCTTTCACAAGATCAAGCCATTATCATTTTTCCATATACCGATTTTGCCGGGCATTCTTTAACAAAGTCCAGCAAAGGTTCTGTGCATCACTTTCAATTAAACAACGCAGAGCTCCATCAAAATGGCTTCCAACATCTTTCAGATAAATTTCATAAACAGAGGGGTTTTATACTGCTCGACACCCGTGGCAAAGAAACATTACGCCAGTATATTTGTAGCTCTTTAGAGCTGGAACTTAAGGTAGAAGAAACTATATTAGAGGCTGCACAGAATCATCTGCTTTCACTGTTTCTACTATTTTCTTATGCCGACAATATCTATGTGGATGAAGTCATCAGTTACCATTCACCTGAACAAAAAATAGCCGATTTTCTCACTAAAGATTTAGCGTCAAATTACAGTTTAGAAGAGATCGCAAATTTAGTTCATCTTTCCCCAAGTCATGTCAGAAGACTGTTTAAAAAACGTTTTAACATGGGGCCAAATAAATACCACACCCAACTTAAAGTGGCTGAAGCCTGCAAGCTACTACGTGAAAGTAACGAACCCATTAAATCTATCTATCAGAGCCTTGGCTTCAGTGATTTATCTAACTTTTATCGCGTCTTCCGTCTGCATACAGGAAAACCACCAGCCTGCTACCGCAAAGAGAGCCAACAACCAAATGTAGCATCTTCGATAAAAGCTTAAGACGGCAATGTAGATAGTTGGTTAGTCCTTCATTCTTTTCTATACTCTAGTAGGGCATATAGGATGCGGAGGTTTATATGACCATAGCAACTCGATTCGACCATTATTTGGCAGAGCATCATATTCGTTATCAAACACTTGCTCACAGCCATAGTAACAGCTCAATTCACAGTGCAATTGCGGCGAGTATTCCCCCAATGAGTGTCGCTAAAGGTATTATTTTAGAGGATCACGAAGGTCGGCATTTAATGGCCGTACTTCCTGCAAATGCAAAGATTAGTCTAACAGCGTTAAACGAAGAACTAAATGCAAGCTATCACTTAGTTAAGGAGCATGATGTTTATAAGTTTTTCGAAGACTGTGAACATGGTGCTGTACCACCCGCAGGCAGTGCATACCATATGTCAATGGTATGTGATAAAGCGCTAACTAACCTTGATAATGTTTATCTTGAAGCTGGCGATCATGAAACTTTGTTAAAACTAGACAAAGACGCTTTTGGGAAACTTATGAGCCATAGCAAATCTTTTAGCTTCGGTAGCCAAGTTATTCATTAAAAAGCAATTCATTACTATAACGAAGCAAAAGGCTTTTATTTCAATAAATATTAGCCTTTTTTATATAAAGAGAATTTAGGCTTGTCTGTACAAACAGGTTTTACTTTCGCAGTATTCGCATGTGTCTTTCAAAAATTTAACCTGCTCTCCTACTGCCCAAATCCCTGTCAACGTTTTGATCGGCGACATTAATGAATGCTCAGATAGTGATATGTTGACATGGTCATTATCAATAAAATCTAATAATGCCTTTTGATCAGAAACACACCAATCACAATAGCCCGGACCATATTTGTTGCTATGAGACAGATGCTCGATTTTGTGTCTCTTTTTCATTTTTGCACAGAGCAGCTGTACCGATTTCTCAACAATCATCGTTCCGAACAAATCATAGTAATACCCTTTGAGGTAATCCTGTGCCAGGTTCGATTGTTGGGCTATTTGATGCAGGTTATCACCAGCAGTACAGGTAAATATCACACACAGGTTTGCACGGCGCATTTTTTTTGCCAGTTTGTCGCCAACATAAAATGCCTGGCCATCAATGAACGCAGTAGCTGTTTTGGAATCTACACGAAATGAGACCATTCTCGTCTCCGCTAGAATTTTTGTCTCTTTTTCTGCCCGATCGAGTAGATCTGCACAACTAGTTTGAATATCAGATAACCTAGAACGGCTTTTGCTCGCTAGATCTGACAAGGTAAGATTTAAGTCTGAAAAAGGAATGGTGTATTTCTCTACTAATTCACTCATCTCGCTACCCGTTAAACAAAATATTATCGGCGTACAATCGGTTGAACTCCTTTACCTTTGCTAAGTTGACTAATTGCATTGATTGTAAAATTTGACTCATGTCCTGTTTTCGGTTTGAGGTTAAACCGTACTTCACTGCTCCCGCCAAAGAGGTATTTCCCTTCACGACAATTTTGTCTCTTAACTGCACCGGAAAAATCCCCACTTTAACCAGATTTTCTATCGACACATTTGAACCAAACCCACCGGATAAATAGACATGTTGTATATCCTGATATTGGCATCCGTATTCAGAAATAAGAATATCAATGGCGGTCCTCACCGCTGATTTAGCCAGTTGCAATTCACGGACATCTTTCTGACTAAAATAGATTTCATCATTCAACATCACTTTTTGATTGTAAATCGAATCCATCATTCCAGTACCGTCGATATAACCGCTCTCTAGCAGCAGGGCGAGCAGATCAATAGCAGCAGAGCCACACAGCCCTATCGGTTCGAGACCTGCCACCGTTTCCAGTTCAAACTCTCCCTGAATACTGTGTGTCACTCTTGAGATTGCACCAGCTAGGCTCGGCATTCCACAGTCGAGATGCCCCCCCTCAAAAGCGGGACCACAAGCCGTTGATGCTGATAACATTCGATCCTGATTTCCAATTACCAGTTCTCCATTGGTACCAAGATCAACCATTAGATTAATCTGCTTGGTTCGATGCATATTCAGATAACTCACACCAGCAATGATATCCGCGCCAATATAAGCAGAATGACCGGGTAAAACATTCACATCACAGTCTATTTTCCGACTGTAAAAAACATCTTGAAAGGAGTGAGTCGAGCTTGCTTGTTTCAGTCCGATAAAGGGACTTACTCCAATCAAAGCAGGATTAAGACGTAACAGAAAATGCAGCATGGTGGTATTACCTGTGATATTCAGCTCAACCACTCGGGTTACAGCAATCTGCTTTGATATCAGAGTAAATAGCGTTAAACAAGACTTACGAACAGCATCGCATATTTTAAAAAAATGTCCGGAGTTAGAACTGGTAATTCGGTTTATCACGTCAGCACCGAAACTGACCTGGCTGTTAAGGCACTTTTCATTAGCTAAAATCTGTTTAGTACCCGCCTCAACCGCACATAGGGCAATTGTTGTTGTGCCAATATCCAAATTCAGAATGACTGGAGGTTGATTTTTATCTGCGACAGAGACCACCTCATCATCCAGAAATATAAGGTACGGGTCAGGGATATTCCCAGAAGAACTTCCTTGCCTGGAAAGTAATTGACCCATTTTCTTTAACACGGTATGTGACAAGTAAAGATTGTAGGTTTTTTGTATGAATAATTGGATGCTTTCCGCTTCGTCGTTAATATGATTGAGGTGAACGGTTAAAAAAGAGATTTGCCGCTCACGCTCGATTTCAGGAAACTCAAATCGGCTTTCAATATATAACGCCGATTGGTCTGTTATCGTCACTTTCGACGCTGAAAGCGAACAATAACACGCCAGTCTAAAACCTGAATCGAGTTCTGCCTGCGATAAATGCTCAATACAATGCTCACTTGCGTCAGGCGCAAAGGATATATATTGAACCTTACACTTCCCACAGCGCCCAGCTCCATCACAAGCGGCATGACTAACAATACCGTGAGCACGTAAAAAGGAGAGCAGGTTAGTTTCCTGCCCACCAAAACGATACGTTTGACCATTAATCTCTATTCGTTTCATATACTCAAGTGACCTCAAGATGCAGGATTCAGAGCGTCATCAACGTGTTTAGTTCAAGAAAGAACGATTAACCCGGCAATAATTCGGAAATTTTTTCGGCAGCCGTAATCGCGTCAGACGTGTAATAGTCTCCACCTGATTTAGTCACAAAATCGGCAGTAACCGGCGCTCCTCCTGCCATCAGAATATACTTATCCCTTACCCCTCTGGCTTCAAACTCATCCACTACCGTTTTGATATACGGCATCGTTGTTGTTAGCAGAGCTGACATCATGACAATATCAACCTGATGCTTTTCTGCTTCCTCTACATACTTTTCAGCGGGCACATCAACACCAATATCAATCAGTTCATACCCGGCGCCTTTTACCATCATCGCAACCAGATTTTTACCAATATCATGCAAATCTCCTTTCACCGTGCCGATCAGGACTCGACCTTTGGGCTCAATACCAGCCTGACTTAAGGCCTGCTCCAGAACGTCTGTCCCAACCCCCATGGCCCGCGCTCCTATCAATACCTGTGGAACAAAAACTTCGTTTCTTTTCCAACGGTCACCCAATTCACTCATGCCAGCCAGCAAACCATCATTTAGAATGGTGACCGCTTCGATGTTTTCATTTAACGCTTGTTCTACTAACGTTTTTACTTTGTTTGCATCACCACTTTGCAGTGTGACTGAAATGTCTTTTAAAATACTCATTGCTCTACCTATATATCAATACCAGATTACTTTCAGAGGTGTGTTCTTCCTGTAACTGCCAATAATTAAACCCTGACAAGGTATAACTCACCTCAAAACTCTGCCCCTGAATATGTACTCTGCCTTTAGCTCTTATCAGAGTTTTTCCTTTGTTTATTAAATACTGTTCTAACTGTTTAATATTTTGGAATCGATGACAATCCAGCAGTTGGGTTTTAAATTGATGCGTTGTTAATCCCTGACTAAGACATTTAATTTCCTGCGGAATAAATAGTTTTGGGACATCTTTCTTTTCCAATTTATTCGCACGTAATAGCAGGTTGCTATCTGGATTTATCCGTTTAACCCGAACCACGACCGAATCCAATTGCTTACATTGATCCGTCTTATTAATCACAATTGTCGTCGCCATCCTAATTTGTTGCTGAACAAAAGGAAGGTGAGCAATTTCTGGAAAACTGGCTGCATCCACAACAACGGTTATTGATTCGATATAAAACTGTTTGGACATTTTCGGCTGATTAAACACCTCTAACAGAGTTTCGACAATGAACACCCCTGACGGCTCAATCATTAAGCGATCTAAAGACTTAATATCTGCCAATGCATTCAGTACCAAGTTCAATTCATCTTGTAATGAACAGCAAATGCATCCCTTTGAGATCTCATAAACATACTGAGCTTTATCCTGTAAACGTGCTGCATCTACATTGACGTGACCAAATTCATTCTCAATAACCGCAATATCCTGCCTGCCATTCAAATAAGCCAGACAATCTAAAAGAACTGAGGTTTTACCAGCCCCGAGAAAGCCACTAATCACATTTACCGGCAGCATAAGCTTACCTATAAGTCATACTTTTCAGGATTGAATTTGTCGTTCTTACACTTATCGACCATCTCTCCGATAAAGCGTTCTTCGCTATCTGGGATGCTATCTAGTTGCTGTTTCAGTACGTCGAACCACATCGTCTCTTTTTCGTCAATTTGCAGCTCACCTGACAAGCTAGCTTCCTGCAAAATATCTAACGTGGCAAAAGCAGCAACCTTTGAGCGTTCTAGCGGGCTTTCAACTGCTAAGATTTTTTTAGAAAGTTCTAAAACAACATCAGGCCTGAGCACATAGGCTTGTGGATCATAAAAACTGTCAGAATCGGCCATTAAATCACGTAATAGAAGCGCACTTTCTGGTCCCTTTTCTGTCGCTTTGTTCATTAATCGGCAGTCATAAATAAGTTGTTCTGCACTGACTGTCGGTGCCATTCCGCCCAACAGCTTGATATTTTGAATGGATTCATTGCTCCACATGTCAGCGACACAAGCTGCAATGTTTCCTACCGGACTTAAATGAGCAACCGCACTCGACTTACCTTCCATTGAGATAGGTGTACCTGTAATTGCCTTAACAAATACCCCTTCGTAACCACAGTCTTTATGAGGGCCGACTGCACCAGCTTCTATCGCCGCCAAGCTGCGAACCGCACTTATGACTCTCACAACCGCCGCGTATACTTTGGGGATATAGCCACGATCCGCCAACACCATCGCGGTATTAGCAAATCCGCAAGCGGTATCACCAGCAGATATAGTGCCCGTCGATGCTGCTATGCCGGAAATGCTGCTCCATAGCTGATGCATATCTCTCACCCCAAGTACACCAAGGGAGAAAATAGACTTATCCAGTTCGCAAAACATAGTCGCATCGTCATGGATATCTTTACCACCGATGGATTCAATAGAAAGCAAATCTGCCCCTGCCTCAGCGCCAAGTTGAAAGGTTTGCATAATGGCATCCCAATGACTGCCTCTCCACATATGGGGTGATTTCAAATCTTCACGAATGTCTACCGGAGTCAGTCTGATAGCGGATTTAAAATCATGCTCTGCTTCAAACCGATTTAGTACACTTCTGATCTCCTGAACAATAGTCACTCCCCACTCTGGGCGATAGGTGGTCGGCGGCAATAATTCAGCTTCTATAATAAATTCTTTACAATACAGGTCGACCGCACGTTTACAGGCATCTTCGGTCATTTCACGATACTGAGTCAGTACATCACCCATAGTACTGTCATCAATCGTCATAGGTGGCATGGTGTAATTTAACTCTGGAATAACCTGACCTGCACCAATGACTAAGCCGTTATTCAGTTTTACCGGATATAATGAGCGACCAAATATAAAGTCATTCACATTGTTATAAGCTAAGTTATTAAAGTATTTCACCTTTGTTACTCCAGAGTTTTTATTAATTCAGTTCAACTTTCGCACTTAAATTGATGAGAATGCGTTGCGTCACGCATCGCATAATAGTTTTCTACCGGGATTAGCTCGTGCAAGTTATGACTCGATGAAACGACGTAGCCACCATCTTTGGCGCAGCCATCTATATGTTCGATGACATCTTGTTTAACTTGATCAGTTGTCCCATGAAGCAGAACTTCTTCAATATTTATATTGCCGCTTATGGCAATCTTGTCGCCGTATTTTTTCTTTATCTGATAAATATCTTGTGCTCCACCGCAGGGATCAATCGGATTAATCAAATCCACGCCACAAGCAATAATGTCTTCCATGAAATCATCAAGCTTTCCGTCAATATGGAAGCAGGCAATTTTTCCCGCATCTTTAGTCAACTTAAATTGCTCACGCAAGAATTGAAATTCCAGCTTTTCATACGAGGCAGGATCGACCATTGACCCTGAGTTATAGATCAAACCCGTGGCCATTTTCATTGCAACCACAGGATATTTCAGCGTAATTTCCATCTCTTTAATACAATACTCATGAACACGCTTAATAAAATCCATGACAAAATCTTCTTCTAGTACGGATTTCATTAAGAAGTCTTGATAACCGATTGCAGACATCGTAGTAAAGGCCGCAGTCTGGGTACCACACATAACTCCCATGCCTGTCCCATCAAGCTTATTACACAAAGTATCCAAACGACGTTCAAAGTCATTAAGATCAGGAAACCACAGATCTTTCAAAGCTGACTTGTCTTTCATTAACCCGTCAACATAGTGCAAGCGACCAACGTCATCTTTCATCTCTTTACGCCCAAGACGCCATACATGAGAAAAATAGGCGATATCATTACCCATGCGCTTATTGAGTTCGATAAAATCATCAACAGGAAGATCAGCAGCATGCATACCCATTGGAAACTGCTTTCCCATGATCTGATTAACAATATGCATATCAGGATCAATTTCCATTAAAGGTATATCTGGACGTTCAATATGATTAATCGCATCAATAAATCGACGTTTATCTGGTTGTCTCATAACAGTTTCCTACTTGATATAATAATACTCTTTTTGTAATAACATCATTATTAGTTACACCCATATATTAATGCTGTAATTATTACAAGAAGGCTTGATATTTACATTACGAAAATCGGCTTTTATTTGTCATATTTGTTCATCATTGATTAAGTTATATTTCATTAATATGTCGGTAATTTTTTCTCTGGAATCCATATACGACGAATACAATATAACAAGCTTATTATCACTGAACGCTGAGGGTGATAACATAATCTGCCCTGACGCAACCTGAACGCTAAAATTACCCTCTATACAAGACATCAGCCCTTTAATTCTTAAACTGTGTTTTGCGCACTCCTTTAACGACTGGTACAAAACATGTTTACTGATGCCTGAATTCAACGTAAATGTCACTCTCTGTTGAGAAAGATCTTTACTATCCAACATTTCGAATAAATGATTAGAGCGATATTTTCTGTCCGGCAGTGCCGAGTAATCTATCTGTCCAAACTTAGTTTTATAAATCGTCGCTTCTTCATTTATATGTTTAATCTGACTGACGATATAGCTAGATTCACTCACAGAGACCAAATCGGTTTTATTCAGAACAATATAATCAGAAATAGATACCTGATTAACGTAGGTTGTTGATGTATTGATAAGTTTCTCAAATTGCAACGGACACACAATACTTATGATGTTTTTCACTGATAAATAAGGGTTACTGCTTTTATCTACGATAAAATCCAGCAGGCGAAGTAAAGATGCCGGATTCGAAAAACCACTGCTTTCGACCAGAATAACATCAATATCTAACCCGCTTAACTCAAGCATTGCTGAGACAAATTTATCACTCTTACAAGAACAAAATATCGAACCATTGTTAATCGAAATAATATGTTCATTTAGTGCTTCGAGTTGTTTTCCATCCACATCATGTGAACCGAATTCATTGATTAACAATGCAAATCGATATTCTGAATTTCTCTCCAGAATATGAGTGATTGTCGATGTTTTACCACTACCCAGAAAACCATTAACAACGATGATATCCATATCAGCCTTATTTATCTAATTTGTTACAGCGCATTTTTTATAATATTTAACAGAGTTGTTTATCTTTTTTTCAAGTTCGCTAATACTTGGAATAACGGATGAATAACATAATGACCCATTTAAATATAAAGAGGGAAGGTTACTCACACCCAACATAATGCAGCGTTTTATATTTTCTTTTTCGGTAAACTTACGCTCGATAACATCTATTTCATCGCCAAACTTTTCTTTTGCCAGGTTTGCTATATTCATCATATAACCACATGCCGCACAACTTTTTGAATCCAGCGTAAATACTTCCAGAAATGGTCGTTCAAGCCGTTTGTAGTTAGGCATCTCAACGTCGACATCACTTAAATCCAGCGACCTCTTGTATCCTTTTAAAGCGCTTCGTGTCTGTACCGGGTTACGAACAGCCTGAGATGCCGCAATGACATTTTCTACAGGAACGTCAAAGGGCATATCACAACCGGGAGAGATAATCAGGTTTCCTTCAGAGCAGTTATCCAGAATATCCAATACTTCCTGCATATTGTCCTGCTGATTTCCATGCAACATGGTAATCGTTAACTGTAAGTTGCCCCCTATTACCACCTGATGACTATCGGTGATTATTTTCGCTTCAGCTATATTGATATTTTCATCGATACTTAATGAATCAGGTTTTGTTTTACACATCACCTCTATGTTCTTGGTTGCGTCACCACAGACAAACAGCGAGGAATATACACTTTTGTCCCTTAATGAATCGAAGAGTTTTGAATAGGCATTCGAAGCAAACTGTTCGAAATTTTCTGGAGATATTTGGGACAACAAAGGGTCTACATAAGCAATGATATCCATACCAGCTTCAATATATAGTTCTGAAACCCTTTCACACACTTTGCCTGCAAATTCGACCAAACTCACAACATAGTCCGGACGATCAAACATATCCATAAATATGTTTGTACCTCTAAGATGACTTGCTAAGGTAAAGGGGCCACAAACTAAACCGTATAATGCCGTTGTTTCTCCAACCTCTGATTTCATGCGACGCATAACATCGAGAATCATAGGCAAGCGTCCATCGTTTTCTGTCGGTAGCATGCAATCACACGGAATAGTCGCCTCAGCACTAAGCGGATGACTTGATACTGTTGGGGGCGAATCTTCTGCCCAGAGTAGATCACAGCCCAGTATTTCAGCTTCTATTTGTAAATCAAAAATAGCTGGTTGGCCATCTGGCTGATAAAGCTTGTTCACTTCCAGCAATGACTCGAATAACTTATCTCCATCGGTTAGTACCTGCTTAGCGGTATAACCTTTTAGCTTTCCTGAATGGATACCAGAAAATGGAACCCAGGGGGCTCTTTCTGTATTTTGATTAGAAAGTGTTCTGAACAATATTTCTTTTGACATTAGAGATCCAACTATCGAATTATTTATTTGTTGGAGTCAATTTAGTCATAGTCCCGGCTTTAATATTGTGAACTATGACTTGTGATTTTTTAGTCGCTCAGAATTGTCAAAAATAAGCTCAGTTTGGACAGGTGCTATACCCAAGGCTTAGGATTTAAGGTTTCTTTTAATAATGTTATAAATCCAGAAACTCTAGCCGAACGCTCTTTTTCCGGGCTACTGAGTAACGCGACAATATCTGCATCAGGCAATTGATAGTCTGGTAGTAATCTAACTAGTTCTCCGCTGTCGATTTGTGGTTGAACATCCCACTCTGAACGCATCACGATTCCCAGCCCGTCCAAAGCCCAGTTTTTTATCACCCGCCCTTCATTACAAGCTAATTTAGGCGTTATTCTCACTACTTCACGCTTATCCGTTTTTATATTAAGAAACGACCACAAGGTAACATCTTCATTGTTCTCTCTTAGTGCCAGACACTGGTGATCCAGCAAATCCTTCGGTGACTTGGGTGGCTTCATCAATTTTAGATACTCTGGTGAAGCACAAATAAAGCGCTGGTTTTTTGCTAATGTGATCATTTTTAATGACGAGTCATTTAACACACCAATATAAATCACAATGTCCCACTTGTGATGGCTAGACCAGCTAGGGTTGTCTGAAAGCTCTAGTTCAATATTGAGCTGTGGGTGCTGTTTTTGGTACTCAGACAACAGCGGTGCGACAAAATCATTTCCAAAACCTAACGGTGCCAACACTCTCAATGTTCCACAGATGTGCTGTTTCCTTTCATCTATTTGTTCCTGTAACTCTTCGATGCTGCGAAGAATAGGAATTCCCCCTTCCAGCAATAACTGCCCTTCCTCGGTAAGGCTTACGGTTCTAGATGGCCTCTGAATTAAAGGCACAGAGAGTTTTTTCTCAATATGCTGTAGCCGAAGTGTGACAGATGGAGGGGTAATGTTAAGCGCGCGGGCCACGTCCGCTAACGTATTGTGATTCGCAACCATCATGATAAACCGGAGATCATCTGTTGATATCATTAAGTAAAAACCTAATTAATGAGTTAATTTTTATTAATATAAAACAAAACTAGGGTATTAGATACTGACAGCCATTAATCACCATATTTCGTAATTTTTTAAACCAAGTCGGGTTTAACAAGAAATCATAAGGCTAATTAATGAAGCTATCTAAATTAGAACAAAATCAGGATTTGATAAAAGCACATCAACATCTTGATACACCATATTTATATGTTGATAAGAACAAATTCCTGAACAACCTGCACTTCCTAAGAGAGAAGATTGAACACCTTGGTGCAGATTTAAGACCACATTTCAAAACGGTACGAGCTATCGAAGCCGCCAAGTACGTATTGCCCGAAACCTCTTCACCATTAACAGTTTCGACCCTTAAAGAGGCAGAAACGCTAGCGTCAGCAGGCTATACTAATTTTCTTTATGCTGTTGGCATCTGTGAAGCGAAACTGCCCAGAGTACTGGCTTTAATTCAAACAGGTTCGCAAGTTGATGTGCTACTAGATAGTGTCGAACAAGCTCGTGCTCTTAACGCGTTTTGTATGAAAAATCAGTGTGTCATTTCAGCTCTATTGGAGATTGATTGCGATGATCACCGTGGTGGCTTAAAACCAGAAGATCCCTTGCTTATCGATATAGCCAGCATACTACATCAAGGGCCAGCGCACTTTAAAGGCATACTGACTCATGCAGGCGAGTCTTACCAATGCTTTGACGCTCAGGATCGGCAAAAAGCCGCGGCCAACGAGGTGTCGGAATCCATCAAAGCCTCTGAACAGCTCAAATCCCATAGTATACCTTGTGAAGTGATCAGTATCGGTTCGACACCTACTGCATGCAGTTATGATGACCTGACCGGTATCACTGAAGTCAGGGCCGGAGTGTATAGCTTTTTCGATTTAGTTATGGCGGGTGTTGGTGTCTGCAATACCAGCGATATAGCACTTAGTGTTGTGACAACCGTCATTGGACACAATCCCGACAAAGGATGGTTATTTGTCGATGCCGGATGGATGGCGCTATCCGCAGATAGAGGAACTGCCAAACAACCTCGTGATTGCGGCTATGGATTAATTGTAAATTCAGATGGGAAAACAATTGAAGGTCTTCAGGTAAGCACGGTAAATCAAGAGCACGGTATTATCCAAAATAACGCCGGAGATAACATAGACCTTACTGAGTTTCCTATCGGCAGCCGTCTACACATTCTTCCCAATCACGCCTGCGCAACAACCGCTATGCATGATCACTATCAGGTGTTCGATACAGATGCCAATACACACGAAACATGGACGCGAATAAAAGGGTGGTAACATGATCTATCTTGACGAAAATCAAACCCGTCAGCTTATTACACACGGACTGGCCTACTCAGCGGTTAAAGACGCTTTTGTGGCCGCCTGTGGTAAAGAAGCCGTATTATTTCCGGTAGTTAATGCTTCCGGCCCGCAACAGAACTCTATGTTTTCACTTAAGTCAGCGTCAACACCTGATCTTGTCGGCTGGAAAACAGGGACTTACTGGCCTGATAATGGTAAAAAAAACCTGCCCAATCATGGCACAACTATTTTTCTTCTAAGCCCGGACACCGGAGCCTTATATGCGACCATTGAAGCCAGTGCCGTCAATGCCTATCGTACAGCGGCAGCCGACGCCGTCGCGGTGGATTATCTGGCCAAAAAAGAGGCCTCAGTATTGACCGTATTTGGTACCGGACATCAGGCAGAGTATGAAGTGCTGGCAATCAGCCAGATCCGTTCCATCGACAAGGTATTGGTTGTTGGAAGAGACACAATAAATACGCAGAACTTTATTAACCGGCTAGCCGACAAACATATCCCCGCAGAGCCGGTAAAGGCGCAATACGGTTGTGAACACGCGGATATTATCGTCACCGCAACCACAGCATGCGAACCGCTTTTTGACGTTGAGTGGATAAAACCCGGAACTCACATATCGGCAATGGGGGCAGATAAAATAGGAAAGCAAGAGCTTCCGGTTGAGCTTTATCAACAGGCAAAGCTTTTTTGTGATCTGGCCTCTCAATCCCTTGTCATTGGTGAGTTTCAACATTCTCATAATGCTTCATTAACTGAGATAGGGAAGGTCATTCAAGGTACTCATGAAGGAAGAAACTCACCAGATCAAGTGACCATTTTTGATAGCTCTGGTATTGCTATACAAGATCTGTTTGTCGCCAATAAGCTAATCGAATTATCAAATTAACAAGATCTTAAGGCTACCCAATTTTGGGGTAGCCAATTAGCCACATGTTTAATGCTTACTATGCGATGGCCTATTGTTGTTACTTGTCTGTAGGCTAAGCCAATCGCGTATTGATATGAAATGGTCTTGCTCGGCAAGTCGATGTGTCAAAATATTAATGTGATCATAGTTAATCAAGTTGCCGTTATCTTTTGATAGTACGGTAAATCTGGCATCCGGATGCTGAGTTTCTTTAAGAAAACTGAACACGTCCGTAGCGTGACCTAAGCTATGGTCACTGACTCCGGTCATATACCAGGTTGGTGGCCAGATAACCTTCTTTGCAGCCGAGTAGTAATTAAACTGATCGACAGGATCAACCCAGCGCTTTTTCCTTACCCATTCAACACTCTGTTTTATAAACTTCCTTGTCTCTGGAGCACCGCCAATGCCATAGTACTTCGCATCCAGATAGCCTCTCCTTTTAGCCATTAAAGGTGCTAGATTGTTCCAAAACAGACTGACCTTTAAAATTCTGTCCATGTTCCATACAGAGACCCTTCTTTTGGTGCCAAAGCAAATGATACTGGCAATACCATTATCGAACCCATTTGATCGTACATAGGCACTGGAAAATAGTACACCGCCCCATGAATGGCAAACGACGTTAATAAGTTGACCTGTACGGCGTCGCAAGTATCCGATAACTGAAGGGATATCACCAAGAATAACGTCCTGCTGGCCATGTTCACTGTTCTGCATTATTGTCGGGGTACTTCTGCCTTTTCCCCGAAAATCGACTACGTATACATCAAAACCATTGCGGGCTAAAAAATTGGCCAATCCCTTGTCATCATTTTTGTAAAAAATAGATCCGTCTTCAATCACACCATGAAACATAACGACAACAGGTTTGTTCTGCGTGCTCCAGATATGTCTTAGGTGCAATTTATGATCACCCACATTTATGTAAAGAGATTCCTGTGACAGTTGCATGTCTGATTTCCATTTCAATGTTAACTGTGCCCACGCGCCCTCGAGATGTAAAACGTCGAATGAGCAAGATGAAGTTAATTGGGTATATACATAGGTGCCGTTTTTCAATCAGTGCTGGTATTACCAGTTGCTAGATCTGATAATCTCAAATTAACCGCAAAATGTAAAATTTATGTTAACAAGCTAACTAGCGAAAATTAGTACTGGCTGAAAGGATATAGAAGATGAGTCGTTTTCTGTGAAATAAAAAACCCACTTTCTCAAGTGGGTTTTTTATTATTGGCAAATTTCGAGTTTAACCTGCGTTTGATCTAGCACTTCTTTTATATTATCAGGTGGCAGCTCATCGGTAAGAAATACTGTCGCCTCACGAATGTGCCCAAGCTCAATAGAGCCCTTAGGTGTATATTTAGTCGAATCTAAAGCGACAAATACGTTTCTCGCTGATTTAATCACGGTTTGAGCAATCGCCGTTTCATTTAAATCATACTCAAGCAATGTCCCATCGACATCCATTGAGCCAGCGCTCGTGATCATATAATCGAATCGAAAGTTTTTGATAAAATCAATCGCTTCGGTACCAACGATACCACCATTGGTTGCTCTGATTTTCCCACTTGGGATGAGTACATCAAAACTTTTATTACTATGGAGTACATTAGCCACTCTTAAAGAGTTGGTTATGACTTGAAGGTTACTTCTTTTCAATAAATGACTAGCAATGACTTCGGTCGTGGTTCCGATAGTAAGAAATACGGTTGAATTATCAGGAATCAAATCC
Source organism: Vibrio sp. UBA2441 (assembly GCA_002342685.1). GTDB lineage: Bacteria > Pseudomonadota > Gammaproteobacteria > Enterobacterales > Vibrionaceae > Vibrio. The sequence continues at coordinate 65,743 of DDQN01000062.1, forward strand.
GCAATACGTTCACCAATCGCATTTTTTTCTTCTGTCTCTGAAACTTTTCGAATTTCATAATCTAGGTTTACAGTGCTGGATGGCGAACTGGCGCCACCATGGTGACGAACAATCAATCGCTCATCACTCAGCTTCTTAATATCTCGTCGAATGGTTTGTGTAGAAACTTGCAAGGCTTCTGCCAATTCTTCGACGGTGCAGTAACCTTTATCAATAACTAATAGTAATAATTTGTCTTGTCTTGGGTTAGTCATGATAAACCTTATTATTATCCGGCGATATCTGCGTTTACCGTATCTCTATCAGGGATACCTTCACGCCCGCCTAGTTTAGTACATTTAAGTGCCGCCACTGTATTAGAAAAAATCACCGCATCACGTGTTTCCATTTGTTCAGAAACCGCAACAGCAAAAGCGCCATGAAATACATCTCCTGCGCCAGTTGTATCCACAACATCAACAACTTTGCCTGATTGGTGCTTAAGTTCACCGTTCTCTAACCAGTAACAACCCTTTGCGCCGACGGTAACATAAACCTTACCACTTGTCCTTTTTTGAGCGATTTCTAACCCTTTAATTGGGTCTTCTGTCTCACTATATCTCGCAAGACCAGGTTCAGAAAACGCCACGTGATCAGCAAGTTCGACCAAGTCATCAATAGAATCAGGTGAAAGGTCTGCATCCAACACCGATGGAATACCATGTTTTTTGGCCTGTTCAAGTGCATATTTGGCACCTTCTGGCCAGCGTACATCACACAAGATGGTTGAGTATGTAGAGAAGTCAACAGACTCTAGCAGGGCAATATCACGACTAAGAGATTTATCCTGATAGTTAATGATCATGCGCTCACCCTCATCATCGACGAGGATAGCAGAAAAAGCAGAAGAAGCGTTTTCAATGCGAATAACATTGTCTACATTAACACCATAGTCAGACAACTCATTAAGCATAATATCGGCAACCGAATCACCACCTACCCGCCCTATAAACTCTACTTGTTGTCCAAGCTTTGCAATCGCGACTGCAGCCGTTGCTGCCGGGCCGCCACCTATTTCAAAATAATCCGTAGCGACAAATTTTCCACCTGTCGTTGGTAGCGCGTTTACACGTTGAACTCGGTCTAATACGGTTATTCCTACACATGCTATTGGCATTTTTCTCATCTCTTTCTAAATACATCTCATCCGACACAGTTATGTCTTTTACCATATCTTGATGAGTTAAGGGCTACAGTTTCATCACATTATAAGAAAAATAGCGTACGACGCTGGGATAATAATCACAAAACAACAACAAGTGAGCATAAAACAACATTTTGTGACACAGGTTACGGTAGTAATTGTTGAAACAGTTATAGTTACGCCAATCCCTAAACACTGAAAAGGAACAATACATGTCAACTATCGGCTTCATCGGTCTGGGTCAAATGGGTAGCCCAATGGCGACTAACTTAATTAAAGGCGGCCACTCTCTTCAGGTATTTGATATCAACAAAGAAGCAGTAAACGCTTTAACCGATCTAGGCGCGGTAGCTGCAGAATCTCCAGCAGCAGCAGCAACCGATGCCGAGTTTATTGTCACTATGCTTCCAAATGGCGCTCTGGTCAGAAACGTAATCTTTGGTGAAGACAGCATCACCAGCACCATGAGCAAAGATGCATTACTTATCGATATGTCAACTATCCACCCGTTCGAAACGGATGCCTTGATTAAAGAGATGGCCGACTCAGGCTTCTCAATGATGGAAGCACCTGTAGGCCGCACATCTGACCATGCCGTCAAAGGTGAGTTATTAATTCTAGCGGGCGGCAGCAAAGAGCAGATCGCGAAAGCTCAACCACTGTTCGATTGCATGGGTTCTGAAACCATTGATGCAGGTGGTGCAGGCAAAGGTATCCGTGTGAAAGTCATAAATAACTATATGAGTATTGCACTTAACGCACTTTCTGCTGAAGCGGCAACGCTTTCGGAAGCCATTGGTCTAGAGTTTGATACAGCACTAGCAGTTATGAGCGGAACTCCTGCAGGTAAAGGACATTTCACCACAACTTGGCCTGGAAAAGTATTAGCAGGTGACCTTTCTCCTGCATTTATGGTTGACCATGCTCATAAAGACTTAGGCATCGCTTTGGATCTCGCCAATCAGGTGAATGTACCAATGCCTTGTGGAGCCGCCTCTCGCGAGCTGTATAGCATCACTCGTGCTGCTGGGCGTGGGCGTCAAGACTGGACATCAGTACTTGAGCAACTGCGCGTCACATCTGGGTTAGAAGCAAAAATCAAATAATATAAAAGGCGATAACGTGGAACTTACTATTGCTCCTTGGGGATCCGTTGAAGGTCAAGATAAGCCTGTACAACTATTTACCCTAACAAACCAAAACGGCATGAAGGTATCAGTAACCAACTTTGGCTGCATCGTTACCTCTATCGAAACACCCGATCGAAATGGTGACTTGGCCGATGTCGTTCTTGGCTATGAAAGTCTGGAAAAATACCTTGCAGGTCATCCATTCTTTGGAGCGATAGCAGGTCGTTTTGCGAACCGTATTAAAGACGGGAAATACTCTCTTGATGGTCAGGTGTTCCAACTTGAAACTAACGAACCACCAACAGTGCAACACCTGCATGGTGGTAGCAAAGGTTTTGATAAGTATGTTTGGGATTACTCAGTAGAAGAGACTGAAACCGGCATTTTTGTTCACTTTAGCCGAGTATCTCCTGACGGTGAGTCTGGTTACGGTGGAACGATGAATGTTGTACATACTGTTGGTCTGGATGAAAACAACCAATTGCACTACAACTTTAAAGCCACTACAAACAAGCCTACGGTTGTTAACTTGGTAAACCACAGCTACTACAATCTGGCTGGGCACGACTCAGGCACCGTTGACGGTCATCAGTTAAAACTGTTCGCTGACCACTACACTCCAGTAGCAGAAAATATGATCCCCACCGGAGAGATCTTTTCTGTAAAGGGTGGTGGCCTAGACTTCACTTCCGTTGCGGTTATCGGTGACAACAAACCAAACGTTCCGGGCGGTGCTTACGACCACAATTATGTCCTGCACAAACGTGACACCGAAGGGGAATACGCCTTTGCTGCGGAGTTGCATGAGCCAAAGTCCGGTCGTTTAATGACAGTACTGACCACACAACCCGCAGTCCAGTTTTACAATGGTTCCAAATTATCAAACAAACCATGGTTTGGCCGGAATGGCTACAAGTACGAAGCCTTCGGTGGTATGTGTCTGGAAACTCAACATTTTCCTGACAGCCCTAATCAGTCTCATTTCCCTTCCACTCGCCTGAACCCGGGTGAAGTGTTTGAAGAAAAAACGATTCACCGTTTCAGTATCAAATAAGCTGAAACAACAGTAGCAATCTCATTATTGGCGCTCATTTTGAGTGCCTTTTTTAAAGAATCCCTCTGTTATTAGTTATTGGCTGTGCTCCAACGCTTAGAAATGTCCATTTTTGTTCGTTCTTGTAAAAAAATGATACTTATCTAACAGAAATAAAATCGGCTAAATGATAATTTCAGTAGCAACAAACTATGAGGAAATATTTTATGAAGTGGATTAACACCAGGTCCCATAATTCTTGGTTAGACACTGAAACTGATCGAATTTTTGAATTTGGAAGAAATGCTGTAGTACCAAACGGATTTGGTTGGATTGGCAATAATGGTAATGTCCGTGAAGAAATGGGAACACGCCTATGGATCACGGCAAGAATGCTACATTGCTATTCTCTCGCTGCTTTGATGGGCCGTCCAGGCGCCTATGACCTTGTTGAACATGGTATCGCAGCATTAGAAGGTCCATTAAAAGATAAAACTCATGGTGGTTGGTATGCCACGATAGATAACGAAGGCAATGGTATTGTTGATGCGTCAAAACAAGGTTATCAGCATTGCTTTGTTCTACTTGGTGCAGCAAGTGCTGTAACGACTGGCCACCCACGAGCTCAGGCTTTATTAGACGAAGCTATCAACGTTGTCGAGCAGTACTTCTGGAGTGAAGAAGAGCAGATGTGCCTTGAGTCTTGGGATGAGAAATTCTCTGAGACTGAAGACTACCGTGGTGGTAATGCAAGTATGCACGCGGTCGAAGCATTCCTAATCGTTTATGATGTGACTAAAGATAAGAAATGGCTAGACAGAGCACTTCATATTACTGAGTTTATGATTCATAAAACAGCTAAAAGCCTTAGCTATCGTGTAAATGAACACTTTGATTCAAACTGGAACCCGCTTCCAGATTACAACAAAGACACCCCTGCTAGTCACTTCCGAGCTTATGGCGGTACTCCGGGTCACTGGATCGAGTGGGGTCGACTGATCTGTCACCTTCGCGCAACACTACTTGAAATAGGTGCTGAAACACCTGAGTGGTTATTAGAAGATGCTAAGGGCTTATTTGATGCAACTGTCCGTGATGCGTGGTTCGTTGATGGTGCACCTGGTTTTGTTTACTCGGTGGACTGGGACGGAAAGCCAGTAGTACGTGAGCGTATCCGTTGGGCTCCTGTTGAAGCAATCGGTACAGCTTACGCGCTTTACACCGTAACAGGTGATAAAAAATATGCAGACTTTTATCAAACTTGGTGGGATTACTGTCGTACTTACCTGATTGATTACGAAGGTTGTTCTTGGTGGCAAGAGCTGGATACAAATAACCAGGCAGGTACAAGTAAAGTCTGGGACGGTAAGCAAGATATCTACCACCTAATGCACTGCCTAGTTATCCCAAGACTGCCTCTAACTCCAGGTCTGGCGCCAGCGCTTGCAGCAGGTTTATTAGATCAAGACGTGAAGTAAATTTATACAGTTTTGTCGAAACAATACGGCATATTGATAAATTAAACATTAAAAGATGATGACTTTTGGCTGTCATCTTTTTTTAATTGTAAGTTAATGAACATTTTGATGAATCGTGCCTACCGATCATTTTTTGTAAAGCACCATCAAGACAGCAGGCTTAGTGTGAGTATCAATTCATTATCTTGCTAATGTCTCATTCCACAGCGCCTTGCAACACGAAAAATGTCAGAGAAACAGCATCCCAAGGTGTTCTCTTGTCAAAATATGTGTCATAACGCTCATTTCTGTCTATTTGTGATTTTATTTGTCATAAAATGGTACTTAATTAACAGAAATGACATCCACTGGCTGGTACTTTAGCCATACGAACTAATTATGAGGATTCTCAAATGCCATACCAATCTGGTAAAACAATGATCAATGAAGCGTGGACAAACGGCTACGCTATAGGCGCATTCACTGCTCACAACCTTGAAACAATCAAAGCAGTTCTGCTTGCTGCTGAAGAAGAGCAATCTCCTATCATGCTTCAGATCGGCCAGAAAGCAATTAATGAAATGGGTATGAAACCTCTACGCGACGCAGTAGATTCACTTATCCAACATCACGCAATTTCCGTTCCTATCTGTATCCACCTAGACCACAGCCGTAAATTCGAGCAGTGCATGGAAGCGGCATCTCGTGATTTTCAATCTCTAATGTTTGACGGTTCAGCACTGCCATTCGAAGACAACATCCGTATTACTAAAGCCGTTGTTGACGTTGCAGCAGCTCTTGGTCTGGGTTCAGAAGGTGAAATCGGTAAAATTGGTGGCACAGAAGATGACATCACTGTCGATGAGAAAGACGCTATGATTACGACGGTTGAAGAAGCACTGGATTTCTCTGAGCGTACAGGTGTTGATTATTTAGCAGTTTCTATTGGAACAGCTCACGGCGTGTACAAAACCACACCAGAGCTTAAATTTGATCGTTTAAGCGAAATTAAACAAGCCGTTAAGAAACCTATCGTATTACACGGTGGTTCTGGTGTTCCTGATGACCAGGTAATCGAAGCCGTTAAGCGTGGTGTAGCAAAAATCAACGTTGATACTGAACTTCGTCAAGGTTTCATCAAAGGAGTACAAGCACACTGGGCTGATGCACCAAACGACTTTATTCTGGCAGATGTAATGAATACTGGTATCGAGTCAATGAAAGAAGTGGTTAAGCACAAAATCCGTCTATTCGGTTCAAACGGTAAAGCTTAATAATAAGACTGATTTAGGGAGTATTACTCCCTAAATATTGTCAGAAATGTGACATCAAATATACACAAACTGACAACTATTGATTGAATGTGAAAAACATCACGGTTCGAAACAACCAAACTGATAAGATTCACATCAAGAAGAAATATAACAACTTATTTAAACAGAATAGCTACAGATTACCGGAACAGAAGGATTACATGATGTTTTTTCCTATGTCTTATAATAATAGTCTGGAGTGGTTATTTATTGCAGGGGCCTTCGAAGATGAGCTCATTTGCCTTCAGGACATGTTTCACAGCTCAGACTCTGGGTTAAAGGGGCTTGTCGTTTCTGTGACTTCTGTTTATTAAAGTTTTAATGGTGACTATATGTTAAAGGGTATTGAAAACGCGTTAAATAAGATTAACGCACCTATAGCAAAAATTACTGCTCAGTTTTCAGGTATCTTACTATTAATTATGACGGTAATTGTACTGCTTCAGGTCGGCTGCCGTTACATTCTGAATATACCGCTTAGCTGGACAGATGAAAGCTCTCGCTTTTTAATGATCTACATGACTTATTTGTGTCTACCGATTATTTATCTAAATGATCAAAATATCGCGATGACATTTGTAACAGACAAATTTAAGGGTATGAGAGTACATCACGTATTTATGATATTCGCCCATGTCGTTAGCCTGTTACTGTTTTCAATTTGGATCTACTACGGTTGGATTTTCTTCCAAACTGGTAGTGTTATGGCCGACAGTGTTCCTATTCCAATGTTTGTGATTTATATCATTCCTCCTGTCATGTTGAGCATTTCTTGTTCGTTTGCTCTACAAAAACTGGCTGGTTCGCTTGATGGTTTCATCAATTTTGAAAAAAAAACTCAAGCACTCACCGAAGTAGCTGAATAGGGCCTATATTATGATTTCTCCCATTTTTCTTGTCTATTTTCTGACATTTTTGATCATTGGTGTGCCAGTTCTATTTGCTCTAGGCTTATCTCCAATCATCACTTTTGTACAAGACGACCAAATTCTATTTATCAACATGCTCTACCAACGCCTATATTCTGGCTTGGATAACTTTTTACTACTTGCTTTGCCGTTCTTTATGCTTGCAGGTGAATGTATGTCTAGCGGTGGTATCACACCTAGAATTATTTCATTTGCACAAACTCGCGTTCAGCACATGCGTGGCGGCCTAGGTCATGTAGTTATTATCGCTGCAACATTATTTGGTGCGTTAACGGGTTCTGCTGTCGCCGCGACATCAGCAATTGGTAACATGCTGATCCCGGAAATGAGCAAATATAAGTATGACAAAGCTTATGCCGCGGCACTAACAGCAGCAGCAACCGTTTTGGGTACTATTATCCCACCTTCGGGCATCATGTTAATTTACGCATTTGTAATGAATACATCAGTAGCAGCAATGTTCCTGTCAGGTATTGTTCCTGGGCTTATATTCTGTCTTGGTTTGATGCTGGTCAACCGCATCCAAATTCGTAAATACCCGGATGTTCAACCATTTGAACGTGCAAGCAAAGAAGAACGCCGTAAAAGTATGAAGATGGCTATTCTTCCTTTGATGACACCAGTAATCATACTGGGTGGTATTTACGGAGGGATATTTACACCAACGGAAGCTGCAGCTGTCGCCGTGTTTTATGCAATCGTACTTTCTGTTTATATCCTGAAAGTAACGAATATTAAAGCGACCTACGCTCTGTTCTCTAAAGTAGCCGTTAATGCCGCAGCCATACTTATTATTGTTGCCGCAGCAGGTGGATTCGCTTCTGCTATCAGTTTCTCGGGAATATCTAATAGCGTTGCTGCGTTCTTTAATGGTATTACAGACAACCCGTACATGTTGTTCTTCATCATTAACATTTTCCTATTTATTGTAGGTATGTTCTTGGATGCTGGCCCAGCTATCTTAATTTTTGCTCCAATCATTGCTCCAATCATGATTGCTGCAGGAATCGACCCAGTTCACTTTGGTGTCGTGATGGTATGTAACCTATCAATTGGTTTAGCAACACCTCCTATGGGGCTTGTTCTATTCGTTGCTTCCGGTGTATCCGGCGTACCGCTACAACATATTTCGAAGGCGATTATTCCTTTCTTAGCAGTGGAGTTCTTAATCATCTTCTTAATCTCGTTCTTCCCTTCTCTAGTTATCGGCTTGCCGCAGCTACTCGGGGTGATGTAACAAACTACAATTTTCGTGAAATATATAATTAAATTTAAAAAATAAAGTTAAGGAAATTAACATGAAAAAAACTCTACTTGGATTAGCGACTGCAGCAATTCTTTCTTCAGGCGCGGCATATTCAGCAGACTATAAACTGACTGTACCACATGTATCTAACCTCGATAGCTACAACCATCAGTCTCTACTTGTATTCAAGAACTTTGTAGAATCACGCTCTAACGGCCAGATTGCAGTAGATATCTACCCTTCAGGTCAGCTATGTGGTAATGCAAAAGAGTGTCTAGCCGGTATCCAGGCAGGTATGTTTGATTACTTCCAAACCACAATTGCTGAATTAGCAAACTACTGGCAGCCAGTAGGAGCATTCGACTTGCCATACATGCTACCAAATGACCGTGTAGCAGAATGTGTTTACGACAATGAAGAGTTTCTTGGTGACATTCGTGCAAACGTTCTCAAGAAAGCACCTAACTCACGTCTGATGATGGTTTCTAACTCTGGTGGCTGGCGTAACATTGCTACAACGAAGAAGCAGGTTAAATCACCTACTGACGTAGACGGTTTGAAACTTCGTACTGTTCCAGCAAAAATCCAGCAAGAGCTAGTTAAAAACCTAGGTGGTGCACCAACGCCTATCGCTTGGCCAGAAGTTTACACAGCTCTTTCTACTGGCGTTGTAGACGGTACTAAAAACGGCATCGTTGATATCGTACAGAACCGTTTCCAAGAAAGTCTGAACTATATGGTTCTTGATGGTCACGCATACATGGGTGGCGCTTGGGTATTTAACGACAAGAAATTTAAGTCTTTCCCTGACGAGCTAAAAGCTGTTGTTATTGATGCAATCAATGCTCAAAACCAATACCTACGTTCTTATCCTAAGCACCGTGAATACACAGCTTACGAAGAGTTCAAAAAAGCAGGCGGTACTATCTACAACCCGACTTCTGCTGAGAAACAAGCATTCAAGACCGCAGCAGCACCTGTTCGTGACTACTTCCTAGAAACAAGTGGCGCTGAAGGTGAGAAATGGCTTCAACGTTTCGAAAGTGCTATTTCAACTTGTGAAGCTAAAATCGATTCAGAATACAAAGTTCAATTTAATTAAGATTTCTTAATTAGTAACTGATGCCTCTTACAATATATAGGAGGCTCATAAGGAGGAGTATTTCTCTCCTCCTTTATTTTTACAAACAACTATTTATTTAAGTTTCTTAATTACCTCTAACAAGATATTTAAATAAGTAAATTCATACCAATTTATATTCGTTCCCCAGACTATTGGAGCAAAAAAATGAACGTGTCTTACAGCGAAAGTGCTTTAGTCATAAAACATAAAAACAGAATCGTATTTCAGCACTCAACTGAATCCCCTGCCTTATTCCTAGGCGTTGGCGATGCAAATTACGATATGTATCGCGGTAATTTTGATATAACTGACTATGTTATTGAACGACTACCAATGCGTAAATACCAAGTCGAAGAAACAGCAAGCAGTACCATCATTACTTTTTTCTTTGATGGCGAACCGACAATTAAAATGGTGGTTTCTGAAACTGAAGAGTCACGCCTTAAGGCTGAGTTTGAAGCCATTGATAAAAAATATAATCGATTCTGGCTACGTGTTGCCGCTACTGAAGAAGAAAAAGTATATGGTTGTGGTGAGCAGCTAACTTATTTCAATCTTCGAGGCAAAAACTTCCCTCTTTGGTCTTCAGAGCCGGGCGTAGGAAGAAACAAAAATAACTATGTTACCTGGTTAGCAGACGTTAAAGATAAAGCTGGCGGCGATTACTACAATACCAACTATCCTCAACCTACTTTTGTTTCTGACAAGAAATATTTCTGTCACCTGGAAACAACAGCCTATGCTGATTTTGATTTTACTAACGCTGATTTTCACGAACTGCAGTGTTGGGACATCCCACAGTATTTATTACTGGATGCGGAAGAATCATTCCCAGCTTTAGTTGAAAACATTACAGGTGTCTTTGGCCGTCAACCACAAATGCCAGATTGGGTGCACGATGGTGTGATCCTTGGTATTCAAGGCGGTACTGACATCACCGTAGATAAAGTAAACAACGCAAAAGCAGCAGGCGTTGAAGTCGCTGGTGCATGGTGTCAGGACTGGCAAGGCATCAAGATGACATCTTTCGGTAAACGCCTTCAGTGGGACTGGCAGTGGAACAAAGAGCTTTACCCTGAACTAGACACTAAAATCCATCAGTTAAAAGAAGAAGGCGTTCGCTTCTTGGGATACATTAACCCATATGTATTAGAAGACTTTCCTCTTTATAACGAAGCAGCAGAAAACGGGTATTTGGCTACCAAGCAAGATGGCTCTAAGTACGTTGTAGACTTTGGTGAATTTTACTGTGGCGTCGTTGACTTTACTAACCCAGAAGCATGCGAATGGTATAAAGGCGTTATCAAAACCAACATGATTGAGTTCGGACTTGATGGTTGGATGGGTGATTTTGGTGAGTACTTACCAACTGACTGTTCACTGAGCAATGGCGTGAGTGCAGAGATTGAGCACAACAAATGGCCTTATCGTTGGGCAAAAGTTCAGCATGAAGCAATTGAAGAAGCAGGCAAAACAGACGATATCTTGTTCTTTATGCGTGCCGGTGGTACGGGTATCCAAGGTAATTGTCATACACTTTGGGGTGGCGATCAGTGTGTAGACTGGTGCATCGAAGATGGATTAGCATCGGTTATTCCTGCGGCACTTTCTTCTGGTTTAATGGGGAATGGTATTCACCACAGTGATATCGGTGGCTACACCACTCTGCATGGAATGAAACGTAGTAAAGAGTTATTCCAGCGCTGGGCGGAAATGGCGGCCTTTACACCAATTATGCGTAGCCACGAAGGTAACCGCCCGGGAGACAACCATCAATTTGATACCGATGCAGAAACATTAGCTCATCTGGCTCGTATGACAAAGATTTTCAAATATCTTAAGCCGTACATCAAAGCAGCCACTAAAGAAAACTCAGAAGTGGGTATGCCAGTACAGCGTCCGTTGTTTATGCACTATGAAAATGACGCAGAAGCTTATGAAATTAAATTCGAATATCTATTTGGTCGTGACTTGTTGGTCGCTCCAGTTTACAACCAAGGCGAAGAAACAAAAGAAGTGTACTTACCTGAAGATGAGTGGGTACATGTTTGGTCTGGCGAAACGTTTACTGGCGGATGGGTTGAAGTTGCAGCGCCTATTGGTCAACCAGCCGTTTTCTATCGTAAGAACTCAGAGCAAGCAGAGCTTTTAAGCAAGATTAATACATTCTAATAACTGAAGTACCCTCCTTTTTGGCCTCTATTTAGAGGCCTTTTTTTGTCAAAGCAATACTCATCAGTTTCTGTCTTCACTCTTTTTTTTATTAAAAAACTTTTTGAATTGCTAGCCGTTTAAAAACAGCACGTGTTATTTCATATATACTAACTGCATGATTTAATGTGAACGATGGTGATCATATGTCGAAAACCACTAAGATACAAAACGAAGAAAAACTGTTCAAGAAAGCGCTAGAAGTCGGTTGTAAAATAGCCGAAATGCAAGGTTACCAGCTCTCAAGTCAAGGAACTTCTCAAGCGGTCAAAGCTAAGGCTCTTTATTTATTTTTAGTCAATGTACGTCAGATTACCCCCCTCCCAGCCGATAAAGCAGACGGGAAAAATATAAAAAAACGATTAGCGCTATGGATCCATAACGCGTTACCTGAAGACGACCCTCTAAAGTAGTTTCCACTCAGTCCAAATCCGGATATGGTGAGATAACTCTATCGCCTTAATCCCACCACATACTTAGGCGAGTGCTTATTATGAGGTACTTCGAGCAGTATTCTGCTCGTCTTTGACAGCCCTTAAGATCCAGTCAACAAATACTTGTACTTCCGAACGTTTCATCGCTTCTGCCGTGGCGACCACATCGTATCCTATCTCTGGGGTCGCTTGTTCTTTAAATGGGCAAGTGAGTAGTCCCGCTTGAAATAAGTTACTAAGGATTGGCTTGCTGACCAAAACTACGCCTTGTCCCGCGATAGCAGCTTGCAACGCCTGAGTATAATCGCTGAAATGAAGCCCTTTGGTTGTCGCAATATTTTCAGCACCGAAGTGGGCCAGCCAATTTTGCCAAAGAAACCATCGTCTACTGGAATCAGCCGCTTCGAGCTTAGTTGTGTCCCAATGAATCAGAGAAACTGTCGAAAGGTCAGCTAACGCATTGGTCGAAGGCAGAGATTTAGCCACTGTAGGGCTACACGCAGGCAGAATTTGATCATTTATCAACCGGCGATGCACTAGTTTACCGTGCTCCTGGATACCATACCGGATAGCTATATCAACATGATTTCGTTCCAGATCCACTAATTGTGGTGATGACTCAATCAGGACAGTAATGTCCGGGAAAGTCAGCCTGAATTGAGCCAACTGAGGTACCAACCACGCACTGGAAAAGGATGGTTCGACAGAAATAATTATTTGCTTTGATAATCGATCTTCCCGCATTTTTTCAACAGAAGACTTCATATGTTTCATTGCTAAAGATAGATCGCTTAAACCTGCCTGCCCTGCTGGGGTTAACGTCAACCCTCTTCCCTCACGCATTAATAAAGGTGTCCCGATAGACTGCTCTAACCGACTCACAAGTTGCTTAACTGCGGCTGGAGTAACTCGTAGCTCATCCGCTGCCGTATGGTAGTTTAGATGTCTGGCAACAGATTCAAAAGCTCTCAAAGAGTTTAGTGATGGAAGTGAACGAACCATAATTTATTTACAAAATGTTAATGTTAAACGAATAATATATAAATTCTGCATCTCTGATAAAGCCTATATAGTCTGCCATTCAAATGTTTTTTTAATGTATAAGCCTACATTAAAAATTAACTATTTATAAATTATACTTGCAAAGGTGTTACCTAGTGTTGATAAAATCACCCAGCCCCGGAGTCGCATCTGCTATCGTCTTTATTTCAGCTGCTTTTTGGGGAGTTTATTGGATTCCTCTAAGATATCTGGAATCCCAGGGACTGGCTGGTACCTCTGCTGTCGCTTTGCTGAGCATGCCCGCGATATTCCCTTTAATATTGATAGTTGGGCTCCAATGGAACCTTCACCGAGATTATGTAGGTCGAACTTTACTCATCGGATTATTTACTGGGTTAGGAATCGCTTTATATTCCTCGGGAGTGGTTTTTTCTTCAGTGGTGAAAGCAACACTTCTTTTTTATCTGACCCCAGTCTGGGCAATGCTGATTGAGATCTTTTGGCTAAAAGAGAAGGTAAATTGGTCTCGTTGGTTAGCTGCAGTGGTTGGACTTTCAGGCATGGCGTTGCTGCTTTCCGGAAATGGTTCAGTACAACTGAATATTGGTGACTTTCTGGCTTTCTGTTCAGGAATATTTTGGGCAATTGGTGCGGCCATGATAAAACGCTTTGAAGACGTGCCGTTACCCGGGATGACCTTATGCCAATTTATTACGACGACATTAGGCGCCATATTTGTCGGTTATCTCTCAGGGTCACAGAATCATTTGAACATCGAGCAAATTCTTCCTGTATTTTCAATCGCCTCATTGGTTTCTATAGCAATAATCCTACCTGCAGTGCTTGCTATATTCTGGTCGCAGAAATTTATTAATCCCGGGAGAGTGGGCCTACTTATGATGTCTGAAGTGCTCGTTGCAGTGCTCTCTGCTAGCATACTGTTACCTGATGAGCGCATGTCTATCATTGAATGCAGTGGAGCCGTACTAATTATCGGGGCCTGTCTAAGTGAGGTTTTTCCTTACAAAAATAGACTTTTTCCAAGCAAAGCCTGAATTGAATTTATCGCACTGAGCAACACAATGCTTTACTTTGCCTTGTTGGCATTCTCAAGCGCAATGCAATATAGACCTATAGGCCCTCTATGTTCAACCCTGCTTGGTCATCACTGCAATTTAACGCCAGTGCATAGCCATGAAGGTAACCGACCAATAGATCGAGTGCATTTATATAACAGTGCCTTAAATGGGCCTATCCTCACAACATTTTTAAAGTATTTACTGCCTTCGATAATTGGTATGTTGGCGATGAGTTCTGCCTCCATTGTCGACACAGCTCAAGTGATGCTCAGTCAAAATTTTGGGGCGCAAAATGAACAGCGGTTAAAGCAGTTCTTAAAGATTACTTTCTTTATGACCACCTTAGTCAGTTTATTAACTATTCTGATTTTGTTGTTTCTGATTTTTGACGACAATCGCTTCGTGCTTGCGCTACCCATTGGTGAATGCTTTACCTTCTTAATTGCCCTAGCTTATTTCATTCGCCATAAGCCAGATCGGGCCATTGCTGAAGAAATAGTTAATAATTCATAACATCGCAACGCTCGATTTCTCCGTTAGCGAACAAAAACCGCCAAAACTTCATACATTTCCTATTTTCATGAATGTTAGGTGCTACTTATCGCGTCAAACTTTTTTTTCCAAGCAAGGAACATTTTCTCTGTCACGCCAAGAGACACAATTGCGCCACTATGTAACCTATCAAGTTCAACCGTAGCAATGGAGATAAACTTGTCAGCATCTTTAATCTGATTTTCAACGCAAAACTGCTCGAGATGAGCCAGTACCTCTTCACCAACCATCATTTCTCTGATGATTTGACCGATGGCTTGTTTACGTGCACTACGGTACTTGATTCGATACGAATCAATAACACCAATAGACTTCTCGACAACCTCATACTGATTGCTAGAACGCTCGTAAGCCCAGGCGAACACCTCTAATGCAGGCATGTGATCACCTGTCTCATAGAAATATATTAGAGACTTGATATAGTCATCTTTAGGAACATCCACAAAGCTTAATGGGCAGAGATTTTCTTGAATAAATGGCAAGTTACAACTCAAACGTGCGGTACGCTTATTTACATCTTCAAAACCTTGAAGATATGACAGGTGCATTAGCAAGAAGAATGATTGTTCAAACGGATCGTTAATTTTTTCAGCTTTTCTTAGCAGCAGTGCAAATAACTCTTCGAGTTGCTGAGGAGCATTTAGCGGCATATAAGAAGTCTTGGTAATGTTAACCTCAATCTGTCTGATCTGGCCACATGCAGAACTATTAGATAATAAATCTTGCGATAAGAGTTGATGCAAATTTCTGATCACGAATGGAGTCACAGAAAGCTCTTCAGCATTTTCAATCAAAAACAAAATGGCTTCTTTGTGATTTAAAATCATAACGGTTTCTTCATCGAACTTACCATCTGCGGCCTCACCCACTTGCAGTAGTTTTTTGGTATCAAGAATTGAGTATGTATTCCCCTCTAATCGACTAGAGTTGAATGAAAAGTCGATGAGAAGTCTTTGTGCAATATCCTTAGCATAGGTCCCAGCAGCCAGTTTCTTGTTGAAGCGTTTACCTAACTCCCTGAGTTTGAATGCGGTATCTTCTGGAATATAGCGTGTCTTATTAGGAACATAGCCTTCAATTAAGGACTGGTCATAAGACACTTTAGACCGTGCATAAGACGGGGTTTCAAGACATTTTAACTTCTTTAAGGACTCACTAGATAGCAGGATACCATTGCTATGTACTAACACATTTTCTGGAACCTCTGGCAATGTCTCCATCGTTTTGACTAGGGACAAGTACCTAAGGCCACTTTTTTGACCAGATGTAGCAATGCGTGACTCATCTGCGAGCCTTTTCAGGCGTCGTTGAAGAGTTTTTCCTGTAATATCAATGAGTAACACCTCATGAATCTCACTTCTTGACAGAGGCTTACTCGCTTTATCGATAACACTTTGAATTAACTCAAGCTCTTGTTCAATGGTGATTAAATCTTGCTTCATGGTTTACTCATGCTTGTCCTTAATAACGATAATGTAGCACCGCTAAGGACAGTAAACAATCACTAAGGACACAATTAAGGACACCCTTAGGTATTAAGGACAATCTAATGAGAACTCGATCTTATACTCTGACGGGCGGGTTAATACAGTAGCATTGAGTATTGAGATAGACATTCTGCTAACTTGCCTTATTAACATTCTCAAGTGCAATGCAATATAAGCTTATAGCCCCTTCACACATATCGATGTTCAACCCTGCCTGCTCGTCACTGCAATTTAACGCCAATGCATAGCCATGAAGGTAATCGACCAATAGATCGAGTGCATTTTTCGCCGATTCCATCTCTAAATGCAATGGCTCAATAACAAGGTGAAACCGTTCTATAAATACCGCAGCAGGACTTTCACTATTCATGCTAAGTAACGTTTCCAGTAGCCCGGGATAGCGATTGAGCAAACTCACGTAACTCTTGCACAATTTGACGAGCTCTGGCTTCCAGCTATCACTAACCTTCGGTTCATAGATGTCTTCTATCAATGAAGTGGTTATCGCCTCTAAGAGTGCATTTTTATTGCTGAAGTAATGGTAAATCGCCATTGCATCAACATTTAGACATGATGCTAACTTACGAATACTTGGAACTTTCTCTTCTTCTTTCATCAACGTTTTAGCCATATCCATGATGGATTGCGTACTAAGTTGGCTGCCCGATCCTTTTGGTCGACCACGTTTTTTCTCCTTGACAGACATTCATTTTCCTCGTTAGACTTACATTAATTTCTACAGTGTAGAATAAATTATAATCTATGCTGTTCTTAAAGCCAAGAGATGAACTAAGTTAGTTCAGAAAAACTTAAAAGGAGATAAAAAATGAAATGTTCTGTATATATCGCCACCAGCGTTGATGGTTTCATTGCCAAAAAAGATGGTAGTGTGGATTGGTTACATACGGCTGGAAACCCTGAAGCAGATATGGGTGATCAAATTGATATGGGATTCGCTAAATACATGTCGTCTGTTGATTGCCTGATCATGGGCCGCAAATGCATGCAGACCATTTCAAACATGGACCTGAATCCGGAGCAGTGGCCGTATGGTGAGACTCGAATCATTGTGCTAAGTAAAACAGTAAAACAGGCACCGGATAATGTGAAAGACAAAATCGAGATGTACTCTGGTGATCTTCAAGCGTTGGTATCCAAACTCGAAAGCGAAGGACATCAGCATGCTTACATTGATGGAGGCACTACAATTCAGTCGTTCATTAACCTCCAGATGATCGATGAGATAACTATCACTCGCGCCCCGATATTATTAGGTGAAGGTATTCCGTTGTTTGGTAAAACATCTAAAGACATCAAGTTAGAGCAGACACAAGCGATTGCCTTTACTAACGACTTTGTACAGGTAAAGTACACGGTTAATTATCAATAAAAGCTTCTGACTCACTCCAACATCAACGGTCATCCACCAAGCAGAGTTAGTCAGCTAATAAATTATGCGTTTGTTGATTAACCTGAGGAATCACTTGGGAAGGAGATATCAGAAACTTTTTCTTAAACGCTTTGCTCAAATGGAATGCATCGGTAAAGCCTAACTCATAGGCCAATTGCGTGATGTTATGTCCTCCTTTTTTGAGTAAAGAGTGTGCAATTTCTAACTTAATAGTTAGATAGTATTCTTTGGGTGATTTACCTGTTTCTTGGGTAAACAGTTTTCGTAAGTGTTGTTCGCTGCACCCAGAGAATTTTGCCATATCGCGCACTTGCCAACTCTCAGATAACCGTACATGCATTTCATCAATCACTTTCTCCACCATCTTTTTTTGAGGAGATTTATTGTCATATTTTGCATCTACAAGCCACTCATAGAATATTTTAGTAAATATAGCCGCCGCATAAGAATGATGATATTGCTGTTTGCTTTTTAGCTGTGTTGAAAGTTCATTAAATTGCATATCAAAATGCACTTTATTATCAATACTTATTATTTGATTAAAGGGAATATTCTTTTTTTCTTCTGAATCTACAAAAAGCTCAATCCAATAAAGTTTCCATACCAAACCTACACAGCCATAACTTACGATATCTTGCGGTTCCAAGAACATAACGCTATTCCCACGGATCTGATAAGAATCCGCGTTTTTTACATTAATCACACCTTGCCCTTTCTCTGTATACACCACAACTATGGTGTTATCAGCAAAAGGTAACCTTCTATCTCTGGGCCAAATGTTCTGATAGTGCTTATCGCCATGTACATCCCAAAAAGAACGGATACGAATCCCGCTACAGCTCACACTTTTTCTAATAACTAACGGATTATTTTTCATAGTTTCGTTTTTTACATGAATCAGTTCGTTAACTACATCTATACCCGTGATCATT
>DDQN01000104.1 GCA_002342685.1 Vibrio sp. UBA2441
GCACAACAAGACGTTGGCGGCACAGCTGTATGGCGAGTTCAAGGAGTTCTTCCCGGACAATGCGGTTGAATACTTTGTCTCCTATTACGATTATTACCAGCCGGCAATATTAGTTGACCACTACAATGTAACTACTCCAAGGAGCTCTTAATCATATGAAGATAGAACTTATTCACTTTGAAAATACATTCAAGCTTAGGAAAAACAAAGACGATACAGGCATCATTTCATGCAAAAAAGGTCTGATGAAACTGGATGAAGTGGCCCTAGATCAAGTTATCGCACTCAATAGTTCAGAATCCATAGAATCTGCAACTACCCAAATGCTATCTGTATACAACGGAGATGCCGACGTCATAAAAAACGATCTGATAGAAACACTACGAAAACTTAAATCATATACTATTGTTCATAACAAAATCATAATATGAGCTCTTCGTTTGCTCGGCTACACAAACTATCAATACCAATTTATTTTTCATACTTGATTGGTGTTCTATTTCACTTTGCTGACAATGCAATTATAGGTCGATATAATATTGAAAGTTATGCAGTTGTAACCGTTATAGGATCAGTGATGTATTATATCATTGGCTCTATTGGTACATTCTCGCTGGCACTATCACTAAATGGTGCAAGCTTACTTGAGAAAAAGCATTATAAAAGATACGAAGATTTATTTAACACAACTATTGTTATTGGATTAATACTCAGCTTTTTATTAATTCCAATATTTTACACGGCTGGGGGCAGAGTATTAAATATCTTCTTTTCGGAGGAGGTGACTCTTAACATAGCTACAGATTATCTTGAAATTATTTTATTCTGCATACCGCTAAATCTATTAATATTTACTTTCTCTTCGTACTTTAAAACAGTAGAAAAGCCTCAACCGCTGGTTTATGCTTCAACATTTTCATCACTCGTTAACATAGTAGTAAATTATATCTTAGTGTTCGGTCATCTGGGCTTTCCACGTATGGGAGCGTCAGGCATAGCCATTGGTACATTGACAGGATTAACAGTCAGTTTAGTGTTCTACTTATACTACTTTATCAAGCAGACACATATTCGGATCAGATTAAGGTTCAGCAAGATACAAGCGACGAAAATCTTAAAGTCCTTTACAACACTGTTTATTCAGGATCTGTTCGAATTTACGATATTCTATTTCTTCTTACTCGCCGTGATATCATCATCAGGCTCGGTTAACGCTGCAATTTATGGCGTGTTATCAACAATATTTTCACTTCTAGTAATGTACTCATACTCATACGGAAATACCCTATTAATCATCGCCAGAAAGGAAAGCAATAATCCAACCAAAATAGTACACTTGCTACGAATATGTATTATAGCTTTTGTATTGGTATACGCTCTGTTTACGTTAATTATCTATATAACAGATACCATGATTCCAGCTTTAATTACAAACTATGACGACATTTTAAAAGGAAGTACCAGATATATCCTTATTTTTTCGGTTAGCCAAGTTTTTATCGGCGTATCCACAATTATGAGATACTATCTCAATGGAATAGGTTTTGAAAAATACGTATTGAAAACCTGCTGCTTAGTCTGCACAATTTCTGGCACTACAATCTACGCAATTAATTATCTGCATAGCCAATCATTCAACTGGATATTAATCCTATTCGCAGTCTCATATGCAGTTCTAACTGTTGTATTCACAATGAAGATCATTTCTGAGTTAGGTAACAACACTAGCATCCAAGTAAGAATTAAGTAACCAAAGAAGTTAATCGAGAAGAGTTCATTATCGGTCCAATAGACCGGTTTCAAATACATCGGGACAGCCAATAAAGAGCTCCGTTGGGTGCTCCGTCATGCAGTACGTTGCTACACAAAAAAGAAGCCCCCACCGGCATTGGAACTGCGAATCAAAGCCAAAGACTAAGCTTGTCTGAGCTCTGATTGTTCGATCCAGATTCGGTAAACGGCGCCCACAGCAACAATCACAACTGCACCCGCAATAACCGGGTTTATCAGAAACGTCCAGCCCGGCTGAGCTAACATAATCAGAATCGGATTTGCACCTGCAGGAGGGTGCGTCGTTTTTGTAGCCAACATAGCAAAAACACCCAGCCCGGTTGCCAACGCGAGTGACAAGTACTCCACCCCCAAAAACTGAACAAAAGTAAGCCCTATTATACTGGTAATTAAATGACCAAAGATGACATTCTTTGGCTGGGCAAGCGGGCTATTTGGAATCCCAAACACTAAAACGGTTGTGGCACCGAAGGGAGCCATTAACCAGAGTTCGGTCCCAAACTGATCACGCAAATAAGCCAGTATAAGAATAGCCACAGTCGCACCAGCACCAGCGATCAATGGTTGAGTTAAGTTTTTCATCTTTTTCTTTCTTTCCTTTGGGTCTTCATATGTCCAGGTAGATAAGATCATTCTGTGGCCGTGACACGCAGGGGCACATGAGTGTTTTACGCTCGGATTCTGTCAGGCAGTTGTCTCGGTGTTCCACATCACTCCCCTCATAGTTGATCATACAACTCCTACAGTCACCGGTTTCGCAACCGCTAGGAAGGGCAATACCATTATCGTGAATCACCTGAAGCAAACTTTGGTTTTCGGGCACCTGTAACGTGACACCTGATTGAACAAGCTTTGCATTAAAAGAATTCTCCCCGGAAACTTTCGCAGCAGAAAATTGTTCGTATCGAATACGCTCAGGATCGATACCTAGGCGGTCAGCAACCTCTAGCATTTCGGATAACAACCTTTGCGGGCCACATACATAAAACAGACTATCCTCAGGCGCATTAACAAGAAGCGCTTCGACATTCAGTCGCTGTTGTGTCTCTCTGCTATACAGTTTGATTCGGCCCGGGAACGCTTTTGATAGCCGTTCCTGAAAGGCCATTTGGCTGAGCTTGCTCCCTGTGTAATGCAGAAAAAACTCTCGCCCCTCTTTATCAAGTTGCTGCGCCATCGCTTTGATCGGTGTAATACCAATTCCCGCAGCTATCAGCACTGCTGGTCTTGCGTCTGAATGCAGGGAGAAGAAGTTTTCAGGTGTTGCACAGTTAAGCTGTAGCCCCAGATGAAACTGATTGTGAACGGCTGCCGAGCCTCCGCTTCCGTTTTCATCACGGAGTACTGCTATCTCGTACATATCTCTTCTTGCCGGATTGGAGCAGATAGAGTATCTGCGCTCACTCGCTTCGCCACTTTCCAGCACCACAGGTATGTTGAGGTGCGCGCCAGCCGACACTTCTAGCAGGTCCACTCCGTCTCTATGACGCAGTTCGTAAGCTCGGATCCGACTGGTTAGCTGCCGTACTCCTGTGATTATCAGAGGCCACTCTCCGTCACCGAGTGTTTTCAAATCGCTCTCGCTTTCTTGTCGATCTTTCAACTTTCGATTCTCAGCCAGCAAAGGAGTAATGACATGAGACATTTCCTGTTCGGTATATCTGAGCGTAATATATTTGGGGCAGTTCCAGTCGAATGCTTCAATATGAATAACGAATCCGCGCTCTACGGCAGCGGGGTATCCTTCAACTTCTAATCGAACCAAAGCGTCCCAGTCATCATCCGCAACCTGCTCTATCGTTCCGCTCAGTTTCAGACGACGCTGATTGGGGTAATCCATAAAGAACAGTGAAACGCGGTTATTACTGCGGAAATTGCCTGTACTGACGTATTGTCGGTTTCCACTAAAATCGGCAAAACCTATGGTGGAGGCATCCAGAACCCGCATAAAACCAGCAGGCCCGCCACGATGTTGCACGTAAGGCCAACCCGTTTCGCTGACACTAGCCATATAGAAACTATCACGCTCAGTAATAAACTGTGCCTCATTGTCAGAGAGCAGGTGGTTATAGTCTTCCCCCCGCTCCATCGACTGATACCCAGCGCGGCTCCCCATTTCTCTCTGGGCCTGTTTCACTCCATCGGTAAACATCAGCTGTGCATATTTGTGTGGCATGACGACCTCCTGATTAATCTGACAAGGCTAAGCAAAAACCGGCCCTAGCCTTCTTTCTATTTTTCTAACTATCTAATTATTTATTAAACCGTCACGAGGCTTACTGAAGATCAATTTTAGGGAAATCAATCTCTACTCTGCTCGCTTTGCCGAGAATGTTGGTCAGCACGTTCATGCCAACATGCGTGATTATTTCCACAATGTCCGCATCGCTATATCCAGCATTACGAATTTCAAGCAACTCTGCCGTTGAAACTTCCCCGTTCTTTTCTGCTAATGAGCGGGCGAACTTAACCGCCACTGCCGCTTTGCTATCTTCACTACCACCATTACGGTTCGCTTTCATTTCATTGTTAGACAGACCCGCTTTACGCCCGATGGCGGTATGGGCTGAAACGCAATACTGACATGCATTCTGCTGGGCAAGACCCAGAGCAATACGCTCTCTTGTTTGTGGGTCTAAGCTTCCTGCTCCGGCAATACTGTGCAAGCCAAGAAAGGCGTTCAGTGCTGACGGGGAGTTTGCAAACACTCTCAGAAAATTAGGCACAGTACCCAGTTGTTGTCCGATTACTGTATATAGAGCTTGCTGCTCTGTGTTTGCTTTTTCATTTGTGACCAGATTAATGCGACTCATTTTGTTCTCCTTACTTTCTCATTGTTTGGTTTCAGCAGAAGCATTCCTTAGCTGACAGAAACAGTGTGACAAAAGCCGCTTGAAGAAAGAATAACCTTATTGCACAATTCATTATTCCAAAAACTGGAACAATGAAGAGGTAATCATGGATCAGTTGCATCTAATGAAGGTATTTGTGGCCGTTGCTGAAAGCGAAGGTTTCGCCTCAGCCGCCAGGCAATTAAACATGTCTCCACCAGCCGTCACCCGAGCGATATCGGGCTTAGAGGAAAACCTCGGTGTTAAGTTGCTTAACCGTACTACGCGATTTGTTCGGGCAACAGAGGTTGGTCTGCGTTATCTTGACGATGCCAGAAGAATTCTGAGAGATGTTGAGCTGGCAAACGAAGCGGCTGTCGGAATCAACTCAGAGCCCAAGGGGGAGTTGAGCATTACCGCACCCGTTCTTTTTGGAGAAAGACACATTTTACCTGTTGTGGTTGAGTTCCTTAACCTCTACCCGGAAACCAGTGTTAACGCTGCGTTCCTAGACAGAACTGTGAATCTGATGGAAGAAGGGTTTGATTTAGGTATTCGCATTGGTGAACTCGCGGATTCAAGTATGCGGGCGAGGAAGATAGGAGAAGTTCGCCTTGTACTGGTTGCCTCAGAACAATACCTTGCCAGCCACGGCGCTCCTTTAACTCCACAAGCCCTTAAGCAGCATTCACTAATCAACTCTAGCTCTAACGACTTCTCCAGAGACTGGCTGTTTATGCAAGAAAATGAAAAGATAAAAGTACGGATACAACCCAGATTAACCGTAACCACAAATCGGTCTGCTATCGAGGCCGCGAAAGCGGGACTGGGCATTGCCCGCGCGGTCTCTTATCAGGTAGCGGACGAAATTCGCAACGATCAACTGCGCCCTATTCTAGAAGATTATCAGTCCGCTTCAATTCCGATTCATGTTATCCACCGTGAATCACGACTCTCTTCCACCAAAGTGAGAAGCTTTATTGATCTGCTGATTAAGCAATTTAAGTCCAGTACAATCGCTCTTTATTGAAGTAATCTTTGCGGGATTCTTAGTCATTCGCTGGTACAGAAAAAAGATAACCGATAACCGATAACAAAACACGATAACGATAACAAGGACAGGCATGATAAAAGTAACCTATGAAGGTAATCATCGTTGATTTCTAAGCCGCCAAAATCAGTGAGATATTTATAACTATCCAGAGAAAAAGAGAGTAATTTCCCTATCAAAACTGGGAAATTAAAAATTGCAGGAACATGAAAACGTTGCGTTCGATGAAAGAAGAAACTGAGACCACCTAAAGAAGGTTAGCTAAGCTGATAGCCGCTGATTCGATGCCATTGCATCTTAGATATCGCTATCCGAAAGCTTTCTTTGCCACCAACCAACAACGCTCTTTTTCTTTCTAGTTGAGTTGAGTACATACTGCTAGCCTTCAATCTTTCCAGAAGTGGAGGTAGGGATAGATTAATACTGGCTTTTCCTTGTCTAGACTCTCCCCGTCCAGTCTTAAATGCCTTGTAGTTGCCCAACTTTAAAGCTAGTGCTAACATTTGTACACACACAAGATATGGAGCACATCATGGACACTCGAATTCAGTTTCGTGTTGATGAAGAAACGAAACGACTAGCTCAACAAATGGCAGAAAGCCAAGGCAGAACATTAAGTGATGCTTGCCGTGAGTTAACTGAGCAACTAGCAGACCAACAGAGAAAGACGTTATCTCACGACACATGGTTAACTGAACAAGTAAACCTGGCTTTTGAGAAGTTTGACTCAGGAAACACGGTTTTTGTTGACCACGAATCTGCTAAATCTCGCATGGCTGAGCGCAAAGTTAAAATCCGTAACCGAGGCAAACTATGATTTTGTGGGAAGAAGAATCTCTTAACGATCGTGAGAAGATCTTTGAATTTCTTTATGACTTCAACCCAGAATCTGCTGATAAAACCGATGAGGTCATCGAAGCAAAAGTTGAAAACCTTTTAACGCAACCTCTAATGGGAGTGCAAAGGGGCGGAATTAGAGGACGACTGCTCATTGTGCCTGAGATCTCAATGATCGTTTCCTACTGGGTTGAAGGCGATATCGTTCGCATCATGCGCGTACTACACCAAAAACAAAAATTCCCTGTGAACTAATAATGTCTACTGAGCAACTAATGCCACATACGACTAACCAGTAACAGGACTGGCATGATAAAAGCCCGGAGGAGGTAATCATTGTTATCGATGAACTGGAATAATCGTAACACGGACAAGCAACACTAAGTGAGACTCATAGAAGAATTACCTATCCGGAAAACAAGTGATTGTGTTCTTGCCTTCTTCTTTTGATGTATACAGAGCTTGGTCTGCCCGAACAAAAATATCGTCCGTTTTATCTTGCTCTTTCACCTCAGCAATTCCTATGCTGATTGTACATGTGCCAATTGCTGGAAATTGATGCTCAGTGACCAGACGCTGAAGTTTTTTCGCCTGGATAATCGCAGCACTTCGATCGGTATTCGTACAGAGAATAGTAAATTCATCCCCTCCCCATCTCGCTAACATATCACTTTGACGAATGTTCTTTTTCAGTATGTCCACTAATACAATAAGGGTCTCATCACCTATTACATGTCCATAAGTGTCATTAACTTCCTTGAAGTTATCGACATCAATTAATATGAGAGAGAACGCTTGCTTATAGCGTTTATAACGATTGAGTTCACACTCAAAGCAATGTTCAAATTTTATTCGGTTATCTATTCCCGTGAGCGAATCCGTTTCAGAAAGCGACCTAAGCTCGCGGGTTGTAGAGTGAACCTGCCGTTTTAGCATCAAGATATAAAACAAGATAAAAATGAACGTTAATATACCAATTGTCGACAGAAAACTAGGTAGAACCCATTGCGGTAGTTGGCTATCTGACTGAATCCATTTATTTACTATACGATCAAAGTCTTCATCGGGCAGTTCTGACAGAGCTTTATTAATCAGTTTTAGCTGGTCTGCATCCCCTTCTGCAACGGCCGCCCTCAACCGTTCCATGTAAAGCGTTTCAACCGCACTGAATGCCGTTGGCTCCCCATTTTTATGCAGATAATACATCGCAGCTGTATAGTCTGACGCAAACGCTTTTAGCTCTCCAGAGATTGCTGCGTTGAGTAATGCTGTTGTGCCGGTATATAACGTCGTTTTCACCTCTGGGTAATTTTTATTGATGAACCCTTCGGAGAACCCCCCACGGATAATGCCAACATTGATATCACCTATGTCATAGAGACCATCGATATTTAAGTCCGTAGATACAAATAACCGGGTTGCGATAGGAATGCGAATGGGAACAGAGAAGTCGAGATACTCGTCTCGGTCATTGGATTGGAATAATCCAGCATGCACGTCAACATCACCGCTGCGCATCATTTCTAGCGTGTTGCTCCAGTCAGTATTGATATACTCGACTTCGACGGCTTGTTGCCTGCCCAGCTCTGTCCATAAGTCATAGAGAATGCCTTTAGGTTGTCCGTCCTCACCAATAAAAGAAAACGGCGGCCATGAACTAGAGTTGACCACTGTAATTTTTTTGCTTTCTTCTGAAGCGTAACCTGCACTGGTTAAGCCTATGACAGAAAGGATGACTAAGGTTAAAACTCGGATCCAAAACATCAAAAACCAAACAACTAAGGACTAATATAGTGTTGAGTATAATTCAGCTATGACATATTAACGACCTAGGAATAGCCTAATTTTAATATTTTTGACAAAACCATCAATAGTGTGATTTGCGCGCTATTTTAAAACCACGTGAAACCGACTTTATAGCTTAAGGTACTTTTCTTATGAAATGATGTGGACTCTTGTACAACTTAATTAGCTTTTAGATCATCATGATCCTAATGCTCTATTCACTGCACATATAACGAAAAAACCCCAGCATTTCTGCTGGGGTTTCTTTAATTCAAAGCCTGGCGATGT
>DDQN01000061.1:0-33163 GCA_002342685.1 Vibrio sp. UBA2441
CAATGATCACGGGTATATTCGCTGAGAAAATTGTCCTAAAAGCTGAAAAAGAAAATGTAACTAAACAAGTTGCTGATTTATTAAACAATAGCCTAAAAGGACAAGTTGATACCGTGACTCTCTCTGTGTCTAATTATTATAAAGATGCAACCATTGAGAATGTAAAAGCAAGCTTGGCTAATGAAATCAGCACGTTTGCAGATACCATAGAAAAAATATATCAATCGTCTTCAGACTTTGAGCAAGCAGACCACGCAGTATATTCTTTTTTAAATAACTACCGCTGGGATCAGGGAAGGTACATTTTTGCCTATGACGCGGATTCTATTGTCTATCGTGCCAACGGTGCCAATAAAGAGATCGTTGGAAAAAGCGCCTCTAATAGCAAAGATGTAAAAGGCAACTTTTTTGCTCAGGATATTGTTGCCTCAGCAAAACAGAACAAGATAGGTTTTTCTCGCTACTACTTTAAAAACCCTATCACTGGAAACGTAGAAGAAAAACTCTCCGCTTCTATATATTTCGCCCCAATGAACTTAGTTATCGCCACAGGGGAGTACATCAAAACCCTGCAGAAAGATAAGTTGGATGCAGCCCTAAATACGATTAGCACTTCAAAATATGGCAAAAATGGCTATTTTTGGGTCCAAGACAATAAAGGGGTTATCCTCACTCACCCTAAAACCGAACTGATTGGACAGACATTGGGAACCACCAGCAAAATTGCCAATGAGATACGAGGTAAAGAGCAGGAATTCACTATCACGACCTACGAAAACCCCGCCACAAAGCAGTTTGAAAAAAAGATCAATTACGCCAAGAATATCTTTCCTGACTGGGGCTGGACTATTGTCACAGGTACTTACGAGAGTGACATTACGTCTATTGAACAAAACCTGACCGATGCAACCACCAAAATATTTAATGAAACTGTGCTTCAAGGTTCGATGATAGGTATTGGTATTATCATCATTGCATTGGCAATTACTATTTGGATCATTAATAGACTGGTCAATGATTTAATCCAGTTAAGAAAACGAATTGATACTCTATCAACGGGTGAAGCTGACCTAACCTCACGTGTTAATATCACCAGCAAAGATGAACTGGGTGATATAGGAGATTCGATTAACAACTTTATCATCTACCTTCAAAGTATGATTAAAGACGTGTCAGGTGCAAGCGCGCACATTACCGATAGTATTAAAGAGTTAAGTAAACAGTCGGAATCAGCCAATAGCGCATTAATTACCCATGCTGCTGAAACAGAGCAAGTTGTCGCTGCAATTACAGAAATGAGTGCCACTGCAGACACAGTGGCACAAAGTGCAGCGGACACCGCAGAGAACACCAAGAAAACGGATATTGAAGCACAGACTTCAAAAGAAAGTGTTCTTGAGGCCAGTAATAGTATGGCTCTATTGATGACCGAAGTTGAAACCGCAGCATCTAATATCCATACGATGAACGACAACACCAAAGAAATAGTAAATGTATTAGGTGTTATCGGAGATATTGCTGAGCAAACGAACCTACTGGCACTCAACGCTGCAATAGAAGCCGCCAGAGCCGGTGAACAAGGTAGAGGGTTCGCCGTGGTTGCCGATGAAGTAAGAGCGCTAGCATCGAGGACTCAAACCAGTACCCAAGAGATCAATGAACTTCTGGCGCGACTTCAAAAGGACGCCGTAAAAGCGGTATCTGCAATGGATGAAACTAAACAAAGCTGTCAAAAAACCGCTGACAATGCCGATAAGGTTGCCTCTGGACTCGATTCAATGAGCATTTCTATCGTGGAGATCAACGATTTAAGCTCACAGATAGCAACAGCTTCCGAAGAACAGAGCTCAGTGACTGAAGAAGTAAATCGTAATATGACTAACATCCGTGAAATGGTCCTTGGTCTAACTGAAAATGGAAAAGCGACCTTGGACAGTACGCAAAATCTGGCAGCTGCCAATGCCCAACTCAGTTCGTTAGTCGGCAAATTTAAGGTGTAATATTCCAGATAACCTCAGCATCCAGCTCCTGTATGCTGAGGTTATACTGCTGAATATAACCTCATTTACATAACCCTTCTCCAACATCAGTGCCCAACGATTGGGGGCACCTATCACTTCCAATATCACTACTTTTATCAAAATAAGATCAAAA
Source organism: Vibrio sp. UBA2441 (assembly GCA_002342685.1). GTDB lineage: Bacteria > Pseudomonadota > Gammaproteobacteria > Enterobacterales > Vibrionaceae > Vibrio. The sequence continues at coordinate 2,155 of DDQN01000061.1, forward strand.
TCCACACCGAGTGCAATCGATTACATTTATTGCATTCTATTCTGGGAGAACTCTATAACCGGATAGAAATTAATTCGCTTTTTTCCAGATTATTGTCTATAAATAACTTTCACCTACCCACAAAGGAGTACATCGATGGATCGATTTAATAATGTATATTGTCTGGTAACGGGTCAGGTACCAGGAATAGGAAGTTACCTTTGTAAAAACTGTAGTATTGCTATCGATATTGATGAAGACGACAAGAGGTTGCCAACTTGCCCATGCTGCGAACAACAATTTTTTTATCCAGAGCCAACACCCAAGTCTATATTATTGAGTGAGCAAGCATTGCTTAGCTAATTTGCGGTTAAATTTAGCTAGGTTGAACACAGATCTACGTAACTAAATGAATAGCCAAATTTTGCTTATATTCAAGGTTTAGCAATTCATTCGCCTCACCTTCTGAACCGTGTAACCACAGCTCAATATGTTCGTCTGAGAGTAACAGCGGCATCCTGTGATGATACTCGCAGCATTGAGGGTTTGGGCTAGTCGTTAAAGTAACCAGCCTATCTTCATCCTCTAAAGCAATACCCGCCATGAATAAAGACCTATTTTCTGAAGCGGAGAAAAGGTATTTTTGTTTCATGCCCCTATCCCCTTTCCACTCATACCAACCGCTACAAGGAACCACAACTCTATGGTTTTGATAAGCAGCTCTAAATGTAGGCTTACTGGCAATGCTTTCAGCCTGAGCATTTATAATCATCTGTTTTGCCCACTCTGGTTTTATTCCCCAAAAAAGCTCTAATTGTTGAATGGTATAACCCGTTTTTCCGATCACTGATACAGCCTGAGATGGTCTAAGATCCAGGTTAGTTTGAGGGATAAATGTAATTCCTAACACAGCACTGATGGCCTGAGTCAAAGGGTCATCAATAATATTAAGTCGTCCGCACATAGCACTATAAGTTCATTTTTACCGTAATATTATTGTAGTTCAGCCTACCAGCTATGATTTTCTGCTAGATAACAAGATTCGAAAAAAGAGCTCTTTGCATCTAAGTGATCTGAAATAAGATGAAATAGTCTCACTACTGATAAAACACTCATTTTGCTCTAAATCTTTAAATACTATTTAAACCAAGGATACGAGACAAAAATGAAAAGACTATGCTTATAGTGAAGTTGCCAATAAAAGGGGAAAACGATGAGCTATAAACATATTCTAGTCGCCGTAGACCTAACCGATGAAAGCCGCTTGTTGGTTCAAAAAGCAGCTAGTCTTGCTAGAGTACTGGAAGCAGAACTATCGTTGATTCATATTGAACAACGATACGGTGAGGTCTATCCCGGTCAAGTGATCAATCAGGAATTATTATCGCAAGCATCAGAAAAAGCACGAAACGAAGCAAAAGATATATTACAAATCTTTAAGCATAATGCCGATTATCCTATAGCCCATAGCTTAATAAGTTCAGGTCATATCATCGATGAGTTAGAAGATGCATTACAACTGCATAAATTTGATTTAATCGTGTGCGGACACCATCAAGATTTTTGGCATACCATACTTTCTTCAGCAAAACAGATCTTGCGATCCACACCCATTGATCTGTTAATTGTACCTTTGTAATGATCGGCCTGTTTTGAGTAAACTCTGGTCGGTAAGGCTCTCTAGCCTCAAGATATAAAGTTAACTGTGTATTTTATATCTTGAGGCTGTTTCTGGATAATTACCTATTTTCCAAAAATTTTTTGGCATATGCCAGAAATAGCGCCTTGCAGTTATTGGCGTATGCCATTAACTGTCGTATAGTTCCCTTGAAACTCAATAGGAGATTACATGGCTAGACCTAAGAAATGTCGTCGTATTTGTGGGCGTCCTGCTTATAGCTGCTTTAAACCAAATGGCATACCAATGAGTAAGCTAGAAAAGGTAACACTTCTTGCCGAAGAGTTTGAAGCATTAAGGTTAGCTGACTATCAGAATCTTAGTCAGCAAGAAGCCGCCGATCATATGGGAGTTTCAAGGCAAACTTTTGGCAATATCATCAATAGCGCGAGATTTAAAGTTGCTGAAAGTTTAGTAAAAGGCAACGCTCTTGTTCTAGACGATAAGGAGTCATAACATGATTTATGCGGTTCCACTAAAAAATAATTGTGTCTCAAACCATTTCTCAAAATCGACGCAATTTGCGTTCTTTAACGAAGATAATTCTCTCATTCAAAACTGTCACAACCCAACAACCGGACAATCATCCTGCCAAAATAAAAATGCCCTAATTGCGTTAATTAAAGAGATGAATACCGATGCGGTCATTATTCGTCACATTGGTGAAAGAGCATTAGGAAAACTGCTAAGCGAGGGGATTCGGGTTTTTCAGCTTTCGTCTCAAACCCTTATGTCGGAAGCTATATACAGTCCAATGCACGAACTCACTGAAGCCAGTCAGGGAAAAACATCTGTGAATCATATGACGAAAGGTTGTGTCTCTCATGCTAATCAGGTTGATGATATATACTTGAATAAAGGTGCAAGGAAGGCACGCCTTTTAAAAGGTAATTTAAACGAGATATCATCACTCAAGCCTTTCAACAAGTAAAAGGGGCAAACTATGGCTACTGTACTTATTAGTTTCGGCGCATTTTTGATCGTCATTTTACTGATGGCTATTGGCGTTATTTTTAATAAGAAAACCATAAAAGGCAGTTGTGGTGGGCTCAGCAATGTTGGTGTAGATAAAGCCTGTAATTGCGAAGAAACCTGTGACGACCATAAGTTATATCAAATCTCCGAACCAGAAGAGAATGAAAAATAACAGTCAGCGCTCATTACCTGAGCGCTGATTTATCATTAATTAACGCGTCATTTTTTTCACAAAAACCACGACAAAAAGCGCCATAGTAAAACTACCTAAAAATGCTTCAAATGCGGCAATAAAACGTGCCGCTCCACTTGGAGAGATATCTCCGTACCCTAATGTAGTAAAAGTCACCACACTAAAGTAAACCGCATTCAAAAACTCTAACACTAAACCCAAAACACCAGTCGTAATGTCAGGATATATTGGATTTTGTTCAGCGGTACCAAGAAAAAAATACGCAAGTGCACAAATAAAAATAAACGCTAATGAAAACATAACCACTCTCAGTGGTGACTCTCCATAACCACAAAACACATCCACCGCTTTAGAAATCCATCTTTTATAGCTGGTTTTTGGCATTTGATAACGGCGGTACGTCATCTCCTTTTTAAAAAAGAACCCTGCAGTTTCAAACAAACCTTGCCTTTCGCATTGCTTGCGAATGTTTCGGGCAACCTCTTCAGTCTCTTGACAAAGCGCCACTGCCTCTTCTCTATGCCACTCCTTCATCGCTTTAATAGCACGCCGCTCCTGCTTAAACATTACCCCCCAATCAATTGTTTCCAACCGGGCATCAGATAGATCGGCCCCAAGCAAATTGCAATTATCCAATTTGGCACAATGAAGATTGGCACACACTAATTTGCTCTTCATCAGAGAGGAGCCTCTGAGATCCAAGCCAAAAAAATGCGCTTCTGTCAGGTCAGCACGATAGAAATCTGCATTTCGGCATTTATAACCAATACGACTCCCACGGTGTACTAGGTCTATATCCTGTAATTTAGTTTTTGCTAACTGAAAACCATCCAGAGGCTTTCCATCTCTAACCCATTGCTCTATTTTCTGTTTAATATCATCGTTACTTTTGTCGATATCTGGATTGTGCCAATAACATAAACCTGACTCTCCCGCTGGTTCTGTGCAGTGCCAGCCATCTTCATTACAGAACGTGCATGTTTCTATTTTTTTTTCTGTCATACGCGATTCCTCCAGAAGCTCTATCTCGTCGTTCTGGCTTTAACGTTTCTATTACGTATATTCAGTATAAGTTTAGAACGCATGTCACATTTTTCCGCCTAATTATTAATAATTTTATTAATAATTAGGCGGAGTTAAAACATAGAAATTATGAAAATCAAAGCGTAATTCAACTGAAACAAGTTGTTATTATTTGCTTATGCTAATTTAATTGCTCTTTTGCCAAGCGTTGTTTGAGATAGTCAAGAAACAGTTTTGTACGGGTATGCTGGTAATCTAACTTAGGGTAATAAGCATATACTGTAGTTTCATCTGCGGTAACATCAGGTAGAATCCGAACCAATGAACCTGTCTTAAGCTCTTCTTTTAACATTACATTATTCGAAAGCAAGATCCCCATCCCACTCTTACCAGCATAAAAAAGTGCCTCTGGATTGGTCGTGGCAAAGTTTCCCGATAAATGTATGCGTTTGCCTTTAGAAAGTTTAATTTCTCGCTGCGGGCGTTCACCCCAGATCAAGATGTTATGTTGGGTGAGCTCTTCAACTATCTTGGGCTCACCATACTTATTAATATATTTGGGAGATGCATAAAACGCTGCCTGATGTTCAAACAACGGCGTCGCTTTAAAGCTTAAAGAGTTTAACTGCTCAATTTCTCGGCTAATAAACAGGTCAAGACTAAGCTCTGGAAGCTGCCCCGGTGTTGTGGATATTAATTGGATACGAATATCTGGATATTGCTGTAAAAAATCGTCCAAATATTGCACCAAAAATTTTGATCCTACTGCGAGTGTTGCGCCGATTTTTAAAAGGCCTACAGGATCTTGGTTTACACTCCGTGTTTCATCAACAACAGACTGCCAGCTATCGAGCTGACTTTTAGCTCGCTGGTAAAATAGCACTCCCGCTTCAGTTTGAGTTACAGAGCGCGTCGTTCGCTTAAGCAATTGAACGCCGATGCGTTCTTCCAACCAATGAATACGTTTGCTGATTGCTGAACTAGTGGTGGTGAGTTTTCTCGCAGCACCATTGAAACTCCCTTCTTCAACCACACGTATATAGCTTTGTACGCTCTGTATCCAATCCATTTTTACTCTCTCTTTTTATTGTTTCTTATTGGGAACTAATTCATTTCCAATTATCTGGATTATCAATTATTGGTTATCAATATAAGCTTACTCTCATGATTAGAGAAAAGAAAAAAACATTTAAAAAAACGCCTATGTTGCTGGCAATGATGATCATTGCAACAGGACAAGTCGGCGTGAGTATTTATTTGCCATCACTGCCATTGATCAGTGATGGCCTTTCAGTTGGTCAAACCCAAGTACAGATGCTGGTAACCTTATTTTTAGTGGGTTTTGGTGTGTCGCAACTATTTTATGGACCAATGTCTGATGCCATCGGGCGGCGTCCAATTTTTATTTTGGGACAAGGTGTTTACTTAATTGGTACTGTAATTTGTCTGGGGTTCTCTGACACTTTTCAAGCACTGGAGTTCGGACGATTGATGCAAGGTCTCGGTGCTGGTAGTGCATCGGTACTAGGACGGAGTGTCCTGAGGGATAGCTACGACGGAGCCCAGTTAACCAAAGCATTCTCTTATATTTCACTCACCGCATCAATTATGCCAATTCTGGCTCCAGTATTTGGCGGCTGGATAGCTTTTCATTTCGGTTGGCAAGCCGTGTTTACCTTTGTTCTTATTTATCTATGCTGCATCTTTGTTCTGGGTTGGTTTATTCTTCCTGAAACATTACCTTATGCAAAAAAGCAGTTTAAGGCCGCTGAAGTAATCGCAAACTATGGACGTTTGATCTGTAATCCTCAGGTTGTTGGCAGCGCGAGCTATAACTGGTTGAGTTATCTGGCGAGTTTAGTTTCCTTATCAATATTTCCGTTTTTGCTGCAAAAGCAGCTTGGTTTAACAGCCGCTGAATATGGCTCTGTGATGATTATTCCGTCGGCGGGTTTGATGGTTGGCAGCGTCGCTTTGAATATACTCAATCGTTATTTCTCCCCCTCTAAGTTAATGGGGGTAGCCATTGGTATGATGATGTTCTCAGGGGGATGGTTATTACTAAGCAACACTACTGTGTTTAACCTAATTTGGGCATTTACCTGGTTAACAATTGCACAGGGTATTTCGTTTCCTTTATCTATAAGTATGCTGCTTTCTCCGCACAAAACCCAGGTAGGTTCTGTCTCTGCATTATCAGGATCGGTGCAAATGTGTTTGTCGGGTCTCTTTGGCGGATTTTTGGTAGAACATTGGGTAACTTCTCAAGCCGGTTTAGGTTATTTTTACTTGTCGGTATGCACTATCATGGCGCTGGTACTCGCCTCTAGTCACGTTACAAAATGGCAATTAACCGCGAGCTAATATAAAAAATCCCCATCAGCATGCTGATAGGGATTTTATAGATGTCTGAGTTAACTCAATGGTCTTATTAGACAGGCTTAGAAACAGCCACTTGAGGCCTAATATTATGCTGTCACTGGCTCTACATCCGCATCCGCGACAGCTGCGACCTTAGTACGACCAATTAGTGGTTTACCTACAGGTAGTACTTCGCGACCAAACTCATTATTAAGTACCTGTGCCATAGCGAAGTAAATTGCACTTGCACCGCAGAACATACCTTCAAAACCAGCAATATGACCAATAAATTCGTTACCGGTGAAATCACGAATCGCAAGCAGTGCAAATAAAATAGTTAGTGAACCAAATACCACTTGCTTAGCTGTCGGGTAGCATAGAGAGCCGATAAACATAAACCCGGTAAAGACTCCCCAAAGCGCTAGGTACCAGCCCATAAATGATGCTGGGCTTGCTGGTAGCCCCATTTTCGGCATCACTATCAAGCCAACCAATGTTAGCCAGAAAAGACCATATGACGTAAACGCTGTAGTACCAAACGTATCACCACGTTTAAAACACATAATACCTACGATAACTTGGCTCAGACCACCGTAAAAGATCCCCATTGCTAAGATCATGGAATCAATTGGGAAATACCCTGCATTATGGATATTAAGCAGGATGGTCGTCATACCAAAGCCCATTAGACCTAATGGAGCTGGGTTTGCTAGTTTTGTAGACATCAGTCGCTAACCTTTTCTTTAAAATTTAGTTTAAAAATTACAATGATTTTTTAGTGCCGCGATATTAGTCGATTACTCATTCAGTTGCAATACTCATTTTTTATATTTTTTATGAGTTTTAATGTGTCCTACATAACAATTGATATATGACATTTTGACAGGAAGGAAAAAGTATGAAGAAGAGTTATTGCGGAGGGTAATTTAATCAATATGAAACTAAGCCAGCCCAACTAGGCTGGCTTAGAAGGTTCTTTTATTCCCACTCTATCGTTGCTGGCGGCTTCCCAGAAATATCATAAACAACGCGAGAAATGCCATCCACTTCGTTGATAATGCGGTTAGAAACCTTACCTAAGAAGTCGTATGGCAAATGAGCCCAATGTGCGGTCATAAAATCAATCGTCTCTACAGCACGCAAAGAAACCACCCAGTCATATTTACGTCCGTCACCCATGACACCAACAGAACGCACCGGCAGGAACACGGTAAAGGCTTGAGATACCTTATTGTAGAGATCGGCATTATGCAGTTCTTCAATAAAAATAGCGTCAGCACGGCGAAGAAGATCACAGTACTCTTTCTTTATCTCACCCAGTACTCGTACACCTAAACCCGGCCCTGGGAATGGATGACGATAAAGCATGTTGTAAGGCAAGCCCAGTTCCAGGCCAATCTTACGAACTTCATCTTTAAACAGTTCACGTAAAGGCTCTACTAAGCCCATTTCCATATCATCAGGAAGCCCCCCCACATTGTGGTGAGATTTGATTACATGCGCTTTACCCGTTTTAGATGCTGCTGATTCAATAACATCCGGATATATAGTGCCTTGAGCAAGCCACTTAGCGTTCTCTAACTTTTTCGACTCTTCGTCAAATACATCAATAAATACGTGACCAATGGTCTTACGCTTCACTTCCGGATCTTGCTGACCTTTCAATGCATTTAAGAAACGTTCTTCGGCTTTCACATGAACAATCTTAAGTCCGAAGTGGTCTCCGAACATGTCCATAACTTGATCGGCTTCGTTTAGACGCAGCAGGCCATTATCAACGAAGACACAAGTAAGCTTATCTCCAATGGCGCGATGCACTAACATAGCAACAACGGAAGAATCTACTCCGCCAGAAAGACCTAGAATCACTTCGTCTTCGCCAACTTGTTCCTTAATTCTCGCAACGGCATCATCAATGATGGATTGAGAGGTCCACAGTTTTTCACATCCACAAATATTCAGGACAAAGTTTTCCAGCATTCGCATACCCTGACGAGTATGTGTCACCTCTGGATGAAACTGTACACCATAAAACTGCTTTTCTTCATTGGCCATCGCCGCAAACGGACAAGTATCTGTCTTGGCAATCCTTACAAAATCCGATGGGATTTCGCTGACTTTATCGCCATGACTCATCCATACATCTAATAGCGGATTACCATCTTCAGCAATGGCATCTTCTATATTCTTAAACAGCTCACACTGTCCTACAACTTCAACTTGAGCATAACCAAATTCTCGATGAGTCGAACCTGAAACTTTGCCACCTAACTGTTCAGACATAGTTTGCATGCCATAGCAAACACCAAAAACAGGTACACCCGCATTAAATACATAATCAGGAGCACGAGGAGAATCGCCTTCAGTTACGCTTTCTGGGCCACCAGATAAAATAATTCCGTTAGGATTGAAATCTCGGATATCTGCCTCGTCGACATCCCAGCTCCATAGTTCACAATAAACACCAATTTCACGGATACGACGAGCTATAAGCTGAGTGTATTGAGAACCAAAATCTAAAATCAAAATACGTTGGTCATGAATATTTTTAGTCATTTTTTCTTTCTCGAAAATCGTTGTTAAATTAGCCTAAACGGTAATTAGGAGCTTCTTTGGTAATTTGTACATCATGAACGTGCGATTCCTTCATACCCGCACCAGAGATACGTACAAATTCAGCTTTAGTTCGCATTTCTTCAACCGTTGCGCTACCAGTCAGTCCCATGCTCGAACGTAAGCCACCCATCTGTTGATGAACTATCTCTTTCATACGGCCTTTATAAGCAATACGACCTTCAATACCTTCAGGTACGAGTTTGTCAGCAGCATTGTCTGATTGGAAATAACGGTCGGAGGAGCCTTGAGACATGGCACCTAGCGAACCCATTCCACGGTAAGATTTATAAGAACGACCTTGATACAGGATCACTTCGCCTGGCGCTTCTTCTGTACCAGCGAACATAGAACCAACCATCACGCATGATGCGCCAGCTACGATGGCTTTACAGATATCACCAGAGAAACGAATACCACCATCAGCAATAACCGGAATGCCATATTGATCTGCCACTTCAGCCGCATCAGAAATCGCTGTAATTTGCGGAACACCGACACCCGTTACAATTCGGGTAGTACAGATAGAACCAGGACCAATACCCACTTTTACAGCACTTACACCCGCTTCAATCAGCGCTTTCGCACCTGCGCCAGTTGCAACATTCCCACCAATGATATCCAAGTTAGGATGGGCTGCACGAGTTTCACGAATACGATTAAGTACACCTTCAGAATGGCCATGAGATGAATCAATAAGCAGAACGTCTACACCCGCTTCAACCAAAGCAGCTACGCGCTCTTGATTTCCAGCACCAGCACCAACGGCAGCACCAACACGTAATCGGCCTTGTTCATCTTTACATGCGTTAGGTTTGCGCTCAGCTTTATGGAAGTCTTTCGCAGTAATCATGCCTTTCAACTGGAAGGCATCATTAACTACAAGCACTTTCTCGACACGAGCTCTGTGCATCTCTTCTTGAACGATTTCACGAGAGTCACCTTCTTTTACTGTTGAAAGACGGTCTTTCGGTGTCATTACTTTATCTACTGTTTTAGATAAATCGGTAACAAATCGAACATCTCGGCCAGTAATGATGCCAACAAGTTCATTGTTATCACCAACAACCGGATAACCAGCAAAACCGTTCTTCTCTGTAAGCTCTAAGACATCAGCAATGGTTGCTGTAGGCTTAACAGTTACAGGGTGTGAAACCACACCAGCTTCAAAAATTTTCACTAAACGAACTTGTTCGGCTTGCTGTTCAATGGACATGTTTTTGTGGATAAAACCAATTCCACCTTCTTGTGCCAGAGCAATTGCAAGACGGGCTTCCGTGACCGTATCCATTGAAGCTGAAAGCATAGGAATGTTTAGCTCAATCTTTTTCGTTAGTTTGGTGCGCAGGTCTGCGGTATTAGGAAGTACTGTCGAATGTGCAGGGACGAGTAAAACGTCGTCAAAAGTAAGGGCTTCTTTTGCGATTCGTAGCATTGCAATATCTCTCAACAAAGGGTTAAAACAAAAATTCATCCCTAACATGGTGTAAAAAGGATGAATCTCATTATGGATATGTTTAAATATTGCAGACGGATTATACGCACGACGCAATCGGTTAGCCACACATTTTTTTGATTTTTATTTGCATTCCACCCCTTGATATGTATTATATTGCCGCTAATTTCCATACTCACGTCTCTGTGGTATTACTCGTGTCTCATCAATCCTTTTCTCATCAACGAAACGAAAATATTTTCACCGTATCTCGGCTCAACGCTGAAGTTCGTCTTCTTCTTGAGAATGAAATGGGTATTGTTTGGCTGATTGGTGAAATCTCCAATTTTTCTGCTCCGGTTTCCGGTCACTGGTACTTCTCCCTTAAAGACGCAAGAGCACAAGTTAAGTGCGCTATGTTCCGCGGCAACAATCGCCGAACCACATTTAAACCCATCAGTGGCAATCAGGTTCTCGTTAAAGCTCGACTCTCTCTTTATGAGCCTCGTGGAGATTATCAGCTTATTGTTGAAAGTATGCAGCCTGAAGGTGATGGACGACTCCAACAACAATACGAAGCGCTTAAGATGCAACTCGCCGCTGAAGGCTTGTTTGCACAATCGCTTAAGAAAGCACTTCCAGAAAATCCACAACGCGTCGGCATCATCACTTCTAAAACAGGTGCAGCTCTATACGATATATTAGATGTGCTTAAACGAAGAGATCCTAACTTACCTGTGGTTATCTATCCGACTATGGTTCAGGGAGAGCCTGCATCTATAGAAATAGCCCAGGCAATTGGCAGAGCAAATACACGTGATGAGTGTGATGTGCTTATCGTTGGTCGTGGCGGTGGTTCACTGGAAGATCTTTGGTGTTTCAACAACGAAATTGTAGCAAGAACCATTGCCGCCAGCGAAATTCCTATTATCAGTGCCGTTGGACATGAAGTTGATGTCACTATAGCGGATTTTGTCGCAGATGTTCGTGCTCCAACACCCTCTGCAGCAGCAGAACTGGTTAGCCGGGATCAAGGAAACAAGCTCCAAAGTTTAAGCAGCAGGATCACCCGTCTGGAAAACAGTACTAAATCCTATTTATCTCAGAATACTTTTAGGCTGCATAAACTCATTCACCGATTAGACAAACAGCACCCTAATTATCAGTTAGAAAAGCAAAGCCAGCAGCTGGATGAGCTAGAGTCCCGCTTAGTGAGAGCGACACAAACATTTCAGCTAAACCAGAAAAATACACTTCTGCAGTTAACTCATCGTTTACAGCTTCGTTCACCGTCAGACAAATTACAAAGACAGCAGTATTCTCTAGCCCAATTGAAACAGCGATTACTTGATGCGATGGACAAAAAGCTATTGCTGGATAAGCATCGAATTGCATTGGCAGCAGATACATTAGATGCAGTCAGCCCACTTGCGACACTTAAACGCGGCTATTCAATAACTAAATTGGCGAATGGTAAAATTATAAGTAATGCGGGTGAGGTCAATAAAGGTGATCAGCTGATCACCCAAGTAGCTAATGGTGAAATTCATTCCACCGTTAGTTAACTTTGTATTTGATACTCAATTTTTGCTCTGGATTTTGACTTAAGCTCATTGCAGGTGTTGCAAAAGTAACTTTCAGCACCACACGCCTGTAATTTTTCCAGTTCGGCAGAACAATCCGGGCAATAAGCTACTTTCTTATAACTTAACGAACAATCTCGACATAGATATAATCCTGCATCCCATTCAAGCGCCTTGTTGCATTGTGGGCAACCATTTTGATTCGACATCTTTACTACCTAAAAATAATAACTAAACTGACTGACTGACTGACTGACTGACTGACTGACTGACTAGGATCTTAATCGTTTGTATAAAATGCAGCAATAGTAAAAAGACACCGATGATCCTTTTAGTCTTTTGGATAACCATGATCTTTATAAGATCATCCGCTTTATCAGTATTGATCAGCGATCTACCCATTTAAGAACATTTATATAACCACAACCCGAAAGCATAAGTTACATGTACTGCATTTGGATTAATTGCAGATTATTATTCTGTAACCATTAATAAAACCCCATAGATCTTAGTTTTAAATAAAATAGATCATTTGAACTAAAAAATAGAACATACGTCCACAGTAACTTCATTACGGCATAAAAAAAGCGCCAATGGCGCTTTTTTATCATCTAAATTATTTTTTTCGACTCTTCATCATACCCAAAACACGTTTACGGTTTCGGTCTTGGTAAACAGCTTCTTTACTTCCTTTCTTCTCAAACGGGTTTTCACTACTCTGGAATTGAATTCGAATAGGTGTGCCCATTATTTCTAATGAACGACGGTAGTAGTTCATCAAATAACGCTTATAAGAAGCGGGCAGCTCGTTAACTTGATTACCATGTATAACCACGATAGGCGGATTATAACCACCAGCGTGCGCATATTTTAGTTTTACGCGACGGCCTCGTATCAGCGGTGGCTGGTGATCATCTGTTGCCATTTTCATAATACGAGTTAGCACTGATGTACCAACACGTGTCGTTGCAGACTTATAAGCCTCTTGAACCGATTCAAATAAATGACCGACACCAGTTCCATGTAATGCAGAGATAAAGTGAATACGAGCGAAATCAACAAAGCCTAATCGTCTGTCTAATTCTTTTTTCACATGCTCTTTGACGTCGGTATCCAGTCCATCCCACTTATTGACAGCAAGTACGATTGAACGTCCTGCATTAAGTGCAAAACCAAGTAAGCTTAGATCTTGATCAGAGATATTCTCACGGGCATCAATAAGCAAAAGAACAACGTTAGCATCTTCTATTGCTTTTAACGTTTTAACCACAGAAAATTTTTCTACGGTCTCATTAATACGTTTACGACGACGCACACCCGCAGTGTCAATAAGCACATATTCTCGCTCATCTCTCTCCATCGGAATATAGATAGAGTCGCGAGTGGTACCAGGCATGTCATAAACAACCACACGCTCTTCACCCAAAATACGGTTTGTCAGCGTCGATTTACCCACATTTGGACGACCTATAATTGCCAGCTTGATTGGTTGATCTTGCAATCGCTTAAATTCTGCTTCCGCTTCTTCTTCAGAAAACTCTAGCTGTTCCTCTTCCTGATCAGCAAAGCCAGTCAGATCTTCGATTTCACCTGTTGCGTCTTCAATCAATTTTTCAGCGAACGGATTCAACGCACGATCAATTAACGCACTCACACCACGTCCATGAGCAGCGGCAATCTGATACATATTGTCCATTCCAAGTTGCCAAAACTCGGCACTTGCAGCCTCTGCATCAATGCCATCGACTTTATTGACAACAACTATCGCTGGTTTTTCAATTTTACGTAGGTGCTGGGCTATCGCCTCATCAGAAACCGTCAGTCCAGCTCGGCCATCCACCATAAATAAAACGACATCGGCTTCATCTATCGCTGCCAATGATTGCTCCGCCATCTTGGTTTCAACACCTTCTTCACTACCATCAATACCGCCGGTATCAATAACAATAAATTCATGTTCACCCAACTTTGCATGACCATATTTACGATCACGGGTTAAACCGGGAAAATCGGCAACTAACGCATCACGAGTACGCGTCATACGATTAAACAATGTCGATTTCCCTACGTTAGGACGCCCAACCAGAGCAACAACAGGAACCATAACAACCTCTACAATTTATATTCTCTATGTAGTTATAGGTAAATCTTGAGCATTTACCTATAACCACATGGTTTAAACATATTATTAATGTCAACAAAACGGCCCCTAACCGCTAAGTCAGGAGCCGAACGTGAATTCTATCACAGTATTATCCCCAAGTAACTTGGGTATAGTATTAGTTAATTTTTAACTTTCTAATGCTACCGTTTCGAGTGGTGATAAGATAACCATCCTCTAATACTATCGGTGCAACAGCAAAACCACTATCATTAACTAACTGCTGAGCAACAAACTCACCAGTGCTTTTATCCAACCAATGCAGATAACCTTCCGCGTCACCCACTACGATATAGTCATCAATGATACTCGGTGACGTTAACAAACGGTTTTCTAACAATTTATTGGTCCATAACTCTGTACCACTTCTTGCGTCAACAGCAACCATATAATCTTTATCAGTAACAAGATATATGCGAGAGCCATCCGAAGACATATCCAGAGCTGAGGAGTAATTTCGCTTCCAGGATGGAGATCCTGAACGAAGATCTATTGCAGTTAGCTGTCCATTAATACCGATGGTATAAAGCATTCCACCAATAATGATAGGTGAAGAGTCTACATCAACTAATCGGTCTATCTCGGTAGCCCCTTTAGGTGTACCAACTGGTTGCTGCCATATCAGCTGCCCTCTGGAAATGACAGCTGCTGCCAACCGACCATTTGCAGTCCCCCAGAATACACCACCAGAAGCAGTTGAAGGAGTGCTATCACCGCGTAAAGTCAGGTTTGGAACTTCGGTACTAATTGCCCAAACTTCTTCACCAGTAGCCGCGTCTAACGCAGTCAGCATACCTCTGCTGGTATTAACAATGACATAATTGTTGTCAGTCGCTGGTTTAGCTAATACTTCTCCAGTAACTTCTGCACGCCACAATTCTTCTCCATTTTCGACATCTAATGCAACCACAAAGCCATTTTCAGAACCAAAAAATAGTTTTCCATATGACGCTGTAAGCCCACCAGATAATCGAGCTGGATTGTCACCTTCAAGATCGTTTGTCCAGATTACTTTACCTGTTTCAGGATCAAGAGCTTTCACGTCTCCATCACGACTGGCCACAAAAATTTTCTCATAACCAAATACAGGTTGAAGCTTAGAGAAATAGTGACCAACACCGCTTCCTATTGAGGAAGACCAAATACTTTCAGGTGTAAACTGACTCGATACTTGAGGTACCGGCGCCATGATGACCGTGTCTTCTTCGCTGGAACAGCCTGCTATGCCTGCAATAACCAGCGAGCTTAACAAAAAACGACTGAGCAGTTTTTTCATTACTTCAGTCCTTATTTCGCCAAGTCATCCAGTTTCATCTGGATACCCTGGCTGGCATCGCCGGCTTGCTGTGCTTCCGTATACGCGCTATAGGCGCCTTCTTTATTACCTTGACTTAAAAGGATATCCCCTTTCAGTTCAGCCACTCGACCTTGCCACGCTGGAGAAGAGACCAAAGAAAGCTGAGACAGTGCATCTTCAAATTGGTCTTGTGCTGCCAGAATACGTGCAATACGAAAATCGACTAATGGAGTCACTGTTTCATCTTTAGTATTTGCTTTCGCCCACTCAAGCTGGCTCAATGCCGCAGCAATATCACCCGCATCGACTTGAGCTTTTGCTAGTTGCATTGCTGCTAACACCGAGTATTCCTTATCATTATTAGCATCAATATAACTCTGTACCTGAGATGAGGCATCAGTACCTGAAGTAGCAAGTTGCACTATTACATTTGTATAATTATCAGAAGCTGCATCTTTTGCAGCAATAACTGAGTCCTGATAATAACGCCAGCCAAATAATCCACCAAGACCAATAACACCACCTAAAATGACGGCCTTTCCATTTTCTTTCCACCAATCTTTAATGGCTTCAACTTGTTGTTCTTCGCTATCGTACAGTTCCACGTCCTGTCCTCTTAAATCAAATTCATTAGTTGAGATGTAACTTCAGTTTGGGCAAGCGTACTTTGCTCACCACCAGCGAGGTCTTTGACCACGACGGTTCCTTCTGCTACTTCATTCTCACCTAAAACTAATGCGACTGCTGCACCAACTTTGTCCGCGCGCTTAAATTGCTTTTTAAAGTTACCACCACCAAAGTGCGTCATAACTCGTAATTCTGGTATTGATTCGCGTAACTGCTCTGCGAGCTTCATTCCGGCCATCATAGTGCCTTCCCCTGCTGTTACGATATAAACGTCTACAGCACGGCGAACATCATTTAAACCTAGCGTATCGAGCAAAAGAACTAAACGTTCCAGTCCCATAGCGAAACCAACCGCTGGTGTAGCTTTACCGCCAAGTTGTTCAACTAAACCATCGTATCGACCACCACCACAAATGGTGCCTTGTGCACCCAAGCTTTCGGTAATCCACTCAAACACAGTCCGGTTGTAATAGTCCAAACCACGAACTAAACGTTCGTTAACTTGGTATTCGATTCCAGCAGAGTCAAGAAGTTCACACAGACCTGAAAAATGTGCTTTAGACTCGTCATCCAAAAACATGGATAGCTTAGGAGCGTCTCCCAGAATAGCTTGTACATCTGGGTTTTTTGTATCAAGAACACGAAGCGGATTAGTGTACATACGACGCTTACAATCGTCGTCCAAAACGTCTTCGTATTGCTCTAGATAAGCAACCAAAGCATCGCGATAATTTGCACGAGCTTCTAAAGAGCCGATAGAATTCAGTTCCAATCGAACATGTTCATTGATGCCCAGCTCACGCCATAGACGTGCTGTCATCATGATCATTTCTGCATCTACATCCGGTCCATTCAGACCAAAGACTTCGGCACCCACCTGATGAAATTGACGATAACGACCTTTTTGAGGGCGCTCATGGCGGAACATTGGTCCCATGTACCATAAACGTTGCTCTTGATTATACAGAAGCCCATTCTCAATACCTGATCGTACACAACCTGCCGTACCTTCTGGGCGAAGTGTCAAGCTATCACCATTTCGATCTTCGAAAGTGTACATCTCTTTTTCTACGACATCGGTAACTTCACCGATAGCACGACTAAATAGATTCGTTTGCTCAACGATCGGCATTCGGACTTCGCTATAGCCGTAAGCACTTATCACTTTTTTAACTGTACTTTCCACTTTTTGCCAAAGCGGAGAGTCCGTTGGGAGGCAGTCGTTCATGCCTCTTATTGCTTGAATTGTTTTTGCCACAATTTATTACCGTAATCGTTGAGTTGATTAATTTTCTATAATTTGATTTAGTTCGATACGATTATCTGTATCCAACATAGATGCTTTTGCACGAATTTTAGCTTCTAAATGATCAATGAGATCGTTGTTGTCAAATCGCTCTTTCTGACGCTGACCATCTTCGTAAAATGCACTTTTTCTGTTGCCGCCCGCTATCCCTAAATGGGAAACTTCAGCTTCACCCGGCCCATTGACTACACAGCCAATAATTGACACATCCATAGGGGTGATAATGTCTTCCAGTCTTTGTTCTAATTCATTCACTGTCCCAATAACATCAAATTCTTGACGAGAACAGGTTGGGCAAGCAATGAAGTTAATTCCACGTGAGCGAATACGTAGGGACTTTAAAATATCAAACCCTACTTTGATCTCTTCTATCGGATCAGCAGCAAGCGACACACGTAAAGTATCACCAATACCTTCGGCTAGCAGCATACCTAAGCCGACAGCTGATTTGACAGAACCTGCTCTTGCACCACCCGCTTCGGTAATGCCTAGATGCAAAGGTTGATCTATTTTTTGTGCAAGCAATCGGTAAGAGTCTACGGCTAAGAATACGTCTGATGCTTTTACGCTGACTTTAAACTGGTCAAAGTTAAGACGATCTAAAATATCAACATGACGCATAGCAGACTCGACCAGAGCTGCTGGTGTTGGTTCGCCATACTTTTCCTGAATTTCTTTTTCCAGAGAACCGCCGTTTACACCAATACGAATAGGGATATTCTTATCACGGGCACAGTCTACAACCGAACGAATGCGATCTTCTTTTCCGATATTCCCAGGGTTTATACGAAGACAATCCACACCATACTCTGCCACTTTTAGAGCAATTCGATAATCAAAATGAATATCGGCGATTAATGGTATTGAGGCCTGTTGTTTAATTAATTTGAATGCTTCTGCCGCTTCCATCGTCGGAACGGAAACACGGACAATATCTGCACCAACTTTTGCTAAGGCGCGTATCTGTGCCAATGTCGCCTCCACATCCGTGGTGCGAGTATTTGTCATTGATTGCACAGCAATGGGAGCGCCATCACCAATAGGTACATCACCCACGTAAATTCGGGTGGATTGGCGACGCTTTATAGGGGATTCGTGTTGCATAGTTTGCTTCTAAGGTAGAGTGAATCTTGCTACTTTGCCTGAAGTATACCCAGAAAGGTCAACAGGTTCACCTGCAAATGTCAGTGACACACCTTCAGGTGCTCCAAGGATAATACTAAACGGAGGTTCTCCTGCAAGGTTAACCTCTCGTCCTGCTTTTTTAACACCAGTGGCTAGAGTAGAGCCCGTTGCATCCTTTACCTGAACCCAACAGTCTGCAGTAAAATTCATGACTAATTCGTTTAAGGCACTTTCAGCAGTTTGATCGTCTTGAGTAGAGACCGTTTCTACAACGACTGGTTGTATTGTTACTTCGTTTTCCACGAAAGCTGCCGGTTCTGAATTTGTGCTTTCAGCTCCATCAACTGGCTCTATTTCAGATTCAATTGACAAGGTGACTGGCGCTACAAGGTCTTCATTTATAGTTACATCTTCTTCACGAGATATAACGGGCGAAGCGGGTTCATCAGTGATAGCTCTTTCTATTATCACCTCGTCTACCGTTTCGGTCAGAGTGTCTTGTTGGTTTTGATACCACCAAACAGAGGAAATACCAATAATTATGGCGAATATAGCCCACGTCAGTTTCATAATGCGGCTATCATGTTTTTCTCGTTTGGTTTTACGAGAAAAACTCTGCATTTCTTGTTCTATATGCTGAACTTCATTCGCATCATTTAACGCCGCCAACACCTCTTTTTCATCTAAATCGACAGCTTTGGCGTACGAGCGCAAATAACCACGTGTAAATGTAGCGACCTGATCAAAGTCATAATTATTCTTATCAATGCTCTCAATAATAGCAACTCTCAACCTCAATCTGTCAGCTATTTCTTTTTGAGAAAGTCCAAGCTTTTCGCGCTTCTTACGCAGGAGGTCACCAGCCAATTCTACATTGGCCGTTTCTAATTCAGTGGTATTACTATTTTCTTTTTCAGTACTCATTCGTCATGTACTTCTAATATTTATTGAAGTCTGGAAACTCAGTATCGAGAATACTAGCGTATTTCTTTGCTAACTGTTTATTCCCTGCCTTTTCTTCTGTCTCAATAAGCAGTTCTAAACTACTCGCTTGGTATCCAAACTTCTTGTGAATTTTTAGTAGTCGAATCCTGGCTATATCGTAATTTTCGGCCTCAATATCTAATTTAGACAATTGAAACAGGGCAACATAGCGATTTGGATCATAATCCAAAGAACGTCTAAAGTAGTTGGCTGCTTTATTTTTATTGTCACTTTTTAGTGAACAAAGCGCCGCGTTTTCATAACTATCAGAAACTTGATAGTAGTGTGGTTGCTTAATAGCTCGGTTAAAAAGCTCATCGGCGTGTTCATACTTGCCGAGTTTACATAAGAATACACCGAAATTATTAAGTACATCCCCGTTCTTCGGCGACTGCCGTAATGCTTTCTTATAATTTCTATCCGCTAAGTCAGTTTCACCAACTTGCTGATAATAATAAGCGATTGAATTCAATGAGCGGTAGTAGTTTGGCGCATAATTTAAGGCTAACTCAAGGTTTTCTCGTGCTTTTAGCCAATTACCTGCATAAAGATATCCTAATCCAAGCGAAATTCGTGCATCTGCAAGCTTTATGCGGTCAATCTTCTTCCCTGCCTCTTGTTCAGTTACTGTAACACAACCACAAATAAAGCAGACAACAAAAGCAAACATTATCGTTAACTTCATAAAATAAAAACCCTTGATTATTGCAAGGGTTCTATTTAATCCACCAACGTTAAATCAATCTCATATTCAGATTGATTTAACTGGGATAGGTTCCCCTTGCTGGTTTTGTTTTGTGCGTTTTGTACGATCAATCACATCACCAACCAATTGACCACAAGCTGCATCGATATCATCACCACGCGTTTTACGACAAGTAACCGTATTTTCATACTGCATTAGCGTTTTCATGAACCTGTCGATTCGTGAGTTACTTGGTTTCTTATATGGTGAACCAGGATAAGGGTTAAATGGAATCAGGTTTATCTTACATGGCGTATCTTTCAGTAGTTCTGCGAGCTGTCTTGCATGTTCCATATCATCATTTACATGATCAAGCAGTACATATTCGATGGTAACCTTGCCACGATTCGCATTTGATGACGCAATATATCGATGAACTGATTCCAATAATGTATCGATATTCCAGCGATCATTAATAGGCATGATTTGACGACGAAGTTCATCGGTTGGCGCGTGAAGTGAAACAGCCAAGGCAACATCAATATTATCCGTCATTTGATCAAGACCAGATACGACACCAGAGGTAGATACAGTCACGCGACGTTTGGACAACCCAAAACCTAAATCATCCAGCATTATTTCTAATGCAGGCAGAAGGTTTTTCATATTGAGCAAAGGCTCTCCCATTCCCATCATAACGACATTAGTGATAGGACGACGGCCTGTTTCCTTTTGTAAACCTATCTCGCGAGCGGCTCGCCAAACTTGTCCGATAATTTCAGACACTTTTAGATTACGATTAAAGCCTTGTTGAGCAGTAGAACAAAACTTACATTCAAGTGCACAACCTACCTGAGAAGAGACACACAAAGTAGCGCGATCATCTTCTGGAATATATACCGTTTCAACATCTTGATCGCCTACACGCATAGCCCATTTGATGGTGCCATCAGAGGAATGCTGAGCTTCAGAAACCACAGGCGCCTTTATCTCTGCCACCCGGATTAGTTTCTCGCGAAGTTTTTTATTTATGTTGGTCATTTTTTCGAAATCATCGACACCGAAATGATATATCCACTTCATCACTTGCTCTGCTCGGAATGCTTTCTCACCAAGTTCGTCTATAAAATATTGACGAAGTCCTTTGCGATCAAAATCCATTAAATTGATTTTTGCAGTAGTCATGTGACCTCTTAATGACGGAATAACAAATAAGGGCGCGAATTGTACAGTGTTTGCTCAGGTTCAACAAGAGGGGGAAAACAGGGAGATTGGTAAAGGCTTAAGGTGTAAAGAGAATATTTTTATCGGGAATAGAAAGGGTAAACTGCTGTTACCCTTTCTGATAGATTTTATTCTGATCTTGGACAGATTTCTGATTCAGGAAAGAAAAATTCAATCTCTCTCGCTGCTGATGTCTCGCTGTCAGAGCCGTGCACAGAGTTATACCGCATACTCAAAGCATAGTCAGAACGAATCGTACCGCAAGCTGCTTCTTCAGGGTTAGTTTTCCCCATAAGCTCACGGTAGGACTCAATAGCGTTTTCACCCTCTAAGACTTGCACCATCACAGGTCCAGAAGTCATAAACTCTTTTAACCCCGAGAAAAACGCTTTGCCTTCATGCTCTGCATAAAAACCACTCGCCTGTTCATCAGTGAGATGGAGCATTTTTGCCGCAATAACCTTTAATCCAGATTTTTCGATACGATTATAAATTTCACCGATCAAGTTTCTTTTCACTGCATCGGGCTTCACAATGGAAAATGTTCTTTCTACAGCCATAAAATCATCCTTTTGCTACTTTACTTATGGGTAACTCACCTTGAGTCGCCAGTTATTATAATAATTACTATCTATTGAGCTTTATCAAC
This sequence comes from Vibrio sp. UBA2441, assembly GCA_002342685.1. GTDB lineage: Bacteria > Pseudomonadota > Gammaproteobacteria > Enterobacterales > Vibrionaceae > Vibrio. The sequence goes on from DDQN01000061.1 coordinate 24,053, forward strand.
CAACAGCCGAGCAAGGGTTCTTACCCCCATACCTGTCGCACCAGCTGACCATTTATCACTAGCAGTTTTACGATAAGTTCCTGCACAGTCAAAGTGTAACCACCCTTTTTTGTGCTCTTTCACAAAATAGGAAAGAAATGCAGCTGCTGTACTTGCACCTGGAGAGTAATCACCGCTACTGATGTTTGATAAATCCGCAAAATTTGAAGGAAGCATACCGCGATGGAAATCCGCCAATGGAAGTGGCCATAACCCTTCTTTCTCTGCATTTGCGCCCATTAATGCTTGATGCGATAACTCATCATCAAAACTCAACAGTGCATGAAAATCATTACCCAAAGCATTCTTAGCGGCTCCTGTTAATGTAGCGCAATCTATGATCAACTCGGGGTTTTGTTCACTTGCAAAAATAAGCCCGTCCGCAAGGACTAATCGACCTTCGGCATCGGTATTCATGATCTCTACTGTTTTACCATTTTTATAGGTAATAATGTCACCAAGCTTCAACGCTCGTCCAGAAACCATGTTTTCAGCACAACAAAGGATAAGTTTAACGCGCTTATTCAGACCACGCATAATAGCTAAACCAAATCCTCCCGTAATCGTACCAGCACCACCCATATCTGCTTTCATGGAGGTCATAAAGTTAGATGGTTTTAAGCTATAGCCACCAGAATCAAAGGTAATACCTTTACCAACTAAACAGGCAAATACAGGAGCATTTTCATCACCTGTCGGGTTATAATCAAGCTGCAGCATCGCAGAGGTTCGTTCAGAACCACGCCCAACGGCATAGATACCCTGCCAACCTTCAGTCAATAAGTCTTTGTCTTTCACGATACGATAATTAACGTGCTCTGGTGCCAGAGATTTAATAAACTCTCCCGCCATTGTTGCTAGTTGCCTTGGAGCCACTTCTTCCGCAGGTTTATTGATAATGTGTCTTACCCAATCACTTGCTTTAATTCTGGCTTGAAGCTCACTTTGTTCTTCGTCGCTAAGCGGAGACCACTCTATATTTGGTACACTTTTAGGTGAACGATAGCCTTGATAAAAAGCCCATACCTCTTCTAGTCCCCACTCTTTACCTTGTAACGAGACTGATTTAATTCCGTTGCCATCAAGCTTTCGGGCGGCTTTTTGAATGGCGCCTAAATCATGAGCTTCATGTAAATGAATCATTGCACCATTTTCTGTGTAAGAAATAATGGCGTTATCACCCCAATGGGGCGCAGCAGGGGCATTCGAAATACTAACTAACATCTGAGTTGACATGATTTCTCCTTGTCGTGTCGCGGCTTATTTTCGTTCCGCATCTTATTTTTTTGTTGTATTTAATACAAAATAAAAGGGCTATTGCCCTTTTATTTATTAAGTAATTATCAATATAAAGTAACTTAATCTAGCTCATCTAGCCAACAGAGCAGAATCGCTTCAAGAATCTTTTCATTTGATCGCTGCGGATCATCATCAAAGCCTTCTAATTCTGTTATCCATTGATGCATATCCGTAAATCGTACGGTTTTTGGATCTAGCTCTGGATAAAGTTCAGACAATTCGATCGCAATATCTCGGGAGTCTGTCCATTTCATGATGCTCATCCTATGTCTATTTTTTAAGCATGCCGATATATATTTAACCTGCCCATTTCAATGAGAGCAGATTAAGTATACTGATTAATGGTCTTCTGCTGCGTGATTTAAGGTGTACTTTGGAATTTCTACCACTAAATCTTCATCAGCGACTTTCGCCTGACAGCCCAGACGTGATTCTGGTTCTAATCCCCACGCCTTATCTAACATGTCGTCTTCTAGTTCTTCGCTCTCTTCTAGAGAATCAAAACCTTCACGAACGACGATATGGCAGGTTGTACAAGCACATGACTTTTCACACGCATGCTCAATTCCAATACCATTTTTAAGTGCAACATCAAGAACCGTTTCACCGGCTTGAGCTTCTAAGACAGCGCCTTCCGGACAAAGTTCTTTATGTGGCAGTACTACAATTTTTGGCATAATTTTTTCCTATGTAACCGACTATTTACAGACTACAAATTAAACGTTATCAACAGACTGACCGGCTAATGCTTTACGGATGGAAATATCCATTCTCCGCGAAGCAAAGTCTTGACTGGCTTTGTCGGTTTCTTTAATACTCTGTTCTATGGCATCAGCATCATTACCATTTCGACTTTCAATTAGAGATTCAATCGATTTTAGTAGTACCTGACGCTCATCTTCACTTAATAGTTCATCACCATCTGATTGCAATGCTGCAATCAAACCTTCTATGACGCGATCTGCTTCTACTCGTTGCTCTGCGAGGGCACGAGCAAGCATATCTTCTTTAGCAAAAGTCATGGAGTCTTTCAGCATACTAGTGACTTCTTCATCACTTAATCCGTAGGATGGTTTCACCTGTATTTCTGCCTGAACACCCGTGCTCTTTTCCATCGCTGTAACGGATAAAAGACCATCGGCATCGACCTGATAAGTAACTCGAATATGTGCAGCTCCAGCCGCCATTGGTGGTATACCTTTCAAGGAGAAACGTGCCAGAGATCGGCAATCATCTACCATCTCTCTTTCTCCCTGAACCGTATGGACCAGCATACCTGTCTGACCATCTTTAAAGGTGGTGAATTCTTGTGCCTTTGCCACTGGGATGGTGGTGTTACGCGGTATAATCTTCTCTACTAGCCCACCCATGGTTTCAATACCTAAAGAGAGTGGAATTACATCGAGTAACAACATTTCAGCATCGGGTTTATTACCAACCAGTACATCCGCCTGAATGGCAGCGCCGATCGCAACAACTTCATCCGGATTAATACTAGTCAGTGGTTTTTGACCAAAGAAGTTGCCGACCATTTCACGAACCAAAAGTGTCCGTGTCGAACCACCTACCATAACCACTTCATGAACTTCATCAGTAGCAACGTCTGCATCTTTTAAGGCTCGACGGCATGATAGTAATGTCTTCTTCACTAGTGGTTGAATCAACGCTTCAAATTCATCTCGCGTCAATGAACCTTGCCAGCCAAGTACAGAAACATTCACCTGTTCTTCTTTTGACAGAGCAATTTTAGCGTTAGTTGCCGCATCCAATAAGGCGCGATTCTGTTTCGCTGTCAAAGGCGAAGTTAATCCAATGAGTCCCTGAAAGTGTTCCGCTATAAGGTGGTCAAAATCATCACCACCCAATGCTGAATCACCTCCGGTAGCTAGTACTTCAAATACGCCTTTTGACAGACGTAATATCGAGATATCAAAAGTACCACCACCTAAGTCGTAAACTGCAATGACCCCTTCCTGACCTGAGTCTAGACCATATGCAATAGCAGCCGCAGTTGGTTCGTTGAGCAGTCTAAGTACCTTCATTCCAGCTAACGTAGCCGCATCTTTGGTGCCTGCACGTTGAGCATCATCAAAATAAGCGGGGACAGTTATAACCACCCCCTCTAACTCACCACCTAAGCTCTCTTCGGCACGTGCGTTTAGTGCTTTTAAGATATCTGAAGATATTTGAATAGGGTTTTTAATGCCTGATGTGGTTGCGAGCAAAGGCAGGCCATTTTCACTTTCTTGGAATTGATAAGGCAAAGACGGGTAACGTTTTTTAATATCAGTCAATGAACGACCGATAAGACGCTTAACAGAAATAATGGTATTACTTGGATCGGTCTGAGCATTTTTACGAGCCAGTGTTCCAACCTGATGACCTGACTCGTTATAATAAACAACGGAAGGAACAATGTTATTGCCTTGTTCATCAGGTAAAGGTGAAGCACTCCCGCTTCGAACTGAAGCGACCAGTGAATTTGTTGTACCTAAATCAATACCTACAGCCAGTTTTTGTTCATGCGGTGCTGGGCTTTGTCCCGGTTCCGAGATTTGAAGTAACATTGAGCTTCCTTTTTGATAAGCCTTAACCGAATAATCGGTCTTCAGCCTGTTCTATCTCATGCTTAAGTTTTGCAATGAATTTTAGCTTTCTCACCTGCTCTGCGGCTTGCTCCAACTGGGAAGCTTGCAACTCTTTTTGTACATCGAGCATGTGTTGCTTATATAGTTTATTGACCTTGTCATCAAAATTATACAAAGCATCTTCTGCAGTAATATCTTCTAACTCTTCTCGTAATTCCATCTGCTCCATTAAAAACAGTGGATCTTGTAACGTTTTATGCTCACCACGAATATCAACGCCATTGAGAACTAATATGTATTCGACTCGAGAAATAGGATTTTTAAGCACCTGATAAGCGTCATTAATTTGGGCTGCTTTTTGAACCGACATAAGTCGATCCCTTTCAGATGCAGTAGAAAAGTTATCAGGGTGAAATTGGCGCTGCAATTCTCTAAATTGATTAGAAAGAAGGCCACCATCCAGTTCAAACTCGATTGGTAGCCCAAATAATTCAAAATGATTCATCTTTATATGACCTAATGTTCGATATTCAATTAACTATTGTCAGTTAGCTATCATATCGAATGACTGAATTTAGACTGTAAAGCTTTCTCCACAACCACATTCATCTTTCACGTTCGGGTTATTAAATTGAAAGCCTTCATTTAAGCCTTCTTTAACAAAGTCTAACTCAGTACCATCTAGGTAAGCCAAACTTTTAGGATCAACGATTATTTTTGTTTCGTTCATCTCAAAAATCTGATCTTCTTCATTCAACTGATCGACAAACTCAAGCACATAGGCCATGCCTGAACACCCTGTCGTTTTTACACCAAGACGCAAACCGATACCTTTTCCACGGTTATCAAGAAATGTTTTAACTCTATTTGCTGCCGCTTCTGTCATGGTGATGGCCATACTTCAACCTTCTGTTTCTGATATTTTTTATCTAAAGGGAGGAGTTCCTCCCTTACAACTTATTCTTTATTGATCGTGCTTTTTCTTGTAATCAGATACCGCTGCTTTTATCGCGTCTTCTGCAAGAATTGAACAGTGCACTTTAACCGGAGGTAATTCTAACTCTTCTGCAATTTCAGAGTTTTTTATCGATGCAGCTTCATCAATGCTTTTGCCTTTTACCCACTCAGTAACAAGAGAGCTTGAAGCGATAGCTGAACCACAACCATAAGTTTTGAATTTCGCATCCTCGATAATACCTTCCGGTGTTACCTTGATTTGAAGTTTCATTACATCGCCACACGCTGGCGCACCAACCATACCACTTCCGATACTAGGATCTTCTTTATCAAAAGAACCTACGTTACGTGGATTTTCATAGTGATCGATCACTTTTTCACTATAAGCCATAATATATTCCTCGTTCCTCTATTATTGTAACACTGGGATTAATGATGAGCCCACTCAACAGAACTCAAATCAACCCCTTCCTTGTACATATCCCATAGAGGAGACATGTCTCTCAATTTATTAACCGCGACGATAATTTGCGCTACCGCATAATCGATTTCTTCTTCCGTTGTATAACGTCCGAATGAAAAACGAACTGAACTATGGGCTAATTCATCATCTAAACCTAATGCACGTAGTACGTACGATGGCTCTAAGCTTGCTGATGTACATGCTGACCCAGAGGATACCGCTAAGTCTTTTAGTGACATAAGCAAAGATTCACCTTCTACAAAAGCGAAGCTGATGTTTAAGTTGTTTGGTAAACGCTGATCCAAATCACCATTTATTGTGATTGATTCTAAGTCTTTCAAACCTTCTAACATACGATTGCGCATTACTTTCGCATGTTCAAAATCTTTTTGCATATCTAGTTTGGCAACACGGGCAGCTTCACCCATACCAACAATTTGGTGTGTTGGCAACGTACCTGAACGGAAACCGCGCTCATGACCACCGCCATGCATTTGTGCTTCCAGACGAATGCGAGGCTTACGACGAACGTACAATGCACCAATACCTTTAGGTCCATACATTTTATGACCGGACATAGAGATAAGGTCAACTTTCATCTCTTGTACATCGATTGGCAGTTTCCCTACGGATTGCGCTCCATCGACATGAAAAATGATTTTACGTTCACGGCAAAGTTCACCAATAGCCGTAATATCCTGAATAACACCAATTTCATTGTTTACATGCATGATAGAAACCAAAATAGTGTCATCACGTATTGCGTCTTGTAGCTTGTTTAGGTCTATAAGGCCATTTTCCTCTGGGGCAAGATAGGTTAACTCATAACCTTCTCGCTCTAGTTGGCGACAAGTATCAAGAACCGCTTTATGTTCTGTTTTGCAGGTAATGATATGTTTACCTTTCTTACCATAAAAGTGTGCAACACCTTTAATAGCAAGGTTATCTGACTCAGTAGCGCCAGAGGTAAATACGATTTCTCGAGGATCCGCATTAATAAGCTCTGCAATTTGATCACGAGCTGTATCAACTGCTTCTTCAGCCTGCCAACCGTAGCGATGAGAACGCGATGCCGGATTTCCGAAAGTACCGTCCATCGTCATACATTGAACCATTTTCTCAGCAACACGTTCATCTACTGGGCAAGTAGCTGAATAGTCAAAATAAATAGGCAGTTTCATTTATTACTCCAGTGTAAAAACATTGCCGCTATGAGCGAGCATTTGCACTGATGGGCGCAGTGCTTTTTATTGTTTGTGAAAACCCATTGTTAACCACCAGATTTATGTCCTGACGGTCAGAAATTTCTAAGACTTCGTTATCATTCATCAACTGGCCAAGAGTGATATTGTTTAGAAAATCACTAATACGAGTACTTAAATCACGCCATAACGTATGGGTAAGACAACGAGTTCCACCTTGGCAGTCACCTTTTCCTGAGCACTTAGTCGCATCAACGGACTCATCAACGGCAGCAATTACTGTCCCAATTGAAATATCCATTGCTTCTTTACCCAGACGATAACCACCTCCGGGACCACGAACGCTAGCCACTAAACCTGCTTTGCGAAGCTTGGAAAACAACTGCTCCAAATACGAAAGCGAAATTCCTTGTCGCTCCGATATATCGGCAAGTGGTACAGGGTTTGCCTGCGAGTGAAGCGCAACGTCAAGCATTGCGGTTACTGCATATCTTCCTTTAGATGTAAGTCTCATATTACACTCTATCCACGTATTAACATGAATAAAGTTTTTCATACCCGACCAAATTGGTCAAGTATTTATTTGACTAAAACAGTCAAGTATTTAACCTTTTTATAAAAGTGGTTAATTCTTCTTCACTATTTGTTTTTCAATAGAGGTCAAAATGCCTCTTAAAATATTGATTTCACTTATTTCTGGCCGTGAACGGCTGAATAAACGCCTCAACTTAGTCATAATTAAATTAGGCTTATCTTGTGAGATAAATTGGGTATCAGTAATCACTTTTTCAAGGTGTTGATAAAACATCTCCAGTTCTTTGTGACTTGGGTAGACTTCTTCCTTTATAGGATGGGCACTTTGAGCTCGATTAAGGTGAGCAACTCTGACTTCGTAGGCTAATGTTTGTACTGCCATTGCCAGATTAAGCGAACTATATTCTGGGTTTGCCGGTATGCAGACATGAAAATGACACTTCTGCAGCTCTTCATTGGTTAAGCCCGTTCTTTCTCTGCCAAATACAAGAGCTACGGGATGTTGTTCACCTTCTTCTGCAAACTTCTCTCCACATTCCCTTGGCTCTAACATCGGCCACTCTAGTGTACGAGAACGAGCGCTAGAACCAACGACTAGCCTACAATCGACAATGGCTTCTTCTAGAGTACTTACGACAGTAGCCCCTTCTGCAATGTCACTCGCCCCTGCAGCTAATGCTAAGGTTTGAGCATCAACCTGACACTGCGGGTCAACTAAGACTAACTGAGACAATCCCATCACCTTCATTGCGCGGGCTGCAGAACCGATATTCCCAGAATGAGAAGTTCCGACTAAAATTACTTTTACGTTGTTGAGCATGCGTTATTAAACCAAAAATTAAAAAGCCGACGAATGTTAACATACGTTGATATGGTCAAACTACCTCAAGATGCCCGTTTCAGCAGGAGTAGCCTATGTATAAGGATTAAAACTAAGTTAAGATCTACTGGTTTACTTAACGAAAATCCGTAGATAGCTTCAAACAAATATCAATAAAAAGCACAAAAAATAACCTCTTCCTTTTTTTGCGATCTCTGATATACTCGCCGCCGCTTTCTGTTCTTTAACATCTGTTGGGTAAATGTATGCATCCTATGCTAAATATTGCTATTCGCGCTGCGCGAAAAGCAGGCAATCATATTGCTAAATCTCTAGAAAATATTGAAAAAATTGAAGTTTCACAAAAAGGCGTTAACGATTACGTAACTAACGTAGACAAAGAAGCGGAAACAATCATCATTGACACTATCATGGCTTCGTACCCTGATCACTGTGTTATTGCTGAAGAGAGCGGACTTATCGAAGGTAAAGATAAAGGCGTTCAATGGATCATCGACCCATTAGATGGCACCACTAACTTCCTTAAAGGTTTCCCTCATTTTTCAGTTTCTATTGCTGTTCGCATCAATGGCAGAACTGAAGTAGCTTGTGTATATGACCCAATGCAAAATGAACTATTTACAGCACAACGTGGTTCTGGCGCTCAATTAAACAATGCTCGTATTCGTGTAAAACAGCTTAAAGACCTTCAGGGTACTATCCTCGCTACTGGCTTCCCATTTAAGCAAAAGCAGCATTCTGAGTCTTATCTTAAAATTGTAACTTCTCTATTTACAGAGTGTGCTGACTTCCGCCGTACAGGTTCTGCTGCTCTTGACCTATGTTACTTGGCTGCTGGCCGCGTAGATGGTTATTTTGAGTTAGGTTTAAAACCTTGGGACATGGCTGCAGGCGAACTTATTGCACGTGAAGCTGGTGCAATCCTGACTGATTTCTCTGGTGGTACTAACTACATCAATTCAGGCAATATCGTTGGTTCAAGTGCACGTGGTGTTAAGTCTATCCTTAAGCACGTACGCGAAAACGGTAACAGCGCAATTCTTAAGTAATTGCCATAATAAATTAGAATCTGATTTCATTCGTTCCGTCACAGCTGAAATCAGTAAGCCCTCGTCGCAAGACGAGGGCTTTTTTTGTATGGGGTAAAGGACGAGCTTCGCTCTATGGGTTATGGGCTATGGGCTATGG
>DDQN01000061.1:33241-77837 GCA_002342685.1 Vibrio sp. UBA2441
GGCTATGGGCTATGGGCTATGGCATTTTTAGGTCATCATGATTGCAGTCAATGGATTACTTCAAATATGCGGATAGCTCGTTGTCCTGTTATCTATATCCTAAAAAACCGCAGCTTTCGCTGCGGTTTTTATTTCAAAATCATCAAAATGTCATTAGCGCTTGGCTTTATGGCATCTCATCAAATTCTGCACCTTCTTTCTCAATCTGAGGAGGCATTAGGTGCTCACGCTGGATACCTAGTTTCAATGCCAGAGCCGAAGCTACATAGATTGAAGAGTATGTACCAACGGTGATACCGAGTAACAATGCTGTTGCGAAACCATGAATATTTGCGCCGCCCTGTGTAAACAGTGCAGTAACTACAAATAATGTTGTCGCAGAAGTAATTAACGTACGGCTCAATGTTTGAGTAATTGAGCTATTCATCACTTCAGCTGAGTCACCTTTACGCATCTTACGGAAGTTTTCACGAATACGGTCAAATACAACAATAGTATCATTAAGTGAGTACCCCACTACCGTCAGCAAGGCTGCCACAATAGTTAAGTCCACTTCAATCTGCATTACCGAAAAGACACCAAGAGTGATAATAACGTCATGCGCCAGTGCTAATACCGCACCCGCAGCTAAACGCCACTCGAATCGCATTGAAACATAAATCAAGATACAGATAAGCGATACGATAATGGCTAAACCACCCGCTTCAGCCAGTTCATCACCCACATTAGGGCCGACAAACTCGATACGGCGCATCTCAACTTTTTCACCAGTTCCTTGCTCAAGAGCCGTCAGGATTTGGTTACCCAGTTTTTCACCTTGTGCATCTTCGCGTGGGCGTAGACGAACCATAACCTCACGTGCAGAGCCAAAGTTCTGAACCGTAGCATCACCAAAACCTTTCGCTTCCAGTGAGCCACGAATCTTTTCAAGATCCGCAGGTTGTTCAAAACCCACTTCAATTAATGTGCCACCGGTAAAGTCTAGTCCCCAGTTCAACCACTTAGTTGATAAGGTAAAGAGTGCGGTAGCTATCATTACTAAAGAGAATACAAACGCCATTTTCGACCAACGCATAAAGTCGATCGTTTTGTCTGATTTCATTATCTGAAACATAACTTTTCCTTAGATCGACAATTTGTTAATGCGCTTACCACCATAAATAAGGTTCACGACGGCGCGTGTACCAATAATGGCTGTAAACATAGAGGTCAAAATACCAATGGATAGAGTAACGGCAAAACCTTTAATCGCACCTGTACCTACAGCAAACAGAATGATTGCAGTAATCAACGTGGTAATGTTTGCATCAGCAATGGTACTAAATGCATTGGCATAGCCTTGGTGAATCGCTTGTTGAGGGTTACGCCCATCTTTAAGTTCTTCACGAATACGTTCAAATATCAGTACGTTCGCATCTACCGCCATACCAACCGTCAATACGATACCCGCTATCCCCGGAAGCGTCATCGTCGCCCCTGGAATCATTGACATGACACCAACGATCAGTACTAAGTTAGCCATCAAAGCCATATTGGCGATAAGGCCAAATTTACGATAGTACACAAGCATAAATGCCATTACTGCAATCATGCCCCAGATACACGCCTGGATACCTTTGTCGATATTCTGCTGACCCATTGAAGGACCAATAGTTCGTTCTTCTACAATAGATATTGGTGCAATTAGCGCCCCAGCCCTAAGCAATAGTGCCAAGTTATGCGCTTCAGCAACAGAGTCAATTCCAGTGATACGGAAGCTACGACCAAGCGCCGTTTGAATCGTCGCCTGATTTATCACTTCTTCTTCTTTGGAAAGAATGACTTTGCCTTCTGCTGTTTTACGACCGCTGTCTTTGTATTCAGCAAATACAGTCGCCATCAACTTACCAACATTCTTTTTCGAGAATGCTGACATTTTGCTGCCACCTTCACTATCTAGTGAAATATTTACTTGAGGACGACCATACTCATCCATACTAGAGCTTGCGTCAGTAATACTAGCGCCGCCAAGAATGACACGCTTTTTAAGTACGACCGGACGACCATCTCGGTCAAGCTTCACTTCACTGCCAGCAGGAACGCGTCCATTTGCAGCAGCGGCAAGGTCTGCTTTTTCGTTTACAGCACGAAATTCAAGTGTCGCTGTCGCACCTAAAATTTCTTTAGCACGAGCAGTATCTTGTACACCCGGAAGTTCCACAACAATGCGATTAGCACCTTGACGCTGGACTAACGGCTCAGCAACACCAAGTTCGTTTACACGATTACGCAGAATAGTAATATTCTGTTCAACTGCATAGTTTCGAACTTCAGCCAATCGAACTTCAGTGAAATTAGCAGATAGAATAAAACGACCGTCCGATTCATTATCAGTAAAGATCATATCCGGATGCTTATTACTCAGCAGTTGCTTAGCCTGAGCAAGTTGCTCTGTATTTCGCAATACAACTTCAACGGTTTCTTTACCTTGTTTTCGAATGGCACGATAACGAATTTTATCTTCACGTAATTCGGTGCGAAAAGCTTCTTCTTGTTGTTCAATCAACTTTACCATCGCAGCATCCATATCCACTTCCATTAAGAAGTGAACACCACCACGAAGATCAAGTCCGAGCTTCATAGGTGCAGCACCAACCGTTTCCAACCAATCTGGGGTTGCTGCGGCAAGGTTCAAAGCAACAATTGTGTCTTTGCCTAAAGCTTCACTGATGATATCGCGAGCACTAATTTGAGTATCGGTATCATTAAAACGAACAAGAATTGATCCATTTTCTAAAGCAATGGATTTATGAGAAAGGCTCTTTTCATTAAGAGCATCAGTGACAGAATCCAGCGTTGACATATCAACAGCGGCGCCACGCGCCCCTGTAATTTGAATAGCCGGATCTTCACCGTAGATATTTGGAAGGGCATATAGCGCACTGATAGTGATAGCGAGTATCACCATCAGATACTTCCATAACGGATAACGGTTTAGCACAGCGAGGATCCTTAAGCTGTATTATAAAGATTTAAGCGTACCCTTTGGCAGTACTGCTGTAACGTAGTCTTTCTTAATGGTTACTTCGTTATTGTCATTTAGAGCAATCACAATGTAGTCGTTATCTTCAGCGATTTTGCTGATTTTACCAACCAAGCCACCACCAGTAAGAACTTCATCACCTTTGCCCATAGCGGCCATCAGGTTTTTATGCTCTTTTGCACGCTTAGATTGCGGACGGAAAATCATAAAGTAAAAAATAACACCGAACATGCCAAGCATGATAAGCATTTCGAAACCACCACCTTGTGGTGCGCCTTCAGCGGCTGCGTGAGCTTGAGAAATGAATAAACTCATTCAGAAACGTCCTCTATTAAGGTTTATATAAGTATCTAACTAAAATTGGGGAGCTCTCTTTTAATTTCAAGGGAATGCTCCTCAAATCTTTAACAAAAAACGAGTTCCAGATCTCGGAAACTCGTTTTAATGTATTCTTATTGACTAAGTTGCGGTACTTCGCGATCACGTCGGGCGTAGAACTCTTGAACAAACTGCTCAAAGCGATCTTCATCTATCGCACTACGAATACTTTCCATCAAACGTTGATAATAACGTAAGTTATGAATCGTATTCAGTCTTGCACCTAAGATTTCATTACAACGATCTAAGTGATGCAAATATGACTTAGAATAATTTTGACAAGTGTAACAGTCACAGTGCGGATCTAGTGGACTTGTATCTACTTTATGTTTCGCATTACGGATCTTGATCACACCACCAGTCACAAACAGGTGACCATTACGGGCATTTCGCGTCGGCATAACGCAGTCAAACATATCGATACCACGACGAACACCTTCAACCAGGTCTTCTGGTTTGCCAACACCCATTAGGTATCTTGGCTTATCTTCAGGTAACTTAGGACAGGTATGCTCAAGGATACGGTGCATATCTTCTTTAGGTTCACCAACAGCAAGACCACCTACGGCATAACCATCAAAACCTATTTCTGTTAAACCTTCAACAGACACATCACGTAAGTCTTCGAAAACACCACCTTGAACAATACCAAACAACGCATTGGGGTTTTCCAATTCATTGAAATGATCACGGCTACGTTGAGCCCATCGCAATGACATTTCCATCGACTTCTTGGCTTCATCATGCGTTGCAGGATAAGGTGTACATTCATCGAAAATCATAACAATGTCAGAACCAAGGTCTTTTTGAATTTCCATGGATTTTTCAGCATCCATAAAAATTTTATCACCGTTTACCGGGTTGCGAAAATGCACACCTTCTTCAGTAATTTTACGGATATCACCAAGGCTAAATACCTGAAAACCACCTGAATCAGTCAAAATTGGCCCCTGCCAATTCATAAAGTCATGCAGATCACCATGTAATTTCATGACCTCCTGACCCGGACGTAACCAAAGGTGGAAGGTATTGCCCAACAGGATTTCTGCACCAGTCCCTTTTACTTCTTCCGGTGTCATACCTTTAACAGTGCCATAAGTGCCAACAGGCATAAATGCTGGGGTTTGTACTGTGCCACGCTCGAAGGTCAATTGACCACGACGTGCATTACCTTGTTTTTTATGTAGTTCGTATTTCACGAAACCTCCAATATGCCAGAGAAACAGTCTGGCCGTTAATCGCGGGGCCGCAACCAAGGCAACCCCAAAAAAATTAATACGTTAACTGGTTACCGGTTACCGGTTACCGGTTACCGAAAGCTTATTTCTTACTAATAAACATCGCATCACCATAGCTAAAGAAACGGTATTTCTCTTTCACTGCGTGCTCATAAGCCGCCATGACATTATCATAACCTGCAAATGCACTGACCAGCATGATCAAGGTTGATTCTGGCAGATGAAAATTGGTAATAAGACAGTCTATTAACTGATATTGATAACCTGGATAGATAAAGATTTCCGTATCATCAAAGAAAGGGACCAGTTCGGTACCATTTTTTAGGGCACTTTGTGCTGCGCTCTCTAAAGAACGAACCGAGGTCGTACCCACGGCAATCACTCGGCCACCTCTGGCTTTAGTCGCCTTAATTGCATCCACGACATCTTGAGTCACTTCGACATATTCCGCATGCATATGATGATCAAGAATATTATCTACGCGTACTGGCTGGAACGTGCCAGCGCCGACATGAAGTGTTACATAAGCAAATTCAACCCCTTTGGCCTGAATGTTTGCCATCAACTCATCGTCAAAATGCAGGCCTGCCGTTGGCGCTGCAACCGCTCCGGGCTTTTCATTGTAAACCGTCTGATATCTTTCTTTATCGGCATCTTCATCCGGACGATCGATATAAGGCGGTAATGGCATATGTCCGATATCATTGAGAATATCTAACACTACTTTCTCTGATTTAAAACGTATTTCAAACAGAGCATCGTGACGAGCAACCATTTCTGCCTGATATTGGTCATTTTCACCAAGCAAAAGTTCAGTGCCTGGCTTTGGTGCTTTAGAAGAACGAACATGGGCCAGAACAGAATGTTCGTCCAACATGCGTTCGACTAATACTTCTATCTTTCCACCACTTGCTTTACGTCCAAACATACGAGCAGGAATAACTCGGGTATTATTAAAGACCAACAAATCGCCTTCTTCGACCAGTTCTAATACGTCTTTGAATGTGCTATCAGAAATCTCTCCACTATTGCCATGTAGTTGTAGCAAACGGCTGGCACTACGCTCTGTTTTTGGATAACGGGCGATCAGCTCGTCAGGAAGGTCAAAGTTGAAATCAGAAACTTGCATGTGTGTAATCTTTGCTCATGTGACTAAAATTTTTGCAGTGGGCTAGTATAGGCTGCATCCCAGTAATATCAAGGATTGTTAGCTAAAATTTGACCAAGTTTTCGTCAAAAGTTCGTTATGAATCTATCTCTCTCTGATTACACGACTTTTTTCTCCATTTATCTCTGCAAATATCGTTCAAAATGCTGCTATAGCTCGCAGATATATGAAAAATATAGCCCTATAGTTAATGGAGACTAACTAAAGGAGGTCGAGATGATCAAAGTTGAAGACATGATGACTCGCAACCCTCATACGCTGTTGCGTTCACACTCACTCTCTGATGCTAAACATATGATGAATGAGCAAGAAATTCGTCATATTCCCGTTGTCGACACCGACAATAAGTTACTTGGTGTTGTCACCCAAAGAGATGTTTTAGCCGCTCAAGAATCCAGCCTGCAAAAAATACCGGAAGATCAATCGCATACACTTACAACACCACTTGATGTGGCTATGCGAAAAAATGTTATGACGGTAGATCCTCAAGCTGGATTAAAAGAAAGTGCTACCTATATGCAAAAGCATAAAGTAGGTTGCTTACCAGTGGTCTCGAATGGCCATCTGGTTGGTATCATTACTGACAGTGATTTTGTATTGATAGCCATTCACCTTCTTGAGCTACAAGAAGAAGTGGAGCCGGATGAAGGTGACTTTGCAGAACTAGAAACACAAGAATACGACGACGAGTTTTAAACCACCTTGGTATATACTCAAGTGACCTCAAGATGCAGGATTCAGAGCTTCATCAACGAGTTCAGTTCAAGAAAGATAACCGAAGGAATGGCATTCCCTTTCAAAGTTATCTGACGCAGAAATGGGCGCGTTGATGAGCTCCCCAAGGGCGAGTTTTATTGGCCCCTGCTCTGTGTTACTGATTTTTACCGTAGAATGACTATGCTTTCAAATCAGTGCCTTGATCAGAAGCCAATAAATTCTCGCTGAACAAGCACCTTGAGGTTACTTGAGTATAAGGTGGTTTAACTTGAAAACATTTTTTGTTTCGGGCCGTTATCGCTGCTTTGTTTTTAACTTCAATCGCATGGCGTGTAATACTGGTTCGGTATAACCGCTTGGTTGCGTGCATCCTTCAAAGACTAATTCGCATGCAGCCGAAAATGCAACACTGGTATCAAGATCTGTAGCCATGTTGACATAACTTGCGTCACCGACATTTTGCTCATCAACAATAGCGGCCATACGTTTCATGGTTTGCATCACTTGCTCTTTTGTGCAAATGCCATGACGTAGCCAATTCGCAATATGCTGACTGGATATACGTAATGTTGCTCTATCTTCCATTAAACCGATATTATTAATGTCGGGCACTTTAGAGCAGCCAACACCTTGATCTATCCAGCGAACAACATAGCCTAAAATCCCCTGAGTATTGTTATCCAACTCATTTTGAATATCATCTGCTGTGAGCTTCTGGTCACCAAGTAACGGAATAGTAAGAATATCATCTACATTCGCTCGATCACGGCTGCGCAATTCTTCTTGACGGCTGGGAACACTAACCTGATGGTAATGTAAAGCATGCAATGTCGCTGCGGTTGGGGAAGGAACCCATGCCGTATTAGCACCTGCTTGTGGGTGTCCGATTTTGCTGGCCATCATTTTGGCCATATTGTCAGGCTCTGGCCACATACCTTTACCAATTTGTGCATGGCCTTG
The DNA here is from genome assembly GCA_002342685.1 of Vibrio sp. UBA2441. Classification (GTDB taxonomy): domain Bacteria; phylum Pseudomonadota; class Gammaproteobacteria; order Enterobacterales; family Vibrionaceae; genus Vibrio. The sequence continues at coordinate 40,725 of DDQN01000061.1, forward strand.
CAGCCCACAGGCTAAACCAAGATCAACATTTTGGTCTTCATAAGCACTAATCCATGTCATGGTTTTTAGTTGTACTTTAGGCGCAAATGGACCGGCCTCCATACTGGTATGAATTTCATCACCAGTTCGGTCCAAAAAGCCTGTGTTAATAAAGACCACTCGCTCTTGAGCGGCACGAATACACTCTTTTAAATTAACCGACGTACGACGCTCTTCGTCCATAATACCGACTTTGATGGTATTGCGTTCTAAACCCAGCGCATCTTCTATACGACCAAATAACTCTGATGTAAAAGCAACTTCTTCAGGGCCGTGCATTTTAGGCTTAACAATATTAATACTGTTCGCTGTTGAGTTTTGATATGGGCTATTACCTTTTAAGTCATGCATCGCTATCAATGACGTTATCATACCGTCCATGATGCCCTCGGGAACTTCATTGCCACTGGAATCTAAAATCGCAGGGCTGGTCATCAAATGTCCAACGTTGCGAATAAACAACATGCTACGGCCCTTTAAGCAAATTTCACCACCATTTACACTGGTGTAGTGACGATCTGCATTTAGGCTGCGCACTAATGTTTTGCCATTTTTTTCAAATGACTCTTGTAAATCACCTTTCATTAACCCAAGCCAGTTTTTGTAGGCCAGCGCTTTATCTTCCCCATCTACCGCGGCAACAGAGTCTTCGCAATCCATAATCGTGGTCAAAGCAGACTCAATCACTACGTCTTTTACACCAGCCATATCCAACTGACCAATTAAGGTTTCCGGATCAATTTGAATTTCAAAATGCAGATTATTATGCTTTAACAATATGGCAGCAGGCGTTGAATTTTCACCTTGATAACCAATAAGCTGCGAAGCATCCATTAAGGTTACTTGCTCTCCGTTATTTAGCGTAGCAAGCAAGGTATTACCAATACTGTAATTGGTTACCTCTTTATGTGACGCTCCGTTTAATGGCGCAGCGCTGTCTAAAAATTCACGGGCATATGTAACCACCCGAGCACCACGAACTGGGTTAAATTGCGTGCCTATTTCCGCCCCATTCTCCTCACTGATAACGTCAGTACCATAAAGCGCATCATAAAGACTGCCCCACCGTGCATTGGCAGCATTAAGAGCGAAGCGAGCATTCATTATTGGAACCACTAATTGCGGACCAGCCTGAGTCGCAATTTCTGGCTCTACATTCGCGGTTGTCACATGAAAATCATCACCTTCGGTGACCAGATAACCAATATCTTGTAAGAACAATTTGTATTCAGCAGGATTAAACTTTTGCTCAGAACGCGCTTTATGCCAGCTATCAATTTGACTTTGCAGTTCATCACGCTTGAACAAAAGAGCCCTGTTTTTAGGCGCCAGGTCATCAAGAATGCTTTCAAATGCTTGCCAAAAATCGTCAGCCTTAATATCGGTTCCAGGAATGATTTGCTGATTAACTAATGCATAGAGGGTGCTATCAATTTGCAAGCTGCCCTGTTGAATACGATTACTCATAGGATCTCTCTAGGTTTTTGCCGATGATAATGTAATTAAAAGTCTAAATAGATGAGGATAATTTAGATAATTTATACTTTTTATGTTCAGTATTTTCTACATGAATAAAGCAAACAAAACCATTAGATCATTGCGTCACTTTCTATTTCCTTAGCCACACTTTTTATCAGGCGGCGCATCCACTGGTGACCGGGGTTACTCTGCAATAGTGGACTCCAGGCCATTTTTAATTCAAATGGTTCAACAGGAAAAGGAACTGGCTTGATCATCAGTTTTGGGTTATTTATCTGTAACTTAGCGGCTTTAGTGGGAATAGTAACGATCAGATTTGTCTGCTCCGCCAACAAGACTGCAGCAAGGTAGTGCCGTGTAAAGACGGTTATATTACGTGTCTTATCAATACTCATTAAGGCAGAATCTACCCAACTCAAATTTTGCGAATCGCTCGGGTTAACACCAACTCCTGTTCCCATGCCTGTTTTACTGATCCATACATGCTGTGCTTGAAGGTAAGCATCGAGATCAAAGTGCTGTGCAGCGGGGTTATCACGGCTAAAGAGACAAGAGAAAGTATCGTGCCAGATGTTTGTCTGGTGAAATGATTGTGGAATATGGTCAAAGCGGTTGATCACTATGTCAACGGTACCTTGTTCAACATCTTGATAGCTAACGTCACTGGGAGTCATAATATCGAGACGAATCTTGGGAGCTATTTGGCTTAGTCGTTTCAATAGTGCAAGAATCAAAGTAGATTCTGTATAGTCACTGGCCATTATCCGAAATAATCTGTCACTATCCTCTGCGTTAAATTCAGCAGTAGGCTGAACGGCTTTCTCAATACTCGCCAACACATTTCTGACTATGGGCTGTAACTTTTGAGCGCGTTCAGTTGGAATCATCCCTTCACTGGTTCTTATTAGTAAAGGATCATCAAATAAATCTCTTAGCCGTCGAAGTCCATTGCTCATCGCTGGCTGAGTAATCCCTAATTGACTCGCTGATCGAGTAACATTGCGCTCTCTGAGTAAAACATCTAAATAAACCAATAAATTAAGATCGACCCTAGAAATATTCATAAAATAAATACCGAACATAATGGCTATAAATTAGCTAAATCATCTCACAATCGTATAAACTTTGTCCATGTTTCAGATTTAGCAGCCGGCCAGTTTTGGTCAAATTATAAACTTCATGGAATGAGGAATAGCTATGTCACAACTATCACGAGACATCGAAACGATTGAAACCGCTAAGAGCGCTGCTGGTGCTCCTTGGAATGCCATTAATCCAGAGTCCGCTGCCCGTATGCGTGCCCAGAACAAGTTCAAAACGGGTTTGGATATCGCACAGTATACTGCTGATATAATGCGTGCTGATATGGCCGCTTATGATGCAGATAACTCTCAGTACACTCAATCTTTGGGTTGCTGGCACGGTTTCATCGGCCAACAGAAAATGATTTCAATTAAAAAGCACTTTGGTGGCAAAACTGACCGTCGCTACTTATACCTTTCAGGTTGGATGGTTGCCGCACTTCGTTCAGATTTTGGTCCACTTCCAGATCAATCTATGCATGAAAAAACCACTGTTGCTGGCTTAGTTGAGGAGCTATATACATTTCTTCGCCAAGCGGATGCTCGTGAATTAGGTGGCCTGTTTCGAGCTTTAGATGACGCTCGTGAAGCTGACGATGTAAAAGCGCAAGCCTCTATCCAGGAACAAATAGATAATCATGTAACACACGTTGTTCCTATTATTGCTGATATTGACGCAGGTTTCGGTAACGCCGAAGCAACTTATCTAATGGCTAAGCAGATGATTGAAGCGGGTGCATGCTGTTTACAAATCGAAAACCAAGTTGCTGACGAAAAACAGTGTGGTCACCAAGACGGTAAAGTAACGGTTCCACATGCTGACTTTCACGCAAAACTTCGTGCATTGCGTTACGCTTTCTTAGAATTAGGTATTGATAACGGTATTATCGTTGCACGCACCGACTCGCAAGGTGCTGGGCTAACTAAGGAAATTGCGGTAGTTAAAGAGCCAGGAGATCAGGGTGACATTTACAACTCTTATCTAGACACAGAAGAAATCGACGTAGCTGACATGGCTGAAGGCGATGTTTGCTTTAATCGTGACGGCAAATTAGTTCGCCCTAAACGTCTTCCTTCCGGCCTGTATCAGTTCCGTCAAGGAACGGGGGAAGATCGTTGTGTATTTGACTGTATTGAAGCTATAAATGCGGGTGCTGATTTGTTATGGATCGAAACCGAAAAACCTCATATAGCTCAAATTAAAGAAATGATGGATGGTGTTCGAGCCGTTCACCCTAACGCTAAGCTCGTTTACAACAACTCTCCTTCTTTCAACTGGACACTTAACTTCCGTCAACAAATGTTCGACGCTATGGCTGAAGAAGGTGAAGATGTATCAGCATACGTTCGCGCTGATCTGATGAATGCTGAATATGATGAATCTGAATTATCCATACGCGCCGATGAGAAGATCCGTACTTTCCAAGCGGACTCCTCACGTGATGCTGGTATTTTCCATCATTTAATTACTCTGCCGACTTATCACACGGCTGCTTTGTCTACTGACAACTTAGCGAAAGAGTACTTTGGTGATGCGGCAATGTTAGGTTATGTGGCTGGCGTACAACGTAAAGAGATCCGCCAAGGTATTGCCTGTGTTAAACACCAAAATATGTCTGGTTCGGACATGGGTGATGATCATAAAGAATATTTTGCAGGAGAAAACGCGTTAAAAGCGGGTGGCGCACTAAATACTTCGAATCAATTCAGTTAACCTGACTCGATTAAAGTATTTAAAAAGGCGACTACAACGTCGCCTTTTTATTACTAACGTTTGCTAACATCCTATTCTATTGACTCTTATTTGGTTGAAAACGCATATGATTCAAGCTCCCGTACATCTTAAAGACGCAAATAAACTATTAACCTCTAATGGTTTTAAAACAAGCGATGTTTGGTATCACGGCACCTCTTCCGCTTTATTAGCTTCTATTATAAAGCAAGGCATAAAACGCTCCGGAGATACAGCATTAAACCAGGCGGCTAAAAGTACTATGGCCACCATTGGCAATAATTATAAAGAGTCCATAGAACCCGTATTTTTAACCCAAAGCAAAGAACTGGCCTATTATTGGGCGAACCAGACTGTGCGTAATCGCAGTGTGCGTTTTGATGGTGAGCAGAAGCCTGTCGTGTTAGCTGTGCATCTGCCCGAAGAGTTGCAAATTCGAGTAAAACCAGATGTGGGCGCCGCAAGCCTGTTACTGATGGAGACCGGTGAGCAGTTTATGGCACATTTAGGTGCAATCTATCAACATTGTGGATTTGCTTGCCCTGATATAGATTTAATGAAAGCTGACCGTACAGAGTTCCTGAGCAAGCTAGGTATGGCCTATATTGCTCAGGATATCAGTGCTGATTGTGTCAAACTAATTGAAGCATAACCGCCAAATTACAATAGCTCTGAAACCACTTTAGCCAGTTGTTCAAACGTCTCATATCGAGAAGAACTCGGTCTCCAGACCAAGCCTATATTACGATAGGCATGTTGACCGGGTGGATCGACAACAATCAGGTTTTGGTTATCAATAAGGCCATGTTCTATAGCCATCTGTGGGATAAAAGTCGTGCCCAACCCATTGGCAACCATCTGAACAAGAGTATGAAGGCTTGTCGCGGTAAATGGGTTTATCTTTTCTTTATCCGTCAACTTACAGGCGGAGACTGCGTGCTCAGTTAAACAATGTTCGTTCTCTAGCAGAAAAACAGACTCATCAGGCAGATCATCGTATCTGATAGGCACACGTATATCGTCGGCCTGATTCCGGCTTATCACCATTCGAAATGGGTCTTGTCCCACAATCTTGCTGGTCATATTGCCAATGTCTACTGGCAGTGCCAGGATCAATACATCTAAGTCACCATGCTTTAGTGCCTGCAGCAAATTTATGGTGGTATCTTCTCTTAGCAGCAGATCAAGCTCAGGGAATCGCTGGTTAATTTCTTGTACCAAATCACACAATAAAAATGGCGCAATCGTCGGAATGCAACCAACCTTAAGCCGCCCTTGCATCGTATCCCCCTGACACAGACGACCGAGCTCTATCAGATCTTGACCTTTGGCTAATAACTCTCTGCCAAGTGAAACGATTTGCTCTCCTGCGGGCGTGAATACCAACGGGCTTTTTTTATCCTTTTTCTCATAAAGAGGACAACCAACCAGTTGCTCCAAATTTTGAATCCCTTTACTCAATGTTGACTGGCTTACAAAGCATCGCTGAGCCGCATCACTGAAATGTCTGGTTTCATACAAGGTTATAAGATAATGTAATTGCTTAAGACTTGGCCATTTATTCATACTAACTATTTATTCTTATTCATTATTTACTCAATAAGGTGAAATAACACCTTATCGCTTTTTTCGATTAAATCAATCTATTTAATTCGCTTTTTCTCATACACTATTATGTACTATAGTTTCCTTGTTGAAACATGGATTCAAACCAAAGGTTTGATCAAAATTCTATTTTAGGAGCAAAAAAATGGTACTAGTAGGTCGTCAAGCCCCAGATTTTACTGCTGCAGCTGTATTAGGTAACGGTGAGATCGTTGATAGCTTTAACTTCGCAGAATTCACTAAAGGTAAAAAAGCCGTTGTATTCTTTTACCCACTAGACTTCACGTTCGTTTGCCCATCAGAGCTAATCGCTTTTGACAAGCGTTTCGAAGATTTCCAAGCTAAAGGCGTAGAAGTCATTGGTGTTTCTATCGATTCACAATTCTCGCACAACGCTTGGCGTAACACCGCTATCGAAGACGGCGGTATTGGTCAGGTTAAGTACCCTCTAATTGCTGATGTTAAGCATGAAATCTGCAAAGCATACGATGTTGAGCACCCAGAAGCTGGTGTTGCTTTCCGTGGTTCATTCCTAATTGATGAAGACGGTCTTGTTCGTCACCAAGTAGTTAATGACCTGCCTCTAGGTCGTAACATCGATGATATGCTTCGTATGGTTGACGCACTAAACTTCCACCAGAAAAATGGTGAAGTATGTCCGGCACAGTGGGAAGAAGGTAAAGCAGGTATGGACGCATCTCCAAAAGGTGTTGCAGCATTCCTAGCAGAACACGAAGACGATTTAAACAAATAATTACTCATTCGCCTATGCTCACAGGTGATGGTTGGAAATAAAGCGGAAAACGCACGCCAATCAGTTATAAAGTAATATGTTAGCCAAATCAAAAGCTCGGATTAATCTCCGGGCTTTTTTATTTTCAGCCTCAATAACTCTGCTATCATCAAACTCTTTTCTCCTGCCAAATGGTCTATCCATGAACTTTAACTTAGAAGTATGTATTGATAACCTGGAGTCACTCCAAAACGCGATATCCGGTGGTGCCACACGAATTGAACTCTGTTCTTCACTTGCCCTTGGGGGATTAACGCCTAGTTACGGCCTGATGAAAAAAGCGATTCAATACTCTCCAATTCCTGTTTATGCCATGATTCGACCCAGGCAAGGTGATTTTTTATATGACAGTGCAGATATGGAGTGCATGCTAGAAGATATCTTTGTCGCTAAGAGCGTCGGACTTCAGGGCATTGTATTTGGTGTACTCAAAGCAAATGGCGATATAGATATTGACCTTGCGACACAACTAAGTAACGCATCAAACGGACTTGGTATTACTTTTCATCGGGCTATCGACCAATGTTCAAACTACCAGCAGGCAATCGAAACCATCGCAGAGCTCGGTTGTGAGCGAATACTTACTTCGGGCTTAGCTTCAAATGCATATGATGGGCGAGACATAATTGCAAAAATGGTTAAACAAGCTAACGGTCGGTTTTCTATCATGGCGGGAGCAGGCATTAACGCCAATAATATCGATGATATTGTAGCATCCACGGGAGTCCGAGAAATTCACCTTTCAGGAAAGACAACACGGTTAAGTAAAATGACCATGATTTCAAGCGAAGCTAAAATGGGGGGAAGTGATGTTGATGATTTTCGAATCCCAATCACTAGCAGCGAAAAGATTTCTCTGGTTGCATCACGTCTCAAATCATTATCTTAATCTTGCGATCATCACTTAAGCTGCTATTAATTATAGTATTCTGCTTATACTGGAGAAGGACGATGGGGAAGCTAGATAAAAAACGTTATGAAGTGGAACTCAAAAACCTTCAGATAGAGTTGGTAAAGCTCCAAGAATGGGTAAAGCAGGAAGGATTAAAAATTGTTGTTTTATTTGAAGGCCGAGACGCTGCCGGCAAAGGCGGGGCAATAAAACGGATAATAGAAAAACTCAATCCACGAGTTTGTCGAATTGCTGCCCTTCCCGCCCCCACCGAAAAAGAGAAAACTCAGTGGTATTTTCAACGTTATGTCGCTCATCTACCAAGTGCTGGAGAGATCGTTCTGTTTGACCGAAGCTGGTACAACAGAGCCGGTGTCGAAAAGGTGATGGGATTTTGCAGCGAAAGTGAATACGAAGAGTTTCTCCGTTCGTGTCCAGAATTTGAACGCATGCTGTTACGCTCCGACATTATTCTCATAAAATACTGGTTTTCTGTCTCTGACGAAGAACAGGAAAAACGATTTTTAGAACGAATTCATACCCCGATAAAGCGGTGGAAATTCAGCCCTATGGACTTAGAGTCCAGAAGTCGCTGGGCCGAATACTCACAAGCCAAAGATAAAATGTTTAACTATACCGACACTAAACAGTCTCCTTGGTGGGTCGTTGCTTCCGACGATAAAAAACGTGCAAGATTAAACTGCATCAGTCACTTTCTTTCGTGCATCGATTATAAAGAAGTGGATCACCCCAAAATTGAGTTGCCCGACATAAATCAAGAAGGCTACATACGTTCACCCATTGAAGAGCAATCGCATGTACCGGACAGATATTAGAGTGATTTATTTAATGTCTTATTTTACAGGCTAATGACCTAGTCATTATTTCCACATGTCGCTTACCCAGCCATCAATACTTTCGTCATAGTGGTGGCCCGCAAAACGATGATTAGCATTTATGTCCTGATCAATATCAGGTTTATCTGTCAGCATATTGCCGATACGTCTCACCATAGGATCGCTGCATAATCGGTATTCTCGATTTTCTACTGTCTCCTTAATTAACTGCAAACGATAAGCTTTACTATTCCTTTTCATGCGGCGTCCCTCTGGGTTGTCTGTTCAATAATTAACCATAGGAGGTGATTTATTGTCCGTCAAATGGAATAGATAGGTTGCTATATAAGGATTTGTTGCGTAACGATGCGTATTTTAGCATTTCGTTATAAAGGCGCTGTATGGAGTAAATGAGCCATGACAAATGGATAACACTTGCGTTATAGGTGAGCGGAGATTATGTGGTTATTCTCAATGTTAGAATGAACTGTTTAACGGATATATTCATCAATGTCGCCTTCATCAATATGGCGTATATCCTTGCCTTTCACAAAATAAATAATGTACTCACAAATATTTTGACAACGGTCGCCAACTCTTTCAATAGCTCGGGCTGACCACATCACTTGTAGGATACTTGGGATGTTTTTCGGGTCTTCCATCATGTAAGTCATCAACTGGCGAATGACGGCTTCATACTCTTCATCCAGTATGCTGTCTAACTTATAAACGTCAGCAGCGGCATCAACATCCATTCTGGCGAATGCATCTAATACCTGGTGCAACATTGCAATAGCCTGACGACACAATGGTTCTAAAGAGACATGAAACTTCTGTTCCTTCGTTGATGGCGTTTCAATCGCGACCCGTGCAATTCGAGCAGCGACATCACCAATTCGTTCAAGATCAGTGATGGTTTTAATTATCGCCATAATCAAACGCAGATCTTTAGCGGTAGGCTGCCGTTTTGCGATTATCCGGGTACACGCTTCATCAATAGAGACTTCCAGTGCATTGACTTTATGATCATCCCGAACCACTTTTTTAGCCAACTCAATATCTTCTTTATTCAGCGCTTGCATGGAAAAAGAGAGCTGCTGTTCCACCAGTCCTCCCATGGTCAACACATAAGTACGAATAGACTCAAGCTCTACATTAAATTGCCCTGAAATGTGACGACCAAAATGCATAAATACCTCTTAATGACTAACTATTTCTAGAGAACTCGCCGTTAAATATTAACCATACCTGCCTGTAATATAGTCTTCCGTTCTTTTCTTAATTGGCGATGTAAAGATTGAATCAGTATCGTTATATTCAACAAGCTTACCTAAATGAATAAATGCTGTATAGTCGCTAACCCTAGCGGCCTGCTGCATATTGTGAGTAACAATCACGACCGTGTATTTAGTTTTTAACTCATTAACTAACTCTTCAATGGTGAGTGTAGAAATAGGATCAAGTGCCGACGTTGGCTCATCTAACAACAGCACTTCAGGCTCTATCGCAATGGCTCTGGCAATAACGAGTCGTTGCTGCTGGCCACCAGATAATCCAAAAGCACTTTCGTGCAATCGATCTTTTACTTCATCCCACAATGCTGCCGCCTTTAGTGCTCGCTCGACAGCATCATCCAAAACTCGCGCATTCTTAATACCCTGAAGTCTTAATCCATAAACTACATTTTCATAAATAGATTTTGGAAACGGATTTGGTCGTTGAAAGACCATTCCGACTCTACGCCGTAGAGTCGCTACGTCGACATCATCTTGGTAAACATTTTTACCATGCAGACTTACGACACCTTCGACCCGACAACCTTCGACCAAATCGTTCATTCGGTTAATGCAACGCAGCAGCGTTGATTTACCACAACCAGAAGGGCCGATAAATGCGGTCACCTTCCCCTTAGGTATACGCATTGAAATATCCGTTAATGCCTGACTAGTCTTATAAAATAGATTTAAGCCATCAATTGTAATCGCTGTATCTTTATCAGATAAATGGCGAACATCTAATGGGGGCTCATATCCAAGAGCGGCGCTAACAGAGTACATGCTTAATCTTGTCCTAAAGAGCGATATTTTTCTCGTAAGTTATTACGAATATTAATCGCGGTTAAATTTAATCCAACAACCACTAAAACCAACAAAAATGACGTAGCGTATACCAGCGGTCTTGCTGCTTCAGTATTCGGGGCCTGAAAACCAACATCATAGATATGATATCCCAGATGCATGAATTTACGTTCTAAGTGAATGAAAGGATAGTTACCATCCACAGGCAAACTGGGTGCTAACTTAGCAACCCCCACCAACATTAGCGGAGCTACCTCTCCTGCAGCCCTCGCTATCGCCAGAATTAATCCAGTAATGATTGCTGGACTTGCCATGGGGAGAACAATACGCCACAAGGTTTCAAATTGTGTTGCTCCTAATGCGTAAGAGCCATTTCTAACTGAAGAGGGAATACGACTTAACCCCTCCTCTGTAGATACTATCACAACAGGCAAGGTTAATAGTGCCAGCGTCAGTGCTGACCATAATATTCCCGGCGTACCAAAAGTGGGGGTAGGTAATCTTTCTGCATAAAAAAGCTCATCAATAGAGCCCCCGATACTGTAAACAAAAAAACCCAACCCAAACACGCCGTAGACAATTGAGGGCACACCAGCCAAGTTGATAACAGAAACTCTAATCAAACGAGTGAGTGCATTATTTGTTGCGTATTCATGCAAATATATGGCAGCAATTACACCTAACGGAGTGACAATCACAGACATCATCATCACTAAAAAAACCGTACCGAAAATAGCTGGAAACACACCACCTTCGGAGTTTGCTTCTCTTGGTTCACCAACAATAAATTTCTTAACTTGTACTGCCCAATGCCATAGCTTTTCCGCTACTGTCATATTGTTGGGATACCAGACATCCAATATGGCTTCTAATGAAATTTGACTCTGCTGCCCTGTCATATCTTCGATAAGCAGAAACTCTTCTCTTAGTCTCGAACGCAGCAGTTCTAATTTAGCCTCTGCCTCAGACAGCAATGAAGTAAGTACTTGCTTATTCGCTTTGTACTTCTTGATATAGTCATCCGTCAGCGTCCCATTCAATTCAACTTTTCTTTTTTCCAATCTAAGCTGGCTCAACTTCCAACCAACTTGTCTAATCTCATTATCCGATATTCGCTGTATCTCCACTCTGAGAGTATTTGCGAAATCAATACCGTGACGAATATGTGTCGCGACATCATTCGTATATCGCCCATTAGCAGTAACATAAGCGATTGGCTTACCAAAAAAATCACCATTTTGGGTTCGCTCTAATACTGCCCAGTTAGTGGGATAATAAGCCGCTGATATATCCCCTTCTAATAATGAAATGAAATCGAGGGAATAGAGTTCCCGATTAGCAATTTTTACGCTTAAACGCTTTACACTACCTGACTGAATTGATTTGTCGATTAGCGCTTGCTTTTGTTCTGGTAGATGATCCAGAGGCACTGAATCTCTTTGATATACCTGACCTACTATCAGCTTTCCATTGTTGTCATTCCATGCAGAAAGTGGCATTGGCCAAAAATAGGTCAATCCTTTCCAACCAATGAGTAGCAACAGACCAAGAACAGAGATCAGGCTGACACTCACAGCACCACCTGTCAGCCATATCCACGGTTTTCCTGATACTACCCATTGTTTAATAGAATTCACTGACTCAACCTACATTGAACTGTATTTGTCTTTTAATCTTTGCCTGACGATCTCAGCTATTGAGTTCACCACAAAAGTAAAAAGAAATAGGATTAGTGCGGATAAGAATAACAACCGATAATGGCTATCCCCGACTTCAGATTCCGGCATTTCTACCGCAATTGTTGCTGACAAACTTCGCATGCCCTCAAAAATATTCATATCCATAATAGGCGTATTTCCTGTCGCCATCAGCACAATCATAGTTTCACCTACGGCTCGACCTAAGCCTATCATTACGGCCGAGAAGATACCTGGGCTCGCTGTTAGCAGCACCACATAAATTAAGGTTTGCCATTGAGTAGCACCCAACGCCAGCGATCCGTCAGATAAGTGTTGAGGCACCGAAAAAATCGCATCCTCAGCAATCGTAAAAATGGTCGGTATCACTGCAAATCCCATAGCCAAGCCAACCACCAACGCATTCCGTTGATCGTAATTCAGCCCGTAGTCATCAAGAAATATCCTCACATCACCATTAAACAACCACTTTTCAATGCCCGCCGATGAAGCCAAACTCGCATAAGTCAAAACCAAGAATACTGGAATCAATATAATAGTATGCCAACCATTGGGTAATGCCGACATTAATCGACCCGGTATAGCACTCCACAAAATGCCCATCAATAAGGCTGACAATGGTAGAACAAACATTAGTGCCACAACACCCGACAAGTTACTCTCTATGATTGGAGCCAACCATAAGCCTGCAATAAACCCAATAATTACCGTCGGTAACGCTTCCATGAGTTCCACGGTTGGCTTCACTACTTTTCGCATTGATGAAGACATAAAATAGGCAGTATAAATAGCTCCTAGTATCGCGATAGGAACTGAAAATAACATAGCAAAAAAGGTGGCTTTTAAGGTTCCAAACGCAATTGGAATTAAACTGAATTTGGCTTCAAAGTCGTCACTCGCTGATGTTGATTGCCAGACAAATTGAGGTTCGGGATAACTTTCGTACCAAACCTTGTTCCATAGTGAACTAAATGAAATTTCAGGGTGTGCATTCTCAATTTTATAGGTTTGTAATTGGCTATTTTGAACAGCAATCAGAAACTTTTCATTGTTGGACAATGCTGCATTTTGTGGTACTTCAGAAAACAGTGTCTCTGAAAATAAAAGTCGTTCACTGGTAGTATAAATACTATTTAACTTACCATTCTCATGAAGTGTATAGAACCCTTTTCGATAAGTGTCAGGGATTAATAATGTAGGTAATGATTCCAGATCAAAGCCTCGAATCCTGGTTAAGTGACGTTCACCATTTTTTAATACATCAAACCACTGGGAAACCGTATTATTTTTATGAGTAACTAATACCGATTGTGCGCCAGACAATAACTCTATACCCACAACTTCTTTTTCGGGCGAGTTTCGAGAAAGATCTACAACTTCACGAACACGAAAAGTATCTTCTCTACGATGAGCGATAATGAGCTCATCTCCAGAGAGAATAAATAATTGCCTTGCGTTTGGCGAAAGCGTTATCTCGTCTATTTGCTTAGGTAAATTAGGCAGAGTGAGCGGACTAGAACTCCAAATAGAGTTTGTTACATCATGCGTAGACAACTGTTCGACTTTCATGGCTCGCGCTTGTCCTGAGTTGGTTATACCAACAAAAACAGCGACATTATTTTGAATAGAAAAAGCCAGCTGACTGATTTCTTCTTTTAATGGATCCAGCAGGATGGGATTACCATCGTAAAAAGCCTGCATATTGGGCGTAAGTACTCGTCCTGCTCCAGTGAATGACACACTAAATTGAGGTTTTACTGCAACAACTTCACCCTTTCGATTTCCATAAGCATACCACCCCTGTGCTGCATCCCCCATGGTGAAAACGCTCGGTTGATTCATTACTTGAGTCGTTAATAACGTTTGAGCTTCTCCTTGGTTCAAACCGACATAGGAAAGTTCTCCTTGATTATCGAACAGGTAAGCATTTTCTCCGTATTCCCCGACGCCCACACCAACAACTTTGTTTTTATGGGAATATGCGTAATGAGCTAAACTTTCAACATTAGCACTAGAAAATATAGGTAGAACAATCGTTAACAGATAGAAAAAAATTAAGAGAATTGCCGCCAATACGCCGACACCACCACTGGTCACTGTAAAGCGAGCTAAACGATCTTTGATGTATCGCTTTCTATCTCGCTCTTTCAATGAAAATTCGGCTGTGGCCATTATAATTCTACCCTTATTATTCCCGGCTAATAATATTTCGTTTGCATGACAGTTAGATTACACTATCTCACTAAATACTTGAAAAAAATGACATGCAATTCGGATGTAGGCGTCTCTGAAATAATTTTGTAACAGAAAACACCTACCTTTCACTCTCATTTCTCTTATTTTAGAGAGAAAACTTCTATCGTTAAACGCTAACATTGTCGGAAGGTAACATGAGCGCAGAAAAGTTATATATAGATAAAGAATTAAGTTGGCTATCTTTTAACGAACGCGTACTTCAAGAAGCCGCAGATAAAAATGTTCCTCTTATTGAGCGCATACGATTTTTAGGGATTTATTCCAACAACTTAGACGAATTTTATAAAGTTCGATTTGCTGATGTGAAGCGCCGAATTTTAATCGCCCAAGAAAGTGGCGGCAATGATGATGCCAAAATTCTATTGGCCAAAATGCAAACCAAAGCGGCGCAGCTGGAAAGTGATTTCGATGAATTGTACAGTGAGCTACTTTTGGATATGGCTCGCCGTCGTATTTTTCTGGTTAATGAATCTCAGCTCAATGAAGCGCAGCAACAATGGATTAAACAATATTTCCGTAAAGAGGTACTTCCTCATATTACGCCATTGTTAATTACCGAAGACATTGATGTCCTTCAGTTTCTAAAAGATGAATACGCTTACTTGAGCGTCGAGCTCAAAAAGAATAAGAAAAAAGCCGCCAATCAGTACGCTCTTCTGGAAATCCCAACCGATCAACTACCTCGATTTATCATGGTACCAGAGCTGAAAGGCAAGCGACGAAAAACGATAATTCTACTAGACAATATTATTCGCTACTGCTTGGATGATATTTTTCGTGGTTTCTTTGAATATGACACGCTCTCTTGTTATGCCATGAAAATGACTCGTGACTCTGAATATGATCTTGGATTTGAAGTCGAACACAGCTTGTTGGAGCAAATGTCTGAAGGGGTAGCTCAACGCCTAACAGCAATGCCTGTTCGTTTCGTATACGAACGTGAGATGCCAAAAGAGATGCTCTCTTTTTTGTGTAATACCTTACAAATATCAAACTACGACAACCTTATTGCTGGCGGACGCTACCATAACTTTAAAGACTTCATCGGCTTTCCAAATGTAGGCCGAGATTATCTAGAAAACAAATCATTACCACCGCTAAGCTGTGCTGATTTTGACGATTACGACAATAGTTTCGAAGCGATCAAAGCCAAAGATATCTTACTTTATTACCCTTACCATACTTTCGACCATATCACTGAATTAGTGCGTCAGTCTTCTTTCGATCCTAAAGTGAGAAGTATCAAAATTAATATTTACCGTGTAGCAAAAAATTCAAAACTAATGAACTCACTTATCGATGCAGTTCATAGCGGTAAAGAAGTGACCGTAGTGGTAGAGCTACAAGCCCGATTTGATGAAGAAGCCAATATAGAATGGTCAAAAGTGTTAACTGAAGCTGGAGTACATGTAAAATTCGGCGCTCCGGGCCTAAAAATACACTCTAAGCTTCTTCTCATTTCTCGCCGGGAAGGTGACGAAATAGTACGCTACGCACACATTGGTACTGGCAACTTTCATGAAAAAACAGCACGAATCTATACCGACTTTACTTTATTGACGGCGAACCCTGAAATCACCAACGAAGTGAGAAATGTATTTGGTTATATTGAAAACCCTTATCGCCCAGTCAAATTTAATCACCTCATCGTTTCACCTCGAAATTCGAGAAGCAGGTTCTATCGACTCATTGATCAAGAAATTGCTAACGCAAAAGAAGGACGCAAGGCCGGAATAACACTGAAGATTAATAACTTGGTTGATAAAGGTTTAATCAATAAACTTTACGGTGCAAGTACCGCCGGGGTTAAAATAAAAATGATCATCAGAGGTATGTGCTCTCTGGTCCCCGGAGTAAAAGGTATCAGTGATAATATCCAAGTTATCAGTATTGTTGACCGATTTCTGGAGCATCCAAGAGTTATTATCTGTGAAAATGGCGGCGATCCTTCTGTCTACATTTCATCGGGAGACTGGATGACACGTAATATTGATTACCGTATTGAAGTTGCTGTTCCCATCAGGGATGAGAGACTTAAGAAACGAATTATGGATATAATTTACATCCATTTCACAGATACGGTAAAAGCTCGCTGGATAGATAAAGAGATGAGTAATACTTATGTACCTCGTGGGAATCGCAAAAAGATCCGATCTCAAATTGCTATTTATGACCACATAAAACAAGTTGAGAAAGACACCAGAAATAAAAACAGAACGGTTACAGAATGAATGAAAAAATAGGTCTTCAAGCCCGAAAAATTGCCGCAATCGACTTAGGTTCTAATAGTTTTCATATGGTTGTAGCCAATGTAGTAGGAGAAGACCTACAGATTGTCAGCCGTCACAAACAAAGGGTAAGACTAGCGTCTGGTTTAGACAAAAGCCGGATCCTCAGTGAAGAAGCGATACAAAGAGGGCTCGATTGCCTTGCTATGTTTGCAGAACGCCTACAAGGCTTTGAAATCGGAAATGTGCGTATCGCAGCCACTCATACGTTAAGACAGGCTCGAAATGCCTCTTTCTTTATACGGCGAGCAAAAGAAATCCTCCCCTTCCCTGTAGAAATTATTCCGGGCACCGAAGAAGCCCGGTTGATCTATCTAGGGGTCGCTCACACCCAGCCTGAATCCAAATCGAAGCTGGTTATTGATATCGGTGGTGGCAGTACCGAGATAATTATTGGTGATAGTTTTGACGCAGAACTTGTTAACAGCACCATGATGGGATGTGTCAGCTTTACCAATCAATTTTTTGCTAACAGAAAACTGTCACTAGTCAATTTTTCCCAAGCCAGTATAGCTAGCCAACAGCAGTTCGAATCGCTAGTAAAACCGTACAAGAAAAAAGGCTGGGATCTCGCCCTTGGTTCGTCTGGAACCATCAAGGCAATCTGTGAAGTTCTGACAGGCATGGGATATGACGATGGAATTATCACTCCAAAACGTATCAACAGATTAATTGATAAACTTTGCCAATTTGAAAGTATCAATGAGATAAAACTAAGCGGATTAACCGACGACCGAAAACCTGTTTTCGCCGCGGGTGTAGCGATACTGGACGCTGTAATTACGGGGTTGGGTATTAAAGAGCTGCATTTTTCTGATGGCGCACTACGAGAGGGGATCTTATATGAAATGGAGGAGCGTTTTGAGCGCACCGATATTCGCATGCGGACAACAGAGAACCTAGCCCGAAAACATCTGGTTGATTTGAATCATGCAGATAAAGTAAAGCAACAGGCGTCACTATTTCTTAAGCAAATCGCGTCTAGCACAGAGATTAAGAAAAATGGCGAATTAGCGACGTTGCTGGGGTGGAGTGCTCTTTTGCATGAAGTAGGGTTGAGTATTAGCTATCAGGGCTGCCATCGTCATTCCGCTTATATTTTACGCTTCACCAATATGCCAGGCTTTAATGCAGAACAACAACTCATTCTTTCTACGTTGGTTCGCTTTCATCGCAAGTCATTAAAGCTAAACGAAATGGAAGAATTTAATCAGTATAAGAAAAAACATGTTGTCCAGCTTATACGAGTTCTCAGACTTTCAGTTTTGCTTAATGGCCAGAGAAATGATGACGCTTTACCTGATCTAAAATTGAAGATCAAAGGCGAAGATCATTGGAAAATTATCAGTAACGACCCGGATTGGCTAGTATCGAATAAGCTGCTACATGCCGACTTAACCACTGAACAAGAGTTTTGGAACAAAGTAGACTGGAAACTGGATTTTTAGACTAGATTATTTTTTAGCTAGGATGGCTAATTACCACCCCACTTTTTCCAACTCTTTTGCCGCAAGATCTTTAGAAATGGCGATATAACCATCCTTTTGAACTATCTCTTGCCCCTGCTTTGAAAAAATAAAACGGATGAATTCTCGTTCTATCTGAGACATTGGCTTAGCAGGGTGCTTATTAACGTATACATAAAGAAAGCGAGATAAAGGATAAGCACCAGATAATATATTGGCTTTTGTCGCGTCAATATATTGGTTTCCATAATCAATAATGGGTAATAATTTCACGCCAGAAACACGATACCCTACCCCCGAGTAACCAATGGCATTGATAGAGGATGCGACGGCCTGAACTACCGATGCAGAGCCTGGAAGTTCATTAACGTATTGCTTAAAGTCACCGCCACACAATGCCGTTTTCTTAAAATAACCATAAGTTCCGGAAACGGAATTTCGACCAAAAAGCTGCATACGCCGCTTTGCCCACTTCCCCTCAACACCGAGTTCCTGCCACGATGTCACCGGATAGTTCGCACCACAACGCATGGTACTGGAAAAAATACTGTCTATTTGAAGAAAGTTAAGCCCTTTAACCGGATTATCTTCATGGACAAAAAGACCGATCGCATCAATTGCGACTTTTAGGGCAACAGGTTTATACCCATGTTCTCGCTCAAATGCTTCAAGCTCTTTAAGGCGCATAGGGCGGCTCATTGGGCCAAACTGAGCGGTTCCTTCTGTGAGCGCCGGGGTCGCAGTTGATGAACCTGACGCCTGAACCTGAATGTTAACGTTAGGATAATAAGCGTTAAACTCTTCACTCCATAACGACATCATGCTCGCCAGTGTGTCTGAACCAATAGAGGTCAAATTACCTGATAACCCGGGAACCTTATTATACATAGGCAGTTCTTTTGTTACCCCCGTAAAGCTGACGAGGGTAATAAGAACAATTAGGAATGCGCGATAGTAATAGTTCAAAACTTTACCTAACAATCAATCTAGCGGGTAATACAAATGCAAACTGGCTGCCTACGCCAACATCACTACTTATCTCTAATATAGAATCATGATGATTTAATGCATGCTTTACTATCGCTAGGCCTAATCCGCTACCACCCGTTTCTCGTGATCTCGCCTTATCAACTCGATAAAAGCGTTCTGTAAGACGATGAATATGCTGCGGCTCTATTCCATCACCGCTATCTTCTACATCTAAGTGCGCTCCCCGTATGCTTTCATACCATCTGACATGAACTTTTGCGTTTTCCGGTGTATATTTTACCGCATTATAGACAAGGTTCGATATGGCGCTTCTCAGTTGGTCTTCATCACCAAGAACTCGAAGCCCTTCATCAACATCAAAGTAAAGCTGGTGGTTATTATCACCACTAAGTGCCTTAGCTTCCTTCTCTAAGACCTCGAGCATAGCTGGAACATTCACTACTTCATCTAACTCATGCATTGGAGCCGCTTCAATTTTGGACAATGTGAGCAGCTGATTGACCAGTGCATTCATACGGTTTAACTGCTCTGTCATTACACCATGCGCTTTAGGCCACATTGGGCCCTGCAACATTTCGGGTTCTTCGGTCATCTCCAGATAACCTTGCAAAACGGTCATGGGGGTACGCAGTTCATGAGAAACATTAGCAAAAAAGTTTCGACGCATTCCTTCCAATTGTTTTAACTGAGTAACGTCACGCACAACCATTAGGTGTTCACCTTCGGTATAAGGCACGATCCGAAGCTCCAGCATCCGTTCTACGTTTAGAGGAGATCGCATCTCTAACGGCTCGGAAAAATCATCTTTCCCCAGATACTTTATAAAATCAGGGGTTCGAATAAGGTTAGATATTGGCTGTCCAGAGTCATCAGGCCAACGAAAACCAAGTAGGTGTTGAGCTAATTTATTACACCAGACGATATTTCCTTCACTGCGAAATACTACTACTGCATCAGGTAATGACTCTGCGCCATTCCTAAACCGACGAATTAAATTGGTTAACTCTTTGCGTTTTCTTCTTTGACGCTGACCCAGGCGGTAAATTCCATTAAATAGACCTTCCCAGTGCCCAGTCCCAGAAGGAGGTGTCAGTCTTTTTTCATCCCAAAGCCAGGATGATAATCGTATCTGGTTATGAAAGTGCCATAGAAGCTGAATCGCCGTGGCTGCAAGAAGCAACCACGGCATATATCCGAATAACCAGCCTATCATCACCCAAGGGGTGTAAAAAAAAACCAGTGACCAAACCAGCTTTTTCCAGGTTAACCTTTCAATCATTCACCTCTCCGATAGGCGCTATTAAGCTTTAGTAGAAAAACGGTAACCTGCGCCGCGCACAGTCTGAATTAGCTTATCATGCCCTGCACCTTCAAGTGCTTTACGTAGTCGGCGAATATGAACATCAACGGTACGATCTTCAACATACACATTGGTTCCCCAAACGTTATTAAGCAATTGTTCTCGACTATAAACTCGTTCTTGATGGGTCATAAAGAAGTGCAGCATCTTAAATTCTGTTGGCCCCATGTCTAAAGGCGCATCATTTGCTGTCACACGGTGGGAAACAGGATCAAGCTTCAACCCTTGTACGTCAATAACGTCTTCTAACGCCGTCGGTGTTACCCGGCGAATGACGGCTTTTAATCTTGCCACCAGCTCTTTTGGTGAGAACGGTTTGGTAATATAGTCATCGGCACCTACTTCTAAACCGCGAACCTTGTCTTCTTCTTCACCTCTTGCGGTGAGCATAACAACAGGAATATTGCGGGTTAATTCTTCACGCTTTAGGTGCTTAATTAGGTTGATACCTGAACCTCCGGGCAGCATCCAATCCAGCAAAATAAGATCCGGGAAAGGTTCACACAGTTTATTCAACGCCGTGTCATAATCTTCCGCTTCTACAACCTGATATCCTTTTTGTTCAAGTACGAAGCACAACATTTCACGAATTGGGGCTTCATCCTCAACGACCAGAATCTTTCTTGACATAATTGAATAACCTTTAAGTTTTTATCAACGCTATGCATTATCTTCACTAAGTATGACACTTTTGTGACCTTTGCAAACTATTTTTCATATAACTGTCGTATGAAATTCACCGATAAAACCTTGACTTAGCCATTTCAAACTTTCGACGCAAGGCGGTAATTTTCTTAACATTCACTACCTAAAATTGTTGGAGCTGGTATGATTATCAGCCTTCATTTCAGAGTAGAGAAAAACGATGTGGTTTAAAAATTGTCTGGTTTATCGCTTTAACCGCGAAATCGATTTTGACGCAGAGCAACTGGAAAAACAGCTGGAAGAATTCCGCTTCAAACCTTGTGGCAGTCAAGACAAAAGTAAGTTTGGCTGGACAAATGCCATGGGTAAATTTGGTGATATGCTAACGCACGCCAGTGAAGGCCGTATTCTTATCTGCGCCAAGAAAGAAGAGAAAATCCTACCCGCTTCTGTCATTAAAGACACCATGGCAGAAAAGGTAGAAACAATGGAGCTGGAAGAAGGCCGACCATTGAAAAAGAAAGAAAAAGATAACATTAAAGATGATATCGTTATTGATCTGCTTCCCCGTGCATTTAGCCGAAGTCAATTTACCAACGTATTAATCCTACCATCAGAAGGCTTAATCGTTGTCGATGCTGGCAGCTATAAAAAAGCAGAAGATGTTCTGGCACTACTGCGAAAAAGTATGGGTAGCTTACCCGTCGTACCCGCCATTCCTGAAGCCCCAATTGAAAACACACTTACAGAGTGGGTGAAAACTGGTGAAACGCCTCAAGGTATCACTATTCTTCATGAAGCTGAACTGCAATCACTTCAGGAAGAAGGTGGTGTGATCCGTTGTAAAAAACTTGAGCTCAGCTCTGAAGATATTCTTAATCATATCCAAACTAACAAAATTGTCACCAAGCTTGCTTTAAATTGGCAGGATCGAATTGATTTTGTATTGGCCGAAGATGCGAGCATCAAACGATTAAAGTTCAGTGACGATCTAAAAGATCAGAATGAAGATATTCCAAGAGAAGACCGGGCAGCTCGATTCGACGCTGACTTTTCTTTAATGAGCTCTGAACTAAGTACTTTCCTGCCTAGTTTATTTGGCCTTCTTGGCGGACTACCAGAACAAAAAGCTTAACGCTTTTATAATTACGTATTAATAGAGTTCGAATTCGCCCAGCGCAAGTTCGAACTTTTTCCCCATAACCCATCACCTATCCCCCACAACCTATTCTCCGTTTCCAACCACCCTTTACCCTTCCCCTATAGCCTATCCACTACAATTAAAGTAGAATCCGCACTCCCATAATTGTGCTATTAGGTAGCATGATCCTGACTTGTAATCAGACTAGAGAAATAAAGCAATGTTTAAACCAGAATTACTGTCTCCAGCGGGCAGCCTTAAGAATATGCGTTACGCATTTGCTTATGGTGCCGACGCTGTATACGCAGGGCAACCGCGTTATAGCCTTCGTGTCCGTAACAACGAATTCAATCACGACAACTTAAAAATCGGTATTGATGAAGCTCATGCTCAAGGTAAAAAGCTGTATGTGGTTTGTAATATCCAACCACATAACTCAAAGCTAAAAACGTTTATTCGTGATTTGAAGCCTATTGTTGATATGGCTCCTGACGCTCTAATTATGTCTGACCCTGGTTTAATCATGATGGTTCGTGAAGCTTTTCCTGATATGGCTATTCATCTATCAGTTCAAGCCAATGCTGTTAACTGGGCAACGGTAAAATTCTGGGAAACTCAAGGCGTTGAGCGTGTCATCCTTTCTCGCGAACTCTCTTTGGAAGAGATCGAGGAGATCCGTGAACACTGCCCTAAGACCGAGCTGGAAATTTTTGTACATGGTGCATTATGCATGGCTTATTCCGGTCGTTGCCTGCTTTCGGGCTATATTAACAAACGCGACCCTAATCAGGGAACCTGCACCAACGCTTGTCGCTGGGAATATAAAGTAGAAAAAGCACAAGAAAGTGATTCTGGCCAAATTGTCGAGATTCAAGAAGCGACAGAGCGTCCGGACAATACTCTTGGTCTAGGCAAACCAATCGACGACATTGTTCTACTTTCTGAAAGCCATCGTCCAGAAGAGAAAATGGCCGCCTTTGAAGATGAACATGGTACCTACATCATGAACTCTAAAGACCTTCGTGCTGTGCAGCATGTGGAGCGCCTAACGAAAATGGGCGTTCACTCTCTGAAAATTGAAGGGCGTACCAAGTCCTATTACTATTGTGCACGTACAGCTCAGGTTTACCGTAAAGCCATTGATGATGCAGTCGCTGGTAAACCATTTGACGAGAACTTATTGGGTACACTTGAAAGCCTTGCTCACCGTGGATATACCGAAGGATTTTTGCGCCGTCATACTCATGATTCCTATCAAAACTATGACTATGGTTACTCCGTATCAGACACTCAACAATTTGTAGGGGAGTTTACGGGAAAACGTCGCGGCGAACTTGCCGAAGTTGAAGTGAAAAACAAGTTTCTCGTTGGTGATCAGTTAGAGGTAATGACGCCTCAGGGAAATGTTCTCTTTACATTAGAAAACATGGAAAACCGTAAGTCAGAAAAAATTGAAGACGCAAAAGGCAATGGTCACTTTGTCTTTATACCGGCCCCGGAAGAAATGAACCTAGATTATGCGTTATTAATGCGAAACTTTAATTCTGGTGAAGATACACGTAACCCAGTAAAGAGAAACGGTTAGATATTTTATCAATAAAAAAGGCTTACTTAGGTAAGCCTTTTTTATACATCAAGCAATAATAGTGTATAGGAAATAAACACTCAGCTATTGAAATATCGGTATTAATTATGCATATTATGAATAGTGTCAATAAAAAAGCAGGCTCTTCCCTGAAAAAGGACAAATAAACAAGGATTATCAATAGCTTGCCATGCGGTGCATTATGAGAAATATTTATAAAATAGAAACTTACTGTGATACAAGCGTTAAACGCATAGAAGAAAAGATTGTTAACTCTGGTGGCCAGTGCGTGGTTAGAGGGTGGGCGCTCATAACCAATCATATCTTTGACGCTCATCAAGCCAGTCAGGTACTCCACCTGATATCTCGTATCACTGATGAAGTGAGCCACGATGATTTAAAATCTTGGTCAGACTCGGTTCTTATTGCAGCTTAAGCGCTTTGTGATAAACTTCGCGCCTCTTTACGCTGGTCTATATGACCATCTCAACGCCCTTCACTATGGTACATAACAAACCCATGGTGTTATTGTCATTCAGGTAATTTAAATGGCCCTACTTATTCAAGACAACTGTATCAATTGCGACATGTGTGAACCCGAATGTCCCAACAGTGCCATTTCTATGGGAGAGGAGATCTATGAAATAGACCCAGACCTCTGCACAGAATGCAAAGGGCATTATGATAAACCAACCTGCCAATCCGTATGCCCGATAACTAAGTGCATTATTACCGATCCTAAACATATTGAATCGGATGATGAGCTATTAGAAAAGTTTGTTATTATTCAAGGTCTAGCATAATTTTATACACATCACATTTTGTGATAAAAAATGACCGACTTAAACCGCTTGTCTGTTCTCCAATAACCAAGTCTGCAGACTTACATGACAATAACATTGAACGCGAGCGTATTGACGCACACTTAAAGTTCGATGAGATTATTTCTGACTAGCCCTCTACGAACATTTTTACATAACTTGGCAAATCGACGGATCTCTTCAAAATTGGGTACTGCTCCATTGGCTATGGCACTTTCCCAATACGTAAGATCGGTATCTACCAGCTCTAACAGCTTTTTAGGGCAACCTATACATGTAGTATTGGGACCGCAGATAAAAGTGTCCGATTCATACAGAGGCAGTTCATGCTTGACCTGTTCGATCAATAATAACATAGCCGTTTTGCAATCAGGTTTTTTACCTACTTGTGTCATATGGTTAATTGCCCGTTCAATGATGAGGTTTGTCAGTATACTGAGAAGAGACGTCCACACTCAACCACCAAACTATAATTATATTTTCTAATGGATGTAGGTTGAAACCTACCATCGCTCAGGCATTTCACTTAATCTCCGGGGATACGAAGGAGTAGATTATAAGTTTTGTAAGCTTAGGGTAAATATCTGGAGGCTGAGAATTGTTCGCATCTTGCTA
Source organism: Vibrio sp. UBA2441 (assembly GCA_002342685.1). Classification (GTDB taxonomy): domain Bacteria; phylum Pseudomonadota; class Gammaproteobacteria; order Enterobacterales; family Vibrionaceae; genus Vibrio. Next base: position 66,125 of record DDQN01000061.1, read on the forward strand.
TTATCTCAACCTTAAACTACTATTTTAGATAATGCTAATTTATCTATTTGCAGGATTCACGGTTCAATTGTCATTCTTATGCCATTTCCCCAAATGGCTTTTTTTTGCATGGGCTTTTTTGCGTGATAGTCGGGAATTTCTTCCCACCTATTATCTAAGGAGTTCAGTTAACTGTCACCCAATAAATACTGAGTTAAATAGGTTAATTATTTGAAGATATTGATTCTACTTTATACCCATTTCTACCATCTCTTTTAGCCAGATAAAGAGATTTGTCCGCGTAGTTAATCAGACGTCTATAATCCAATTCTGTAGGGTTGAGCATATCCACTCCACCCACACTGACTGTCACTTTGTCACTGATTGGAGAGTAGTTGTTTTCAATCGCCAGACCTTCGATGCGTTTTACTAACTTCTCTGCTTCATTGGCAATATTTATTTGCTCTCTCGTAACCAAAACAATGCAAAACTCTTCTCCCCCATACCTGGAAACAAGCGCTGATCCTGGAAATTGTATTCGCTTCAACTCTGCCGAAACCTTTTTCAGCACATGATCACCATGTGTATGGCCATAGTTATCATTGATTAACTTAAAATGATCGATATCCATCAACAACACTGATATATATTTTGAAGTATCGTCGTTTAACCTTTGCAACAAGAAATTTTCAAATTTTCTTCTATTAGCTAATTTAGTCAACGGATCTTGATTTGATTCCTTCTGATAGATGCTTCTCTTCTTCTCAATTTCCCCTATAACCTGATTAATATTTCTAACAAATATTTTCATTTCTCGTGTTGAAAACGTTGATTCTTCTGGCAGTCGTCTCCCCTCTTCAAATCTAAAAAACAGTGCATTAGCCCTATCTATAGGTTTTGTAAAAAGAGAAACAACAAAATAGTTAATGTAACAAAGAATCAAACCGAACAAACAGAGCGCTATTATTTCATTCATTGAGACAAAGTTCGGTAAAAGCACTGAATGTTTAACCTCAATAATAAAGATGTTATCGTTTATTTTGTCTGGATACTCAACATAGGATACACCTTCCCTATCTGGCGGGTATGAGTCAATGCTAGCCATGTGAGTAGACAGTTTAAGCCCCGTGATGATTTCAATGTCTCGAAAAAACGCATCCGTCAGCTTTCTGACAAACAAGATATACCCCTTGGAACAATCTTTTCCTAAGCTATTGCATACTTTTGACTTTGAATATATATAAGGTTCATTGTCTATCGTAATAACTTTTTCGACCGTCAGTATTTCGTCACTTGGAAGAGCCTTTGTAGTTACCATTATCTTGGGGAAAATATCTACAAATGGCTCAATCGGAATCCGTTTCTCTAACAGCAGATCGTATCTCTGTCCCCAAACCATATGATGATTTTCATCGAAAACGAAAATCCCATCCATCTTTAAAGCTTTAAACGTGTGATCATTAAGATCCTCTTCCAAAAATTGTTGATTCGGTGATGCAATAAACTGAGCCATACCTGACCACGCGGCATAATCTTCAATGACTCTTTTCACCTCAGCTTTAGAGTACTCAATGGCTACCTGAACTCGTTTCACTTCATTTGACTGGATCATTTGAACTTGATTACGTGACTCTTCAAATGTGGTGAAGTATTTAATAGTCAAATATGAACCAGCAAAACAAGCCATTACCAGAGAGGAAATGAAAAAGGAAAGATATTTAAAGCTCAATTCAGAAAGGCGCATTTAAGTTTACGTATTGAAACACATTAGAATGTAGTCATATAGTAACAGGTCTCATAATCAGAGACATGTTGTTAAGTCTCAGAAATTATCTTAATGACCGGTAAGTTCACTTTGATACTTAACCTTTTCATACCATAAATGCTGCCCCCTAAGAGAAAATGCTTCCTTGAAAATCACAACTAGCAAAAAAGTTCCGTCCACTATTAGGTATAACGCGCAACTATTGAGTATATTATTAATAATGAGATCCAGCTATTGAGTCTTTGGTTAATAAGTAGCCAACAAGCAATAAATCATGCTATAAGTGAATAGTAAGTTACTCCTTTGGGTTTTCCTGGAGTACGGCAGGAGAGATATGATGGTAAAGTGCTTTAAGATATTTGGTTTAACTATATTACTCGCTTCAGCAGGTTGTAGTTCTGTGGGTACTGTAAATTTGGCTAAATCAGCAAAGTCTGCAAAGTCATCTAACTCTGTCAGCGCTATAAGCCCGGTCAGTTCTATCAGTTCTGCCACCCAAGACAGAAAGCCTGATTACAACCCGGTGTACCCAACAATGGCAGTCCCTTTGCAGCCAAGTATTCAACGCGAAGTGAAAATCGCTCAGCTCAACCAGTTGTTGCAACGTCAAGATCTTAACCAAACCGTTCGCTCAAAAATTCTGACAGAGCGTGGCCGCTACTATGACAGTTTAGGATTAAGAGATTTAGCTCGTATCGATTTTAGCCAATCACTAAAAATTAATCCGGCTCAACCAGATGTCTTCAATCTATTAGGACTTTATTTTACTCAGGTAGGAGAGTTCGATGCGGCCTATGAAGCATTTGATTCGACCTTAGATCTAGATCCAGGTAATCAGGACGCTTTGGGGAACAGAGCGATAGCACTTTATTATGGCGATAGAACAGAGCTTGCTCTCGAAGATATGAAGGTTCATTACCAAAATAAACCTGATGACCCGTTCCGCGCCCTTTGGTTATATATCATTGAGTCTGAACTGGACAACGATGCTGCAACAGAAAGCTTGCATGCAAAATACAAAAACCGCTCTAATGATTGGGGTTGGGTATTAGTTGGTATTATGCTTAGCGATATCAACGAAGAAGACGCTATCAAGTTAGTAATGAAAAGTACTCGTGACAATATAATCATGGCTGAAAGATTAACTGAAGCTTATTTTTATCTTGGTAAACGTCATAAGGCTGAAGGTGATTTTGCTAATGCTCTGTCCTTGTATAAGCTAGCTATTTCTTTCAATGTTTATGATTACGTCGAACATGGATACTCGTTCCTAGAACTAGGACGTATCTTTAAAGAATACAAAGCAGCGAGCAAAGTTGGAAACTCTAGTGAATTTGTAAAGGTAGGAAGCAACTAACAATAATAACTGAATATACTCTTAATGTATCAAGGTGATAGTTTTACTATGTAAAGTGAACTTGTCACCTTGATAATTTATTTTTAGCCCTCAAGACTACTTTCTTTTTTTCATTTTGGCATTGACTGACGAGGTGGATGTTTTTATCCATTTACCTGACTTTTTAAATATTATCCGTTGATAATTAGTCATACGGTACATAAATCATCAGTCACAAGCCTATTCTTAGTTATACCCTATTTATTTAGTTAGTTACGATCAGTATCACCAGTAGCGTCATAATGATAGTTTACATCTATAACTGCTCTGTATTGGATGTTGTTGCGCGATACAGGAAATTCTTCAATCCTTACTTTCGCACTATCTATAGAGATTCCGCCCGCAACGTTGTCAGAAAATGTGTTTAATTTCCGACGCAATTGACGGTCACTCGCAGTCTCAAGTGATTCGTATACATTAAAGCCAGCATCTAATGCTGCTGATTTAGAATCAAAAACTTCAGTCATCAACATGGTATCACGATGAACAGTTTCACGAGACTTAGCCGATACGTTTAAGGAAATTAATAAACCGACAGCAATAACAATTAACGTTTTCATAGTAGTTCCTTATACTGAATTCGTCGTAGGGCTGAATTGGGGGGAGGTATTTTCCACCTTCATATCATCCCTGAGATCATCCTGAATTTAATCCTTTTCTTTATCTATGTGGCTGTGTGAGGTCTCACCGCAGCTCGACAATAGAATTAAACTAAATTCTATTAATGTGATCAGATGGTCATTACTCCATAACACTCACACTATAAAAATAGCACTTCCTTGACCAGCATCAAGTAAATAGTAAATTAAATTATGCTGCATGCATAAACTGGGCTAAACTTGTTTGCCGAATTACATTGAAGTGGGATTTCGATTCCATATTACTCTGTAAGCACTACTTAATTTGCATAAAGCATATAGTTGCCTATGCAATACTAACATTCTAATTACCCCATTTAACTTAATTTACAGAGTTCGTAAATATGCCTTGTGGTTGTATTTTGGTCAATAATTCGATCTAATTTCAAATACCACAAAAATACTTATGTACGGTGTCTTTCTAAGAAAAACCTTATCAGCATTTTACGTCACCATAGTAAGCAACATTTAGAAGGAAATAATAGTTAGATGAAGCGGTATTATAAGCGGCCAATTAGGTTCGATAAGGTGGGTGATAGCATCATTTAGGGAGTTCAACTACTGGCATTACGAAAAACTTAGGTCACTGTATGATAAGTTCGGTTGTCCTTAACCTAATCGGTTCTATCCTTATTGATTTAGTCTTGCAATGATCTTTCTTCTTTTTTTCATTTTAGAAAATGAATGAAACAACATAACTGCAATACCAACAAAAACAACTAATGCATACCACTGCATAATTACCTCTAAATTCTAAGTTGTCACATGTATAATACATCGCTTATCCATAACGAATTATACTCTCAATAGCATTTGTGTGGTACCTGTATTGCTATACAACAGAGCATGCAGTCTGTACTAAATATTTTTTGTCCGTCATTTTCACTCATAGAAACTATCGATCATTTACCAATTTTAGGTGGTACTTCTAAGGTGATCGAACTCTTTTTCTTAGGATTAACAATTTCCAATAGCATGGAATGTGTAATTTACGGAGGAGATGATAAGTCCACTTAAGCTAACGGTAATTATTGTAAATATTCTCAATTACACCTTCTGTTTTTAGCTTTTGGATAGCCTTATTAAATCGTGGTAACTCATCTTGCTTGCTTGGATGAAAACGGATCATCATATCTAGTGCATGATAAGTCTGACCAACGGTCAACTGTTCTTTAAGATCCTGTTCCTTCATTTTATACTGCGCAAAATCTTTATTGATAAGTACTTGAGAATACCTATTTGCAAGCAATAGTTTGATCAGTAAATTCTCATTTTTCACCGGAGACGGTTTTATTCGTCCATCTTTGAAGTAAGCATCGTATTTTGGATAATAGTACCCATTAACAACGCCTATAGTTTTTCCCAAAAGGTCTTCTGGTGAACTGACTTGAACATGGTGATTTTTATTGAATAGAATTATCTCTTCAGCACCAGTATAAGGGATACTATAAACTCCAAGGACGCTTGATTCCCCTCGATAAACTGGGTTTGTCATCGGCTCGATATCAATCTCCCCTATTTCAAATTGATGAAGGGCTCTTTTAAAAGGAACGCGGATATACTCAAAGCTATCTCCTGTTTCCAGAGCAATGGCGGAAAAAACATCCTTAATGGTTCCTGTTCTTAAATCATTTTCTTCAAAAAAGTAGGGAGGAAAGGAACCAGTGTGGAGCATGACACGAAAAGTACCAGCAGAACTTACATGTGAAAAGAGCAAAGCAGTTAAGATAACAAAAGTAGTATACCGCGATGGTAGATGTCTCATCCAAATCACCTATCTAACAAGACCAAAAAGTAGTCACTAATAATATTATAATCATTAGCTCAACTCCTATGCAAAAAAAAGGCGAGTGATGAGATGTTTGACCAGTGGAATAAGCATCATTTTTACTCGTTATAAATACTGACTAAATACTCCATTAAGTCTGAATCTGAAAGTGGTCGACTGAACAAATACCCCTGAAGATATTGACAGTTCAGTGACTTTAAGAATTCTGACTGTATTTCTGTTTCTACACCTTCAGCAACCACATCCAAGCCCAGACTTTCGGCCATAGACAGAATGGCTTTCACTAACGTTGCATCTTCTGAATCGGCAGGTAAGTGCGTAACAAATGATCGGTCTATCTTAATAGTCGTGACAGGTAGCTTCTTAAGGTAACTAAGAGAAGAATAGCCTGTACCAAAATCGTCAATAGATAACTTAACCCCGAGTTCGCGGATAGCATGTAATTGTTCCAAAGTAGTGTGATTATCTTCGAGTAGCAAACTCTCTGTAATTTCCAGTGTCAGCTTTTCTGCGGGCAAGTTCGTCTCACACAGAACCTGTCTAACTAATTCTGCAATATCCTGACTTTGGAACTGGCGGCTGGAGAGGTTTACGGAGATTCCTGGCGCAGTCATCCTTGTCCTTGCCCAATTCGCCGCGGTTTTACAAGATTCACGCAATACCCATTCACCAATAGGTACAATAAGACCAATCTCCTCAGCAAGCGGTATAAAACTGAATGGAGGTACAGGACCTTTCCCTGGACGATTCCAGCGGATCAACGCTTCAATACACTCTACGTTACCTGTCTCAGCGTTAACTATAGGTTGGTAATTCAATAAAAATTCATCGTTTTTCAATGCGTGATGGAGAGCCTCTTCAAGCTCTTTTCTCTGCATAACTTCAGCATCAATTTCTGGAGAGAAGAATTCGTAGTTGTTACGTCCTTTCGCCTTAGCTCGATACAGGGCGCTGTCGGCTTTACGCATAAGCGTGACAAAATCATTACCGTCATTAGGTGCAACTGTAATTCCAATACTCGCAGAAACAAAACAATCGCGACCTTGTAAGTGGTATGGACAGGCAAGGCTTTTTAATACGTTATTCGAGTAAGTTTCTATCTCAAAAGTATCAGATATGTCTGGTAGTAGAATGGCAAACTCATCCCCACCCAGTCTAGCCACTGTACCTGATTCTTTTATCAGGTTGATAAGGCGTTGAGCTGCCTCCTCAAGCAAGTTATCCCCTATCAGATGCCCCAGCGTATCGTTTACATGCTTAAAGCCATCCAGATCTATGCACAATAACGTCACACTAGTCCCGTTTTTATCTCTTATCTTCAACGCTTCAGATAATCGAGTGGAAAATAGATTTCGGTTTGCCAATCCAGTCAAATCGTCAAAATTGGCCTGATGCCAAATACGATCTTCGTTTTGCTTACGGTGCGTAATGTCGACTATAGTTACTGGAATACTATTAAAATCGTCTTCATTTTCAGGAATCTGAAATGAAATTATACAATTAATAAGCTCCCCATCTAAAGTACGATAATTCGCTTCCGAACGAAAAACCTTCTTCTTTTTCCATATGGCATGCAATCCTTTTTGAAATACTTCAATGGCATCTTCGGCAAATGTCTCGCTAATTCTGGCCCTAAATTCCCCTATGCTCTTTGCTCCAAATAGATTAAGAGTTGCCTCATTGACATTAAGAACCTCAACCTTTGCTGCCATATCCCACACCGCTTTCTCATTCTCTCTGAAGTACTGCGCAAGGTCCGTTACTCCTTCTTCACGAATCTTTGCCAGTGAATAAATCACATCAGAAAAATCCTCATTCCATATTGATACTTCAGAGTTTTCAAAAAGTCTTCTAAAGTCATCTTTACTTTTTTGTAACGAAATAAAAGGCGTTGTTAGATTAGAGATAACTATGGCGTGAAAAAGTAGCCAGAAAGAGAGAAACTTGAACACATGCCCGACCAAATTCGAGATGTCGTGAACCTCTATGTAAAAGGTAAAAGCAAGCTCTGCACATATCGTTAAAACAATAGCTGCATAAATAAAGTATTTATCTCTTTTAGGTATGTCATTATGAATATTATGCATACTGAATATCGCGGCCAATAAAATGAACACAATTATGTATTCACTATATAGCTTAAACTCTGTTATTCCCTGACCATCTATAAAACCAGCTGGGAAGTGTCCCGTAAATATTAAGACAGCAAAGCAGACAGAGATAGCGCCAAAAAAGATAAGTAGAAAATAGTCATTCTGTTTCTTAGTTGCAGCAAATGGGGCATATAGCAGTAATATCGCTTCTAAATAGCGGGCACACAGCCAAAACTGAACGGAAAGATTACCACTACCCTCAACAAAAACATTCATTCCCTTAAAAACCAGGGCATGCATGAGATCTAAGAGTGCAACCCACAAGTACCCACACGCTAAAAATATGAGAAAGTTATTTCTTGTAAAACTCCTTGTAAACCATGCAACAGAAAACATGATAAACGAAATAATGATCGTGAACAGCTCAACGAGTGTATGGTATGCCAAAAAACTGTACTGAGAAACAACAATCAAGCCAGATAAAATGACTAGGGGAAGAGTCCACAGGTTCCAATTTAACAGTGGGTTTGACAATTTGTTCTGGTTATTCAAGTTGGCCTCTGTTCATCTATTAATACTAAATAGCGAATCATAATTGTATGATTACCAAAAATAAGATAATTCATCCATTTATGTGTTCTAATCAGCATTCTAATACACACAAATCCATAGCGCGAGTTGAGCTGTGCAAATCATAACACTAGTACGCTGGAAAACCATCTTTAGACTCCATCGATTGCATATCAAGCACCGATGTGTAGATGTTAATTTGAACGGATATGTACCGAAGAGCAGCTTGCAAAGCATAGAAGTCAATGAATAGATAAATAGAAATAACCAGATGAGATGCTTGAGATTTGTAAAACAAAAGAAATGAAAAAGGCCTCAGTCTTTCGACTGGAGCCTTGAAGATGGCAGGGGTGGAGAGATTCGAACTCCCAACACGCACTGGTTTCAAGGTATTCGGGGAATCCGCTGCTCTGCCAATTGGAGCTACACCCTTAAGATTACCTTCGAAGACTAGAACAAAAAAGGCTCCAGTCTTTCGACTGGAGCCTTGAAGATGGCAGGGGTGGAGAGATTCGAACTCCCAACACGCGGATTTGGAAAACCCTTAAACACGCTATAAAAACAATAAGTTATAAAAAGGGGAAATTCAGATTAAATGTATATGTGCGTATGTGGTCTCATAAACCAATAAGGCATAATGGAAATAGTCCAAAAACACCTTACTATTCAAATGACTTGATTGCATAGAAGTAGGATAGATATGCAGGTATTTCACTGAGGTTATATAAATCAACCCCCCTCCAATGGAGGGGTTGTAAATCAAAGAATTGCTATACCTACCAACTTAGGAAAACTCTTCAATCGCCTTTTTATAACTAAAAGTTAAGTCAGATTCTAAAGTACTGACTTTTTCACCAAATCTTTTTTTCAACACCTGCAATGAGAGTTCTTTATCATCTCTTTGAGCAAGCGAAATGTAAACTAAATATAGTAAAGAAATCCCCTGCCTTATTGTTCCAAACCCCTCTGGATCATTCTCTTCATTCTTATATAACCAAACTTTAAGGAAAGGAATTACATATGGTGTCACTTCATCGTAAAGGTCTATAAGCTCACTAATTGAATGAACGCCCAATTGACTCAAACTTTCCAAAGAATTAGAAATCATTCTTTTTGATGGTTTTACCAACTCACACTTGAATACATCCTTCATTTTAAGTTCTAACTCTATTACTTTAGGGTTTTTCGTTATAAGTGATTCTAGTGAATCTAAATCAAGAGATACTTCAGAAGGTTCTTCTTCGATTATTTTAGGCAGCCTACTTTGGTAATCTTGTATGTTATCTTTAATTTGCTGAAACTCTTCATCCGCTAATTCTAGCAAACCAGCTAAACGTGAGAATCTTCTTCTAAGCCAAGACGGTACATCTTCAACCGTTTTGTAACCTATATCATGTTCAATTTCAGCCCAAGCATGCTGCAATATAGATCTAATTTGTATTTCAAATTTAATATTATTGAATTTTCGATATTCTTTAAGCTTTAATCTATCTCTATTATGCTTAGCTACAATATGTAACGACATATAACCAAACCTATCTGGCTCTAAGGACTTTCGTTTGTCTATTAAATTATTATCATCAATATCTAATTCATTGGATATAAGTTCAGCAACCTTGTCCACATCATCAGAAAAATAAGTGGTAATTCTTAAACCAACTACATCAGTAATATCATTTAATTTTTTATATGATTTATTCGGTCTTTCCACCTTACTTTTTAGACTACTTTTATCTTTCGTTCGACTCGTTATAGAGTGAATGTTGATATTTTCCGTTGAAAGTAAACTATTTAACAAGCTACTAGTCATTGATTCCAAAGATAAATATACATCTTTAGTACTATCATACTCTTCTATAATTGTTCTTTTTTTCATTGTAATACCAAAAATATAGGCTTTATTCACACATGCCCATTCAACGGATTTAACCTAACTGCATCCGTCAAATGACTGGGCGCCAAATGTGAATATCGCATAGTTGTGGTGATTTCGCTATGACCTAGAATATCTTTTAAAACAAAGAACTCCTCACACGCCTCACCGCGTAAGACACCCAAAAAAATCAACCCTAAAAGTGCGTTTTCTACTATCTTTTATCTTTCTTTTATGAATGAGAGCCAATGCACTAAGATCGATTTGATCTTAACCTTTGCAGTACTTGACTTGATCTAAATCAAAACTTTCATGTAGAGGTTCTCGTTAAATACGTTCAAAATATAGTATAAATAAGCACCAGATATAGCGGAAGAATAAGGTTCTTAGCACGACATATAGTGATAAAAAAGTTTTTGCGAATTAACTGGGGACGTTATGAAGTAAAGTAATAAAAAACCCCGAAACGCCACATTTCAGGGTTAATTACGAGATAGGAATGTTTACGGCACTTCTATCATGTGTACAACCATCACCAAAGGAGGGCATATGTACTGGTTACAATTAGTAGTTGATATACTTACTGTAATCGTTCAAATTCTTGAACTGATTATGTCTTAACAACATAGTGTTGGTGGCACTGCAATGCTGCCAACACGCAAATACTGCTAATTTTGAGTCCTATTGTCAATCATTTCCTATAGTATAGTTGATCTTCATTCGGGTAAGTTCACATATGCCCATTCAACGGATTCAACCTCACTGCATCGGTCAAATGACTCGGCGCCAGATGTGAGTATCGCATCGTTGTAGTGATTTCGCTGTGACCTAGAATATCTTTTAAAACGACGATATTTCCACCAGCCATAACAAAGTGGCTGGCGAAGGTGTGGCGCAGAACGTGGGACATTTGGCCTTTGGGTAGATGTATCGATGTTCGTGAAATGGCTTTTCTAAAAGCGCTCAGGCTGGATAGAAACAATTGATCGTCTCTTTCCTTACTTATCAACTTCAGTTCGTCAAAAAGCTGACCATTAATGGGAATAGTGCGGTTTTTGCCTGACTTCGTGTTTAGATAGGTGATCTTGTTATTAGTGACTTGCGCCGCTTTCAAACTTTCCGCTTCGCTCCACCTCGCGCCTGTTGCCAGGCACACTTTTACGATATGAACCAAGCTTCGGTTACTCGACTGCTCGCAAGCCTCAAGCAACATGGAAATTTCATCATGGTCGAGGAATCGCAACTCCCCTTCTCTCTCTCTGAATTTTCGAATGCGTTTGAGTGGGGTTTCGTAGTCAATCACGCCAAGGCGAAGCAGTTCATTAAAAACCGCCCTGAGATAAGCATGTTCCCGGTTAACGGTGGTTGTACTTACCTCTTGAGCCCGTCGTTCGCGGTACTCGGCAAAAGCTTCACTGGTAAAAAACCGGGCAATAGGGTTGCCTAGCTGGTCGCTGAGTCGATAAAGGAGTTTTCTTAACCGGATGTGGTCACGCAGTGTTTTGCCATGCAGCCGATACCAGAGCGTTATTAACTCTTCTAAGCGGCGGTCGTCTTTGTTTTCCTCACCTGCTCTCTGGGCTTTTAGTATTATACCCGTGATCATTGAA
>DDQN01000030.1 GCA_002342685.1 Vibrio sp. UBA2441
GTTGATTGGGTATAGATAAATTCGACTAGGCACCGAACATTAAATTTAATAACAAGCGTAATCATTACAGCTTGGTTACAAATATGCCTATATGAAAAAATAACGACAAGTTGCATAAACAATATAATTCCCATGCTGTGCCAGTGAAATAATAGTCACTAAAAATACATAAACTTGCATAGCATTTATTTCTACAACAATTTAAATTTAAACTTAATATCAAGGAAAAAAAATGATAGTTTTCGAATTATTAATCGTACTGCTCTTTATATTTTTAGGAGCAAGAATAGGTGGCATTGGTATCGGGTTAGCCGGTGGTGCTGGTGTTATTGCATTAACTATGTTCCTAGGACTAGACGCAGGTAGCATTCCGGTTGACGTTATTCTTATTATTATGTCAGTTATTACTGCTATTGCGGCGATGCAAGTTGCCGGCGGAATGGATTGGCTAGTAGACCTAGCAGAAAAGTTCCTTCGTAAAAATCCAAAACATATCACTTTCTATGCCCCTATCGTAACCTATTTCATGACGTTACTGGCAGGTACTGGTCACACTGCATTCTCTACTCTTCCTGTTATTGCCGAAGTTGCAAAAGAACAGGAAATTCGCCCTTCAAGACCATTATCTATTGCCGTAGTTGCCTCTCAAATTGCCATCACAGCGTCTCCAATTTCAGCGGCTGTTGTGTTCTTTTCTGGTATCCTGCAACCTTTAGGTGTGGATTACTTAACATTGCTTGCGGTTTGTATCCCAACTACGTTTACTGCTTGTATGGTTGGTGCTTTTGTTGCCAACCTAATGGGTGGTAAATTGAAAGATGATCCTGTCTATCAAGAGCGTATGGCAAAAGGTCTAATTAAAATGCAAGGCGCTACCAAGCGCGATATTCTGCCTACTGCAAAAACGTCTGTGTATATCTTCATTTTTGCTATCGTTGCTGTCGTTTCTTACGCGACAATGATCAGTGGAACGGTTGGACTTATCGAGAGCCCAACTATCGGCCGTAACCACGCGATTATGGCTATTATGTTAACCGCTGCTACCACCATCGTATTGGTCACCAAAATCGATGCATCAAAAATCTCGAATGCTGCAACGTTTAAGTCAGGCATGAGCGCATGTGTTTGTGTACTTGGTGTTGCGTGGTTGGGGGATACTTTCGTTTCTAGCCATATCAACGAGATCAAAGAGTTCTCTGCACATATCCTTGAGTTATATCCGTGGATGTTAGCAATTACCCTATTCTTTGCATCTATGCTGCTTTATTCACAAGGTGCAACAACAACAGCGCTAATGCCTGCTGCTCTTGCCATCGGTGTTGCGCCACTCACCGCTGTTGCGTCTTTTGCGGCGGTAAGCGCCCTGTTCGTACTTCCGACATACCCTACCCTATTGGCTGCGGTAGAAATGGATGATACCGGCTCTACTCGAATCGGAAATTATGTGTTCAACCACCCATTCTTTATCCCTGGTGTGGTGACCATTTCGACTTCAGTTGCTCTGGGTTTTGCGTTTGGTGGACTATTAATCTAGTTTTTTGTGCGATATACAAAAAAAGAGGGACTAGCTCCCTCTTTTTTTTGTTTTTCGAATAAAGAAAGTATAAATAATGAATTAATTCTATTATTCAGATCACATAATTTAAATCATGCTAAAACTGCATTTAAAAGTACTTTTTAGCATTTTACTTAAAACTCTATAAGTTTCATTATTTCCATATTACTTAATCCTCATTAAAGGCGGCCATCATGGTTAATGGTTCAAATAAATTTCGTATCGAAGAAGACTTATTAGGCAAATTAGAAATCCCTGCTGAGGCTTATTATGGCATTCACTCTCTTCGTGCAAAAAATAACTTTTCAATTTCACCGATGATAATTTCGGATGTACCAGAGCTTGTCAGAGGCATGATTTATACCAAAAAGGCCGCAGCTCAAGCAAACATGCAGCTTGGCACTATTCCTTCTGATGTTGGTAAGTATATCGTAGAAGCTTGTGACTTAATTCTAGATACTGGTAAGTGCATGGATCAGTTTGTTTCTGATGTATATCAGGGTGGCGCAGGCACTTCTGTAAATATGAATGCAAATGAAGTTGTCGCTAACGTTGCACTAGAACTTATGGGGCATGAAAAAGGTGATTATCATATTATCAACCCTAACGATCATGTGAATAAAAGCCAATCAACCAATTGTGCTTACCCTACCGGTTTCCGCGTTGCGGTATACAACAGTATCATGAAAATGATTACGTCTATTGAGCACCTGAAAGCCTCTTTTGATGCCAAAAGTGAAGAGCATAAAGACACGTTAAAAATGGGACGCACCCAACTTCAAGATGCCGTGCCAATGACCTCTGGCCAAGAGTTTGGCGCTTACAGCATCCTTCTTAAAGAAGAAATTAAGAACCTGAAATACGCAGCAAAACTACTGCTGGAAGTAAACCTTGGTGCAACCGCTATCGGTACTGGTCTAAATGCAGCGGAAGGATATCAGGGACTCGCGGTTCAATACCTTGCACAAGCAACAGGCCTTGATTGTGTTCCTTCAGAAGATCTCATCGAAGCGACATCTGACTGTGGCGCTTATGTTACCGTTCACGGAGCATTTAAGCGTCTGGCGGTTAAATTATCGAAAGTCTGCAATGATCTTCGTCTATTATCTTCAGGCCCACGTTCAGGATTAAATGAATTAAACCTTCCAGAAATGCAGGCAGGTTCTTCTATTATGCCAGCAAAAGTAAATCCGGTAATTCCAGAAGTCGTCAATCAAGTATGCTTTAAAGTAATCGGTAACGACACAACAGTCACCTTCGCCGCAGAAGCCGGACAATTGCAATTAAATGTAATGGAGCCTGTTATAGGCCAGGCTATTTTTGAATCTATAGACTTGTTAAGCAATGCGTGTATTAATCTTTCTGACAAGTGCATTGACGGTATTACTGTCAATAAAGAGGTTTGTGAAGACTTTGTATATAACTCAATTGGTATCGTGACTTATTTAAATCCATTCATTGGCCATCACGAAGGTGATATTGTGGGTAAGATCTGCGCTGAAACCGGAAAGAGTGTAAAACAGGTGGTGCTTGAAAGAGGCTTATTAACTGAAACTGATGTAGAAGAAATTTTCTCTACTAAAAACTTAATGAAACCTCAATATAAAGCTGAATTGTTCAACTAACCGTTAATATAGAAAACCTGTCCACATGGTCAGGTCTATACTTAAAGACTCGCAAAGGACCAAAAGGGCTTTTGTGAGTCTTTAACGTCTTCAGTGAGGGATTCTTACATCGATACTTTCAACGTACCCGTTCAGTCAGGCCTTGGCAGAATGGATAGATGTTTGGGATAAACCTTCATCCTGATTTGATTCTGCCAGTCTTTTGCTTATACCCAAAACTTAGTACCGATACTTTTACCAGAAAATAATGCCGCCAGTTGTTCCGGGTAATGCCAAGTCGCCACTTCTACCGGCCGGCCCAGTGCTTTCGCTGCCTCAAAAGCCGCCCGTACTTTCACCACCATACCGTCGGTTATCACTCCTTCTGCAATCATGGCTTCAGCGTCCAGTTCGGTCAGCTTTGGCAACAGATTACTTTTATCATCAATCACCCCGATAACATCTGACAGTAGTACTAGGTCGGCATCTAAAGTTAGCGCCACCGCGACCGCGGCTTGATCGGCATTAACATTCATCAACTGTCCCCCAGCATCCAAGCCGATCGAGCTAATGATAGGAATAAAACCAGCAGTTATGATCTGATCCACCAGTTCCCTGTTTCCAGCAGTGGCTTTGCCGACCGCACCCAATTCAGAGTCAAGCTCAGTGACCTCACACAAACCACCATCCGCCAGACTCAGGCCAACCGCCGCCACACCTGCTTTTATCGCCTGCCCTTGTAGCAATTTATTAGCTGTGCCCGCCAACGCACCGGCAACATAACAGATCTGGTTTTTTGGTGTTACCCTCAGTCCTTCTTTTTTTACGGTTTTAAACTGTAACTTTTGCATTAAATCGTCCACCAAGTAACCGCCCCCATGCACCAACACTATTGGTCGCTCGGCAACTCTCTGATACCGGCTAATCGCCACAAACAATTTCTCTAACGTGTCAACACAAGACAAAACTGTACCACCTAACTTAATCACCAACGGATTCTGACGCATTTTCCGACTCCTATACCAGCGCGGCTAATTGTGGAAAACCATGACGAATATTTATGCACTGAATCGCTTGGCTTGATGCCCCTTTCAACAAATTATCAATCGCTGATGTTAATACAATGTGTTGGTCTTGTACCTTCCAGCCTATATCGCAAAAGCAGGTATTGGCAACACTATGAATACTTGCAGTTTGTTCACCCAGCAACCGAACTATCTCTTGCCCGGCATAAGCAGTTTGCATCGCCTCCGCCACCTGTTCAGCAGTCACACCCTCCGCCAATTTAGCGGTAATGGTGGCCAAAATACCGCGTTTGAATTTACCTAAGTGTGGAGTAAATATGACATCACACCCTAAGTGATGAGTTATTTCCGGCTGATGGCGGTGATTAAAAATCCCATAAGCCTGCAAGCTAACCTCACAAAAGCTATTGATCTTGGTTATTTTACGCCCGGCACCAGACACACCGCTCACGGCATTAATGACTGGCCATTGGTTGCAATCAAGCAAACCTGCTTCAATCAGGGGCTTAAGTGCTAGCTGAGAAGCGGTTGGATAGCAACCAGGCACCGCGATCAGTTGAGCAGTTTTGATTTGTTTGCTATTCCACTCCGCCAACCCATACACCGCTTTCGATAGCCATTCAGGATGCTTATGGTTAAAGCCATAATAAACTCTATAAAAGTGATCAAACGGCACCCGGAAAGCGCCAGACAAATCAAATACGGTGCAACCTTGAGCGAGGAATATTGGTGCCAGGTTATGGCTCACTTCATGCGCTGTAGCCAATAACACGATATCTGCCTTTTTCGCAACCTCTTTTGGATCCAATAGAGGTTGCAAAGGCAAGTCCACCACGCCTTTAAGTTGGCCATACAGAGTACTTATTGGTTTATCGGCATCGAAACTGTTGGCCGACACATACAGGCCAGCCAACTCAAGTTGAGGGTGCTTGATAACCATTTTGGCTAGCTCTGCGCCTGTATAACCGCTCGCACCAATAATCAGGGTGTTCAACATAAGAAATTCCGTTTTTTGCTGCTTTTAGGTTTAAAAAAGTTCTCTCGATGCAAAGTGTTGCTAGTTAAATAAATACCTAATTATTGAGGGAACAAATGCGTCAAACCACTATTTGTCAAAACTCACCTCTAGCGCAACTTCATCACATACATGCTGTCGCGTACAACGCTCGCAGTCTTTCATGATCTTCTCAGGTAACAAGTTGCGTGACGTTAAAGTAAACCCCTGCTTTTTAAAGAAGTCGGGCACTCTGGTCAGCACAAACACTTTTTGAATTGTCGTTTTCCTCGCTTTTTCTACCAGGTGATCCACCAGCGCTTTTCCCTGGCCTCTTCGTTGAGCTCCCGGATAAACGCCCAATGAACGAATTTCCGCTAAGCGCGAATCATAGGCGTGTAAAGAGGCACATCCTGTCACTTTCCCCTGTTCTTCGGTAACCACAAATGATCCAATATCACGGACAATTTCATATTGCTCACGGGGTAAATTTTCACCTACTTCAGCCCAGTACTGCACCATACTTTCAATGGCATCAAGATCGTCCAGACAGGCGGTTCTTACTTTAATATCAACTAAATAGCTTTCAGCTTTTTTATTCATGCCATTACCTTTCTGACGAGATACAACTAGGCGTGGAGAGGGTACCACCATCTCTTGTAATGCCATTGATGGATCCGATCGCCGGGCAACATTGTGTTTGGCAAGACGAATATAAGTTTGCTTTTGTAATTTGGTATTATTCCGGGGACTTGCGGCTGTCTTTGTCATACTCTGATCCTCTCAATTAACCTATTAAGCCGTGTCAGTGCGATGAACAGTCCCGGGATGCTCACGCAGTGATGACTTTATATTAGAAATATTGAAATCAAAGCACTAGCTATTACCTGCCATAATTATGCCAATTTCTGCTTGGTTTTATTCACCGAAACGGGCCAGTTGGCTTCCAATTTCCCTACCACATAGCAGCGATTGGCAAGACAATAATGATCGGTATTACGCTGGTTCACAGTGAACACACATTACAAGAGTATGTATTAAATACACTGTCACTATCTGAGCAATAGCTAGTTGATATCCACGTATTTAGAAGTGGTTATGACATGCGAAAAATGAATCAAATAACCTTAATTGATACCTTAGATGATAGGCTAAAAGATGTTGATGAAGAGTCGCATAAGCGACTCCCCCTTCTATAGAAAGTCTCGTTGTACTTTATCGTGAAATAGTGAAATACGACTCAGCACATTTTTTAAGTTTTTCTGCTCAAGCTTGGTCAGATCGTTTATTGCCAGAACATCATTCACTTTACGCAAATCAGTATACTCAATGATTTGGTTCATAAATCGTAGCTGCCAAATATGGTCAAAGATATACACCATTTCACGAAACGTTTTAGCATCGATCTCTTCTTGAGCTAATAGCCCCTTCAGCCGAGCCATGGTGTTGCTCTCTCTGATATCATGTTTAAGAGCATAGAGCCTGCAAAAAATCTCCATTGGTCTCAAACCGTCTTTTAAGTTAAGGGATGCTCTGCCTTCGTAATCTTCCGTTTTTATCTCATCAGCGGTGTTCAATGGCACTTCATAAGACAAACAATTTTGAGCATATGTGAACAAAAACTCTGGATGTTTTTGCAGTAACTGCTGTATTTCCGACTGAATACCATCCACCAAAGCCGCCTTACCATAAGTTGAACGAATGTCGAAAAATACATTAAGTTCTAGAATCGAATCAGGTGAAGCGTGCTCTATCCACATGTTAAAATTCTCTGCCCACTCTTTCTGACTAAGGCACCATTGGTGATTAGATGCCATGATCAAACCATCACAATAGCTATAACCTGCCTGATTTAACATTGCGCATACCTTTTCTGCCAAGTGCAAAAAATAGCGTCGGATAGACTTAAGATCTGCATCATCAGGGGTTTCAAAAATAATCGCGTTGTCTTGGTCAGAAAAAAGTGTCATATCATGACGAGCATTGCTGCCAAATGAGATAAACGAAAACGGTACTGGCGGGTCACCAATGTCATCAATAGTTAGGTCGATAAAACGGCAAATGGCCGCATCATAGGTACTACCAATGAGCCTACGCAAATAGTCAGGGCGGGTACCCGTTTCAATCATTTCTCTGATCAGATCAGGGAGCTGATTAAGAGATTCCACTACTTGCCCATGGCTGTTCCCATTTTCTATCTCAGTAACAATGCTACCGCTTATCATCTGATAATTGGTGATTTGATTAACGGGTCCAAACCGACCACCATATATCTTGCGCACAATAGGCCGAAATGAGATGACATGACCTAGCTTTTCTGACAAAAATATCCGAGATGTACTCAAAATAATGTCGATCTGCTTACCACCTTTAGTCTGGAGTTGAGCTTCAAATTCCCCGGGTTCACTAGCGTGGCTAAATAGCTGTAATAAGTGGTGTATTACTTCAGTGTTTTGAGAGCTGGCGGAAAAGAGCTTTTTCCAGATAGACTTTGATTTGAGTTCAGTGTCTGTATAACCAAGCAGTTGGTGTAGCCGGCTGTTTGAAAAAATAATTTTTCCATCCGCCTCAAGTATGTAACCTTCATTAGAAGATTCAACTAAAGCACGATATCGATCTTTAGCTTCATGTAATGCTATTTCGGCTCTTTTTTTGCGATTTTCGATGACTTTGGACTGAGCGATGACATATCCCATGATAACAATAAGTCCAAGTGTAATTACAAAAAATACGCGGTAGAGAACACTTTCAAGGCGGTCTATCCCTTGTTGAACATCTTCAAAATAAACCCCTGTACCAATGATCCATTGCCACTCTTCTACCCCTTGTACATAAGTCATTTTAGGCGCGGTGATACTAGGGTCGTCCTTCCACTGCCACTGGTACTCCAAAAACCCGTGTTGTTTTGCCTTAACCATCTTAGTTATTTCAACAAATACTGGGAATCCGCTGGTATTTTCACTGTCAGTGTAATGAGTTAAGTCTTGTCCGGTTAGATCGCTGCGATAAGGGTGCATCACCATTGTTGGAGACATGTCAGTAATGAAAAAGTAGTCTTTGTTTTCATCGCCGTAGCGCATAGCTTTGACTTCATTGATAGCCCGTCTCTGCGCTTCTTTTAGGCTTAAAACCTCTCTTTGCTCCAACGCAACATAACTGTCCACAATACTCACGGCTGTCGATGTAAGCTCTTTAAGCATTTGTCGCTTCTGCCCCAACATCGAATCTTCAACGAGAGGAACTATCACATAGATGATATTAGTAACAAAAAGCAAAATGGCGGCAACCGTTGGCAATACAATTCGAAGGCTAAAACTAGTCAGTGATTGCTGGCTTTCCTGCTGAGATACATGCAAACCATTAAAATAGTCTGCTAATTCGTTGGCATCAAGAACTTCACCTAAGGCTTCACCATGAGTAGCGTCATGATATTTCGCATTAAAAGTGCCATTTTCAAAATCAGCCCGGGATGGTAAATATCCGTCATAATCATCTCTTATGTGCGTTTCAAACACATCTTTGATCTGCTGGCTGGTGTATTTACCGCCAAACTCTTTAACTGCCTCACCTAGCGCTTCTCTACAATGACGAAAGCGACGATGATCATACGGATCATAGTCTACTTTTTCCGCCATTCTCAGGGAGTGGTCACTTCCTTCATGATCAAAAAAACCATCAATCCACTTGTGGATATCTTCCCCGCGAACACCAAAAAGTTGTTCCGTTCGAGTAGCGTGTTCAGTTATTTTCATTTTGTATATTTATCTCAACAGTAATATTGATAAAACACTCAAATTTGTGCGCTAAGTAGCAAGTCTGATCGAAACAACCACATTACACCCTAACTTTTTTTGATAAATTAACCTAAATCAATAATATCAACAAATGAGTTTTATAAACTTAGCCTGATTTTATAAATCGCATTCAGTCTGGAAGGAATTCGCCTTCCAGTTACTAATAATCGAGAAATGCCAACAGTCATTTGCCCTCTTTATTACTCACAAAATAGAGAAACATGGTAGCGTCTGGGATGTCGTCTCGTACTGGTTGAAGACCAGTATACCACGTGCAAGTGGAACGTGGCTGAGTATGGCAGGACTCGAAATCCTATAAGGAAAGACTAAATGTCTAATAAAAACAAGACTTTTTATAGAGATATGCGCAAAAAAGCGCAAGACTTTAAAAGTCGCGAAGAGTTTCTAAATCATGATCTAAAAATCATGAACTTTAAACGTTGGGGTATTCACCTACCTTCTCGTGACTACAGTATTGAAATAGAAGATTTTGTACCAGCACTTGCCGCTACAATAGGTAAAGTTGTAATGGTGACCGCGATGGTTGCTGTATTTGCAGCACAGTTCGGACTATCACCAGAATTTGTTGCAGAAAACGTGCGTTATGAGCTGCTGATTGCCGGTGCTCTTTTTGTTATTTTATTCTCCGCCATTCTAAACCCTAACTCCAACCTTGCCGGTACTCACGGCCCTATGATACCGCTAATACCACTCATTGCAGCCGCGGGTGGACACCCGCTAGCATTAGGGGTCATGGTTTGTGTATTCGGATTAATATTAGCCTATACCAAAGGTGGCTCTAAACTCATGACGCTTACTGGCGTTGGTGTGCGAGGCGGCCTACTCATCTACTTAGGTGCGGTGGGACTTATTGGACAAATCAATAAGACCGAAGCATGGGCTGCAAGTACTGACCAAGGTTACATCTCGTTTGCCGTTATTGGTGTTACCGTTATGGTTTACGCTTATCTGGCAAAAGTGAACAAACGTTGGTTAGCTATTCCACTATGTTCGTTAATTGCTGGTGTTGTCGCTTACGCAATGGGCGCTGAGTTCGCCTTTACAACTGAACCGGGACTACCACATTTCAGCCCGTTCTACTGGTGGGGTGAAACAACAGGTTGGCAATTAGGCTGGCCAAACCTAGAGCACTTTATCGCAGTAACACCTTTCGCAATCCTGGCTGTTGCAATGTGGTCACCGGATTACCTTGGTCACCGTGTATTCCAGGAGCTGAACTACCCTAAAGAAGCGAAAGGCGTATTGATGGATGTTGATGACACCATGATGGTAGCGTCTATTCGTCAAGGTGTAGGTACATTCTTAGGTGGTGGTAACTTAGCATCATCTTGGGGTACTTATATGATCCCTGCTGCAATCGCTAAGCGTCCAATCCCAGGCGGTGCATTGCTAACAGGTATCATGTGTATTCTTGCTGCTGTTATCGGTTACCCAATGGACCTTGCCATGTGGGAACCAGTACTTCGCGTTGCATTGATTGTAGGTGTTTTCCTACCGTTGCTTGAAGCAGGTATGCAGATGATCCACAAGCACAAAGATTCACTAAGTGCTGGTATCTGTATTTTTGCCTGTGCATTTGTAAACCCAGTATTCGGTTGGGCAACAACCATGCTACTCGACAACATGGGACTTATCGGCGACCACGAACGTGCTAAAACACTTTCAGCTAAAGACAAGTACCTAATCCCAGGAATCGCTTTTGTTATCTGCATCGGCTCACTTGCAGTCGTTGGACAATTGCCAGGTATTCCTGCATTGATTGGTGGCTAATACCAATTATAAAAATAAAGGGCACTGAACCAGTTCAGTGCCCTTTTTTCTTTCCGCTACGTTTTTTGTTTATCTATTAACGGCTAAATCGCCGACCAAACGACAACATAATATGTTTCAATAAGCTCAACAAAAAAATCTCCGGCATAAGCCGAAGATTTTCAGATAAAACTTTGAATGATAATTACACTAAAAACTAGACGATTTTTTCTGGCGTAACGATTACACCATCAGTGTCAGCATAGAGATAGTCACCATCCTTCACCTCTATTCCTCCAAAGGATAGAGGTACTGATTTCTGGCCTTCTGTCACTGGTATATATTTTCTTGAACAGGTACCAAGTGCGAACAATACCACGGGTATATCTTTAATTTGGAACGTATCGCGAATATAGCCATTTACAATAATGCCTGCATAGTTATTGTTTTTAGCAAATTTCATGAGGTTTTCACCCACGACAGCATAGTATTCTTGATCAACATCGACCACGACCACCTTGCCTGTTCCATCTTCATCGCGAAGCAGTTTAATTAGCTCAGAATTATTCTTGTCTAACTTAACCGTTACAACCTCACCCTGACATTTATCAGCGCCACCGAAGTTCTGGTAACCTGCGCCTAATACACTTGTTTTTTCTGGGTACTCATCACAGATATCTGCGGTAAAAAATTCCATAAAGCATCCTTCTTTATTACTAGTTTTGGTCTATTTAGGTATTTCTGCATTCTAGCACCCAAAATACTGCTTTTTACATCTTTTTTTAGTGTGGTATGCTGCTAATCGCTTAGTTGAAAAAGATGTCCAGACGCCTAACTATTTCAGCCCTAAATCAACGCTGAAATTAACTCGATTGCTAATATAGACAACACTACCGCATAGAGAATAACGCTGGATAAGGAAACAGAGCCAAAAAAGCCATAATCCATCTTTATTCAGCTAAGTATATTGAGTGTTCTTCACCTCTCCGTTCGAGGTTAGTAAGACACTCTACCAGACAGACAGGAAGTCCCGGACGAGTGTATCCAGCGGGTTAGTCCGAATAAAAATCAGGTAAGTAGATTTATATGAGAGTAGTGACAGGAGTAGTCGGCAATGATATCCACGTTGTTGCCAATCGGCTTATTGAGCTTTCCCTCGATGCCAGAGGGTATGAAGTCTTCAATTTAGGTGTAAATACGCACCTGGAAGAGTTTTTCGACGCGGTAGTGGAAACCGGCGCAGAAGTATTACTCATCTCTTCGCTCAATGGCGAAGCCGAAGGTTGGAGCCGTGAAGTAAGAGCGCTTAAATCACAGTATAAAGGTTTGAACGACTTAATCATGATGATTGGTGGCAACCTAGCTGTTGGTAGTGGCGACGCAGAAGAGATTGAAAGAAAATACAAAAAATACGGCTTTGATTTAGTTTGTCATCAGATAGACCTAAATACGGGCCTTGACCTTTTAGAAGAGTTTATAAATAAGAGAGGTCAAGCATGAGCCTGCTACAAGAAGAAAGAGAAATCATACTAAGCAATGAGTATGTTGACACCTTTGATTTTGATGAAGTAAAAGAGTTCGTTACCAACGCCAATAAAGAACTGTTTATCTCGCACCATTTTAAAAACAAAGACAAAATGCTGGTGCAACCTCGCGGTGGCTTTCCTACCTATAAAAAGCAGTTTGCCCTTAACGAATTTTTTGTTAATGCCAATGTAGATGTACTGCCGCTCACTATCGATTCCAATACGCGTCTCAATGACTACGGCACAGCAAAAAAAATGCTTCGCCTGAGCGAAGAAAACGACGTCGATATGCTCAATGGTTACCCTTTGGTGAATCACGGCTACCGCACTACACGAAAAATGATCACCCACTTTAATAAGCCCGTTAGTCTAAGACACGGTACGCCAGACGCAAGGTTACTGATTGAAACAGCTATCGCTTCCGGTATTTTCGAGATTGAAGGCGGTCCGATCACTTACCTGCTGCCTTACTCTAAAAATTTCCCGTTAGACAAAGCCTTTATGTACTGGAAGTATGTAGAGAGAGTATGTGCGAACTACTCAAAGCTGAACGAGCCCATTAACCGTGAATCTTTTGGACCACTTACGGCGACTTTGGTGCCACCTTCCATCACTATTGTTATCCAGTTGCTTGAAATGCTTCTTTCTTTAGAAGAAGGCGTAAAATCATTCTCGGTTTCGTTTTCGCAGCAAGGGTCAATGAACCAGGATATCGTTACTGGTGCGGTTATAAAAAAACTGGCAAGACACTATGCACAAGCCATTGGTTGTGGTGATGCCAGTATCCATCTGGTTTATCACCAATGGATGGGCGCTTTCCCTACCGATAAAAGCTTTGCAGAACAGTTGATCAACATGTCTACGGTTATCGCATCTATGGTCGGTGCCGACAAAATCATTACCAAAACTCGTGAAGAAGCGGCAGGTATACCAACCAAAGAAGCCAACGCAAAAACGGTTGCTGATACTCAGTACACATTACGTATTCTTAATGGTTTGCCTAATATTGTTGACGAGCAAGAAGAAGAGATATTAACAGCAGAAGTAATGGCTATTATGGAAGCCGTGTTCAATGACCCTGCCGACACTTTATGGCGTAAAGTATTTAACTGCATTAAGAGTGGCATTATTGATGTACCATTCTCTCCGCATATCATCAATCACAATAAGATGATTACCATTCGTGATGCCAATAAAAATATCCGTATCATCGACAGAGGCGGTGTGCCTATCCCCGATCGCTGCTTCGAGTATGAACGCGCACAATGCGACCTTAACAAAGACACCACCAGCATTGTTAACGATATAATTCATGATATAGGTATTATGCAATGAGCCAGAAAAACGATACAAACAACCAACTGTATATCGATATAGGCAGTACCTATTTTAAGGTCTCTGACTTACAACAAATTGAACAACATTTTCGTGACTTCAACAAAGACATTCTTGACGACCTGATGCACAAATGTGGCTCTATAGTCAGTCAGTTTGACAGAGAAGATATCCATATCTGCTCGTCAGCTAACGGAGGTTTGAGCACACTGATTATTGGTGTCACTAACTCTTTCTCACTGAAGTACGCCACCAACATTGCATTTAATTCGGGTATCAACATTATCGATACCATTCTTTATCAGAACATTGCTGACTACTCCGTTCCGAGTGATCTGGTGGATGTCGTTATCGTGGTCGGTGGCATTGACAATAACGGTGGAATCTTCGATGAGGCACTTTATAACTATTTAAGTCAACTTCAGTATTCCAATATTGTCTATGTGGGTAATGAACTTGATGGCAAATCTATTGGAGAGAAGGTAGACAATTTAGTCACGCTACCCAATATCATTGATAGTCGGCTACATATTGTTGAAGACCACCTTAAAGAGTATCTAACTAACCTTTACCAGCAAGATATTGAAGGTAAAGAAGATATTAAGAGCCTGTATCAAATTACCTCAAATCAGATTTTCTCGACACCGTATATCGTGAATCAGGCTTTACCTTATGTAGATGCGAGTTTCTCTGTGGTTGACCCGTTTATCGTTCTCGACATCGGTGGTGCAACAACAGATATTCACTACTCTAAAGACTTGGTATTCGACGACAATATCGTGACTGAAAACGAATACGACCGTCTGGTTTTCAAAAAGTTAGGCGTATATAAGTCTAAGCAGTCACTTATTTTTGCGGCGCAAAACAATGAGTTTGTTTACGAACTTTTAATGCACCTAAAAGTCACCGAAAACATCTTCGAAGAGCAAGGTGAAAAAGCGACTAAAATATTGATGCAGCTGGCGATCTTTTTGGTGTTGTGCAAAATATCTCACTACCGAAAAGCGTATATTAACCTGAAGTTACTGGCGATTAACTCTATTGTAATCACAGGTGGTATCACCAAAGTGCTTTCAGTAGATGAAATTGAAGACATCATCGCTTTTTTCTATAAAAAAATCATGACGTCCGATCATAAGCCTGTAACGATTCTTGACAGCAACTATGATATTTGGACTTTAGGCGCAAAAGGAAAACTAGAATGTCAATAAACTGTATTCGAACCCTATTGGAAGATGCCGCAGAGACGCATGCAGATAAAACCGCCATCGTGTTAAACAATAACTCGGTGACCTACGCAGAACTAATGAAAAAAGTGAATCAGGTTGCCCTTTACTTAAAGGAACTTGGCCTACCAAAAAACACTCGTATTGGGATCTATTCCAGTAAGCGTATTGAGCAGATGATTGCTGATTTAGCCGTGCTTTCAACCGATTACATATTGGTTCCGATGAGCAAAATGTTGAAACCTGAGCAGGTCGAGTACATCATCAAAGACTGTGATATCAAGTGTATTATCACCGACAACCTGAAACTAGAAAGCATCGAAGAAATTGCCTTTGAAGGGCATATTATCTCTTACGATACCGCCAGCAAAGAAATCGCCTCTTTTGAAGAGATCTATAAGTACTATAACAAACCTTATCAGTGTGACATCAATGGCCACGACTCCGCCGTCATCACCTACTCTTTTGGCTTATCTGGCACACCAAAGGGCATTGTGATTTCTCACCGGAATCTAATCGATTCTGCCAGAGTGGTTTCTCTGTACCTGAAACTAAAAACCGACGACGTTATCTCCGGCGTACTGTTTTTTAACTTAGATTATGGATTAAATCAGCTTTTCTGTTCGATATACAAAAAAGCGACACTGGCACTACATCGCTTTATTTTGCCAGAAGATTTTTTCAACCATCTGATAGATGACAAAGTCACTGTACTTCCGGTTATGCCTGTCTATATATCTCAAATGTTTGATGAAGAGTCGACTCGGATCCCAAGTGCAGAGCTGTTTGATAACGTGAAAACCATCACTTCATCCGGCGGTAATGTCACCACCAGAATGATTGACGATTGTAAACATACTTTCCGTAATGCTGATTTTTACTCAATGCACGGTTTAACAGAAGCCTTCCGTTCTACTTATCTGGACCCATCCCAAGTACAGATACGTCCGAACTCAATCGGAAAGCCAATACCCGATGTAGAACTCTATGTGGTAAATGAAGATGGAAAAGAGTGCGCTCCACGTGAAGTCGGAGAACTTATTCATCGCGGTGGTTATATTTATAAAGGCTACTGGAATGCGCCCGAGGAGACAGCTGAACGATTAAAGTCGGTTTCTATCCTAAAAGATGTGATCGATTTAGAAGGCCAACTTGTTGATGAAACGGTCGTCGCTACTGGTGATTACGTTTATAAAGATGAAGAAGGTTACTTCTACTTTGTATCCAGAAACGATGACATGATCAAAACCCGTGGCTATCGTGTATCGCCATATGAAGTAGAGTCCGTTGTAGAGAAAAACATCCCTGCCATTGATCGTTGTGCGGTATTTGGCGTAGATAACGAGCTGATCGAAGAAGAAATTGTTCTGGTCTACTCGGCAGTGAATCAACTGAATGAAAAAGAAATTCTGTTTGAGCTAAATAAACATTTAGCCTCTTACATGATTCCAAATAAAGTGGTGTATAAGAAATTTATGCCACTGTTGCAAAACGACAAAAACCGAGTCAACAAAGAGGCACTAAAACAGGAGCTTTCGGGTTACTGATTGCGCCCGGAACACTATTTTTCTCTACCCTGTAAATAATTATCTGCAATATGCCCTAGAGCAAGTATACACTTGTTCTAGGGCTCACTGCTTCTGCTCAGAGGCAGCTTATAAATCAACCTAATACAGATAAATATTAATTAATTCTTCGTATCTACCTGACGCTTTTAACTCATCGAGTGCCATTTGCCATTTTTTAATAACGTCATCGGCATGGTCTTTTGAGAACGCAATATACCCTGTATTTACTTGAACAATAACGGAAGTTCGTTGTATATCATCCGAGTCGACTTCCGCTTCTCTCATCATCGCTTCTAAAAGTGAATCGCTTACAGGAACCAAATCCATTCGGCCGGAAGCTACCATTTTCAAACAGGTAGCCCAATGATTAATTTCAAACAGGTTTGTGAAACCTTGGCTGGTTAAATTCTCATACTGAGCAGTCCCACGCATGACACAAATTCGATCGACAAAACGTGCCTGAGAGAAAGACTGAATATGCGGCCTTTTATTCTTTGACTGATAAAAATAGACATTATCAACCTGAAGAGGGCCAACCCATTTATATAAGTGCTCTCTTGCTTCAGTTCGAGTAATGTTAAAAAGCGCCATCTTTGGTTCTTTTAAGGCAACCCTACCGCGCTTGAACGGCACTATTTCAAATCTCACCGGATGTTCCATTAGGATCATCATTTCTCTGACAAGTTCGATATTGAAAGCACGCCTCCCTCCATCTTCCTCCCCACGCAACTCGCCATTACTATTTATGTATACTTTGCCTTCAACGCTATGGGTCATAAATGTCGTTTTGCCCTCGTAGGCAAATGCAGACCCCAAAGATAAATCAAGTAAGCTCAATACAATAAGCCCTTGAATCGTTTTCAGCATAAGTACTATACCTCCACCACTTCATACCAATAGAGTTTAGGAATCAAGGTTCAACTCCTCGAAACAAAAACCATCAATTAAATATTAGTATAGTATCCAAGGCGTACGCGGTGTGATTGATAATCATGGTAACTCATTGATTGGATATCGTACTAAAACAATCTCACGGATCGAATTAGCTATCACACCTGTCTCCATTGAATCTTTAGATTGACTGATGCAGACTCACACCCCTTGTCGGTAGTGTTTAGGGGCCACATTGTAGTATCGGTTAAATTGATTGGAAAATTCATATTGAGAGGCATAACCAAGCTCAGCGGAGATCTCAGAGATGCGCATGCCCGTAGCCCGTAGGAGTCGGCAAGCTTCATCCATTCGCTTTCTGATCAAGTATTCGCGCGGAGAAACTCCCAAGTGTTTTTTAAACGCTTTACGGAAAGTCTCATAACCCCAGCCGTTTTCTTGGCAATATTCCTTCAGGTCAAAGCGTGTGGCATAACGTTGTTCAAAGTCATCCAGACATTTCTTGATCATATTGTCGGGAATAATCTCTTCGCTCTGATGAGTAAATAATGAACGCAGGATATTCAAATAGCTGAGATAGGCATCAAAAACCTCTTCTTCTGTACCCTTTTTCAACAATTCCATAAGTGACTCCAACTCCGCAGAAATTGGACTCATTAAATCACTTTTATACACCGGAACATCCCGCTGTATGAGCAACATTGCACTCAAGTGTTCATACAGCTCTTCATTACAGTCCAGATAATACTCTTTCCAACCACTTTGCGGATCAATAAGCGTAGTGTGTTTAACCCAGGGCTGGCGCTGAAAAATAGAACCAGCACGCAACGAATACGTTTTTCCGGACTCGTCGATATACCGACCCTTACCGTTAACAACATATACCAGAGAATAAAAAGGAAACTTGGTATCGATGTGGTCAGTTTCTACACCTGTTTTGTTTAGAAACCCGCAGCCAATCCAGTTTTTTGAATTACCAATGGTTCGGGAAAAATTAAGGGACAGCTCGCGGTTATAATCATCATGCGGCAGCAAACTTTTAGAACAGACGGACGCTTTGGCAAGAAACTTATGCTGGTTTTTCTCTGTCATGTTTGCCTTCTCTCTTGATCAAAACAAATACCATTAAGCATATCTATTTTACCAAACGTGACATTTTGGTTTGTGATAACCCCTGTAGAATAACAAACAGATCCAACAACAGGGACAAACACTATGAGACAGTCAACCCATAAACCGAATTGCACCATCAAAAACAGAGCTACCAATGGGCATATTAATGAACACCATCGTCTATCCCTTTTCGTTGCCGTCGTTCAGCATTCAATTAAAACAGTGGCCATGGCAAACAAAATATTCCAAGCATTGGAGGCACGTGGTCTGGAGGCACTTCTGCTCATCATTCCATGCGCCATCGCATTGCTGTTCCTATAAGTTGAGAATGAACCAAGGCATGATCTGGCCTGAACGACTGTCAGCTCAGGTCAAATAGTTCACCCTGACTTCGAGTTTAGAAAGCTCCAATGCATACCACGAATTCTCATTTCCTATTGAAGTGAAGAAAGCAGCCTGAATTTCAGCCTATTAGCACTGGCAATTCATGGCAATTCATGGCAACTCATGGCAACTAACCTACAGATAAGACCAACAATCGATCAATACTCAACCAGTGATTAACTTAAATTACCCATAAACATACAAACATGAGTATTCCCCTGATGAAAAATTGCTAATTTACAATACAAGCACACCTTTACCAAGTCACAAAAATACTAAAATCTCATATACAGCATTAGCCAATGACATTTTCTACAGCTATAGCAACAAAATCGAAAAAAACAACCAAAAAAGCCAGAAAACCCATTTGAAAACAACAAGTTATAGACCACAAATCATTATATAACCAGTGCAATGAAGTGTGTAGAACGAGGAAGTATGAAGATATTCAACTTCAGTGTAAGAATGAATCATGACTATTGTGTAATATAATGGACAAGCCCTCAGATTCTTCAACTCAAAGAGTGTTACAATAGCAACAGTGGTCTAGTAGACTATTCCTATAAAAAATAGATAAAATTCGTGATACAGAAAAATAACTACAATAGAAAGCTTTTAAGCGACTTCCATGTCCTCGTCAGTTGGCCAACTTTTAACACCATAGTCTTATTAAATGGCCTTAACTTCGGCGGGTCGCTTGCAGAGAATGTAGAGTTAAATAAATTCTTACCTTCACTTTGGTTTGTATTCATTTTATTTTGGCTCCAGATTAAAACTTTTGAAAAAGTAACCAAGGACAACAAAAGACTAGAAAGTGTGGTGTTTTACTGTTTTCTACATGTGTTTTTCTTACTGTCCGCAATAGCAATAAAAAGAAGTCTTTTAGGGCCTTTGCCTCACACGATCGATATGCGCCCAGCAGTCATCGCCTTCATAAACTTGTCTCTACAAGCAATAGTATTGACAGTAGCCGATTACTCTAGCTGCTTGCAGCGTAGAAATAGTGAACTCCAGCTGAATTTAACCTCAAAAGAGTTGTTATCAATAAAGCTAAGAAGCAAACCTCATTTTATCTATAACACACTAAATTTGATTGCTACTGAGATAAAAGATAACCCACAACTCGCTGAAGAGTTAATCTATGATTTAAGCGACATACTACGCTCAATATCTCATCACTCTGAAAAAACCCATATTTCATTATCAGAAGAAATAAGAGTTATAAATAAATATATCGATATACAGAGAAAGAGATTTCACTTAAATATTGATGTCACAATAAACCAAAACTGCAATACCCTAAATACAAAGTTACCCCCACTTTTGATCTTACCTCTCATAGAAAACATATTTAAACATGGTATTCACCATGGCAGTAATGCAAACAAGATATCAATGTCTTTTAGCAGGATAGATAAATATGAATTGCAAATAAAGATCCTCAATGATATCGACTATTACGCACCAACAAGTACTTCAGGTGAAGGTAGTGGTATTATACCCAATCAACTTGAAG
>DDQN01000029.1 GCA_002342685.1 Vibrio sp. UBA2441
TGGAACCTTTGCGAAGTAATATAATGCTTACCGTCATTCTGAAACCTGAGGCACGAAGGTATTCAGAATCTGGTTTTGATTTGTGGCAGAATAAAAAACATTGGGGCCAGACACTCGATGTGTCTGGCCCCAACTTAAATACGTCATTCTGAAACAGAAAAAATAATTGGGGTCTGACCCCAATATAAATTTAATCAAATTACTCTTGATCAATCATCCATCGGCGGAATTCTTTACGCTCTGCTTTTGTCGCTTTGCTATACCAAAGCTTTAACTGGGTTACAGAATCGCCCGTAATTTCAACTTTACCGGCTTTATTGATGGTAACTGCAGATTCAGTAATGTCCATAACGCCACTAGAAGTCAGCACTATGCCTTTATCCTGATTGTAACTCTTGATGACCTGCTCTAGATCTGCATATGGGAAAAAGCCTTCTTTACCTGGCAATACCTGTATTGAAATAGCCTGTGGTGAGCCGTTTTTCAGCAGTTTCCATTGCACTTTTTCTTTCTCAAACGCTTCGCGAGCCTTTTCGTATTTTCTGAATGTTTTGATATCCAGCTCATAGCTGTCTGAGTCTTGCTCGATCATTAAATCAAAAATGTGAGGCTTAGACTCATAGCTTCGTGTGCCATTACCGTCTCTCAGTATTTTGGAGTACTCAATAACCATTTGGTTTTTACCCGCAGGAAGACTATCCAATACTTTTTGGTCAACTTCTTTTCCATTCAATGCCATAAGCTTAAAGTTACTAGGCAGTTTCATATCCGCAGCGTGAGTTGAAAACGATAACGCGAGTGCAGAAAGTGAAAGTATTTTTACAAGGTTCATTTAATCTCCTGTGAACAAAAAAAGGCCGCCTACAGGCAGCCTCTCGATAAAATTATTAGCTCTTATTAGAACTTAACAACCATACCTACAACGTAACCAGTGTCAACGTCGTCTGCATCGTTAGTACCAACTTCAGCGTATACAGTTGCTTTAGCAGCAATTGCGTAGTCTACGTTTACGAAGAAAGTGTTAACTGTGTCAACGTCGTCTAGGTCATATGCAGACCAACCAGCGTTTAGACCAACTTTGTCCATAGAGTAGCTAGCAGCTAGACCGTATAGAGTTGCGTCAACATCACCAGCACCAGTGTCTTCAGTAGAAGCACCGTAAGTTGCTTGAAGTAGTACGTCTTCAACTGTGTAGTCAGCTTCTAGGACGTACGCAGTACCTTCTAGAGCGTCAGAGTCGTGTGAAGCAACGAATAGACGACCAGCGAAGTCACCAGCTGCGTAGCCTACCATAGCATCGTAGTATTTAGCATCAGTATCTGCGCCTTCGTCATCCATTTTAGTTGCGATACCGAAAGATACTGCACCAACAGAATGGTTATACTTAACTACTTCAGAACCAGATGGGTCGATTGCGTCAACTGCGCCTTGTAGACCAAACTCGTAGTCACTACCGATACCAGCACCATCAAAGATAGTTGCTGTTTTACCCCAAACAACTGTACCCATAGATGCAGAGCTTAGACCAACATAGATGTCACCAGTGTCCGCGTTACCGCCTTCACCAGAGAACTCGAAGAAACCAATTGCTTTCGCATCTTCGTTGATAGCAGAACCTAGCTCAAATGAGAAGTCTGCGTCATCTAGGTTAAGTGCTGCATCAGCAGTATCAACACCACGGTCTTTCTTGTAGTTTACATCTACGTCACCAGATAGTGCGAAAGATACGCCGTCTTTGTCATATACTGTTGCTGCGTTAACAGAACCAGCTGCTACTAATACTGCTAGAGCGATTAGAGTCTTTTTCATAATAATCCACTGCCTTTTCTTTAGAAAGATTAGGAAATCCGTTTCGGTTCCCTTTTATATTTTATTGATGATGACACTTACTTATCTTGCAAGTTGTCATCGCCACTAAATTTCGAAACCTAGATTGCAAAAGATCGCCCGACATGTCAATCACCTAAAAAAATAAAAATAAAAATACATAAAGACAATAAAAACAAGTAGTTATCTATTTTTCCATGTAAAAAACATATTAGACTTTAGTAATACAAGTATAAATATCCACCAACCAAGAATAGGAATGCATAGAATAAATAACCATATATGACATTAAAATCAACATAACGCCCTTTAAATGGCAAATTACGGCAACATAAACAGTTAATATCACCTTGAGAAGCTATGTATACAACACTGCTTTTAAGGTTCAGTTTTTTTTTGTGAGTTTCATCAAGATTTAATTAAAAAGAGGTCGGTTCTGTGAACTAAATCGCTATCAAAACGAGTGAAATAGCCAGTTAAAATAGTTTGTTAGGCTTTTTTTATCTGTAATTAGCTGTTCATGAAAGTATGCCTGCCTTCATATTAACTTGCTTGCAACGCAATAATAGTGGGGTAATGGGAGTTATGTTACTATTCGCGCTTGTTCAAAACTGGCTCTGTTATGCTAAACCCAAACGTTCAAAAATCCGTCCGCAAAAGCTACCAAAACTTGCAGCATCAATTGGACAATTTTGTGCCCAGACGAGCACAAAATTATTTTGTAGCTGAAGTAACAAAAACACTTTCTGGCGAATATCATAAAAGTAATCGGTTTATGGTGGCGGAAGCCGGAACCGGGATAGGTAAATCTCTCGCTTATCTCATGGCTGTCATTCCTACTGCGGTGCTTAATAATCGAAAGGTTGTCATTTCTACTGCGACAGTCGCCCTTCAGGAGCAACTATTAAATAAAGACCTACCTTTATATAGACGCATTACTGATATCGATTTCTCTTTTATTTTAGCTAAAGGCAGGCAAAGATACTGCTGCGCTGAAAAATTAGCGACGGCGAGTGGTGTTGATGGCGGGCAGTTAGCGATTTTTGAATCTAAACCTAAGAAAAAAGACCTTGAACTATTGGAGACCATGTATCGTTCTCTTACACAAGGTAAATGGGACGGTGATAGAGATTCCTGGCCAAAAGCAATAAAAGACGATTTATGGGCTGCTATCGTGAGCGACAAACATAGTTGCAATAATAGCCTGCCGAATCATCGCGGTTGCCCATTTCAAAAAGCTCGCGCCGAATTAGACAAAAATGATGTCGTCATTGCCAATCATAGCCTGGTAATGGCCGATATAGATTTAGGCGGCGGTGTTATTCTGTCTGAACCAGAAAATACAATTTATGTTTTTGATGAAGCCCACCACTTGCCTAAAGTAGCACGAGACCATTCCTCGGCTTCCGCAAGTTTAAAAGGTGCCGCTAGTTGGTTAGAGAAACTCAACCAGGCTTCAGCCAAGTTCACCAGTCTAGCCGACGAAAAAAGAGTCAATCGATTCAGGAACGAGCTTCAGGATGCTATACAACAATTGGTTCCCTCTTTAACTCAACTAAGCCGTCAATTCGACGCCAATCAGTTTGAAGAGAATATCCATCGTTTCGAAAACGGAGAACTTCCCGAATGGCTAGAGATTCAATCAAAAGAATTAAAACAACTATCCGGTAAAGCCAGCCAAGCACTGGCAAAAATTGCAGACCTGATTGCAGAGCGAGTTAAGGATGGAGAGCTTTCAACCAAGATTGCCGAACCCGCATTAGCTGAACTCGGATTTTTCAATCAAAGGCTTGAGAATCTTGCTAAGGTTTGGCACCTAATGGCTGAACAGAACAGAGACAAAGGTGCACCTTTAGTTCGCTGGCTAGAAATAAGTGCAGAACGAGAGGGAGACTTCACCGTCAATGTTTCTCCTTTAGAGGTAGGCTGGCAACTTGACCAAAAACTTTGGAGCCGTTGCGTTGGTGCCGTATTAACGTCGGCAACCCTAAGAGCGCTGAACTCATTCAATTATTTTTGCTTTCAGGCGGGCATCAGTATGAAAGAGGAGGATGGTGTCCAGTTTTTGGCTCTCGCTTCTCCTTTTAACTATCAGGACAATGCTCAGCTAATTGTTCCTAAAATGAAGTATGAGCCACAAGCACCGCAATTCACTGATTATCTCAGCGAGTTGTTACCTGACCTCATTGAAACCGATAGTGCGAACCTGATTTTGTTTTCTTCTTATTGGCAGATGAACCAAGTTGCCGAAGTACTTTCACCACTCTTCGTCAAAAAAGGTTGGGCGCTGCAGATCCAAGGAAAAGAGTCTCGTGGAGAGATACTAAAAAAACACAAGACCTTAATTCAGTGTGGTAAAACCAGTATTTTATTCGGTACTGGCAGCTTTTCTGAAGGTTTGGACTTGCCCAGAGACCTTCTTAAAAATCTGATTATTACTAAAATACCATTTGCTGTACCTACTTCGCCAGTAGAACAAGCGCACGCTGAATACATAGAGCTGAAAGGGGGCAACCCTTTTATGCAAATCGCAGTCCCAGAGGCGAGTAAAAAACTGATTCAATCCGTCGGACGACTGCTGCGTACAGAAGAAGATTCTGGTAAAGTCGTCATCTTGGATCGCAGAGTGGTAAGCAAAAGGTACGGCAAGCTTTTACTTGACTCATTACCTCCTTTTAAACGCATAATTGAATAAATCCGAATATTCATATTAATAATCACTATTCGGCTATTAAAGCTCATTAATACCAATGCCAGTAATTAACTGATTACTGGCATTGGTATAAGTAACGGAACATTTATGGAAATGATTGAACCAACGATGTTGGTTATATTAGCCTTAGTCGCTTTTGCGGCTGGATTTATAGATGCAGTTGCCGGTGGCGGCGGAATGCTAACCATCCCTACCCTGCTATCCATAGGTCTGCCTCCTCATATTGCATTAGGTACAAATAAGTTAGCGGCCAGTTTTGCTTCGTCAACAGCAGCCATTACGTTTTACCGGAAACGGCTCTTTAGCCCCGAATTATGGATTTCGGCTTTTTTTGCCACTTTATTAGGTGCAACTTTGGGTACTTTAGTTGTTGATATAATAAGCACTGAATGGCTAGAAAAGGCATTACCGCTAATTGTATTGGCGACAGCGATCTATACCATTTTTCAAAAATCACCAAAAACAACCAGTAACGTACTACCAAAACGCTGCAAAAAGCTTACCCGGATACAATGGGTTCAAGGGCTTACTCTCGGTTTTTATGATGGTGTCGCGGGGCCTGGTACAGGCGCATTTTGGATGGTCAGCAGTATGGCTATCTATCGACTCAATATTTTACTGGCCTCAGGCCTGTCTAAAGCCATGAACTTCACCAGTAACTTCACCTCTCTGGTTACTTTTGCTTTGCTCGGTCACATCAACTGGGTGCTCGGTTTAACCATGGGTGTTTGCCTGATGATTGGCGCTTACGTTGGGGCTCATTCTGCAATTCGTTTTGGTGCAAAGTTCATTCGTCCGGTTTTTGTTACCGTTGTTAGTATTATGGCAATTAAGCTGACTTATGATGCTTGGTTTCTATGAGTAATAAAAAACAGCTGAAAAAGCATATTGAACAACTACTAATTGAAGCCAAAGAGTTGGATGACCAACGCGGGAAAAATACTCAGGCCTTATTTGATAGACGCTTATTTAAGTGTAAAGC
Organism: Vibrio sp. UBA2441; assembly: GCA_002342685.1. Lineage (GTDB taxonomy): Bacteria > Pseudomonadota > Gammaproteobacteria > Enterobacterales > Vibrionaceae > Vibrio. Next base: position 5,523 of record DDQN01000029.1, read on the forward strand.
TCGTTCGTTACTACCCTGTGCAAAAGAGGCTATGTCTACCTATAAAAATTTGCTTACTGAACAATCTCGGGGAACTGAGAACCTTGAGCGGATTGAGCACCTTTCTAATCATTTAATCAATCAGATAAACGCTATCCAGCGAGAACTGGCCACCGTCCAATTAAGAGAGACAGAACTGTCAGGTTATGCTCAACAAAAAACGTCACTAAAAGCTCTATATCAAGAACTTATCCAACATACCGAATGGGAACGGCGGCTATCAGAGATGGTGCGCGAAAAAGAAAATGCCTGGAATCTTGCATCAAAACAAGATAAGGAGCGTGCGAACAAGAGCTTTATTTTGACTGAACAGCGTTTAATCCGTTGCCAAAAAGCAAAATTAGCCATCGAATCAGAGATTGAACAAAGAGAAAAGAATAATGACTAACCAGAAACAAAATCCCTTAGAAAACGCACCCGAAGAGATCAAACTGGCCGTTGATTTAATCTATCTTCTCGAATCGAACGATATTGACCCTCAAGTGGCTATTCAAGCCATGGACATTGTCAAACAAGACTTACAACGCAAATTAAAACCTACGTTAGATTAGGCTCTATTTTTTTAAGCCAATTAAGCTCGCTCTATGTGATGGGTATTCCGTGCTTGGTGATAACCAAATAGACAAAAAGGCATCATTTAAAGATTCATTGGTAATTTTTCCCAGCATTTCTTCCTGCTTATTATTTTTGTAAAAATGAAACTCTCCATTCACGCCATTAGTTATGTAGACTAGTCTTTCACCTTGCTGAACACTAATATAAATGGATTCCAACTCAATAACCCACTGCTCTTGACGTCTTTTATCATAACCTAGCTTTTGCCACTGTTTTTTTGTCGCCGCTATTAACTGGTCTTTGGTAATATCTCTTTGATAAACGATAGATAGCGCCATTGGGTGCGGGGTAATATCTGCCGACTCTTCATAACTACCTGAAGGCGTTTTTAACTCTGATTTAAAGAGACTGAGAAACAACCAGCTTAAGCTTGCTTTACCGACCGTTGGCCAATTTTCCCATTTCGTTTCGTCTTGCCAGTTAGGGGCTGATGCCAGTGCTATTGAATGCCATACGAAAATTAAAAACATGCCTATGAACCATTTCATAATAATCTCCCGCCTGTAGTCATTACCTACATTCGAGCAATTTTTATACCTAGTTTTCTAGGGATGATTTTTCGACTGTGATTCAAACAATTACGTCCAATACCAATCAACCAGAACGGTAAAATCAAGTCAAAGCAGATATGTTGTTATGTATGAGGCAATTTATTGCAGTGTTATCAGGGAAGATATGAACAGAAAATTACGTAAATAGTAAAATCATCAGTGTAAGAACTGTTGAGTAAAAGCAAAGGCTTGGATAACCAAGCCTTTTTAAAACAATAAATTAACTGTTTCTTAGGGCATCAATACGTTTATCCAACGGCGGGTGACTCATCAGTAGTTGCATCATGGTCGATTTACCATTGATACCAAAAGCCATCATAGATCCTTCTAGTTGAGGCTCGTGGCTAACCTTAAGGCGTTCAAGTGCGGCAATCATTTTCTGTTTACCCACTAAACTTGCGGCACCGGCATCTGCATGAAATTCTCGATGACGGCTATACCACATTGTGATGAAGCTGGCTAAGAAACCTAAAACCATTTCAAGGAAAAATGAAACTGCAAAATACAGCATCATATTGGAGCCTTCGCCCTCCTCTCTGTCGCCTGAAGAAACAATATTGGCAATAAACCGGGATATGAAGATTACAAACGTATTCACAACCCCTTGCATCAATGTCATGGTTACCATGTCGCCATTAGAGATATGGCTTACCTCATGAGCCAATACCGCTTCTGCTTCATCACGAGTCATGTTTCTGAGTAAACCGGTTGAGACAGCTACCAGTGAATCATTTCGTTTTGCTCCGGTTGCAAACGCATTGATATCCGCAGCATCATAGATAGCGACTGTCGGCATACCTATTCCCGCTTGCTGAGCTTGACGAGACACAGTTTCCAGCAACCAATGCTCTGTCTCATTCCTCGGGCTTTCAATAACCTGGCCTCCCACAGAGCGCAGTGCCATTTTTTTCGACAGCAACAGCGATATAATAGAGCCACCAAAGCCAAATACCGCAGCCAAGAGTAACAGACCACTTAAACTTCCGGGTTGAAGCCCCGTCGTTGCATAAATAATATTAAGGACAATACTCAATACAAAAACGACGGCTAAGTTCGTCGCTAAAAAAAGCATGACACGTTTCATTTTACCTCTCCCTTTAAATACCCAAATAGCCTCAAAGCGCTGAGTGCAGCGAGTTTATCTGAGTATAAGTACTTTCTCTAATTATAATTTTATGCTCCGTTCTTATTTAACGGATACATCCTCAAATGTATAGTCAAAAATCTGGATTACAAGGTTGAGTAAGAAATTGAAACATTTCTGTCTCTTTTTTCTACTAACCATATATGTAACTAGGTTAATAATGTGTCTGTTTTGAAAGCATAGTCTAACGATATTGATACACAGATGTACTCAATAACAACCGCTTACTCTCAAATTAGACCAAGGTCGTATTGAGTAGTGCCTAACTTCGCCGTACATTCTGCGCATACACTGATATTAGCTCGTTTTTATTAAAGGAATAAATCATGGCTGAGGAAAGCAACTATCAAATGGCAATTGACTTATTACGCTGCCACCTAGGAATTACAGAAGAACAAGCAAAAGAGCAACTAGGGCTCAGCGAATATCACAATATTCAACGGCAGGTTAATAATACCCAACAAACGTTATTAGGCGACACAGCAGAAAAATAAACAAAAGGGTTGCTAAGAGCAACCCTTTTTTACGTAGTTAACCTGCTACCATCGTTCTAAGTTATATTTCTATTTCACAGTGAGAGCAATAGCTTAGTATTTTTTATAATATAGCTAAGCTTCAAATTAACCGTTAAGTATCGCTGATACATTCATATATTTTCCGATATCACGTCTTTTCACACTTGGTACATAAGGTATTTCACCAAGCTTTGGCGCAGGGATTTTCTCTTCCAGCATTTTGATGATATCAGCGTAGTTCTCTGTTCCCGGATTAATTCGGTTAGCTGCCCAGCCGATAATTTCCAGCCCGTCATTTTGAATCGCTTCAACAGACAACATTGCATGGCTTAAACAGCCTAACTTGATCCCTACGACTAATACTACGGGCATTTTTTCTTTCTGTACCCAGCTAGACAAGCATTCATCATCCGAGATAGGAACTCGCCAGCCACCAGCACCCTCTACCAGGACCACATCGGCAGATTTTTTATGCTCCTCCAATTTATCACTGAGTACAGAGTACTCAATGTTCACCCCATCTTGCTTTGCCGCAATATGAGGAGACGTAGGATTTAACAATGCATAAGGATTAACATCATCATAAACAATATCTTTTGTTGCTGCCTCCTGAAGATGAAGAGCATCAGAATTTTTCAATCCGTCATCCGTTTCTTTGCACCCCGCAGCAACGGGTTTATATCCTATCGTGGTTAAGCCATGTGCAGCTAAAGCTTGCAATATTGCTTTTGATACAACGGTTTTACCAACTTCTGTATCTGTACCTGCAATAAAAAAAGTATCAATCATAGATTAATTATCCCCAGACATACCTGATAAGTGGCAGGTAATAAATCTTTCTCGTTCTTAAAAATTTGATATTCATTTTCAACTTGTAAAAGGGTACTACGCTTGGTTAAACCGTGTGAACGATCGCCAACGTGCGTTGCACCTATACCTTTTAAATCTCTCATCAACTGAAAGGCGGTTGAATACCAAAGCTGAATTGAACGTAAGTCTAGTTGATGGTTTGTTGAACCAGATTGCGCTAACGCAATATTTATTTGGTTATTTGTTAAAAAATTGTTGACGTGTTGATATGTGTCAATTTTCGACCACGCCACTTTTAACTCATGTAGAGAACCATCCATTAATGTAGAAAAATAAATTCTACCCGCTGGCTTTGTCACCCTCTGTAACTCTTTCAAAGGCACAGACAAGTCGCAACACCACTGCAATGCTAAACTAGAAAACACAAAATCAAAGCTATCATCAGCAAAAGGTAACGCCTCTGCATCTGCCTCTTGATATCCTGCGACCTTATCTGCACACCGATTTTTGGCCTGCTTTAACATTTCTGATGATAAATCAGCGGCAATAACAAAAGCGCCCTTTTCCGCTAATCGCTCCGAGAAGAACCCTGTGCCACAACCAATATCCAAGACTCTAAGTCCATCCAAGCGCTCGGGCATTAGTGCAAGCAACTCAGATCCGACATCCCTTTGAAATTGAGCATGACCATCATAGATACTAGCCGCTTTGCTAAATGCATCAGCAATGGCCGTTTTTCGATTAGTTTGAGTAGAAATAATACAGCTCACGGACTACATCTCTTGAGTTTTGATAATATTGGTTGCCAAATCATGCACCTGTTTGTGCGTATGATTCGCAGTCAGAGTAATTCGAATTCGACTTCTGTCTTTAGCAACCGTTGGTGGACGAATCGGCGTCACCCAAAAACCTTGTTGCTTTAAAGAATTCGACATAGACATGGTTTTCTCGACCGGACCACAGATAAACGGCTTGATTGGAGTGTCCGTTTTAACGAACCCTTCATGACCGGCAAGCACCTCGTCATAAGTCGCGGTTAACTCAGATAAATGCTCTCTTCGCCAACTTTGGCTTTTGAGCATTGTAGCTGCATGAGTCAACGCATAGGCCTGAGAAGGCGGCAAAGCGGTTGAGTAGACATGGTGACGAGCAAACTGAGTCAAATAATCCCCAATTTTATCATCACAAAGTACAGCAGCACCGGAAAGACCAAACGCTTTACCAAATGTAACGATTAGCATTTGCGGTTTAATATCTGTCAGCGAAAGGCATCCTTCCCCATGATTCCCAAGAACTCCGATACCATGAGCATCATCGACCATAAGCCAGCTGTCCGAGATAGAACACGCTTTTGCGATGTCTTGAACGGGGGCAATATCACCATCCATGCTAAAAACACTTTCAGTGACGACCAGCGCTGATGAGTCTTTCAAAAGTTCAGACAAGTGTTTTACATTATTATGTCGGAAACGTTTCATCGAAGCTGGAGATAACATTCCAGCCTCAATAAGAGAAGCATGGTTCAGCTTGTCTTGAATTAACAAATCCCGCTTATCCAGAAGAGAAAATAGCACGGCCTGATTTGCACTAAATCCCGAGCTAAAGAGAATGGCTTTTTTATAACCCAGCCAATCACACAGTGTCTCTTCCAGCTGCTTATGAGCCGAAGAAAAACCGGTAACAAGTGGAGATGCGCCACTGCCCGAACCGTATTTATCAATGCCTCGTTGCCAGGCTTTGGCAAGCTCATCAGAACTCGCCAGGCCCATATAATCGTTGCTGGAAAAATTGATATAGGATTTATCAGCAACGTTAAACGTAACCTGATTAGCTCCTTCTAAAGCAATCAGATTACGTTCAAGGCCTGAGTCTTTGCGCTTGTCTAAAGCGGCATTTATTCTGGCACTAAACGCTGGCATCGTAGAATAGGTCATCTTTTGTCGGACGAGCAGCGACTCTTTCTACCACTTGGTCCAGAAGTTCATTTTCTTGAACTTCATCAGGCTTCTGGCTCACTTCAACACTATTAATTCCTAGAGTCTTAAACAGCTTCATATCACTATCTTCATCTGGGTTCGGTGTAGTTAGCAGCTTACAGCCATAGAAAATAGAGTTGGCTCCAGCCATAAAACAGAGTGTCTGCATCTGTTCATTCATATCTTCGCGACCAGCGGAAAGCCTAACGGCAGATTCTGGCATCATAATTCTGGCGATGGCGATTAATTTTACAAAATCAAACGGATCAACATCATCCACCTCTTCAAGCGGTGTTCCTTTCACTTTTACCAACATGTTAATTGGTACACTTTCTGGGTGTGTCGGTAAGTTCGCTAATTCAACAAACAGGCTCGCACGATCACTAACACTTTCACCCATGCCAATAATGCCACCGGAGCAGATCTTCATACCCGCATCACGCACGTGAGAAAGAGTATCTAAACGATCTTGGTAAGTTCGAGTAGTAATGATCTTGCCGTAGAACTCGGGCGAGGTATCAAGGTTGTGGTTATAGTAGTCCAGCCCAGCACCTGCCAGTTCATCAGCCTGATCTGGCGTTAGCATACCAAGGGTCATACAGGTTTCTAAACCCATGTCCTTCACGCCTTTAATCATATCTAGCAAATATGGCATATCGCGCTCTTTAGGGTTTTTCCACGCGGCTCCCATACAAAAACGTGTTGAACCGGAGTTTCTCGCTTTGTCAGCGGCTTCTAAAACACGCTCAACTTCCATCAAACGTTCACGATCTACATCTGTTCTATAATGGGCACTTTGCGGGCAATACTTACAATCTTCCGGACAAGCACCTGTCTTTATTGATAGTAAAGTACTCACCTGTACGTAATTGTGCTGCTGAAATTGACGATGAACCAGCTGCGCTTCAAACATAAGGTCCATAAATGGCTTGTCTAATAATGCGCGTACTTCTTCTACTGTCCAGTTATGACGAACTTCCACGTGTCGATCCTTTAATTGTTTTTTTATTTCTTGGCTAGTCTACTGACAAGCTTTAGACTGTCAACAAAAGTAAATAAATTAAAGTTTACAATTGAACAAAAAATAACCATTAGGCGCATTATGGACTTAAAATTTGATCAACAACACATTTGGCACCCTTACACTTCCACACTTCAACCATTAACCTGTTATCCAGTCAGTAGTGCCGAGGGAGTCTATCTTGAACTAGATACGGGAGAAAAATTGGTCGACGGCATGTCTTCTTGGTGGTCCACGATCCATGGCTATAACCACCCACATTTAAATCAGGCTGCTCACGATCAAATAAACAAAATGTCCCATGTTATGTTTGGCGGAATAACACATCAGCCAGCTATCGACCTATGTAAAAAATTGTTAAGTATTGTTCCCTCCAACCTAGAACACGTTTTTTTAGCCGACTCAGGGTCGGTTGCCGTAGAGGTCAGTTTGAAAATGGCACTTCAGTATTGGCATGCCAAAGGAGAACAGAGATCTAAATTTCTAACCTTACGCAATGGATATCATGGCGATACCTTTGCAGCAATGTCCGTAACAGACCCCGACAACTCAATGCACAGTTTGTACAAAGGTTTCTTGCCTGAACATATATTTGCAGATTCACCAACAAAGGGGTTCTCACAAGAATGGGATGATTCCGAAATTGACGACTTCAGACAGAAATTGAGCCAAAACCACCAGAGTATTGCAGGTGTGATCCTTGAGCCTATCGTTCAGGGAGCCGGTGGAATGCGTATTTATCATCCGGAATTTTTGAAACAGGTTAGAAACTTATGCGACGAATTTGGGATTTTGCTCATCCTTGATGAAATAGCGACAGGATTTGGTCGAACCGGAAAATTATTTGCTTGCGAACACGCCGGTGTTCAACCCGATATAATGTGCGTTGGTAAAGCCATTACCGGAGGGTACATGACTCTTTCTGCAACACTTGCCAGTAAAGACGTAGCAGATACCGTATGTGGCGGTGAAGCGGGTTGTTTTATGCATGGACCAACCTTCATGGGCAACCCATTAGCCTGCGCTGTTGCCAACGCCAGTTTAGAGCTTATTCAAACCGGAGATTGGAAACAACAGACTAAGAAAATTGAACAGATTTTTTCTGAGCAACTATCTAAGTTGAATCAATATGATTTAGTGAAAGATACTCGGTGGTTGGGAGCGATAGGTGTAGTTGAAACGCATCACCCGGTAAATATGGAAGTCATACAAGCAAAGTTTGTCGAACAAGGCGTATGGATTAGGCCCTTTGGCAAACTTATCTATATTATGCCGCCTTTTATCAGCGAGCCCGCTCATATTGAGGCATTGATACACGCTATTGAAAGTGCTTTGCTGGATGAGCGTTGCTTTCAACTGACGACTGATACTAATTAGTACTAACAATGAGCGACGGCTATCAACCTTCCATCCGCATCAAGCAAAGCACCCCTGACGTCCTGAAAGCTGCGTCATATGTCATCCTGAAAGCTGCGTCAGCAGCTATTCAGGATCTGGATTAGCTCTAGAATAACGCCAGAATAGATTCCAGATAATTTGTTCCAAATTTCTGGAATGACGGTGTCGATTTGCACAAAACTTTCTGAATAACATACTTCTGTCATCCAGAAAGTGCACCCAGAAAAACATTTAAGTTATCCTGAATGCCTTGTGCGAATTAACCTATATGAGTACGGTCACCCATATACTTGCGAAGTACTTCTGGGATCTCGATGCGACCATCTGCTTGCTGGAAGTTTTCCAGAATAGCAACCATAGTACGACCAACCGCTAGACCTGAGCCATTCAGTGTATGCACAAGTTCTGGTTTCTTCTCGCCTTTACGACGGAAACGCGCTTGCATGCGACGGGCCTGAAAATCCCACATATTTGAACAAGAAGAGATCTCACGATACGTCTCTTGTGCCGGAACCCAGACTTCCAAATCGTAAGTCTTGCGAGCACCAAAGCCCATATCACCCGTACATAAAATAACTTTTCTATAAGGCAAATCTAGTAGCTGAAGTACTTTTTCTGCGTGACCTGTTAGCTCTTCAAGCGCATCCATTGAGTCTTCTGGCTTAGTGATCTGTACCAGCTCAACTTTGTCGAATTGGTGCATACGAATCAAACCACGGGTATCTCGTCCGTAAGACCCTGCTTCTGAACGGAAACAAGGTGTATGAGCCGTCATTTTAAGCGGGAGATCCGCTTCATCGGTAATCGTGTCACGTACCATGTTTGTCACTGGCACTTCCGCTGTCGGGATCAGTGACATGCCTACGCCTTCTTCCGTCGCAGGTTGCGTATGGAACAGGTCTTCACCAAATTTAGGCAACTGCCCTGTACCGTACAAGCTGTCTTTATTCACCAGGTATGGCACATACATTTCTGTATAACCGTGCTCTTCGGTGTGAAGATCCAGCATGAACTGGGCGATAGCACGGTGCAGGCGAGCAAACTGGCCTTTCATTACAATAAAACGAGAACCGGAGATTTTTACCGCACTGGCAAAATCCAAACCGTCACCCATTTCACCCAAATCGACATGATCTTTCAGTTCAAAATCGTAGCTTTTCGGCTCACCCCAACGTGAAATTTCCACGTTTTCGTCTTCATCTTTGCCTGTAGGTACTGAGTCGTCAGCAATGTTTGGCACCAATAAGGTAATCTCTTCAAGCTCAGTCTGTAGCGTAGCCAGAGCTTTCTTCGCTTCTTCCAGCTCGCTGCCAAGGTTACCTACTTCAGCCAGAATTCGCTCAGCTTCTTCATGATCACCTTTTGCTTTGGCCTGACCAATGGACTTCGAACGGGAATTACGTAGCGCTTGTAGCTCTTCTGTTTTTACCTGAAGGGACTTACGACTTTCTTCAAGTGTACGAATACTATCTACATCAAGGTTGAATCCTCGACGGGCTAATTTTTCAGCTGTTTCATCCAGCTCTGTTCGAAGTAATTTAGAATCCAGCATTGCTAATCCTATGCTTTATAGTTGGGAAAATACACATTAAGGTCATTTAATGTGTTATAGAGAATTTAACCGAGTAAAGATATCCAAAAAGCGCTACTTTTCATAGCGCTTTTGTGTGCTTTTTACATCTAATGAGGCAAGATAATCCAACTTTTCACTGATTTTTGTTTCTAATCCGCGATTTGTTGGAAAATAGTAACGAGTTTGAGCCATTTCTTCAGGAAAATAACTTTCTCCTGCGGCATAGGCCCCCGGCTCATCATGGGCATATCGGTACTCTTCACCGTAACCCATCTCTTTCATTAGTCGGGTAGGTGCATTACGTAAATGGTGAGGTACTTCAAATTCAGGCTGGTTATGCGCATCGGTTAATGCTTGCTTCCACGCGGTATATACCGCATTACTTTTTGGTGCACATGCGAGATAAACCACCGCTTGTGCCAAAGCTCTTTCGCCTTCCGCCGGGCCTATACGGGTAAAACAGTCCCACGCAGAAATCGCCACTTGCATCGCTCGCGGATCAGCGTTGCCTATGTCTTCTGAGGCGATGGCCAAAAGCCGCCGGGCGATATAGAGCGGATCGCACCCCGCAACTATCATTCTCGCTGACCAATAAAGCGCGGCGTCAGGGTTAGATCCTCGGATAGATTTATGCACCGCTGATATTAAGTCGTACCAAATATCTCCTTTGTTATCAAAACGAGATACCTTTTCGCCTGCGACTTCTGCCAGTAACGCAAGTGTGATTTGTTTTACACCACCCTCACTTTCTTCGGCCATATCATATAAAAGTTCAAGATAGTTGAGCGACATGCGTGCGTCGCCATTCACTAACTCTGCCAGTCGCTCTTCAGCGTTGTCACAAAAAAGGGCGTCTGTTTTTCCTAAGCCCCTTTCTTTATCTTTCACTGCCTGATCAATCACAGTTAAGATATCTTGCGTATTGAGAGAGGTCAGTTTATATACTCGTGCACGAGAAAGAAGTGCGTTATTCAGTTCAAAAGAGGGATTCTCTGTGGTTGCACCAATAAAAGTGACTGTGCCGTCTTCAATATGCGGCAAAAAAGCGTCCTGCTGGCTTTTATTAAAACGGTGTACCTCATCAACAAACAGAATGGTTCTACGCCCGGCCATTTTATTTTCACGGGCTTTTTCAATGGCCGCTCTTATCTCCTTCACGCCAGAGGTGACCGCAGAAACGCGTTCCACTTCTGCATTGACGTAATTGGCAGCAACCTCAGCCAGAGTCGTTTTACCTGTACCCGGAGGTCCCCAAAGGATCATAGAGTGAATTTGCCCTGCCTCTAGAGCACGACGCAGCGGCTTACCTTCACCTAGGATATGCTTTTGACCCACATACTGCTCCACCGTCATTGGACGCATCCGTGCAGCAAGTGGTCTAAAATCCTCATCAGAAGCAAAATCTAAACTGTAATTACTCAAACTCTAAACCCATTACTTATCAATAATAATGAGGGTTAACACTGAGAAAACTCTGTGATTTTGATAACTTGCGTCATCCTGGATAGATTCCGGATAACTTATTCCAAGTTTCCGGAATGACGTCATTGGACTGTTTCCATAACCGATAAACTATCACCCATAACCCACTACCTATAACCCATTACCCGTAGCCCGTAGCCCGTAGCCCGTAGCCCGTAGCCCGATCTTAATCCCTCTGATCATCAACTTCCACACCATCGGGTATGGTGAATGTAAATCTCTCTTTCGCCGGAACTGTATTACTGTAATTGTTAAAAATAAACTGCCCTTGCTGGCCATCTTGTTCAATGACCGTAAATCCTTTAATTTCACCTTTCGCATCGACATTTATTTCGAACTGGCCTTGATTTGAATCGATGGCCGTTGGACTTAATATAAAACGATTGCCATTTTGTGATACCAGATAATTGTCCCAGTCACTGGCTCTATTACGAGTCAGTAACACAAATGGGGTCTGTTCTGTTGCTTGCTCCTGCCAATAGATACTCACCTGCTCGATAAATGGGTCGTAATACCAAAGACTTTTTCCGTCAGAGATCAACACATTTTCATCTGGAATTTTGGTTGTCCAACGAAACAAGCTTGGTCTGGCTATTTCAACTTCACCCTCACCCTGCATAATTACTTCATTTTCTGGACTAAGTACTTTTTGAGTGAAAGAAGCACTAAAACCATCTGCTAATGCTAAACGCTCACTAAGTACCTCTTTTGGTCCAGCGAATACGACACTGCTAAATACAGCAAACAATAAGGCAATTTTCTTCATTAACATTCTCGATATTTTGGTCTTAACTAATCTGACGACAAGTCAGAAGAAAGGTTCCCGTGGACCGATTACCGGTTATCGGTTATCGGTTATCGGTTATCGGTTATCGGTTACCCAATCTAATCTTTAATCGGTGGCGGAGCTAATACTTCTCTGTTTCCATTGTGCCCCGGTGCGCTGACGATACCTTGTGCTTCTAACTGCTCTACAATTCGTGCGGCTCTGTTATAACCAATTTTAAATTTGCGCTGAACCCCAGACACCGAACCTCGTCGAGTTTCAGTCACATGGACGACCACTTGATCAAATAATGGATCAACATCTTCATCAGCTTCCATCGATTCACCCGGTAATAAAGTTTCCGGAGATTGATCGCCACTAATTATGCCTTCTATATAACTTGGCTTTCCTCGCGCCTTCCAGTCATTAACCACTGAATGCACATCGTCATCTGAAGCAAAAGCGCCGTGTACCCGAATGGTATGACTTGATCCAGCAGGAAGGTATAACATGTCTCCCATACCAAGCAGGGATTCAGCCCCTCCTTGATCCAAAATGGTTCGGGAATCAGTCTTAGTTGATACAGTAAATGCGACTCGAGTTGGAATATTGGCTTTGATTAGCCCGGTAATGACATCAACCGATGGTCGTTGCGTTGCTAAAATCAGATGAATACCAGCAGCACGAGCTTTCTGAGCCAGCCGTGCAATCAGCTCTTCAACCTTCTTGCCAACAACCATGATAAGGTCAGCAAACTCATCAACAACAACGACAATATAAGGTAATTTTTCTAGCAAAGGTGGTTCTGCATCCATGCTGTCCCCTGCCTTCCACAGTGGGTCATGAATTGGATGACCAGCGTCTGCCGCCATTTTCAACTTCTCATTGAAGCCCTTCACATTTCGGACTCCAAGTGCAGACATTAGCTTATAACGCCGCTCCATTTCTCCTACACACCAACGTAAAGCATTAGACGCATCTTTCATATCCGTCACAACTTCAGATAAAAGATGAGGTATACCTTCATAGATAGAAAGTTCCAACATCTTCGGGTCAATCATGATAAAACGAACGTCTTCCGGTGTGGATTTATATAACATACTTAGGATCATAACGTTCACACCTACAGATTTACCTGAACCTGTGGTGCCCGCCACCAATACGTGCGGCATTTTAGCCAAATCAGCCACAACAGCTTCACCAGCAATATCCTGACCTAACACTACCGTTGTTGGTGATTTAGCCTGTTTGAAATTATCGCTGCTAATGACGTCAGACAGATACACTGTCTGGCGACTCATATTTGGCAGCTCTAATCCAACATAAGGTTTTCCCGGGATAACCTCTACAACTCGAACGGCCATCGCAGAAAGGGAACGAGCTAAATCCATCGACAAACTAGAAATACGGCTCACTTTTACGCCTGGAGCTAAATCGAGTTCAAACCGAGTAATTACAGGGCCAGGGAAAATATCAACCACTCTGGCGGTTATCTTATAGTCCGCCAATTTTGCTTCAACCAGACGAGCTATCTCTTCTAACGCCGCTCTGTCGATATGTTGCTCTCTTTTTTCCGGATGATATAGAAGCTCTAATGTCGGCATCGGTGCAGTAGGAACGGGAAGATTTTGCTCTTTCTTCATTAAGAATGGATTTTCTGTACCAGCCATGTTTTTTTGTGCTTCTTGCACCAATTCCTGAAAAGCATTCACATCAGGGTCTTCGTCTTGTTCTACTAACTCGTCTTGATGACTTATCTCCTCAGCATCCAAAATATCAATATTGGAAATGCTAGGAGTAACAGGTGTCTCTAACAGAACTTCTTCATCAACAACCTCGTCTATGTTACCAATTGAAATAACGGATTCTTCAGTATTGCCTTCATCAAAGATACTAGAGTCATCTTGCTGTGTATCTAACTCGCCGGGGGAAGCAACTGGATTTTTAGTCGCTAAGTCATCAGCAATGAGAGCTTCTTGCTCCAGTTCTTCTATCGTTGAGTAAAGCTGTTGCGCTCTCTCTAGTTCATTATGTTCAACTTCACTTGTATTTAGCTCAGGCTCGGCAGGCTTTTGTTGAGGCAAATGGATATTGTATCTCGGTTTTTTCTCATCTGCGTTCCCAAGTTGTCCGTCAATCTCAAGTTCATCTTCAACAATGGAATGACCAGAATCTATACTGGTTCTATCACCAGAAAGTATATCTATACCGCTCAGATCTGCTTCTAGGGTTTCCTTTTTGGACCCTCTTAGCGTATTTAACATCCAAGCTGAAGCATTAAGTGCACTGTCACCTAAAAACTCAACAATAGAAAGCCATGAGATGCCTGTTAACAGTGTTAGCCCGGCTCCCCACAAAAATAACAATACGATGGTCGTACCAAGAATATTCAGAGATGGCAAAGTAATGCTGGTTAATACATCACCAATAACCCCACCCGATGAAAAATACCAGATATCATCAAAGTTAGTATCTGCAAGACCGCAACTGGTAAGAATGACAACCGTCAAACCTAGCAATCGAGCTCCCCAAAGCATTAAATCAATAGGGTCTTCATCATTTCGAACCTTAAATAACGACCATGTCATCACTCCTGCAATGACAGGCAATGAAAAAGCTAAGGTGCCAAAAGTAAAAAAGAGAGAGTCAGCAAACCAGGCTCCGATAGTGCCTGCTGCATTTTTTACATCACCTCCCCATGAAGTTTGGGACCATGAAGGATCAGCTGGATTGAAGCTATATAATGATATTGCTAAAAAAATCGCAAAGAGAACCCCGAGAATAAAACAACATTCTCGAAGACGCTGGATACCGTTCAACCGAACTTTTGTATTCGCATTTCCAGTTTTGATAATAGTTTCGACTTTATATTTGTTCTCTTTGAACATAGGTACTTTCTGACATTATAGAAACAGTCCGAGCGGCTACAGCCGCTCGGTTTGTATAGTGATTTAATCACATATTAGTCAAAAACCCAATGAATAGAGAGCCTTAATTGAATGCTTCTCTCACCCTCTGTCAAAGAGTCTTGACTTTCACCATCACTTATCGAGTTTTGATAACCAAATGGTTGGATTGTTTAACTTCTTCCATTACAACGTAAGTACGAGTGTCGTTAACACCAGGTAATCTTAATAAGGTATCACCTAATAATTTACGATAAGCACCCATATCCGATACACGTGTTTTCAGAAGGTAGTCAAAGTCTCCTGATACTAAGTGACATTCCTGGATATCATCGAGTTTTTGAACGGCAATATTAAATTGCTCAAAAACATCAGGGGCCCCACGATTTAGCGTTATCTCTACAAATACTAATAGAGACGCATCTAAGTATTGTGGGTTAAGCAGTGCGGTATACCCATTAATATATCCTTGACGCTCTAAACGTCGAACTCGCTCCAAGCAAGGTGTAGGTGAGAGACCTACTCGCTTAGACAGTTCAACATTAGAAATACGTCCGTCTTTCTGTAGTTCATTTAAAATATTTCGATCTATTCGATCTAGTTCCTTGGACGGTTTGTTATAGCTGTCTGCCATTTTTTATTCCACCTTATTACTTCCTTGCAAAAAAATATACTACAACTTTTTAATATTCAGTATCAAATTTTAACATTTAGTCTATATACTAGAGATTAATTCGACATAAAACCCTACACACCAGTCAATACAACTAATTATATTAAAGGAGTCAGGATGATCATTGGCGTACCTAAAGAAATCAAGAACCACGAGTATCGCGTGGGTATGATCCCAGCAAGTGTAAGAGAGCTCATCTCTCACGGTCACCAAGTCTATGTCGAAACTAATGCCGGTTCTGGCATTGGCTTTTCAGACGATGATTACATCACTGCAGGCGCATCCATTCTTCCTACTGCTTTCGACGTATTCGATAAAGCAGAAATGATCGTTAAAGTTAAAGAACCTCAATCAGTCGAGCGTGCTATGCTGCGCGAAGGGCAAATATTGTTCACTTATTTGCACCTTGCACCAGATTTTCCACAGACAGAAGAGCTTATCAAGAGCAAAGCTGTCTGTATAGCCTATGAGACTGTAACAGATTATATGGGTCATCTTCCACTATTAGCTCCAATGTCTGAAGTTGCCGGACGTATGTCTATTCAAGCAGGTGCTCAAACTTTGGAAAAATCTCACGGTGGTCAAGGTCTTTTATTAGGCGGCGTACCCGGTGTAGAACCTGCAAAAGTCGTCGTCATCGGGGGCGGTGTTGTGGGCTCAAATGCCGCCAGAATGGCTGTGGGACTAAGAGCAGATGTCACTATTCTGGACAGAAGCATTGAAACCTTGCGTGCTCTTGACGAAGAGTTTCAGGGCAGAGCGAAAGTTGTTTATTCGACCAAAGATGCTCTCGATAAACATGTTATAGAAGCTGACTTAGTCATAGGCGCTGTTTTGATTCCTGGCGCAGCAGCACCAAAACTTGTGACTAAAGATCATATTAAAAAGATGAAGACAGGTGCGGCTGTTGTTGATGTTGCTATCGATCAAGGGGGTTGTTTCGAGACGTCCCATGCGACAACCCATGCAGACCCAACCTACATCGTGGATGATGTCGTTCACTATTGCGTTGCGAATATGCCTGGTGCAGTTGCCAGAACGTCTACATACGCGCTCAATAATGCAACGCTTCCATACATCATTAAGTTAGCAAACAAAGGTTATAAAACCGCTCTACTTGAAGATAAAGGTTTCTTAGCGGGCCTAAACGTCATTCACGGTAAAGTCACCTGCAAAGAAGTCGCAGAAAGCTTTAAATTAGATTACGTTGATCCAGAATCCGCGATTGCTATGTTTAACTAAGCAAGCAAGTTCAATTAAACAACCCTGTTTAATTGAACAACCCTGTTTAATTGAACAACTGGATTAGCCAGACAAATTAGTATCAACTCTAAAGAAGAGCTAACAATGTTAGCTCTTCTCTGCTTTTTCTGCGTGAATAAGTATATTTCTGGGAGTTACTTCTCTTTCACAAAACTCGCCTAGCAATACCTTATATCCTTTTTCTTGCAAAAATATCGCTTTATCCAGCGCCAGCCAAACCTCCAGTGGTCGATAGAACACCTGTTGAATCAGGCTCATTCGCTCCATGTGCCAAAACCTCTTAATGCCCGTGTCCTGCCAATAAGCAAAATCTGTCTCTGGCAGGTCAATATTTTTCTTTTCCGCAGCCCACTGGCAAAAATACTCAAACCCTTTCGAAAGCTCTGACTTTTTAATGCTGGGGACAGCAACGTACTCTTCGAAACCAAGTTTATCGCGCAATAAATTATCAAAGCCTAAGCGAAAGCTCATCTCTTCTTGTCGGTGCCTGAAGACCCTTTCACCGCCAGTAACCGTTTCCTGAAGCGGTATTCTGAGTTCCGCACGCGTTAGTTTAAGAGAGGACAATTTTGCTGCCTCAGACATGACCTGATAATAGTCATTTTTAATAAGGTGATAGCAGCAGGGAGAAATAGTGACAGCTTCACTTTCCACGATAGTTGCGTGCTGTAATAATTTGACATGTAGATCGCCACAAGCGTGCAAGGCCACTGCATGATGACACGGCTTGACCACATTCCTTGCGTCATCAGCCAACGCGTCTCCCTGAACGAAGTTTATATCTAGTTGTTTTTCATCGGCCTCTTTTTGCCCTGAAATACACAGTGCTTCCTGCCACTCGAAGCTGGTCACTTTTTGATTGGAATGATGAGCTAAAATACGGCCTAAATAGCCTTTGCCCGAGCACCACTCTAACCATTCCAAACCACGATGATGAGAAATGGCAAAATCACCCATAGCTCGAATTTGGCTTAGTTTCTTTCCTGGTATCCCGACTTCCAGCCCTTTTGCTATCGGCTGAAGCGGTTGATTCAGTTTTTCTAAAACGGCCAAATGTTGAATTTCAATTGCTCTGGGCAGCAACCCGTTTAGCGCATCTAACAGGAGTGGTGTCGAAGACTTGTAATTTTGGATTTGTTCAATAGAAAGGTCATTTAGCCACTGCTCAAGATCAGGGCATTCAAATTGCCAAAGTGTTTTAGGTGCTCTACTCTGGTGGAATGGCTCAATTCGCCAAAAGTTTTCTAGTTGGCACAACAATAAATCAAGTTGTTCGAATCGAGCTAGCATAATACTAATCCCCCTAACAAAAGAGCCAAATTGTAGGGGGATATGACTTGATTTGAAAGTAAAGCTTATCGAATAGGCAAATCGATATCTTTGAACATCTCGTCTATTTCATTGTTATTGCGCAGAGAGGTAGCTTGTTCAACAACAGGTCTGGTCAAATGAGGCGCAAAACGTTCCATAAAATCATACATGTAAGTTCTTAAGAACGTGCCTCTTCTAAATCCGATACTGGTCGTGCTCGAACCGAAAATATGGCTTGCATCAATCACAGCGAGGTCAGTATCCTGTTCTTCATCGATTGCCATGCTGGCAATTACCCCAACACCGATACCCATCCGAACATAAGTTTTTATGACATCAGCATCCGTAGCAGTAAATACAATACGTGGCGTTAGACCCGCACTGTTAAACGCCGTATCCAGTTCAGAGCGACCAGTAAAGCCAAACACGTAAGTCACTAATGGGAAAGCAGCCAGGTCTTCTATTGTCACATGTTTTTTCTGAGCTAAAGGATGATCTTTATTGACGACAATAGAACGATTCCAGTGATAGCAAGGCAGCATAATCGCATCTTGATAGAGATGCAGTGCTTCTGTCGCAATAGCGAAGTTAGCTGTTCCTTTTGCTACCGCTTCCGACATCTGCGATGGAGTTCCTTGATGCATATGTAAGGATACCTTAGGGTAACGTGCCGTAAATCCTTTAATAACATCTGGAAGCGCATAGCGAGCCTGAGTATGTGTCGTTGAAATATTTAATGTACCCATTTCTGGATGAGTATGCTCTCCAGCAACTGATTTTATCGCTTCTACTCGAGACAATATCTCTCCAGAAATACGAATAATATCTTCACCCGCAGTAGTAACTTGTGTTAAATGCTTGCCACTCCGTTCAAATATCTGAATACCAAGTTCATCTTCCAACAAACGTACTTGTTTACTGATCCCTGGTTGAGATGTATACAGACTCTCAGCCGTTGCTGAAACATTCAGGTTATGATTCACTACTTCAACAATATACTTCAGCTGTTGTAATTTCATCTGGCTATCCGTGTTCCTTCACAATGACACTTAATAGGCTCAAGTAACTTCAAGATACTTGAGTATAATAAACAGTTATAATTTATAGTTATAACGTTTAATAGCCCAAAATGATAGTGAAAAGACTTTCAGATAGGTTTAATCGGTATCCTATCCCGCATAAATTATTCACCAATGCAAATTTTCATTACGAATACAGAACCAACTCACTATAATGGAATGATATCAGTGTGTTCCCCTTTTAGAATCGTGTATGCTTAAGCATTACCTTGTCATTTTCAAGATAGATTTAAATTTATGAATATTGGTTTAATTATTGTCCTCGTTGCCGTATTACTCGTTCTTGTTATCGGCTATAACGTCATGCTTCAATACAAGACAAAGCTTGAAATGTCTAAAAGACAAGAATCGGCTCGTTATATCGCCATCATTGATGCAACAGAAGATCTCATCGGCAACGCTCATCACCTCCCGTATAGTCAGGATCTTCTCATCTGTCTAAATCAACGAATTCTTGATTCACTTGAAAGTATGTTCGAGCTCGATCCAAAAAGTAAACAATTGGCTCAGCGTATCCAGAACATGAAATCACAAATAAGCCAACTGAAAGATAATTATTCGGGCGGAGAAAGCACCACTTTCAAAACGCCTACTAGTGATAAGCAAGCCATCTTAATGCTTAAATTGGTTAAACGCTTAAGAGATACAATAAGAAGCGAACATAATAAAGGACGTTTTAATACTCAAGGTTTTGTTACTGAAAATGCCCGGTTGGAAACAATTCAAGTACGAATCAATATAGAAAATGTAATAAAACGAGCCAATGAAGCAATGGTTCGTGGACAAGTCGGAACTGCACGTCAACTGCTTAAGAAAGGCATTGATGCACTAACACCAAAGAACGATGCATATTCAAATCAGGCCAGAGGAAAGTTGCAAACAATGCTCAATGACCTTGAGTCTAATAGCAAAAGCAAGAGTGCAGAAGAGCTATTGGCCCAGGAAGAGAAAGAGCGTGATAATGATATGGATGCACTGTTTGGCGAAAAGAAAAAGTGGTAGACGTTACCCCTATTTGTTTATTAAGGTCGCTTATGCGGCCTTTTTTCTATCGATAACAACATGAAAACAACCTACAACATAAAAACACTATTACAACCTATTCATAAATTCCTATTATGTGAAACTCCGAATGAGTGGATTGCAGAAGCCAGTAAAGAAAAAAACCTGAAAATTATATTACTTGATCATTTAATGTGTGAGCTTAAAGCTGGGCAATCTGCGATGTATTTGATTCGAAAGTACGCTGTCGATGAAAGCAGTTCTAAGACACTGCTCGACTGGTTTAAACCCTATGAGGACTTTGCCTATCGTCGTGTCGGTGACCTTAATACACTTAAAGGAAAGAACAATATATCTAAAGCGATAATGGCTAAATCTGACTCACCTTATAGCCAGGAGCTCATCGACAAAATGGTGCTGCTTATCAAGGAGGAGCTTCATCATTTTTATCAGGTACTAGAGGTAATGGAGACTAAAGGCATCACATACGAAAATATGCCTGCAAGCCGTTACGCTAAAGGGTTATTATCACACGTCAGAACCTTTGAACCTGAAGCCCTAATTGATAAACTGATTATTGGGGCCTATATAGAAGCGCGGTCATGTGAACGATTTGCTAAACTTGCATCGCATTTGGATAGCGACATTGAACAGTTCTATATTTCGTTATTGCGCTCAGAAGCGAGACATTATATGGATTACCTCTCTTTAGCAGAGAAAATTTCAGGGAACGATATTAGTCAACGGATACACTTCTTTGGCCAAATAGAAGCGGAATTAATATCATCTTTTGATACTGATTTTAAATTCCATAGCGGCGTGCCCAGTAACATCTAACTAGTTCGAATATCGAAATCCAGTTATTGGGGGTTGACCCCAATAACTGACCCAACGCCCTGCTACAAAGACTGATTTATCGCGTTAAGGACCTCTACTGGGTTGTTCGCCTGAGTGATAGGACGACCTATGACCAAGTAATCAGAACCTGCTGTCACGGCTTCTACTGGTGTCATGATACGTTTTTGATCCCCTACGGCACTACCTGCTGGACGGATGCCTGGAGTCACTAACTTAAACTCCTTTCCTAACTCACTCTTGAGCAATGCCGATTCTTGTGCAGAGCAAACCACCCCATCCAAACCACTACTCTTCGCTAAATTTGCTAAGCGTAATACATGCTCTTGGGGGTTAACTTGTATTCCTATTCCCGACAGATCAGCCTGTTCCATACTGGTCAATACTGTTACACCAATTAATAAAGGCCGGTCTTTACCATAAGGTTGTAAAATTTCGCGAGAGGCAGACATCATTTTCTCACCACCGCTAGCATGGACATTCACCATCCAAACTCCTAACTCCGCCGCTGCTCTTACCGCTTTAGAACAGGTATTGGGAATATCGTGAAATTTGAGATCTAAGAAGACTGAAAAGCCTCTTTGATGAAGTGCTCTGACGAATTCCGGACCAAATAGGGTAAACATCTCTTTACCCACTTTAAGCCGACATAAACTAGGATCAATCCTATCAACAAACGCTAGCGCATCTGCCTGATTGTCATAATCTAATGCCACAATAATTTTCTGATCCAACATTCTTACTCCTTAAAAAAACCTCCTCTTATCAAAGAGAAGGTCAACTTATTTAAAATCGGTAACCGGTTACCGGTAACGGGTCACCGACACTCATAGTCAGTAATCTGGTAATCCGGTAATCCGGTAATCCGGTAATCCGGTAATCTGGTAATCCGGTAATCCGGTAATCCGGTAATCCGACTATCTCATCATTCCCCATCTAGGCCACGTATTGGTTTAATTGTTCCCCAGCCTTTACAAGAGGGGCAGTGCCAATAAAGCGAATGCGTTGAGAAACCACATTTCCGACAGCGATGGTGCGGTTTAATCTTAAGTTGTTCTCCAACTAAAGATCGCAATGTGTTCAAACTATCCTTCGCCCGGCCTTCTTCTGCGTCAGCCAAATGATAGTCCATCAACCGATGAAAACCTTTCATCGTAGGATTTCTAAGCAACTGCCTCGTTAATAACACCTGAGCAGAAGCAACACCTTCGTGATTCGCAACAAGCTGCGCCAACATTAACTCAGCCGAAACCCCGGCTTTCTTATCAATACAAGATCTAAGAAATTCTACCAGTTTATCTTCTTGACCAAGGTGGTGGTAACACTCAGCGAGTGTTGGCAGTACTTCTCCAATAAAATCAATATCCTGCTCTAACACCATCTCCATATATTGAATGGTGCTTTGATAATCTTCATTCTCAAGATAAAGCTTACCTAATGAAATGCTAGCTCTAACACATTTTGCATCTTCGGATAATGCTCTCTTGAAATACACAATAGCTTTGCGCTTCTTTTCATCAGCTTGCTCCAGCATCGCCAACTCACACCAAAAATGAGCAATATTAGTCGACATACGTTTACGACCCATCTTAACCAGTGCGGTAGCGTAATGAATAGCCTTACCCCACTCTCTCGTCTGCTGATATATAGCGACAAGCTGAGTTAATGCCGCATCTCTGTGAGAAGGTTCATCGACAAGTTGTTCAAATATTTTTTCCGCGCGATCAAGAAAGCCAGACACCATATAGTCTTTAGCTAATTGCTGAAGTGCTAGGTTCTTTTGGTCTATAGTCAGACCTTGACGTGAAATCAGATTTTGGTGGATACGTATCGCTCTATCTACCTCTCCTCTGGAGCGAAAAAGGTTGCCCAGGGCCAGATGAGTATCAATCGTTTCGTTATCAACCTGAAGTAATTCGATAAAGTGATCTACCGCTTTGTCTGACTGGTCAGATAACAGAAGGTTTAAGCCCGTTACGTATTGTCTTGAAATTTGATGAGACTGCTCCTGTTTATCGTGACGCGCGCTACGATTACCCATGTACCAGCCATAGGCAGCAGCAATTGGTAACAACAAGAATAGTAGTTCTAACATTCAACAGGCCTACGTTCTGCTATGCGTTACTCTTAGCTGGCGGTTGCTTAGATTCAGTTTTCTTAAGCTTGCGATTAAGACGACGAATCGTTAGTTTTGACTTAAGCTGAATACTGCCTACGATCAACCATGCTAAGGTAAAACCAGCAACAAAAACCACTCCTAAAAGCGTTGATAGATGAAACTCACCTTTAGCAAGAAGATAATTAAAACTGACTATTTCCTGATTTTGGGCACCTAAAGCCAAAGCAATCAGAAATAGTGCAATAACAAGAATAGTTTTTATAATTTTCACGGTTCATTGCTCCTGAATAATTCGCTAACTTCTGATTATGCAGTAAATCGCAGCGACAAAATAGTCTTATTGCTGCTATAAAAAAGCGGCATATCAAAATATGCCGCTTTTGTATAACACTAAACGATGAGTTTTAGCTAAAATCTGCGCGCTCACGCAGTTCTTTGCCTGGTTTGAAGTGTGGTACATATTTACCATCAAGCTCAACCTTGTCACCTGTTTTAGGGTTGCGTCCCACTCTAGGCTCGCGATAATGCAATGAGAAGCTACCAAAACCACGAATTTCAATTCGGTCACCCCCTTCTAAAGTCGACGCCATATGCTCTAAAATATCTTTTACAGCATCTTCAATCTCTTTAGCAGAAAGGTGTGTTTGCTCGGCACAGAGTCTTTCTATTAATTCAGACTTAGTCATATTTACCCTCATCACTTATATCGGAATAGTCCCTATCGAAAAAAGGGAGCCAAAAGGCTCCCTCATGCGATTATTCGCCTTTAGCAGCCTTGAATGCATCGGCCATAGCATTTGTGAACCCGCCTTCTTCTTGCTTGTTCAGTGATGCCATTGCTTCTTGCTCTTCAGCTTCATCCTTCGCTTTAACAGACAGGTTGATTACGCGGTTCTTACGGTCAACACCGGTGAACTTCGCTTCAAGGCTGTCGCCAACGCTTAGGATTAGAGATGCATCTTCAATGCGGTCACGTGATACTTCAGAAGCACGGATGTAACCTTCAACGCCCTCTACAATTTCAATTGTAGCACCTTTTGCGTCTACTGCAGTTACAGTACCGTTAACTAGAGTACCTTTTTTGTTGTCAGCAACAAATGCATTGAACGGGTCGTTTTCCATTTGCTTAACGCCAAGAGAAATACGCTCACGTTCTGCGTCTACTGCAAGAACAACTGCTGAGATTTCATCACCTTTCTTATACTCACGTACCGCGTCTTCACCAGCAACGTTCCAAGAGATATCAGATAGGTGTACTAGACCGTCGATGCCACCGTCAAGACCGATAAAGATACCGAAGTCAGTGATAGACTTGATCTTACCAGTTACTTTGTCGCCTTTCGCTTGTGCTTCAGCGAATGACTGCCACGGGTTAGCTTTACATTGTTTCAGGCCTAGAGAAATACGACGACGCTCTTCATCGATTTCAAGAACCATAACTTCAGCTTCGTCGCCTACGTTAACCACTTTAGATGGGTGGATGTTCTTGTTAGTCCAATCCATTTCTGAAACGTGTACTAGACCTTCAACGCCTTCTTCGATTTCTACGAAGCAGCCGTAGTCAGTTAGGTTAGTAACACGACCAGTTAGCTTGTGACCTTCAGGGTAACGCTTAGCGATAGCTACCCATGGATCTTCGCCAAGTTGCTTAAGACCTAGAGATACGCGAGTACGCTCACGGTCAAACTTAAGAACTTTAACTAGGATTTCATCACCTACGTTTACGATCTCAGATGGGTGCTTAACACGCTTCCAAGCCATATCTGTAATGTGAAGTAGACCATCTACACCACCAAGGTCAACGAACGCACCGTAGTCAGTAAGGTTCTTAACGATACCTTTAACTTCGCTGCCTTCTTGTAGAGTTTCAAGAAGCTCGTCACGTTCAACACTGTTTTCAGATTCGATAACAGCACGACGTGATACAACAACGTTGTTACGTTTTTGATCTAGTTTAATTACTTTAAACTCTAGCTCTTTGTTCTCTAGGTGAGTAGTGTCGCGGATTGGGCGAACATCTACTAGTGAACCAGGTAGGAACGCACGGATACCGTTAAGTTCTACAGTGAAACCACCTTTAACTTTACCGTTGATGATACCAACAACAGTTTCAGCTTCTTCGTATGCTTTTTCAAGAACGATCCAAGCTTCGTGACGCTTAGCTTTCTCACGAGAAAGTTGAGTTTCACCAAAGCCATCTTCAACAGCATCAAGAGCTACGTCGATTTCTGTACCAACTTCAACTTCAAGTTCGCCAGCAGCGTTCTTGAATTGCTCTGCTGGGATAGCAGATTCTGATTTTAGTCCAGCATCTACAAGAACGAAACCGTTCTCAATAGCTACAACAGTACCTTTAACAATAGTACCAGGGCGGAATTCTAGTTCGTTTAGAGACTCTTCAAAGAGTTGAGCGAAAGATTCAGTCATTAATTTGATCTTCAATTAGTAAACTTCCACGGGCATCCTACCGCGTGGGGTTGATAAAATAGCCAGTCATCATCCTTGCGACCGACCTCCTATTGCCTCTTATTGAGACAATTTAGATTCAATATGTTTCAGTGCTTTTTCTACCACTTCATCAATAGAAAGTGAGGTAGAATCAAGCACTAGCGCGTCATCAGCAGGACGTAACGGAGCCACCGCACGGTTGCGGTCTCTATCGTCACGCTCTTGTATCTCGCGCAAAAGGTGGTCAAATTTAACACTTAACCCCTTGTCTTGCAACTGCTTAAGGCGTCTATTCGCCCTTTCCTGCGCACTTGCATCTAAGAATATTTTAGCTTCTGCCTGAGGAAATACAACTGTTCCCATATCTCGGCCATCAGCAACCAAACCAGTTTCGTTACTAAATGCGCGTTGACGACGTAATAAAGCTTCTCGGACCCTTGGTAACGCAGCGACTTTAGATGCCGCATTTCCCGTTTCTTCTTTACGAAGTTCTGAAGAAACATCTTCTCCTTCAAGGATAACTTTAACCAAATCACCTTCAGCAATAAACTGAACATCTAGGTGCGTGGCTAGTGGGACCAATGCATCTTCAGACTTTGTGTCTACGCCATGGTGAATTGCAGCAAGCGCCAGTACGCGATAAATAGCCCCAGAATCTAATAAATGAAAGCCTAACTTTTCTGCCAACAACATACATAGTGTGCCTTTACCGGCGCCACTAGGTCCATCAACGGTTACAACTGGTGTGTTCGAAGACATTAATTACTCCAATTTTTATTATTACCTCATCTGGAAATGCTAAAACTCACCGTACCATGTAGCTAGAGCATAGTCGTATTAGCGTACTTATCCAGAAGTGTCTTACTTTTCGGCGGGCGTATTATAATGGGAAATGGCTCGTGGAGCGAGAGAAATAGATGATAGAAAGTAGGTTACAGGACGCACTTTGTGCTACAGGTGACGAATGGGTATCCGATTATGGGTTATGGGTTGTGGGTTATGGGTTGTGGGTTGT
>DDQN01000032.1 GCA_002342685.1 Vibrio sp. UBA2441
CAATTTAAATTACAGGCTCGATAATTTAGATAATATTCTAAATAATAATTTTTTTACTATATATTCTTTCTGGTCGCCCTCTCTTTCCATGATTTATTTTTGCTTCCAAAAAACCGGAAATAACACAGTACTCTAGGTAACGTCTTGCTGTTGTCTTACTGATCTCTGTTGCATCAACCAGAGACTCGGCAGTGTGGCTAATATTATCTTCAACAAACAGGCTCTTTATTTTATCGACAGTAAGTTGGTCAATCCCTTTTGGTAAATTATTCAGGTCTTCATTTAATTTAGACTGATAATTCAACATCAGGTCGACATATCTTTGATTAATTGAGTCGGTAGATCTCACAGTGCTCATGTATTTTAAGAATCGACCTAAGGAATCGCTAAGTCTTGTATAAGATATAGGCTTTAACAGATAATCAAATGCGCCAGCGCGAATCGCTTTTTTAACGGTTTCCATATCACTAGCTGCTGTAACAAAAATAACGTTTGGTGGGTTTTCGCTTGAGAGCATCATCTTCATCAAGTCAATTCCCTTACCGTCAGGAAGGTAATTGTCTAGAATCACCAAATCAGGTTTAAATATCGCAAGCATGCTTTTCGCTTCTTTAATGTTACCAGCAATACCAATCGGGTTAAAATTTGGAGATTCACGCAGTAGTTGACTATGAAACTCAGCAATATTTGACTCGTCTTCTACTATTAATACGTCGTATATAATCATGATATTTTCTTATCTTCTGTCTTGGGGATATAAATTGAAAATACTGCTCCTTTAGGCTCAGACTCTTCAATTATCATTGTCCCATTTCCACGTTTCACATATTGGTCGACTAAATATAAGCCTATCCCGTGCCCTGGTTCATCTTTCGATGTTGCGCCTCGTTCTAATAATTTATCGTTATCATCATCCTTAAATCCGACTCCGTTATCTGAAACAACAATAATCAGAACGTCTGATTGATCTGATATCAGGAGGTTAACGACTTTATTGCTTTCTGAATTTTGTATTGTTGATTCAAAGGCATTATCAAGTAAATTTCCGAGCATCGCAGACAACTCTTCATCCTTTATAGAACTATCTTTCCCGTTATAATTAGACATTGGGTCAAACTCTAAATACAAACCAAGTTCTTTGGCTTTACTGTATTTACCTAAGAGTAACCCCGCAATGGTTCTCGGACGAAAGTTCTTTGTTATGTAGTCTATTAACTCTTGTTTTTCGTTGTTAGTGCTTTCTAGTTCTGATAAGGCTTTATCGTATTCACCTATTTGTATCAGGCCGCTTATCGTTGAAAGTTGGTTGTTATGCTCGTGGTGGATCACACGCATGTTATCAATGTAATGTTGAGCTTGGGCCAGTTTCGTAGTCAGTGCTCCAATGTCGTCGCGTTGACGTAAACTCACGACAAAACCGATTGTCTCACCATTGTTTCTCATCGGAACGCGATTTGCGATAAACGTTTCTCCATTGCAAGAAATCACTTCATCACTAATATTTTGTTCAGCTTGATCTTCTAACATCGAAGGGACAAAAAAATCGAGTGGTGTTATAAATGTATTGGCGGGCTGATTTATGGTTTGCTCTTTCGAGTGTATAATGCCAAGCATATCGGATGCTCGCTTGTTGATATTAAGTATGGTCCCTTTCGTGCTTACCGCAACAATCCCTTCATACATTGATTCCATGACACTTCGTTTTAATTGCAGTGTGGCTGCTATCTCATTTGGCTCCATATTAAACATTTGGCTTTTAATATGATTGGAAAAATAAAAAGCGCCTATAAAAGACAATAAGCAGGAGACAAAGAGAATGAATATAATAGGGATAGCATATTCCAGAATTCTGTTGCTTAGTTTATCAATTAAATATCCAACAGACACTACCCCGACAACAAGACCGTCTTCATTAATTACTGGGGATTTACCACGAACGGAGAGACCAGATTCTCCCACTTTAACTGAAATGTAGCTTTCCCTTTCTACCAGAGCCTTTTTGTTATCATTACTATTAATTTTTTTACCAATGTATATGCTATTAGGATGATATAAGCGAACTTCATTAACATCTGCGATGACGATATAATCAGCATCACTTAATAGACTCAGCTTACTGAATTTATTTGCGATTTTCTTGTTTTCATTATTTGACAGCATTCGAGCAGTTTCTGCATCTGCTGCAATGTTTTTTGCCTGAATTAAAGCCTTTGAGCCTACAAGGTGAGTAACCGTATTTTCCAGAACATTGAAAAAGAAACCACTTTGCAGAACGGTTAGTGCGACTACAAATAGGAATAAAAGAATACGAACTCGAGAGCGAAATTTAAATTTTTCAAGTACTTCCATGTTTTGACCATTTATTTCACTGACGTCACAACCTAAAGTCCACATTTTCTTTTCAAGCTGCCAGAGATTAATTATAAGTTTGTAAATAATAATACAGAATCACTACATAGAATAATTCGAACTTGATCATCAATTTAAAGGATATTTCTTTGCAACGTTTAAAAGAATAAAAACCTTTTAAATTATATTTTTTTGAGGGCAGAGACTTTGCAAATTGGATATAGGTTTGATCTGGAGTGATGAGCGATCAGATCCGCTTCGGGAAAAGTTTGTGCAGTTATTCAACTTGAAAGAGAAGGCTAATTTTTAGGAAAGTACTGCTACTATTTTCAAGTGCCTGTCCTTTCAAGAAGCTTTTTTGTTTCGACACTGTAACCAGTTCCAAATTGTTGAACCAATCAGTAATACTAAGCCGATCGATTCAACAATTTTGTTGAAATAGATATACATGGAACCTACAACAAGCATGCTTCCTATTACCGCCAGAATCAGTGGGCCTGCCTTTTGCTGTGCTTTAAATCCTTTGAACACAAAGAACAAACAAGTTATGGCAAAAAGGGATACCAGCATGGCTTGAACGTGCGGATTTATCGTTATGTTAACGCCAAATACCGCCAGTATTCCAACTAAGATGACAGTGCCGTTGCAAGCGACTAATGCCAGCATGGCAGCCACTCCAGGCAGCCAAGACAGTTTCCCTGATGTATTACTCAACAACTCGGAAAATCTCCCATTTCTGTGTGCCTGAAACAACATGGGGTTCTAGTGACTTACTCCATTGTTTATGTTCTTCAATATCACCGAGCTTTTGCCACGAATCGTTAAGTTCGTTTAAGCTGCTGATGGTAATTTCAGAGACGATTCGTGATTCCAATGCGCCTACAGAACCAACCAAAATACGGTATTTTCCTTTAGTCCAGCCAATCTGTGAACCTATCTCAGCAAACCATGTACTTAAAGACTCAATTACTTCGGGCTTATGGCCGAATTTTGCATCGATAGTCCATCTTGCAATCATCATGATTTGACTCCTTTGTGTGTATTTAAACCCTCACTAAGTATGGTTTATGCCAAATAAATAGCGAACAAAGAAAAGAAAATTCGAGGCTAGTCAATTTACTGAGACATAACGGCATTCTTTGCAATCACCTTCCCAAGTTCGAGACACTGAAGACGGACAAAAAAATGAATGTAACTAAGGAGAATGCGGATCAGACTGTGCAATAAGGATATTTTATGATGAGAATAAGAGGCGTCTTGTTATTCGGTTTTGCAATGATATACAAATGCCTGGGAAAGGGGCTTCGAAACAAATAACAGAGGAGATAGTAAAGGATTGTCAGTTCGACATCGAACACATCAAAGTTGAACTGACAAAATTAAATTAACAAAAATAATCAAAAGTTGACATTTTTAAACACCAGAGCACAACCAACGAACAGCAAAAAGCCGTGTACAATATGGTGGTAGTTGATTTTGTATTTTTGTAGGAAATGATACCCAACCATTCCTCCCGCCAAGCCGATAGCAAAGGCCGGCATAGCAGACATTACATGCGATAGCACTTCATCGGTAATAAGCCCTTCATTCCAAAAACTGATGTTGGCGCCAATCATTTGCAGCATGAAAAAGAATGTCAGCGTTGATTTTACCTGATCAGCAGTCCAAGGCTGCATTGAAGTGTAAGCGATCACTGGTGGCCCCGATTCTCCAACACTTGCACCAAGAATTCCAGAAGTAAAACCTGCACCAATAGTTACCGGGATTGAGGTTTTCTGAAATACCGGTTTCGTTGAGCGAAACGAATGTAGGCTTGAGATGACCAATACAATTCCCATAGTGAGCAGGATGTATTGCGACGGCATGCTGGCTAATAGTTTAGCACCTACAAATGAAGCAGGAACAGAGCCAGCAAAGAGGATTAAGCCCACCTTACGCTGGATTGAATGACGCATTTTCCACGCGATGGGTAAAGTTACAAGCCAGCCAAAGATACCGGCAATTGGCACGGCCGTCTGGGCTCCAACGATAAGTGATAGTAACGGTACCGACACCAATGCAGAACCAAATCCAGTAAGGCCTTGGGTAAATCCCGCTAATGCGATGATCATCGAAACTAATATAATGGTGGTGTCCATATGTCCTGTTATTGAGCTAGAGATATTTACGGACACTATAGACTTAATAAAATTAATTACCATTAACTTTGTCACATATTGTTGATTTTTGTCTATTTGCTTTCGAGTTGTGACAATTATCTCAGATAAAGGCAGAGGACTTCGTATAATGACATTATTTATCATCAGGTTTTTATAGGTCAGTAGAAATAAGTCGTTTTGTGTACACGTTTTTCATGCAAAGGGACGCCTGTGGTTAAGAAAGGTCAACACCTGAATCCATTCGGTCAACATTCCCATATTTATTACCGATAAAAATGAATATTGGAATTTTGATGACTAATTCAGTTTTAACATTTAAGGGGTAAACAATGGATAACTTCCAGGTTGATAAGGAGAGCTTGTTTGAAATAAAGGCAAACAATCATACTCTGGCTCGAGGAGCAGAAGATTTTGATAAAGTTTATGGTCTGGGGTATGAGGTTGGTCATGAGGATTGGTCTCCGTACCCAAGAGTCAATAAATTACGACAGACTTTTCTTGATAGACCCTATGAAATTGACGTGGAAAGGTTGCGCCTTGTAACACAAGCTTATCGAGATCATGAAGCTACTCCACGCATTCTTCAATGTGCATACGCCTTTGAAAATATTCTTCTTAATACAACAATACATATATACGATGAAGACTTAATATTGGGTGAAATTGCTGCTCCAGCTAAAGCTTCGCCTATTTATCCTGAGTTTTCTGCAGATTGGATTATTGATGAAATCTTAAACTCTCCGTTTGAAGAGCGTTCGAACGATCAATTCTACATCCGTAACGATCAAGACAGAGCCGAAATTCTTGAGCTTTGTGAATATTGGAAAGGAAAAAGCGCTAACGAGATCTTAACAGCCCATCTTGATGACGACCAAAAGAAAGGTTCTCATATGGGTGAAAAAGTATTCCAGACAAACAATTATCACTTTGCCGGAATTGGCCATTTCGCGATGGATTTTAATAAATTAATGACACTTGGTTACGAGGGTGTTTTAGAGCAGGCAAAAGCGTCATTTGCCAAATTATCTAAGCAAGACCCAGACTTCAGTGACAAAAGAGATTATTACAAGTCCACAATTATCACGCTGGAAGCCGCTACAAAATACATCACTCGTTACGCAAAACTGGCTGAAGAGATGGCTTCTGATGAAGCCGACATACAAAGAAAGCAAGAATTGCAAAACATGTCGACAAACTGCTATCAAATTGCAGGCGGTGTACCTCAAACCTTCTGGCAAGCAGCTCAGCTATTTAACTTTGCAGTAACACTTACCCAAATAGAAGGCAATGGTCACTCCATTTCGTATGGGCGTATGGATCAGTGGTTATACCCTTTCTATGAGAAGGATATAAAAGAGCAGGCTGTCACCAAAGAGTTCATTCTCGAACTGATTGAAGTGCTTTATGTAAAAGTGAATAACCCAACAAAACTAAAAGATAAAGGTACGGTAAAAGTACGTAATGGTCGTGGGTTTGGTGGTGAAAGTTTAACTATTGGTGGCGTTGATAAAGATGGTCATGATGCGACTAATGACTTAACCATGCTTATGTTAGAAGCGTCTGTACATACCCGAATGATGAACCCATGGGTATGCCTGCGTTTGCATGAAAATACGCCTTATGAATTAAAGATAAAAACAATCGAGTGTATTAGAGCCGGATACGGCCACCCCAAACTATTTAATGACGGTCCTGCGATTAAAGCAATGTTAGGTAAAGGTGTAACGTCAGAAGAAGCACGAGATTATGCCGTTGTAGGGTGCGTTGAGCCAGCAGTTCCTGGTAAAGAGCATGGCTGGCTTGATGCTGGTTATGTAAACACCGCTAAAATGATGGAAATGGTTATTAATGGCGGTCGAATTCTATCTGGACCTAATGCGGGAACACAATTAGGCCCAGATACAGGTAGTTTGGAAACTTACAGTACATTTGAAGAAGTTTTAGACAGCGTTGATAAACAATTTGCTTACTGGTGCGATCAACTATGCAGCTGTTTAAATGTGACAGATAAGATCCATCGTGTCGTCAAACCTACACCGTATATCTCAGCCTTTTTTGAAGGCTGTATTGAGTCAGGAAAAGACATGACCTACGGCGGTGCAAAATATAACGGAACCGCGCCACAAGCGGCGGGCATTGCAACCTGCGCCGACTCACTTGCTACTATCAAAAAATTGGTCTTTGAAGATAAAAAGTATACCGGCAAAGAATTACTCGACGCGGTAAAAAATAACTGGAATGGATATGAAAAACTTTATGCATTAGTTAATAGTTCGAAGATCCCTCATTACGGTAATGATATCGACGAGGCCGATGAACTATTTACTTTCATGTTTGAATGTTATTGCCGTCATATTAAAGGCCGCACAAATCCTCGGGGTGGTAAATTTAGCCCGGGCGTTTATACCGTAAATGCAAACGTTGGAATGGGTTTGTATACCAATGCAACGTTAGATGGTCGTAAGAATGAAGAGCCTATTTCTGACAATATGGGACCAGTTCATACCGCTGGTGGTTCTCATGATATTCATGGGCCAACTGCTATCGTTAACTCTGTGACAAAAGTAGATCATAGTCTCGCGACCAACGGAACCTTGCTAAACCTTCGATTCCCCGAAGATGCCGTTTCTGGTGTTGAAGGTCGAGATATTTTAGTAAGTTTCATTGATGAATACATCGCGAAGCAAGGCATGCATGTTCAATTCAATATTATGAGCGCAGAAAAAATGAAAGCGGCACAGAAAAATCCTGACATGTACAGGGACATGCTGGTACGTGTTGCGGGGTACAGTGCTTACTTTGTTGAACTTGGCAAACCATTGCAAGACGATTTGATTCACCGGACTGAGCTTAGATTCTAACTGATTTATTATTTAACTAACTTAAGTTCTAGCTAAAAGGTGGGCTCGAATGAGCCCACCGATAACTTTTATAAAACAATATATTGAGGTTGAAGGTGTCAGACTTAGGAACGGTTCTTAACGTCCAGAGATTCACTTTGCATGATGGTCCCGGTATTCGTACCGAGTTTTTTTTAAAAGGGTGTCCACTAAGGTGTGATTGGTGTGGTAATCCTGAGAGTTTTAATAGGCATATTGAAGTTGGCGTCTATCAGAATAAATGTATCTCCAGTCAAAAATGTGGTTCATGTATAGAGGTTTGTCATGACCCAAAGATGCTGATTTTTTCGGA
The DNA here is from genome assembly GCA_002342685.1 of Vibrio sp. UBA2441. Lineage (GTDB taxonomy): Bacteria > Pseudomonadota > Gammaproteobacteria > Enterobacterales > Vibrionaceae > Vibrio. The sequence goes on from DDQN01000032.1 coordinate 7,701, forward strand.
TTCGAAGCTTGAAGAAGTTGACCGTAATAAATGCATTAGTTGTCTTGGTTGCTCTGATGATTGCCCGTCTGAAGCAATCAAGCAATGGGGTAAGTCCATGTCTGTGGATGAGTGCATGAAAGTTATTTTAAAAGATAAAGGCTTTTATGAACGTTCAGGAGGTGGGGTGACCGTTTCCGGCGGTGAACCTTTGCTACAGAGTGATTTTGTTTTAGATCTATTTAAAGCATGCAAAAAAGAGGGTATTCACACTTGCCTGGAATCAAGCCTCTACTCCAACTGGAATAAAATCGACAAACTACTTGCTTACACCGATCTGTTTATCTCAGACATAAAACTAATGGATAGCAACTTACACAAAAAATACACAGGCGTTGATAACCAAAAAATATTAAATAACTTGAAGCAACTGTCTAAAACAGAAAAAGAAATCATATTGAGAATTCCGGTCATACCGACGGTAAATGATAATTTTGATAATATGAAAGCAACGGCTCATTTTATAGCAAATGAAATGCGTGGAAAGGTTAGGACATTGCAGCTTCTCAGCTTTATGCGCCTCGGTGAAGAGAAGTATGAATCATTAGGGTTACCCTACAATATGAGAGAACTCAATTTTGATAGAGTAGAGTTTCAAAAACGAGTTGATGATATTGCCGAGTATTTCAACAAGCAAGGTATACATTGCTTAGTAGGTACAAAAGAAAAGGGCGCTGTTTGAACAAATCATACACCTGTGACTTATAAGTCACAGGGATGATGGGTTGAGTCTATATCACTTATCTTGTGGGTTTTGTTTTGAATGGACATTGGCATAGGTGTGTAAAAGCTCAGTGAGTACTTTTACCCAACCCAATGCGTCTTCTGGCGGGCTAATAAGTAACTTCTCAACCTGTTCACAATGAGTTTCAAGAGTAATTGCCTGTTCCAAATTAAATGAAATCGCATAAAAGTGCCAAAGGACTAATCGAGTCATCCTTTCACTATTTTGCTTCGCGTTATTTGAATCATCAAAGGCTTGTTGAATTTCACTAAGCGCTATTGCTGTCATGCGAAGAGTGGCATCAAGTTGTGCTGACATCATACGTTCTTCGCTGTCGACTTCTTCTTGCTCAAAAGTGAAAAGTTCACTCATAACGTCTTCTGGTACCATCTTACTGATCATTCGAGCACTAAACTCTTCAAGTTCATGGCGTGGCATGGTGACGAGGCAGTTGAAGGTGTAATCACGAAGCATAGGAAAGTCGCTCTATTTAGCTATTAAATTGAAGCTTATTTTAAGCTCTGTGATTGAATTTACCAGTGATTATACAGAAACAATTACAGCACTTTTCTTGCAGGGAGGTCTTGCGGGGACAGGCACTTTACTAAAAGTATCTGGGTGCATAGGTTGTGGATAATGGGATCTTGGTGATACTTAACTGTGCAGGTACTAAAATACAGTTAAGCACTAGGTGAGAGCCCATCTATGAATATTGAATATTTGACTGACATTATCATTCTGTTAACGGCGGCAATAATTGCTGTACCTTTGTTTCAATTTTTGGGTTTTGGGGCTATCTCAGGTTTTTTCATTGCGGGAATAGCGCTGGGGCCGTCAGCACTGGGATATATTCAAGATTACGATGAGATTGCTCGCTTTGCGGAACTGGGTGTAATTTTCCTGTTATTTATTATTGGAATAGAAATCAACCCATCTCGCCTTTGGAAGATGAGAGGGCTAGTGTTGGGACTTGGGACGTTACAGGTTCTAATTACCGGTGGTTTGATAACAGTAATTGCACATATGCTCCTTGATTCGTCGTGGAAGCTGTCACTGCTAATAGGGTTAGCGTTATCTCTTTCCTCAACGGCTTTTGTGTTTCAATTGCTAACCGAAAGGAGGGTACTTTCGTCTGAATATGGAAAACCCGCTCTTTCAATACTGCTGTTACAAGACTTGGCCGTTGTCCCTCTCTTGGCATTCGTTTCATTTTTAACCACACCTGAATTAACAATACTAGAAGATGTTTTTTTCGCGTTAGCAGAGGCGTTCATCATTCTTTTATTAATTATTATTATCGCTAGATATATCTTGAATCCGATACTTAATATTCTTGCCCGGTTTGGATCGCCTGAAATATTTACCGCGTCAGCTTTACTGTTGGTATTGGGTTCTGCGCAGGTTATGGAAAGTATAGGGCTATCAATGGCAATGGGCGCATTTATCGCTGGTCTTTTAATTGCTGATTCATCCTACCGTCACCAAATTATCGCCGAGATTCAGCCATTTCGAGGTTTATTATTAGGGTTGTTTTTCATGTCAATGGGCATGTCTCTAAATGTCAGTGTTTTTTTAGATAATCCGATTATGCTGTTGGGCGCAACCATTGCCTTAATGGCGATAAAGTTCCTGACTCTCTGGCCCTTATCGCGCTTGTTTAACATAAAGAACAAGCCAGCAATTTCGGTTGCCATACTTCTGGCACAAAGTGGTGAATTTGCACTGGTATTGTTTGCTCTAGCGAAAAGTATGGGGCTATTGGGAGATATTCTTTTCCAATATCTTCTTATTGTTGTCTTGTTGAGCATGCTTGCAACCCCTGTGCTAGATAAATTAGCTAACTGGATCTTTTTGACTTCAAGTAGAAGCGGTTCAGCCGTGCAAAACGCAGATACTGAAAACACAGGAACTGAAAGCGTAGAGGGCTCCATCAAGCCTGTTATTTTGGCTGGTTATGGGCGCATGGGGCAAAAGATTGGCTATATATTGGAATTAGTGAATGTACCTTATTTGGCGATTGATATTGATGCAGATCTAGTGTCTAAAGAACGTTCAGATGGCAAGCCTGTATATTTCGGTGATGTACAGAGACCAGATGTATTAAAAACATTTGGTGTTGCTGATGCACATTTAGTGATTATTTCAATTAATAATGTGCTGGTGACTGAACAAGTTGTATCCTCTCTCCATTCTCATTTTTCAGATATCCCTATTTTTGTTCGGGGCCATGACCTTGCAACTTGTCACGACCTTAGCGCACGTGGAGCGCATCATACTGTTTCAGACACCCTTGAGGCTAGCGCAGAGCTCGCCCGCTTGGCATTGCTTCACGTGGGTACTGAAGAACCAAAAGTGGCGACAGCATTAGAACAGTTTCGGAAAGACTATCCTGGGCGCACCAAGAAAGATATAAATGAGAATTTAATACCTTAAAGAACCTGTCTTTTTTATCCTGTTCATCCTTATTTGAGTGTACAGCTTTATAACTAAGTGTTATAAAAAGTTGCTTGTTAGCTCAAACGTGTCTGTACGCTGTATGCGAGTAGATAAACTTTGGTGGCAGAGTTCGCATGAGTTGTGTGAATAGCTAAATTCATACTAATTGAACATATTACAAATAAATACATGAGTTTGAGTCGTTTTATGAGATTAATTGGAAGTAAAGTCCTTTGTGTGGTTTCAACATTATTATGTTCATATGCAGCAAATTCTTTGGCTGCGGAGATATTCCTTAATGGTAAAAAATATGAAGGGAATAGTATTGAAAGCGTAGATGGCTATATAGTTATTGATGGTGAGATAATAATGCGTGGCGTATTGGTTGATGTAAAAGTCAATGGCAGCGTATTGAATATGGATATTGATAATGTCGCTAATATCGATGTCCAAGGCAGTGTTCAGCGTATTTCGTCACAGCAAGGGAATATAACGACAAAGAACATCTCAGGATCTGCGAGTACCATTTCCGGTGATATATATGCGAATGTCATCAAAGGCAGTGCAATATCAAATAGTGGAAACATCATCGGAGATGTAAAAAAGGACAGCCCGGAAAAATAAATTTATTTGATAACATACGCTGACATTTATGGCGTATCTTCCCCATAGTATTCGTTAAGGGTCATCAATAAACACGCCCTGATTGTCTGGATTTGTTATAGATAGACTAATATTAGAGTAGAGATACAGGGCTAAATTGATTTCATTAGGTGGATAAAGATGCGCCTTTTCTATGCACTCACTTTTGACGATATCACCAAAAGCCAAATTACAAGGTATCGAGACTTAGTCGCCGACCATGCAGTTAAAGGGCGATTTACTCGTGAAGCTAACTTTCACATTACTCTTTCGTTTATCGGTAATACCAATACAACGCAATTTCATGAGCTGACAAATGTGCTTTTTGAACTAGGGGGCTGCCCTGATTCGGTGGGAGCGTTGCACTTAGGCACTTTTCAACGCAAAAGTAACAACCTAGTCTGGCTTGGCATTGAGCGGGAAAAAGAATTGTTGCAGCTTCAAAAACAGCTACACGTTAAGCTTGCTATGGCTGGCTATAATCCAGAGAAAAGAAAATACACCCCCCACATTACACTTGGCCGCAATATAGTTATGAGAGAAAAACTCAATGAGCTGATTATTGAGCCTATTGTTTTAAAAATCAGTTCAATAGCACTAATGGAAAGTAAAACAGTTGGTGACTATCCGGTTTATGAGGTATTAGAGGAAATAATCTGTTCCACCAACAAATAACAAGCAAATAACAAGGACAGATATTTTATGAAAAGTATTTGGTGAGTTACATAAACTCAGAACAATTGAAAATTTGGTCTATAAAAGCACTAAGTGGTCAAGGTTTGTGCGGTTGAAAGAAATATTTAAAAAAAGACTTGTGCTATTTTAAGATGCTCCTATAATGCGCCTCCATCGACACGGAATGTGATGCAAATCACCAAGTTGTCGGAATTGGTAAAGTTTAATAACTTACTGATTCAATTGCTCTTTAACAATTTAGACCTATCAATCTGTGTGGGCACTCGTTGATGAAAATCAAAAAAAGATTTCTTCGGAAATCGACTTTGGTTTCAATGAACTGAGTGACCAATACGAAGTAACTACGATGTAGTTACATCGGCACAGTCAATTCATTATCGTTCTGTTGGAACGATAATAGCTTTAAAATTACGTCTTACTTCGGTAAGAACAGTTTTGAAGTCAGTATTCATTGAGCCCTGTT
>DDQN01000060.1 GCA_002342685.1 Vibrio sp. UBA2441
TGGTCACTCAGTTCATTGAAACCAAAGTCGATTTCCGAAGAAATCTTTTTTTGATTTTCATCAACGAGTGCCCACACAGATTGATAGGTTTAAATTGTTAAAGAGCGTTGCTTCTTGGTTTCCGTTAAGGTCTTCCTGAAGCGAGGCGGCCATTCTAGCGATATAAGATAAAGTGTCAAACACTTTTTGCATTTTATTTTCACTATCAAAAATAATGAATTACATGCTTCTTTCACCAGTTTGCTTCGCCTGTCTCACAACACCTTTCGTTAGAAGTTTGTCGTGACAACGGAGCCGAATTATAGGGAGAGATTTAAACTTGGCAACTCATTTATTTAAAAAAAATGAGTTTTTTAACAATTAAATTGATATACAAAGTAACGCACGGACAAAGCACAAGTTATTCACAATTTGATGTGGATAACTTGTTTTTTCTATTCATCACTATCGAAGAAATAAGAAATTCGTGAGCGTGGATTTAAATACTCTCTAATTTTATCTGGTAGTTTGCTAGGAAGGATGGCAGCAACTATTTTTATCTCTTTATCCGCCAAATCAACAATGGGAGCTTGGGTACGTGGCACATTAGCATCATAAAGCAACACATTAGGAAATAGGATATTGCTAGCATTGACCGAGATGACCAACCCCACCATTTTATTAGACAGCTGCACAACCGTTCCCGGAGGATAGACACCCATAAACTTAATAAGAATATTTAAGTTATCTGCACTGTACTTATGCTTTTCATTTTTATAAAGAAAGGAGAGTGCTTTATAAGGGATTTTTTGCTCAGCTAATATATTGGTGTGGCATAAATTATCATAAGCATTGGCTAGAGCAACAATTTGAGCGGCTTCGTCTATAGCTTCTCCTTTAAGGCCCTCAGGATAGCCCGAGCCGTCTAAAAACTCGTGGTGCTGATAAATTATCTTCTTAGTACTTTCAGGAAAATCTTTTATCGCATTACCCATGTCCAAACCATACTTGGTGTGTAACTTTAAATAATTACGCTCTGGGTCCGTTAAAGCAGTCTGCTTTCTCAATATAGTCGTCGGTATTTTCATCTTACCGATGTCATGAAACAAAGCGCCAAATGCAATATCTTTTAACTGAGATGGAGTATATCCCTTACTTTTTGCAATCATCATCGCCAGAATAGATACATTTAAAGAGTGAAAATAGATATCTTCAAATTCACTCTTACCATTCATTAGATGCAAAGTAACGCTATCATCGGAAATTAGCTTTTCGACAATATCATCAACCATAGACATGGCTTCATCGACTGCAGATTCTGGCCTGTTTCGAATTTTACTCATTACAGAACGTAATTGTGACAACGAGCGTTCAAATTCTTTTTCGCAATTAATCACTCTTCGCCGATAGTTATTTAACTTATCAATACGCGTCTGTTTCTCTTCCCACATTTTTTTCGTTTCAAGATCGATCTCTTCAGGTATTATCGATTCAGGCGTATTTTTATCTAGTGGGGGTAATGGAGCAGTATCACTCTGGTTAGGATCAATATAGACATACTGAATGCCAAGATGCTTGATCATGTTGATCTGATCTTGAGACTTTAGCTTAAAGCTATTGAACAGGAACGGGTGCTCATTCCATTTTACTGGTAGGCGAACGTGCAACCCTGCCTTTAATCTGTCTACAGTAATTTTAATACTAGCCACTATGATTCAACAACTATCCATTAACTTATCCTAAAGTTAATTCTATCTAAGAGAATGAATAAAATCATCACTCAAATTAGCTATACCCGATTTAAGTATGAGGATTTGCATCAAAGTATAACAAATCCCTCATAAGCTAAGATTGAAATTGTTTTATTAAACGTTGCAGCGCTTCTAAATTGTTTACTAGCTGGCTTGTTCGTGACACTGACGACTTGGATACATCTAACGTTTCATCTGCCAACGTTTTAATATTAGTTACATTTCGATTCACTTCACTAGTCACCCCTGCCTGCTGGTCAACCGCGACAGCGATTTGATGGCTATTATCAGTAACCACAGATAAAAGGCTGGTAATGTTATTTAAAACCTCACCAGTTTGATTTGCCCTTTCTGTGCACTCAACAGAAAGATCTCCTCCTTTAGTCATTATACTTACTGCACTTTTGGCCGTGGATTGAAGCTCAGCTATCATGCTATGAATTTCATCGGTTGATGAGCGAGTTTTCGTCGCTAAAGATCTCACTTCATCAGCAACAACGGCAAAACCTCTTCCTGCTTCACCAGCACGAGCAGCTTCAATAGCCGCATTCAACGCTAATAGATTAGTTTGTTCAGAAATATTTCCTATGACATCCAGGATGCTTTCTATTTTTTCACTGTTTTGCGCTAAGTGGTCGATGACTTCACGTGAATTTTTCAGTTCTGCAGCTAATTGTTCAATGACACTAATTGTAGTGGCAATACTATCAAGACCCTTCTGCGACTCATTATTCGCTTCTTCTGTTACTTCTGATGCAGCTGTTGCACTGCTGGCAACCTCTTTAATGGATTGGCTTAACTCTTCAACAGCCGCTGCTACTTGTTCGGTCTCACTATATTGCTGACTAAGACTCTGCTCTATCGATTGAATTGTGCCAAATTCTTCTTCGGCTGCGATCAAGATTTTACCCGCGGTTTCTCCTGTTCTACCTGATACAGCCCTCAGCTCTGCCTTTCGCATCATAAGTGCGATTTCAATTTCAGAGCAGTCATCGTAGTGACCTGTATACGGTTTTTCCATCAACGGGTTGTAGTAAGAGTCTTTGGCCAGCTGTTTGATCGAGTTAAATCGGTTCTTTTGATATAGCGTAGAAGCAAGCAAAAGAGCGCCAAGAAAACTAGAAGTAATCGCTATATATAGTGTCGGCATCCCAACCAATAGTAATAATGAGCATATGAACAGAATGGTAGAAAAGATTATATTTATAGAAAACAGTGACAGTCTTTTTTTCGCGACTTTCTTGCCTTCATTAATATTTTTGTAAAGATCAGCAGCTCTATCTATCTGTTCAGGAGAAGGTTTAGAGCGAACTGACTGGTACTCTGTTACTTCACCCTTTTCATTTTTTATTGGCGTCACAAAAGCAGATACCCAATAATGTTCATCCCCTTTACATTGATTTTTGACCAACCCCATCCAACTTTTTCCTGACTGGACATATTGCCATAACTGACCAAATGCGGCTTTAGGCATGTCCTTATGTCTAACTATGTTATGAGGATTTTCAGTTAGTTCATGTTCCTCGTACCCTGCCACCTCACAAAATGCACTGTTTGCGTAGGTAATATTGCTCGAAGGATCGGTGGTAGAAATAAGATTTGATTCTTTAGGATAATTTTTATTCTTCAGGTCACTATAAGCACTACTACTAGACATCGGTATTCTCAATTCTGGGGTATGGATTGCAATGGGTGATCTTTACCACAAAACGACTATTGACTTAGTTGATAATTATCAATCGATTAACAATATGAATACCTAGTTATTATTATTCTCATCAATGATACAACTGGGAAGCCTCAAATAAAAAGGCTCCAAAAAGGAACCTCAAGATAGGGCAATTTATTATGAATCACTATTCATTATCAGAAGGAAGTGCATTTACATTAGCCACTTCCACCAAATGAAAATGGCTAAAAATCCAAATAAATAAGCTAAGCCAACCCAACACAATGCTTTCATGCGACGGGTTAAAGCGAGCTCACCTTTCAGCTGTTCGCTAGTCATTAATCGATAATTAAGTAATGCAAAAATAGGCGTTGTCATAAAGGCCAAAATCATAGCAAAATTGAGCATAGTCATTAATGCTGACGTAAAGAACAATAGAATCCCCATTGCTACTGAACTAACAATTAACATCCAAGCATTATGATAACGTCTCTGATCTAACTCTTTTTCTTGCAAAAGTAATTGCGCTTCAGCGAGTGCTCGGGCATAACCATCAATAACCGTAATTGTACTGCCGAAAATACAAAAGAAAGCAACAATAGCGATAAGATAACGCGACCACTCTCCGATAGTAGAGGCGTACATTCCAACCAATTGGTGAGAGAATCCAATACCTGACGTTTTTAATTCCTGACCGTTACCGTGTAAAACCAAAGCACCTAGCGCTAAGAAAACAATCGCAAGAGCAGCGGTACCAATATAGCCGACATTAAAATCAAACAGAGCAGATTTAACCGTTACCGTTTGCTGTTTTCTTTGGCTTTTTAACCATAAAGAAGTAAGACACGAAATTTCAATGGGCGCAGGCATCCACCCCATCATAATTACAACAAAACCAATAGCCGCAATATTCCAAACGGACGGTGACTGATATTCAGTTGGAGCCACAGCCCCATTGGAAGACGCAATAATCACAGCTCCAAGTGTAGCAACAACCAAAACGACCATAATTCCTTTAGATATCTTATCTAGAGCTTTATAGTGACCAGCAAGCAAAATGGCTAAACAGAGGATGACAATAATGCCGGCGTTAGCGGTCAAAGACAGTTCTAAAGGAGAAAAATAACCAAATAGACTGGCACTAAATAACAATAATGCCGCGCTATTAACCACTGCTGAAATGGCTGAAAGTCCGGTAAACATCCATAAATAGCCACGACCTAGGTTACGGTATCCTTCAATAAGGCTTTGACCTGTCCCCATTGTGTATTGGACGCCTGCTCTGAAAAAAGGGTATTTAAAAAGGTTTACGAGCAGTATAACAATCGCTAGTTGCCAGCCATAAATTGCACCAGCTTTTGTTGAAGCAACTAAATGTGAGCCACCGACAGCAGCCGTGGCCATCATGATACCCGGCCCTAACGAACGCACTAGATCTTTGAAGCGACTGGCACTGTGAGTGCTTTCAACCGCAGCAGAATTTTGCATGATTCTTTCCTTATAATCGTTTTGCTTGTATTGGTTATTTCAATATGTAGCCATCATTTTCACAAAAGCCTTATTCACTCTGGCTTAAACACTATTTTTCTCCGTAATGGCGGTAACAATCAACCCCCCACAAACAGTCCATAAGTCAAATAACCCAAACAAAAGCACAGTTATGGTTAATAGCTCCAACCCGAAAGCGACAAACATCCGTAAAATAGGGTTTTAACTCTAAAAAAAGCGATAAAATTTAATCAACAAGATGTATATAAAAATGAACGCATCACATTATTGTGACCAATAAAAAACCTTGATAAATACCAAGGTCTCCGTTTCAACTTATATAGTCGTAAATGATTAAGTGACCCAAATTACCCTCAACGCCAATCCAATAAGAACGACTCCAGACAACCTATCGATCAGTCGGGCTTGGGAGCGTAACTTATTTAATAACAAAGGAGATGAAAGCAAAAAGGTAATCAAGGTGTACCACAGGCCGTCGATCAAAAATGGGGTTGCTACCACAATAGCCCGTCCAGTTAACTCGCTTCCAACAGCAACGAACTGACTAAATAACGCAATAAAAAACAACATTATTTTCGGACTGGTTAATGAGACCAATAGACCTTCTCTTGCTGACTGCCAAATATTCATTTTTTCGCCAGACTCTAATTTAGCAGCAATCCCACCTTTGGATCTCAATGCATTAAATCCAAGATATGCCAAATATAACGCCCCCACGTAGCTTAACGCTCGAAACAAAACTGGAGACTGATGCAACAAAGCCGCAAGGCCAACAAGTGTAATGAAAGCATAAATAGCAATCCCAGACGCATGTGCCCATGCGGTCGCGATGCCATTCATTCGACCACCAGTTAAGCTATGTTTTGCAACTACCGCAAGACTAGGACCAGGGGACATCGCTCCTAATAAACAGATGGTAAAAAGCGATAACCAAATAGTAAACGTCATTTTTCTTCCTTTCTTAATATTTTTGAATAATAAAACGACTAATCAAAAACAGTGCTTAGTTAAGTAGCAGGGAAAAGATTAACAACTCAGGGATATTAATTGAAATCATTTTTGATCATGAAAGTCATGACTTGTTGTTATACCCTAAATGGTTATACCCGGAATGGTTATGGCCAATTGAATACTCTGATTCACAAAGAGCTTTGTACGTCAGTTCGCGCAGCCACTTATGTGCCAAGTCATGGTCAAACTTAGGGTGCCAAATCAGCCAGTATTTTTGTATTGGCAGGCTCATAGGGAGCGGCCTGTAGGCAATAGCGTATTCGGACTTCAGATTTTTCGCTATATGTTCAGGAATTACCAGTAAATATTGACTTCTGGTCAGTGCATTTAACGCTGCAGAAAAAAAAGGAATTCTTAATCCAATGTTTCTTTTCTTTCCTAACGTTAAAAGTTCCTTATCAAAACTAATGTCTTTATCACTCCCCCCAGTCACAACAATGTGCGAATACGACAACACATCATTAAGTTCCAATTGTGATTGATTGGCTAATGGGTGATTAATACTCATGACACACACGGGCTTATCCTGCCCCAGCAAACAGCTTGAAACACCCTCTGGTATCTTTGGTAACATGGTTGACGCTAAATGGAGATCATTGTTTGCTAAATCATTCAACATTTCTGGCTGCCACATATGATACTGAAACCTAGCCTTTGGAGATTGAATAGAGATATTTTCAAGCAGTTTTGGAAAAATATATTGAGCAACGTAATCACTTGAAGCAAAAGAAAACTCACCATCCCAATACAGTGGTTCAAATGTATCCTCTTCCAGTAGGTGTTCAAACTCACTAAAGAGGCCATCTAACTTGGTTTTAAGTACCTGGGCTTTAGGAGTAAGGTAAAGTTGATTGCCATCTCTAACCAAAAGCGGGTCAGAAAATAAACGCCTCAATTGAGCCAGTTGCCGACTTACAGCAGATTGGGAAATATTTAAGCAAGATGCCGATTGAGTAACATGACACTCTTTCAACAGGACATGTAAAGAACGAAGTAAGTTTAAGTTAATATTATTAAGCATGGCGTTACAAACCAACCTGGAGCACTAATCTCTGAAAATAAACTAATATCCAGACAACTTTCAAGCTGTTTTCTCTTTCTGCCAACAGCTATATAAACAAAAACCCCGTCAAACGGGGCTCAAAATAAATGTATACTCAAATAACTGGATTAATCGTCCTTTTCATTCCAGTTTTCGCTTAAATATTTTCTGGCTTCACAGCAAGGGCAGTAAGGCAGTATCTTGCTATCATCTTCCAGTACCACCGCTAACCGACACTTCTCGCAAACATAAGCACCTTTGCCTGGTTTATCTCCCGTAGAAAACATTCACACCTCCCCTGTAGAACATTAACCAAAGTATTAATAAACACTGAAGACTTACCTTGTTGCATAAGAACTACAGCGATTACTAATATTGCGCTAAATGACATAATTAGAAATGATCCAGATCAATCAAGTTAAGGTGTTAACGTTACCAGACAAAATAGTTAAAAATGAATAACAGAGTACTAACTCTAGCGATAATGTGCATAATAATAGGATTAATGGTGTTATTTTGAATATAAATTCAATTGGCATTTCTGGCCGAGCACAAAAAATAACCCACTTTTCGCCATTAAGGAACGGAAAGAATATGGAAGCATCACTGCCTTCCATATTCTTATTTTTTCTACATTTTTTAGGTCAACATAATAATAATTTTGCCGACAGATTAGAATTATTCCTGGTATTCAAACTCGTCAATAACCACTTCAACCCGGCGGTTTTCCATACGCCCTTCAGCAGTATCATTTGAGGCTTTAGGTTTATTCTCACCTTCACCTTTAACAGAAATACGAGATTCATTTATTCCCTGAGAGTACAGGTAATTAGCAACTGATTGAGCACGTTTTTCAGACAAGCTCTGATTATACGCGGCTGAGCCTCTAGAGTCAGTGTGCCCAATGATTTCTGCTTGTGCCTGAGGGAATTTCTTCATAACCCCAACTAACCAATCAAAATACTGTTCGCTATTCGCAGCCAGTTTAAAACTGTCATGATCAAACAACTCAACACCGTATTCCTGAAATATTTTTTTCTGTTTCACGGGGGCTGGTTTTGCTGGCTCAGGTGCTGGCTCTGCCACTACTACTGGTTCAGGTTTTGTTTCTTTCTTAACAACTGGTTCCGCAACGACGACTGGCACAGGCGCTGGCTCATTTGTTCCAAATGTATAAGTTAACCCAAGGAAAATGGAGTTTACATCTAAACTGCTAATAAAATCGTCGGTGATATTGTTAATACGCTGATACTCAATGCGTGCCGCTAAATTATCTGTTAACCCAACCTCAGCACCTAACGCCGCTAGTAAAGCAACATCATTATTCTCATCATAATCTATCCAGGCGGCACCGAGTTTACCAAACAGACTAACAGAGCCCACGGGAACACTAAATTTTGGAGCAATAGAAAGCGCTGTCAACTTATCATCAACCACGTAGTTTTGACCTAGGTGGTTAAAATTAGATTCAAAATCACCTAATACGTCGTAACCTGCCTCCAGAGCAAAGCTATCTGAAATATTATATCCACCGTACAAACCACCGCCAAACGAATCATCATCACAAGGACTACTCAGCGAGCAAGAATCGTCTAACCATGATTGACCGAGCTTACCTCCCAAGTAAAACTCAGCCTGCGCTAATTGAGGAGCTATAAATAAAAAACCTGACGCCAGAACTGCTAATTTTTTCATAATATATCCTTTATTACTTTGAATTATGCTTACTTATGAACATATGGCATATCTATACCAAATTTTGTTAGATTACCTCTATTAACGCCCTCTTCCTAGGCTTTAACAAAAGATAAATTGATCTTTCTTATATTTGAGTTGCAGTTCAAAAAGTAGGAAAATAGCGAATAGAAGTCAAAAAACACTAAAAAAGGCACTCTGCCACATTCTATTGTGAGTTAGCATGTGAGTTATCTCATGAGATGACAGTAAAAATCGGATCAGACATAAAATGGCAAAACTTAGTTTACAAGAACAGATGCTTAAAGCCGGACTCGTTAACGAGAAGAAGCTAAAAAAAGCCAAGAAAGGTTCTAAAAAATCACGTACTCAGGCAAGAGAAGCAAAAGAGGCCGTGGAACAAAATAAAACAGCTCAGCGCGAAAGAGATGTAGAGCTTAATAAGCAGAGATCGGAAGAACAACTCAGCAAAGAAATTAAAGCACAGGTTAAGCAATTGATACAAATGAATAAGCTTGATCTTCGCAATGGTGATATCAAATATAACTTTACCGATGGTACCTTTGTAAAATCCATTTATATGGATCAAGAAACCAGAGACCAATTGGTAAAAGGGGGCCTATCTATAGCCCGTTTTGGCGAAGGTTATGCGGTAATCCCATCTCCTGCAGCAAATAAGATAGCTGAGAGAGACTCCGAATCCATCATTGAAAATAAATCTTCATCAGAAGAGACCATTGATGAGGACGACCCTTATGCGAAGTTCGTCGTACCTGATGACTTAATGTGGTAATACACTAGTACAGATAATACAGAATCATTTACAAGATCCATGGAAATGGGCCCTCTTTATAAGAGGGCTCATTGGTTAACCTCAGCTCAAAGGGGTATGGCTGACAAACATTATCCTTTCTGGCTTATCGCATATAGCCGTTGCGCCTGATCCATCGACTCCTGACTTACCGAATTAAATACCCCAGCATCATCTGCATTTTTATTTGAAATATGGCGAATGCGTTCAGCCAACTCATCGACACTTTCAGTCACTTTCGCCTGTTCTTCGGTGGCAGTAGCAATACTGGTTGCACGATCCCGGATGTCATTAAAAGCAGCCACTATTTTTTCGTATTGAGTTCGAGTATTCTCAGAGCGTTCATTTACCGTTTCAGATAACTCCCGACACCCATCAATGACACCAACACCGTCTCTTGCTGCATCTTGTAATTTCTTAATCATCGTCTCAATTTCAACAGCCGATTGTTGGCTTCTGCTTGCCAAAGTACGAACCTCATCCGCAACAACGGCAAACCCGCGACCAGACTCACCAGCACGTGCCGCCTCTATCGCTGCATTAAGTGCCAATAAATTAGTTTGCTCCGAAATATTTTTAATAACATCAAGTACTGAGCCGACTTGTTGAGAGTCCTGAGAAAGTTTTTCTACCGCCTCTGATGCATCGTTTAGATTAGTGAAAAGTTGTTTAATGGAGTCATCACTACTCTCTATCAACTGGAAGCCACTATTTACTAATTCTGCTGATTGTTCTGTGATATTTGCCACCGATACCACATTCTGAGAAACATCCGTTGCCGTTGCCGCCATTTCATTAATAGCGGTTGCCAAAGTATGGTTTTCATCCATCAACAAACTAGCGCGTTCCGTTGCTGACGTACTGAGTTGATTGATGGATTCAGCGTTATCTTTCACCTTCTCAGCTTCACTTTGAACTTTAAATAATATATCGACTAAATTATCGCCATAATCATTTATCGCTAAACATAGTTGTCCCATTTCATCCTTACTGCTCACTACTAGTTTGTTATCTATATTTCCTTCAACCAGCGCCCTAACTTGAGAAGTTGTCGATTTGATTTGATTAAGTAACCTATTGCCAGCGAACAAAAGAATGACAACAAAAATAACAATCAATGAAACCAAAGAGGTATATAACGCTTTAGTTAAAGTAGAAACAGTCTGCATTGCCACTGTCACCGGAAGAATAATACCTGACCGCCAGCCTTGTTCTGGCAATGTGTAAGTGACCAAAATCGAAGAGTCATTCAAGATTACACCTTCTTCCAGCTCAACAGGTTTATCGCCATTTCTACCTAGTGCATTCACAAATGGAGCCAGAGAGGGATCTTTTTCTGCCACACCTTGCAGTGTCAACATCGCTAAATTCTGAGAACGCAACATTGGCATAGAGACCAACTGATCCGATTGATCTACAATAAAGCCAAATGAACTAGTTACCTTATTTTCATTCAGCAACAACTCTTCCAGCCCAGACAACTCCACATCAATAGTTGCTACCCCCCAAAAAATACCTTCTCTTTCGATCTCAACTGAGCACGTCACCATTTGAATATTAGACACTGGATCAGTATAAACCGCTGACCAGATACACTCACCAGGAGCAGTACCTTTCGCATCCTGATACCAACCTTCTTGTTGATACGGACTGCTTGACGCCTGATTATAATCATCTAGAAGGTCAAACCTACCGGATCCAGATTTCGCCCAGAACAGAGAAGCTCTCTCTTTGTCCGCAACAAATTTATTTGGTTCCGGCCAAATACCTCCGCCAGCGACACCTGTTCCTCTTGCAATTAATGGCGCCATTTGACTGATAAACTGAGACGGTTCTAAAGGTAGTGATTCAGCTAATGAAGCTAAGTTTTGAGTTAAGACGGCAGTTTTAGCCAGCTCTTTGGCAATATTTTCTCCGGTCGTTTGCGCTTTAAGCTCGGCATTTAAGATCGATTGTTGACGAATGACCGGAGTAGCAAAGTATTGAATAACGACAAACAATACCAGCAAAGCGGCGATCAACAAGGAGACACTTCCTGTTAGTAATTTATGACGGATTAACACGGATTGATTCCTCTGATTAATATTGGACTATGTAAACTCAAGTTTTGTAATTTCTTATATTGAACTTCAGATGAAATTTTTCATCCCAACAATTATGTGAACAACATGTCATAACAAATTATATTGTAACAACATCAAAAAAAAGCTATTCGACCAAAGCCCTTGTGCACCAAGGCAACTTAAATCAACTTAGCCACTTTTGTATCCATTTGATATATTTACCTATAACCAACCAAAGCATAAATATTAACCAGTTATTCATCATAAAAACTTGATGAATCCCTCTTTTAGCCATTTACGCAACAAATATGAGTGCAACTAATAGTCTAAAAATAAAAAATTGAAGCTATCTTGCTCCCAAGTGGGTCCATATAAAAACGTTCAATGAAAAACTAACCCATGCCAAAAATATACTTTTAAGTATATTATATACCTGATAGTATCAAATGGACTACAAAATCCAATGAGCATACAAAATGACTATTAATAATTCTGACCTGAAAGATAAGCCACTAGTACTTAACGATGCGGAAGTTCGAAGTTACCTGACTGAGATTGACGTTAAGTCACTAATGGAAAAATTGTTCTATGCATTATCCAAAGATGCAGCCATACAACCCAACCAAACCTTGACCTTATTCCCAGAAGACCGAGGTGACTACATTACTTACCTGGGTGCACTGGCAGAACAAGACGTTTTTGGTGCGAAATTATCCCCTTACATTGTGACCAATGGCGCTCCGATCATTACAGCTTGGACACACTTAATGTCGATGAAAACAGGGCAGCCTTTATTATTGTGTGACTCAGGGCAATTGACCATTGAACGTACGGCAGGGACCACGGCGTTAGCCGTCGATGTCCTTGCACGCAAAGAAAGTGAGCTGTTAGCCCTTGTTGGTGCCGGAAATGTCGCTCTCGCCCATCTTCGCCACACGCTTGAGTTAAGAGACTGGAAAACCATCAATATATTTGCTCCAGAGTTAGCAGATGATGAATTACGCTGCAAAGAAATTGAGGCAATAGACAGCAGAATCATCATTGCCAAATCCGTGGGACAAGCGACAGAAGGTGCTGACGTCATTATGCTTTGCACCTCATCTGCAAACCCTGTGATCTCTGAAGATCAGATAAAAACATCAGCTTTAGTCACTTCTATCAGCACCAACGCACTCAACGCTCATGAAATTCCACCATCAATGCTCAATAACGTCGACGTATATTGTGATTACAAAAAAACGACGCCAAGCAGTGCCGGTGAAATGTGTTTAGCGAAAGAGCAACATGGATGGCTCGAATCTAAGATCGTTGGTGATCTGGCGGATCTGGTTGTCAAACGTTGTGCATCACCTGACTATAATAAACCCGTGTTCTTCCGATCTATTGGGTTAGGATTGGAGGATGTCGCTATTGCACACGGTATATGGCAGCTGGCGAGCAGCGATAACAAGTAACATCATTTAGTTAGATAAGATTAATCAGTAAGGAACTATTATGAAAATCAAAGAGTTTGGTGTTGAAATCTGGATGAATGAGTTTGAAAACACTTGTCTATACAACCTAGCCGAAACCTGTGTGGAATCTTTGACGGTTAAGCAGTTGCTGGATATGGCGGGTAAACGTGACACCATCCTAAATGAGTTACTTCCAATGAAACTCACCTATGGCGCCATTGAAGGCTCTGAACGCCTGAGAAAAAATATTACTTCACTGTACCACAACCAAAAAAATGACAATATTCTAATCACCCACGGTGCAATTGGTGCAAATGCGCTAATTCATCAAACTCTGGTCGAACCCGGAGACAGAGTGGTCTCCGTATTGCCAACTTATCAGCAGCACTACTCTATCCCAGAAAGCTATGGCGCTGACGTTCAAATAGTAAAGCTAAAAGAAGAAAATCAGTTTTTGCCTGATCTGGAAGAGCTACAAAAATTGGCCACAAGTAATACTAAGCTCATTACTATCAATAACCCAAATAACCCTACGGGAGCGTTGATGGATGAAGACTTTTTAAAGCAAGTCGTAGAGATAGCCCGTTCTTGTGACGCTTATTTACTCTCTGACGAAGTTTATCGTGGAACCGATGCTCAAGGTGATGGTTTTACCGCATCCATTGCTGACTTGTACGAAAAAGGCATCAGCACTGCAAGTATGTCTAAAACATTCTCTTTAGCAGGATTAAGACTTGGCTGGATAGCTGCTCCGGTAGATGTTATTCATGCGGTATGCATCCACAGAGATTACAATACCATCAGTGTTGGCATGCTGGATGATCACTTCGCTTGTATTGCTCTGGAATGCAAAGAACATATTCTTAGCAGAAGCCGAGATATCTGCCAGACCAATCGCGAGATACTGGATAACTGGGTAAACAATGAACCTTTAATCAGTTATGTCAAACCGAAGTCTGGCACTGTTGCCCTACTGAAGTACGATCTGGATATGACAAGCAGAGAGTTTTGTGTACAACTGCTTGACGCAACAGGCGTCATGTTTACACCTGGAAGTGTTCTCGAAATGGAAGGATATGTTCGGATCGGGTACGCCAATAGCCCAGACATACTAAAAAAAGGGTTAGAGAAAGTCTCTGAATTTCTGCTTAAGAAAACCGCTTAATTCTCGTAAAACCTATACCCATATTGCCCTCTGGAACATGTTGAGGGCATTCGTATTTACGAGTTATGTTCACGTCGCTGTTTTATCTCTCGCAAATAATTAAACACGGTCGCACGCCCCATGCTTAATACATTCGAAATGTAATCTGCTGAACTTTTACCATCAAATGCGCCTTTGTCATATAAAGCTTCCACCAACTCACGTTTATTTTGACGAGAAAGCACTGAAATGGTTAGGTTTTTACTCGCCAGCCAGCTATGAATAAAGCTGTTTACCTTTTCTTGCCAGTCATCATGAAATAACTTCTCTGGCTGAGGGATCAGCTTTTTCATTGGCAATAATAAAGCTAACGCCTCTTGGGCTGCCTGAACTGGTCCCGTATTCATGTTGATACATAACATACCAATGGGATGGTTAAGGTCATCACGAAGAACAATACTGGTTGAGCAAATTTTCTTGCCATCCCAATTAAGTTTTTCGTAAGGGCCAATCACCGTCTCTGTCTGTTCAAAATTCACATCATCCAGTGACGACGGATCACCAAGATTTCGTTTAGATATATTGTTAGCAATATGGATGACCGTTTGGCTGTCCAAATCGTGAATAATAACTTCGACATAATCAGAAAAAAGCAATGCTATACCGTCTGCTACAGAAGCGTATCTCTGTAGTAACTCATCGGCATTTTTTGAGGTATTTTTTGGTTCCATCTGAACAATATGGCTTCTTGTGGTAACAACTAGTTACCCATGTTAGCGGGCAAAATCGTTGTTGTATACTAATGGGGTTATTGATTTAGCAACAATTAGGTGTAAACCTTCAACTGCGAAAAATTCATCTCTCGACTCTATTTCGTCCTCGATCTTTAGCTTGGTATAAAAGCTCATCAACTCGGTATATAACGGCTTCAGCACTATCCCCACTCTGATACTCCGTAAGACCAAAACTACAGGTAATATTTTTCTTCAGTCCAAAGTCGTGATGGCTAATCATTTTTCTTAGTTTTTCAGTAACGACAAAAGCTTTATCGACAGATAAATCAGGGAAGATAAGAACAAACTCCTCTCCCCCCCAACGGGCAAAGAAATCAATATTTCTTATGTGTTGTGTAATCAGCTGGCAAATACTTTGCAGTACTTGGTCTCCGATTTTATGACCATAACTGTCATTAACACTTTTAAAAAAATCAATGTCTAGCATAGCCACGGATAAAGGATGACTGTAGCGCTCTGCACGTGCTATCTCTTTAATGATTTCTTCTTCAAACTTTTTACGATTTGAAATGCCAGTCAAAGAGTCAATATCGGATATATGCTGAATTTCTAATATTTTTTCCTCTAACTCTTGGTTTTTAACCTGCAACTCTTCGGCTTTCTTTTTAATCTGTTTCTCTAGCGTAATATTCCCTTGTTTAAGCAGCCTATTTTGTTCTCTAAGTTCATTCTCAGCTGTTTTTCGTTCATGTATATTATGATGAGCACCGATAATTCTGGAGACTGTTCCATCCGGTTTATAATCAATGATCTTGGCACGATCAACTATCCACAAATAACTGCCATCAGATTTTTTACACCTATATTCAATACAGTAAGTATCAATCTTTGAACCAATAAATTGTTCAAGGTTTGTCATCACTCTTTGGTAATCTTCGGGGTGAATGATGTTTTCCCATGTAAAAACATCCTTCTTAAAAACGCCAACTTCATAACCGAGCATGCGATACCAACCGGGACTGCGATCAACATGCCCTGTGTTTCCATTCCAGTCCCACGTACCTTCAACAATTAAATCAAGTATGCTATTTAAAGTCATATCAGCACAACTTAAAGAATCATGTTGGTAAGTTCGAAATGTATCCATACAGTATTGCTCTCCGACTTGTCCCTTCAATAACTATAATTCAATAACTAAGAGATGGGCAATAAGTATGGCACAGCAGCATGTGAGAAAACTGATTGTCATTAAAATCCCCCTTACCAACCCATTTAGCGATCGACAAAAGGGGACATTATTACAGTCTTAGCTCGTTACTTGCTTCTCGAACAGGTGTCGTGTTTTGTTTGCGTACGCGACTAAAGCAAGCATTACAGGAACTTCCACCAATACTCCAACGACCGTCGCCAATGCAGCACCAGAGTTCAGCCCAAATAAACTAATTGCAACTGCAACCGCTAGTTCAAAGAAATTAGAGGCTCCAACCATAGCTCCGGGCGCTGCTATCTGATGTGGTTCCTTTAACTTATGCATGCCATAATAAGTAATAGCAAAGATCAGCACTGTTTGAAGAATTAACGGTATCGCAATAAGCACAATATCAACCGGATTATCTATAATTCGCTGCGCTTGAAAACCAAATAACAAAACAACGGTGCCGATTAGGCCCATTGTAGATAGAGGCTTTATTTTATTTCCCAGAGATTGCAAAGCCTTTTCTGTGCGTAATAATTTACGAGTCAATAAACCTGCAAGTAACGGTATTACGACAAATAATCCAACAGATAGTAGTAACGTACTCCAAGGAACAGTCACGTCTGTAACCCCGAGTAAAAAGGCAGCAATAGGAGCAAAAGCAACCACCATAATGAGATCATTTACTGCTACTTGAACCAAAGTATAATTTGGGTCGCCTTTGGTTAACTGGCTCCAGACGAACACCATTGCCGTACATGGTGCTACACCAAGCAATATCATTCCCGCAATGTATTGTTCGCCCAACTCAGGAGATATCCATGCCCCAAATAAATAGCGCATAAATAAAACGGCTAAAATAGCCATTGTAAATGGCTTAACTAACCAATTCATCACCAAAGTAATGATGATCCCTTTTGGGCGACGATGAATATTTTTCACCGCAGTAAAATCAATCTGCATCATCATTGGGTAGATCATCAACCAAATAAGCACCGCAATGACAAAATTAATACTTGCATACTCTATTTGCCCCAAAAATAAAAATAGCTCTGGAAACTGACTTCCACCAAGTAAGCCCGCCACCATGGCCAGCGCAATCCATACGCTCAAATAGCGTTCAAAAATACCCATTTAATCAATCCTCATGTTCAGGTACCAAGCAAATAACAAATCGTAAATCGACGAATAACGATTAATAAAATAAAATTACGGACTCTCTATCAATTAATTCACATTAAAAGAACCTAGCATTTCATTCAATCTTGCAATGGCTTCAGGTCGAAGACTAAAACAGGTTCTTGGGTGCTGAACCTCAGCATGGATCAATCCAGCCTGTTTCAATACTCTCAGGTGCTCAGACACAGTTGATTGTGCAAGGCCAACTTGCGCGACTAAATCAGAACCTAAACATCCACCACCAGCAAGGATTTTTAACAATCTCACTCTCGCCGGGTGTCCAATTGCTTTAGCATAAGCGGCCAGTTCTTTTTCATCGGCTTCATCAAATTGAAAACAATCGAGGTTTTCAATACATTCTTGCATACGTCATTACTCTTTATCGTCATATTACGATTAAGAGTAACCAAGATCAGCCCAGTGGACAAGGCCACTTTCTTATCCGTTTCATATATCTTAGAAAATATTTTGTTAACATACCTCTATTCAACCAGTTATGGGCCCTTAAAAAACTATGGAAAAATTTAACTCTATCTACCAAAGAGCAGCTGAGCGCAAGGGGGGAGAAAAACAGCTTGAAGCCCTTCTAAGCAAACCATTATCTGCTCAAGAGATTGCAAAAATACCAGATGATCGATGGTTGGCAGTATTCACGATGAAGGTTTTCCAGTGTGGTATTTCTTGGGAAGTCGTACGCAAAAAGTGGCCAAACTTTGAAGAGGTTTTTTTTCAGTTCAACATTCAGTCTCTTTTAATGCTTTCTGAAGAACAGTGGGAACACAAAGCAAGAGATCAACGAATTATCCGACATTTAACCAAAGTAAAATCCATTCCAGAAAATGCTCACATGATTTTGTCCGCTAGGCATGAACACAATTCATTTGCAGAGATGGTAGCAAACTGGCATCCAGAGAGCATTACAGTACTTTGGGAGTACCTTAAAAAGAATGGAAAACGTTTAGGCGGAAATACGGGCCCTTATGCACTAAGACAGCTAGGCATTGACACCTTTATACTTTCGTCCGATGTAGAGTCCTACTTGCGTAACAGCGGAATTATAGATTCTGGACGCACGACCAAAAGAGCCATGAATGCTGCTAATAAGGCTTTCATCCAGTGGCAAAAAGAGTCGGGTCGAAGTCTTACTGAGATCAGTCAGATTATTGCTTTTAGTTGTGGTGATAACAGAGTGATATAAGGATACATTAGAGGGTTCTATACCATGCGCCCTCTTTTCAAAGACGATTAACCCAACCTAATTTCTTCAAGTTTCCTCTGCATAATCTCTCGAATAAGTATTTAGTAATTGCTAATAAATAGTCACATAGCTAATCAATAAATCGGACAAAACTTACAACTATAATCAAGTGCTCTAAAAATGGACAATTAGATAGAGTTTTGTGTTCCTAGTCACGATTCGTATAATTTGCAAGTTTTTTTGTTAACAAAAAAGTTACAAACAAGATAACATGCCGGCTACAAAACACTCACTACCAATCAATAAACAGGGAAAACACTCATGCAGTCAATTGTTGATTTTCTGAATGGAATAATCTGGAGTCCGGTGCTGATTTATTTGTGCCTTGGCGCTGGCTTGTTCTACTCAATCCTAACGCGTTTCGTTCAAGTTCGTCACTTTTTTGAAATGTGGCGTTTGCTGCTTTCAGGAAAAAGCTCGACCAAAGGCATTTCATCCTTTCAGGCTTTAGCCGTTTCGTTATCTGGTCGTGTTGGTACAGGTAATATCGCCGGTGTTGCTGCTGCTATTGGTTTTGGTGGACCAGGCGCGGTATTCTGGATGTGGACAGTTGCTTTCTTTGGCGCTGCAACCGCTTATGCAGAATCAACACTAGCTCAAATTTATAAAGAAGAAGATGAAGGTGAATTCCGCGGCGGGCCTGCTTACTATATTGAAAAAGCAATGGGCCAAAAGTGGTATGCATGGATTTTTGCAATCTCTACTATTTTCGCTTGTGGTATCTTGCTACCAGGAGTTCAGTCAAACAGTATCGGTAATGCCGTTGAAGCTGCATTCGGTCCTGGAGAAATGATAGAAACAGCTATCGGTACATTCAGTTTTGCAAAAATTTTCACTGGTACTGCGGTCTCAATCATTCTAGGTTTCATCATCTTTGGTGGTGTTAAGCGTATTGCAAACTTTACCCAAATTGTTGTGCCATTCATGGCATTGGCATACATCATCACTGCATTTGTTATTATTCTGCTTAATATTGGTGAAGTACCGCGCATCTTCTCGATGATAATAAGCGATGCATTTACGCCAATGGCTGGATTTGGTGCTGCGATAGGTTGGGGTGTAAAACGTGGTGTTTACTCAAATGAAGCAGGCCAAGGTACTGGTCCTCATGCGGCGGCAGCAGCAAGTGTTGACCACCCGGCTCAACAAGGTTTAGTGCAGTCGTTCTCTATCTATATTGATACACTACTTGTTTGTTCTGCTACTGCATTTATGATTCTTATCACTGGTGCGTATAACGTACATGGCGGAGCAGAAGGCGTATTCTTAATTCAAAATATTGGTGCAGAGATCAGTGCAAATGGCCCAGTGTTTACTCAAACAGCAATCGAAAGTGCGCTGCCTGGTGTAGGTAAACCGTTCATTGCTGTCGCGTTATTCTTCTTCGCATTTACTACTATCCTTGCCTATTACTACATAGCCGAAACAAACATTGCATACATTCGTCGTACCTTTAAGGTCAATGGTCTGATGTTTATTCTGAAGCTAGTACTTATGGCCGCAGTTTTCTATGGAACAGTGAAAACGGCAAACCTTGCATGGGCAATGGGTGATGTGGGCGTTGGTCTGATGGCGTGGCTAAATATCTCCGGTATTATAATTATCTTCTTTATGTCAAAACCTGCGATTAAAGCACTGAAAGACTATGAAGAACAACAAAGACTAGGGGTGACTGAATACACGTTTAACCCAGTTAAACTTGGTATCAAAGGTGCCGATTACTGGGAAAAAAAATACAAACGCAAAACAGGTAAAGACCCAAGAGCCGAAGACACAGAAGTGCCGGTGGTTGAGCAACCTTCTACCTAACTGTCATCATAGACAAAACTAAAACCAATAAAAAAGGTTAGCCCAATGGCTAACCTTTTTAGCTCAATACCCATGCCCCTCAAAATACAAAATTTAGGGGGTATTTTGAGGAGGCCTGCGTAACACCATCCCTGAAAAAGGCACACTATCCCATGTACTGTTAATTACTTCAGCTTACCTTCACTTCCACACATCTGTATTTTCTCAATCACCATATTTTTCATCACTTCTTTGGCTGGCGTCAGATAGTAGCGAGGATCATTGGCTCCTGGATTTTGTTTAAAAAAGTCTTTTACTGCATCAGAAAATGCAATCTTTAGTTCTGTCGCCACGTTTACTTTAGTGATGCCAAGTTCAATAGAACTTCTGACAGTTTCCACCGGAATACCAGAGCCTCCGTGCAATACGAGAGGACAATCCGTAGCAGCGCGAATGGCTTGCAAACGTTGTAGATCTAGCTTTGGCTCGCCATCATACATACCATGAGCACTACCAATGGCAATCGCTAAACTATCGATTCCAGTACGATTAACAAAATCCGCCGCCACTGCGGGGTCAGTAAAAAATGCATCCGCACTGTCCACATTCACGTTATCTTCACGGCCGCCTAATCGGCCAAGTTCGGCCTCGACACTGCTGTCATATTTACTGCAATATTGCACCACGGAACGAACTATATCGATATTTTCTTCTAGATCATGGTGGCTGGCATCGATCATGACAGAACGTATCCCTTGATACACCTTGTCCTTTATATCTCCTACATTCATATGATGATCTAAGTGCAGGGCAATAGGAATATCATATTCAACCGCAGCACGTTTGCAGATATCAATTAAAAATCTAGTGCCAGCGTAACTATATGTACCTTCTGTACCAGCAATGATAATTGGCGAGCGAAGCTCAGAAGCTGCCTGAGCGACAACCTGCAGCGTCTCCAGGTTGTGAATATTAAATGCAGGTACTGCATAACGCCCTTTTTGAGCATCATTAAGCATTTTCTTATTAGAAACTAAATACATACTGCCTCTCTTACTTACTAAAAACTTGTTTACCGTTAACCCAGGTAGCCAAGATTTGATTCGTTTTTGAAATTGCGACCATTGACGCCATCTTTCCTACCGAAAGTGAACCGTACTTATCATCAATCTTTAAAGATTTAGCTGGCGTTAAAGATGCCAATAACCAAGACTGTTCAAACGGCATGTTCAACCAGTCAGCCACATTGTTTACCGCCTCAATCATAGATAAAGTGCTACCCGCTAAACTTCCGGTTTCTGTTTTGACTATCCCTTGAGACATTTCTACTTCAAATTCACCCAACTGGTATTTTCCATCTGGCATTCCTGCCGCTTGCATTGCATCGGTGATCAAGGTTAATTTATCGCCACAGCATCGATGAGCTATATCAATAGCGGTCGGGTGAACATGATGCCCATCAGCAATGATCTCCACATAACTATCAGGATGACAAAGCCCTGCACCAACAACACCGGGATCCCTGTGATGAAGCCCTCTCATTCCGTTGTAACAGTGAACAATGCCATCGGCTCCATTAGTAAAGGCTTCTATCACTTGATCAAAACTGGCATCTGAATGCCCGAGCATGACTTTAATGTCATTTTTTTTGAGGTGACGGATAGCTTCGCTGGCATTGTTTTTCTCTGGCGCCAAAGCAACGGTTATTAATGAATCATCCGAATAGGAGATCCATTTATCGAGTTCTTCTGTATCTAATTCTCTAAACCAATGCGGCGGATGTGCACCTTTATGTGTTGCTGTAAAATAGGGTCCTTCCAGATACGCACCTAATAATTGCGCGCCAGAAACCCCAATCTTTCTGCTTTTACCTATTTGCATTAAAGCTTGTTTAATTTTTTGCACCGGAGCCGTTACGGTTGTCGCTACGAAGCCTGTCACTCCATTTGTGGCAAAGTATAATGACATTTGATCCAAGCTTTCGTGGGTAGCATCCATAACGTCATGCCCTATCGCACCATGGACATGTGAATCAATCATTCCTGGTAGAAGAGAGCAATCCCCTAAGTCGGTAAATGGATATTCACAGTTATCGACGCTATCGATATAGGAGATAAACCCATTCTTTTCGACACCAATAACCATATTGTCTTGCCACTGTTCATCAACCAGAATGCGTCTGGCTCTGAAAAACTGTGTATTAGATTCCATCTTCCAATACTTCCTGTTGTTGCTCTTTTTTATCTAACTCGGCAGCTAAACTGGTCATTCCTCTATGGCCACATTCCAAGGCCATATCCCTGAATTCGACCACATTCAGCTCATCTCGCTCCAACAACATTTCCGCTACCATCTGCAGGTTTGTGCCAGCTATTACTTCAATATCATCACGTTCGTAACTCAATAGTGAGGCAGTACGAAATGGTGTTCCTCCTAATAAGTCGGTTAGGAACACAATTCCATCCCCTGAGTCCATCGCTGAAATCGCATCCCTCATCGCTTTCTCTAATTGAGGTGTTGCCATCTCTACGGGAAAGTCGATCGCCTTAAACTGCTCCTGTTCACCAACGATTTGTAAAATGGCTTTTTCTAAACCAGAAGCAAACCCACCATGACCAGAAAGAATGACTGTTATCATTTATTAATTCCTCAATAAGGGCTAACTAGGCTAGCCCTTCTATTTTTTGACCTATAAGAAACCTAAGAATCGACCAGCGACACCCAATGTCATCGTAACGGTGATAAGTTTTAGAGGGGACCATCCACGTTTCACTAATGCATACATCGCTAACGTATAAACAAGCGGTAAAAATGCTGGCATCAGTTTGTCGATAACATCCGCCTGCAGTTTCACTACCGCATCACCTGCGTTAATTTCTGCTGTCGTGGATAATCGAACATAGGTTGCAACCAACGCACCGATAACCGTCATACCAACCATTGATGCGGCATGCCCCACCTTTTTCGTATTGGCTTTAATCATAGGTATTGCTGACACGCCCATACGGTAGGCGTAATGTGCTAAACCAAAGCGCAAACCAAAGTGAACAACATTAAACAGAACCATAAAGAAGATGGCTCCCATGATTGAGCCCTGTAATGCGAGATCAGCACCAATACCACCACATATAGGTAATAGTGTTAGCCAGAACATTGCATCACCAATACCGCCCATAGGTGCACCCACAGCAATCTTAGTACTTTGAATACTGTTAATATTTTGTTTAGAGCGCTCCATTGCCAAGACGATACCCATAACAAAGGTAACTAAGAATGGGTGAGTATTGAAAAAGCCCATGTGCCCTTTCATTGATTTAGATAAATCAGCTTTGTTCGGGTGGATTTTCTGTAACGCAGGTAAGATCCCGTAAAGCCAACCAGAAGCTTGCATACGCTCATAGTTAAACGAGGCCTGCAATAAAAGCGAGCGCCATGCCATCTTATTGATATCTGCTTTAGTTAACTCAGTACCAACATCCTTGTTTTCATATTCATCTTCAGCTACGCCTGGTGCGGGTTGTACACTTGGATTCGCTTGGCGCAGGTCTAGTTCATTACTTACATTAGATTCCATCGTTAAAGTCCTCAGCAGTGGCAACAACAGGGGTCGGTTCTGATTTACGCATAAAGTCAATAATTGCCATCGCTGTGACTGCTGCTGCAATTGCTAAGATTGGGAGTTCCAGCCAAGCGGCTGCTACGAAACCAAGTATGAAATATGGGATATAGACATTTTTCATCATGATTTTCATCAGTACGGCAAAACCAATAGCTGGCATGATTCCACCGGCTACACCAAGTCCGTCGATAAGCTCTTTCGGTAATTGAGAAACAATGGTTCCGGCATGTTCTGCACCTAGGTATATTGGTAAAAATGCGCATAAGAAATAGAACGTACCTAATACAGACAGTGCAAAATAGTTTACTTTTTCGATGCCTTTGCCATCAGCATTTTCAGCAAAGTCATCACAACGAGACATTACCGCAGACATAGCAGAGAAAAGTAATGTAATACCCATCTGCACGGCGACAGCAAATGGTACGGCAACCCCGACAGCAACATTCGGTTCAACCTTAGTCGTTATCGCAAAAGCGGCACCGACGATAGTACCTATGATTACGTTAGGTGGCTGAGCACCTGCCAGAGGAGCAAGCCCCATCCAGATAAGTTCTAACGTACCACCCACCAGAATCCCGGTATTCAGGTCACCGAGAATTAGACCAACAAGTGGCCCCAATACGACGGGACGGTGGAAGTGTGTTAGACCATTAAACATGTCTAACCCGGCAAAGAAAGCAAGGATGCCAAGCATTGCTGCCTGAAGTAATCCAATTTCCATTGTTTAGCTCCTTATTATTTTAAAGTAGGGTAAAGATATCTGTCGCGCTTTCTGTAGGAACACCTTGAATCGTGCAGGAGACTCCAAGCGCTTTTAGTTTGTTCAGTTCTTCGACGTCCTCTGAATTAACAGAGACTGTTTTTGCAATCTGGTTCTTTCCTTCGGCGTAATGCATATTGCCCACATTGATGCTAGTAATAGGAACTCCGCCGTCGACTAACAACCTGAAGTCTTTCGGTGTACGGCAAACCAGCAAGATCTTTTGTCTATCCGAAGCTTTATGAATGGTATCGATCACCTTTTGAATGGACCAAAAGCGAATCGCGATACCTTCCACCAAGACCATTTCCATTAGGTTTTGTTGAATTTCATCTTCTGCCACTTCGTCGTTAGCAACGACGACAATATTGGCATCTGAAAATCCAACCCATTGAACACCAACCTGACCATGAACAAGGCGCTCATCAATTCTACTTAGTACGATATTTGCCATTTAAATAACTCCCATTAAACGTTGTATTAATCGATTTCCAACGGATTAATACAACGGTAATCAATTTATTTTGAACAAAAAAACGTTAATAACTTATCCACTGATATACATACAAAGAGTCTGGATACACACGTCTTCCCACTCACTATGTCTTAAATTCAAGCTGTATAAGGATGGATTATGACACCTTGAACTACGCGATTAACTTCACCAGTTGGGCAAGGGCTATCAGGCGTCATTCCTAGTTCCAATGACTTTTCAATACCTAACAACTGAGTAAACATGACATAAGGGAAGTTCAACCATATTGGCTCGATATCTGCGTGAGCAAAATCCAAAGTAGGCGTTAGATCGGTAGTTGGTTGGTCACTGTTGACCAGTGTTACCACCTTTTTAACAATATTGTCGCTGATGATCTCTTTTGCTAAGTCAACATCATACTTATAGGTGTAAGGATCATTTGATATAAGGTGAACAACAACTGCATCTTCACTGGCCACAAACTTAGGCCCGTGGCGAAAACCCAATGCGTTATCATAATAAGTGGCAATTTTTCCTGCTGTTAGCTCCAACAGCTTCAGGGAACCTTCTTGTGCCGTGCCTTTTAAATCACCGGAACCAATATATATAAGACGGCTAAAATCAATGGCAGCGATCTCTTTCGCAACATGGCTCATGCGCTCAAAGTTCGACTCACACAGACCAGCGATCACTTCCACCTGTTCCTGGCACTTGTCGATCTGACCAGGAAGAATGAATAACGCCGCCAATTGCATACAAGTACAGCTGGATGTCATGGCAAACGAAATATCATTGGTTCCTTCTGGCATGAGTACACAAAGCGCATTCTCATTTCCAACGCAAGACTTATAGAGAGAGCCGTCCGCATTACAGGTTAAGGCCAGATGATAACAATCCGTAACGATTTCATTAGCCAAATCAACCGCAGCCACACTTTCAGGGCTATTACCAGAACGAGCGAATGACACCAATAATGTTGGAATATTCTTTGATAGATACTGGGTCGGATTAGACACAATATCGGTTGTCGCTACACATTCCACACTAAAATCACATACTTCGTTTAAGTACAAAGCAATCGATTTTCCTGCAAATTCGGATGTACCAGCTCCGGTTAAAACAACCCGTAAGTTTGGCGAAGAGATTCGCCCCATGAACATTTCGATTTCGCTCTGACTTGTACAAAGCGTTCTAGCCAACTCTCTCCATTTTCTTGGCTGATGTTCAATTTCGGTCGCAGTATGAATCGCACCCAATTTATCAAGTTCACCAATAGAACGTTCTAACAACATATTAATTTCTCTCTAAACAAGCTTGGTTATAGACTTCAGTTACTTCCATAATTTTGTTCAAAATAATTTCTTTAGGATTATTTTTTATTTCGCTGGAAACAACAGCATCAAATTGTTTTGGTAAATACTGGCTCAATAAAGTTAGAGGTATATTCACCTTACTAAGGTTATCTATCATGACATTTACAGCATGAGAGATACTTTCATCTGACCAGTAATATCGAATTCGGTCACTCAAACTAAATTGCATATCTATCGACTGCTGAGGCTGGTTAT
Organism: Vibrio sp. UBA2441; assembly: GCA_002342685.1. GTDB lineage: Bacteria > Pseudomonadota > Gammaproteobacteria > Enterobacterales > Vibrionaceae > Vibrio. The sequence continues at coordinate 26,705 of DDQN01000060.1, forward strand.
CAGAATAATATTTCTTCCAATACGTTGTATTATTATTCATTGAAGACACAACTATATTTAAAAAATCAGAGCATTTTTCATCAGGTATCAATGCTCTTTCAATATCACTTAAGAGAAACAGGGCTTCTCTTAATTTAAATGTAAGCGCAGGCCCTACCTTTAATATTGCAAAATGGTCTTTAACCAGCTCTTTATAAGTTAATGGCTTTTGATAGTCAGTAGAGTGCGCCTCATACAGGAGATTACTCTCCTTCTCTATGTATTCTTTTAATTGCTGAGCATTCTCTGACTGGTAATAAAATACATTATGGTGATCAAATTCAACGCCGGGTTGAACAACCAAACCTATAACTCGCGGCCAAACGTTCATCAACCCACACGCAGCAAACTCTTCTAAATGATAATTAACCGTGGCTTGTGCCGATTCAACACTCGTCACTTCCAGTGTGGATATCTCTTCTGTTTCCCCGCCGGGAACCGGCACCTCTGTACCAATGACATACACGATATCAGAGACACCAAATGTTCTAATCGCCGTTTCCTCTGCAACCTGACAAAGTCGCGCAGCGCGCTTTGCTTTTATCTCATCACCAAGCGGTATCTGGTCGTCGCTACATGCCATTGAGCAGTCTAAGTGAATTTTCTTAAATCCGGCTTTCACATACTCTTCGATCAAAACTTCAGAATTTTGCATCGCCTGCTTAGCATCTAAATGTTGCCAGGTATTCGGGCCTAAATGGTCACCACCGAAAATAACCTTATTCCGGTCAAAATCAATTTGGTCAGCAATATTAAAAACTAACTCTACAAAATCGGCTGGCGTCATTCCTGTGTAACCACCATTTTGGTCGACTTGATTGCTCGTCGATTCAATTAGAATATGGCAATTATCTTTTTTTCCTTGCAACATTACGGCTTCAATAACAAGCGGGTGTGCACTACAGGCCGAATAAATGCCAATAGCTCTCCCTGACTTGTGAGCTTTCACAAGATCTAATAAATATTTCAAAATGTTTTCCCAGATTTAAACTACGATTACTTTCACACCTAAAGATATTACTGATTTTTTAAACTCACTATTTATTCCAGAATCAGTAATTAATATATCTATATCGTTAATATTACAAATTGAACAATAACTTTTTTTATTTAGTTTAGAAGAGTCCGCCACCACAATTATTTCATTAGAAACTTGGCACATTTCACGATTAACCCTTGCCTCATTCTCTATATTTGTAGTAACTCCAAAATGTAAATCAAGACCATCAGCCCCAAGAAATAATTTATTAAAGCGATAGTTCTGTATATGAGTTTGTGGTTGAGAGGTACTTATTGCTCCACTTGCCTTATTTAAATGGCCACCTAGAATAATTACTTCACCTGTTGGATTTTTAGATAGCTCATAGGCGATATTAATCGAGTTAGTTAACGTTACTACGTTAGACCTTTTCTTTAGCTCTTTCGCTAAATACTCTATTGTCGAACCGCCATCTAAAATTATCGCTTCACCATCCGAAATTAACTGCAGCGCAGATTCCGCTAAGGCTTTCTTAATGTCTCTGTTTATGACTTTCTTTTGTTTAATGGTAATTTCGTTGGTGAAATTTTCTTTTAAGATGGCACCACCATGACACCTTTGTATTTCCTGAAATTCAGACTCAATGAGATTCAGGTCATTTCTGATAGTAACTAAAGACACCTTATATAAATCGGACAACTCCTCTACAAACGCAGAACCACTATGTCTTATCGATTTTACAATCTCTTGTCTTCTCTGCGCTGTTGCTACCATTCTACAGGCCCTTCATTGTCTTCTGAGTGCGGTGATATTGTGTACTCTCGTTTCGATATGAGAATAATACGATAATTTATTTCGCTATATTAATGATCTATCTCACACCTTTCATTTATTAAAAATCGACTATTTTTAATGGTTACGCATGAAAAAACGCAAGGTAACGAAAGGTAATATGTCTTATGGGACTATGTATATTTCGATAAGATATATATGCCCGTTTTTCTTTAAATCTCTCTATCATCCCCAATAGGCCAAGTAACATATTGATATAGTCCTCTACGGATCACTCCTAGGTTGGTTTTCCCGCTCAATATTATTATTTTCCAACCGTAGCGAGTCTTATATCTCTAAATATCACGCTATTTTTAAATGCTTACAAATAAAAAACGAAAGGTGTCAAAGCAAATAGAAAATTAGTCTTTCTCTATTTCACAGTGACGTAGATCACACAATGAAATATTAGCCATATTTCTCACCTCAATACGGTAAGAAAAAAGACAGGCGATTATTGTTTTTATTTCAATGTAAAACTGGAAACATATATCGTTGAAGACTTAAAAAATGATACAAAACCAGCAAACTTGGATATGGTTATCGGTGTTATATGCGATAATAGCGATGTGCGAAAATCGAACTTAGGCGCTCACTATTATACAAGGGACATCTTAGTTCGGACGTATTGAAATACGGGAGACCTATTTCGGAGCTTGACCCACATGAATCAAATAGGCAACCGAGGTGACAATGTACATTCGATTTATTTCTGGCAAAGACGGTGCTGAAAAACTCGCGAATACTCATGGTATCTTTACTCAAGCAAAACTGATGCTAGATCAGGATGATGTTTACGATTATCACGCTGACATGATTCAGGAGCTATTTGATTGGTTTAACGATAACCTTCCAGTACCACCATTTGACAGTGGTAACTGGTCAAGTAACGCAGTCAGTTGGTTTAAATCTGAGGCAACACTTCATATACAGCGTGTATATGAGCTCAAACACATTCTTGATGAATATGAAATTAGCACCATAATCTTAAAAATGGATGATATTGGAAATCGTATCTATGAGGACGACTATCAAGTTGTAGGGCAATCCAATCGCTTTTAACGCTTTTCCAGACAAAAATACGATAAAGTGTACCTAATCGCTCGAGAGCTCTATTTGCTCTAAAACATATTCAACTCTATTGCCATTTTGCACTCGAAAAAACCAGATATCCTCACCAAGAAGAAACTGATAGGCATTTTCCTCACTTTCAATTTGGTGCAAACATCGAATAAAGTGCTGTAACTCATTATTATCAAGGATAGTAAAATGTCCCATAGAGTCATTTAACTCTAGGTCATTAACCACCCGAATATCTACGGCTGATTCAGGTATAAATTCAGGTAGCCAACCTCTTTCAAATAGCTTGTCATCTATCGCATCTTGATAAGTAGGGTAATAAGTTTCAACATAATCCCCACAACCTACAAGTAAAACTAAAATTATAAATATAGAGAATCGCATCACCCACCCTATAATTTGAACAGCTCAAGGCCTGAAGGAACGAATACTCTTCCTAGTTCAACGTCTATTAAACCATGACCAAATTGAAAGCTCTGCACCAGAATATTACCGAAGGTAGTATTAATCATTAGACCAGATAATGCAGTTTCTATTGTCCTCTAACGCGCACTCGTTACGCAGATCGTTTAATCGTTTATCCTCTGCAGACATCTTCTCCCAATCTTGATCGGGTAGATAATTCGTATTTCTACAAGCCGTGATGCTAAGTATAAACACCACCATACATAGGGTTTTGATTTTCATCGCATCACATCTCTACTTTTTTATATTTTTCAGACAGTTTTGAATGTATATATCTATCCCAATTTTCAGCCGTTAAGTTTCCAGAGAAAGCCCGCTTACTTGACACTTTTACCTGAACCTTTGAATCATGTAGCTTAAGGATATTGACAAAGACATTTTCCCCCCAGCTAAACGCACTAATAGATCGCTGTGCTAACACATCACCTTTCTCTTTATTATCGTAAACAAGGTCCAGTTCAGAATCATTAATAACATCAATGCATTCTTGCCACAGGCTATCAAAATCAGCCTTATAATAATGAGCTGTACTTTCATCCAATGAGTCTTTAGCATCTTTTATGGTTGAACAACCAGAAACGAAAACCACGAGACAAAAGGATACAAACAGGTTTAATAATTGACGCATTAATAGATCTCAGCCATTTATATTTACAATACTTATTATAACTACGCCTTAAATAAATACTGTAAATCGGTACACCAGCTTACATCACCTTACATATTACTTACAGTGAAAGGCGTAATCAATACTCTGAGGTTTCCTGCTGACCTTACTTGTGTATAACAACGACAAAAAGTATACTTACGGCGAGTAACTTATTAATATTTACCTTCGTCGCATCAATGCTTAAAGTCGTATTTCAGCTTGCCTGGCCTACATTATTGGTGATAGTAAGTTTTATCTTTTTATAGGGTTTACATGTCCAAACGTATGTCTAAAGAAGCGAGAAGAGAGCAACTTCTATCTGTCGCTATCTCGATACTTAAGGAACACGGCGCAGAAGCATTGACACTCGCCACCGTTGCGGAGCAAGCTGGTGTTACAAAGCCTATTGCATACAATCATTTTGAAAGTAAGGAAAACTTACTGACACAAATCTATCAAAATATTGATAATCGGTTAATTGAGTCTATCCAAGATGCAAAAGAAGCGAATAGCCAATCACTCTCCGATACCGTTTCTATTCTCTGCGAGTCTTATGTAGATTGTATGATGGTCAATGGAGAGATTTATGATCTCATTATTGCCGCTCTAAAGTGTTACCCAAATAACGCAGAGCTGTCTTTGCAAATTCAGGATTTTTTCGTCGGTGCCTATGCCGAACTCTTTCAGCTACCTCTTTCAGAAAACCATCAAAATCGATTAAAACTAATCGCGATAAGCGGGATCATTGAGTCCGTCGGCGAAGCGACAGTATCGGGGCAAGTACCAAGAGATATCGCGTTGCCTTATCTGAAGAAAGAAGTATTCAATATGATTACTCAGTAGCATTATACTCAACTGAACTCAAGATGCGGGACTCAGAGCGTCATCAACGAGTTCAGCTCAAGAAAGGTAACCAAAGGAGCGGCACTTCCTTTCTGAGCAATAATTTTATCACCACTCTTCCCCTCTAAATCCAACCGAGCTTTTTTAACAACTAACTTTTCAATATAGATCTCCTCTTAAATATCATCGGCATGATTTAAATCAATGAACAAACAATAAACTGATTAACCAGACATTGATATTCCCCTTTCATCATATAAATACAACTTAAATCACAAAAGCCATAACTTACCAATGGTAATATCCACAAAAATCACATGTTACTAATGGTAAGTTATCGACTTTAAATAACTATCGCCATTGGCAACCTTATTTTAACCAAAATTTACCAATGGCAACTTTCCTTCAACGAAACTCAATAAATAATATTGGCGTATCAACAGCTTTTTATTTTTTGTATTCTCGTTGATAAACATTGCCATAACGTAAATATCTAATTGAAGGTTTACTATGGAACAATCTTCTATATGGCTCAATATGTTGTCTAATCAATCTATTGTGTCATGGTTATTGATCGCCAGTGTCTTAGGTGTTGTGCTGATTATGAGCCTATTTGTCTTAATCAATGGCACCTCAAAACTAGACAATGGATTCAGTGGCAACCTTATTCAACGCTGGTCTATTCAAAGTGTAGTAGTTCATTGGTTAGGCGCTATTCCTTGTCTGATTTTAATATTATCTGGCATGATAATCGGTGCTGGAAAAGTACTCTTCGAACCAGGAAGTGGTATTTGGGCGTCCTCCGTTAAATTAGCATCAACTCTCCATGAATTAGCCATATTTCCATTTATAGCGGGTGCTTTCATCATGATTATTATGTGGTGGAAAAAACAAGTATTTAGAAAATACGATATTGACTGGTTTAAAAAAGCGGGCGGTTACATTAATTTTGGTGTTAAACAGCACCCAGAAGCTGGCTTCGCCAACGGAGGAGAAAAACTTTGGTTTTGGGTGTTTACTCTTAATTTTATCATTCTATCGGCTACTGGCCTCATGTTGTTCTTTCCTGAAATAGCACCATCCCATGAAAATGCCCCTCTTGTTATATCCCTGCATATTATATCCGCGTTGGTTCTTGGCGCATTCGCCGTCGTTCATATCTTTATGGCAACGGTAATTTCCGAAGGTGGCCTTAGTAACATGATTAGCGGGAAGTGCGATGAAAACTGGGCAAAGCAGCACCACAATCGCTGGTACAAAACACTAAACGAAGAAGAACAATAAGGCATAATTAAATGGATAGACGTAAAGCGATTAAGCTACTTGCTGGAGGGACTACGGTATCACTGGTATCAGCCTCCCCCGTCATTGCATCAGTAATAGCCAGCGACTCTGAAAAAGAGAATAAACGCCTCGCGATGGCGATCGACCTGCGTCGGTGTAACGGCTGTAAAGCTTGTGTGACTGCATGCAGTCATGAAAATGGGACGAAACCCAACGAAAACCGAACTCAGGTGCTTCAAAGCAACACTCAAATCAATGGCAAAGAGTACGTACTTAATTTACCGCTACTTTGTAATCAGTGCGACAACCCAGTATGTACCAAAGTATGTCCAACCGGAGCCACTTTTAAACGAGAAGAAGACGGTATTGTTGTTGTGGACTCAACCGGTTGTATCAACTGCGATTTCTGTGTCTACACCTGCCCCTATGAGGGTGTACGTTTCAGTAACAGCAAAACTGGCACCGTGGATAAGTGCAACTTTTGTATTCAGAGAACCTCACAAGGGTTCCTTCCCGCCTGCGTTGAAACTTGCACTGGTGGCGCGCGTGTCTTCGGCGATCTTAATGATTCTGACAGTGATATCTCCAAGTTACTGAAGAAACACCCAGCGTTAGTTCTGCAGTCTGACAAAGACACGCAACCCAACGTTTACTACATCGGCTTAACGGATACAGAAAGTGATCAGCCGTATAACCTAAATTCAGACCTCACATGGCAGCGTTAATTATGGATCGTAGACAATTTTTAAAATCAGGTGCCGCCGCAACCATCACTGGCGGAATGACAAATGTCGCAAGGGCGGCCACAAGCACAAAAACTCAAGACATCCGCCGGTATGCGCCATTGAGTGCTGAACCTGAGTTCATCCTTGGCCGCGATAACAAACTCATCAACAACCCAAAGCAGCGTTTCGCCTTTACCAAGTGTTTTGGTTGCTACAACGTTTGTGGTGCCCGCATACGTATTGATAACGAAACCGATAAAATCTTGCGTGTCTGTGGTAACCCATATGCCCTGTCCACTCAATCTGGCAACCCTGTTGCGATGGATATTCCGCCTCAAGAAGCAATGTTACAACTCGTCGGTGAACAAGGTAATGAAAACCGGGCCACACTTTGTGGTAGAGGAAACGCGGTACCAGATGCCATTACAGATTCACGCCGTGTCACTCAATGTTTAAAGCGAGTAGGAAAACGCGGCGAAAACCGCTGGAAATCCATCTCTTATGAGCAATTAGTGAAAGAAACTGTTGAAGGAGGGGATCTGTTTGGTGAAGGTCACGTTGAAGGTTTAGCAGACATCTACGATGACAAAACAGTCGCCAACGCCGCCTACCCTGATTTTGGCCCGAAGAAAAACCAACTATTGATGACAGGTTGCTCTGAAGACCCCGCTCGCTGGGGATTTTTCAAACGTTTCTCTGAAGCCTCTTGGGGCACACCGAACCTAGGCAATAAAGATTCCTATTGTGGCCACCAGCAAGTTGCAGGTTGCGCGTTAGGTGTAGAAGACGGAGCCAATAGTGGCGCTCTGCCTACGACAGATTTCGAGCATTGTGAATTCGCTATTTTTATCGGAACAAATCCGGGGCTTAGCGGAATAAGCTTAAACTCAGCGTCAAAGCGCTTGGCCGATGCCCGTACGCAAAACTCTAATTTCAGATATGTTGTTATTGACCCGATTTTGCGGTCGCTCACCACATCATCTGCACCAGAATCTTGCGAATGGGTTCCAATTCGCTCTGGTGGTGATACCGCATTGATGCACGCCATGATGCAATACATCATCAACAACAAACGCTATAACGAAGCGTATCTGGCCTCATGCAGTCAGGAAGGTGCTAGCAAGGTAGATGAAATCAACTACACCAACGCACCCTATTTGGTTGTTACCGATAAGAAACACCCTCTGTATCGAAAATTTCTGACAGCAGAAAACTGCGGCATAGGTGATGCGGATACTAAAATGGTTATTGATGCGAATAGCCAACAACTTACCACATCAGACAGCTCAGAACCGTGTGACATCAAGTTCTCAGGTCAGGTCACAACCCAGAATGGACAAAATATTCAGGTGGAAACTGCGTTTTCATTGCTTGCAAAGCGTGTCAATGAACACACTTTGTCTGACTACTCTGCCGAGTGTCAGATCCCTGAATCCAAGATAATGGAACTCGCCAAAGAGTTTAGTTCACATGGTCGCCGTGTTTCTATCGAGACCAATACTGGTTGCAACGCCAGCGATGGCGGACAGTTTGCTTTTGCTATGATAATGCTCGCGACATTAATGGGAGCACATAATGCGAAGGGCGGGATGCTGCACACTGGCAGTATGGGCTTTGAAAACACCTCTCCGCTCTACGATATGATGGCCTTTGAACATGCACATCTTAGCGGATTTAACGCCGAGCGCTCTGGTGATTATCGACAAAGTAATGAGTACAAAGAAAAAGTAGCAAAGGGCATCAACCCATTTCCGTCAGAGTTACCGTGGAATGAAACCTATATTCAGGACAATGCAGGCGAACTACTCATTGCTCATGCCAACGGTAACCCGTTTAAATTTAAGGCCTGGATTGCATGGGCAAATAACCCGCTTTATGCCTGCTCTGGCTTACAAGACCAAGTGGAGGAGTCAATCCGGGATCCGAAACAACTCGGTTTGATCATTGCCGCAGATCCCTACTTCAATGAGACCAATATCAACGCAGACTATTTTGTACCGGATTTAGCTCAATACGAACAGTGGGGTGCCTCGCGCCAATGGGGAAGTGAGTTAATGGGCGATGTTGTCTCCTTCCCGATCATTACCCCAAGAACACCACTCAATGCAGAGGGCAATAGAATATGCATGGAGCAGTTCCTTATCGATGTTGCTAAAAAGATAAAACTGAATGGTTTCGGGGAAAATGCATTTAAGGATATCGCTGATAACGCAAAATCCCTTAATACACCAGAAGATTACTACATCCCAGTATTGGCGAACCTTGCACATAGTGATGAAGTCTTGCCTACCCCTACAGAAGACGACATTAAATTTACCAGTGTTGATCGAATATATCCTCAATTAAAAGAACGTTTAAAAGCTGAAGAAATTGGGCCAACTATGTTCTTGTTCACACGGGGTGGTCGTTATTACCCAGTAGACAGCCGATATGAAGGTGAATACTTTAATGAAATGATGAGGTGGGATGCACAGTTCCAGGTATACAATGAAGGCCTTGCTCATATCACCAACTTCCATTCAGGAGAGTATCTTGATGGGCTACCGGTTTATGACAAGCAAAGACTCTGGGACGGTACTGCCATACGTGATCTATGGAACGAAAATGAATATCCTTTCAACTTCTCAACGTTCAAGCATCATCTACGCAGTCCTTACTCTGTAACACTCAAAGGTATTACTGCACTTGGTGAGACCAATTTTATTCAAATGAATGAGAATGATGCTAAGAACTATGGATTGAAAACAGGGGATAAAGCACGAGTAGCCTCTCCCAAAGGGGCTTTCATTGAAGGAACCGTTCAGGCTGATGCTACCGTTGCAAAAGGTTGTATCGCCGTTCCATTAGGATTTGGTCATACGGCTTTTGGAGCAAGTGATATCACTATCGACGATAACACTCTACCCGGGCTGCCGGAAAGAAGTGGGGGTATGGCCGTAAATACCTTTAATGCTGTCGATCCAACCCGAAAAGGCGCGAGCTTGTACAGAGATGTCACGTTTGGCTCGACCGCCAGACATGGTACTCCGGTAAGAATTGAAAAAGTGTAATTAGTTAAAATACATCCAGCCAAAATATAAAGGGCGATACCATTTCTGATATCGCCCTGTATGTCACATCACTTTACAACCGCTATAACAATATAGAGTATCCCCATAAACGATATTGAAAATTGAAGCCTTAAGGTAATACAACAAACCTTTGAATTTTTTTGACTAGCTATTTTAACGGTAGCCATTCGGCATCTTACCGTTCATTGTGCCGCTCATATCGATATTCCATGAATAATAACGCCACTGAACCAATCACTTGAAGAGCCTATCGAATCAATCAACACAAATGCATTCAAGAAATCAATGATAGCATGAACGCATTAAGCAATACAATTCATAGCCAGATAAAAACCAGATAAAAAACCGACACTTAGCAAGATCAACTATACTCAAACCACTTCAAGGTACTCGTTTCATCGAAAGCATATGGATTTATATATCTCTCCTGACAATATCTGACAGTGAAGACCATTATTCTCAATATGTTCTCAAACAAACTACAAGGATATTCACATGGAACAGGTTATTGAAATGGTCTCTTTTGCTCTTAACGAAGGTGTTCAGGAGCAAGATTTTGTGAAAGCAGCAAAGCATAGCCAGACATTCATATCGTCTTTACCTGGATTTCTCTACCGTTCATTAAGCTTTAATGCGACCGAAAACACATGGACAGATATTGTATATTGGCAATCAATGTCACATGCTAAATCAGCTGGTGAACAATTTATGGAAAGTAAAGAGTGCCAACCTTTGATAGCACTTATTAATCCAGAATCTGTACTTATGCAACATCAAGATATTAAGATGGGTTGTGAATGCCAAGGATAGAATCATCGAAGTAACTAAGGATTATGGAATAAATGAGTAAATCGGAAAGATTGTTTGAGCTGTTAACACTGCTACGATCAAAGCGATATGCAGTTACCGCAGCTGAACTGGCCAGAGCAATGGAAGTCAGCGAACGGACGATCTACCGCGACATACAATCCTTAGTACTTTCCGGTGTTCCTATCGATGGAGAGGCGGGTGTTGGATACAAGCTTCGTGCTGGTTCACACTTGCCACCGCTTATGTTTAACGAAAAAGAGATGATGGCTCTTGAACTTGGAATGCGAATGGTTCGAGCTTGGTCTGACAAAGAACTGGCAGAAGCCAGTCACTCCGCTTCGCGTAAAATATTATCTGTATTACCTGATCACTTAAAACAACAACTAGAATCATTCTCTATCTTAGTACCTGACTTTCATATCCAGTCTGAAACCGCTCGATATAGCCAGGTTCTTCGCCATGCCACTGACTCTCGACAGAAGATCACCATTGAGTATATTGCTGAAAATCAGGCAACATCGCAAAGAACGCTTCAGCCATTGGGGCAGATGTTCTGGGGTAAAAACTGGACGTTAGTAGCATGGTGTGAATTGAGGAAAGCTTATCGAAATTTCCGTTTGGATAGAATAGAGAAGTTACACGTTCTTGAAGAGACCTTTACAACGAATGATTCCAAATCTCTATCTCATTATATGGCGCAGTATGCACCGCCGGAATAGGTTTATTTTCTATTAGAGTAACTCCAAAACCATTAATTAGATAAATCATCTTGCAAATATTAAACATATCTAAATAAACGTAACTTTGATTCACCTTTGCTTCAACCCATAAATACTTATACTTATTTTTAAGTTCAAAACCACTTATCGAATGGCCTAATTTAAAGTGGTAATTTTTTTTGACAAGCACCTAGCTTATATAATAAACATTCATTCAGATGTCGATATTTGCTTCTAATCAACACGATCTTCTTTATTTATTTTAATGTTGTTCTTTACCAATCACCACTTTGAAAGTGTAACTGATTGAAAAAATAAAAATATTCATTTAAAAGCTTTGGTTTGCAACCTGCAACTTCACGCTAAACACGGCCAAGCTGAAATCAACGTAATAACCATATTAAATAGGAAAAATACAAATATGAGTGGCGATATCATAAAAAATTCAAGAAACACAGAAAATGCACCAATGAGTTCTTTCTCTACACAAACGGTCGCTTTTTCTCATTACAATAATATATCTGCTCAGCTGCCAGTTTCACCTAACACAGGTGAACTTGTTGCTGGTGGTGTGAAAGAGCAAGCAGAACAGTGCTTAGCCAACATAAAAGCCATTGTAAAAAGCATCGGTCATGTAATGAATGACGTGGTTAAAATCACGGTATTTGTTAAAGACATTGCAGATATTGACGCGGTAGATGAAGTCTACGCGACGTTTTTCTCAAACTACCTGCCAACACGAAATACCGTTGCTGTAGCAGCCCTGCCAATGAATGGCGCTTTAGTGCAGATGGATGCACTTATTTCAAACGGTGAAGGTACAACGCCACAAGAGCCTTGCGCGCTGGTTAAGGTAGCAAAAAATACTGAAAATGCCCCTAAAGGCTTGTCTACACAAACCGTCGCATTTTCTCATTACAACAATCTGTCTGCTCAGTTACCTGTTGACCCTAAAACAGGCGCACTGGTTACTGGCGGTATTAAGGAACAAACCGGACAGTGCTTGAGAAATGTGAAGAATATTTTAGAAAGCATCGACGTTCCTTTTGATGATATCGTTAAAATAAATGTGTTCCTTAAAGACCTGGCAGACATAGACGCCGTTAACGAGGTTTACTTAACCTATTTCCCTGATTCCGCTATCGCCAGAACTGTCGCTTATGTTCCTGCGCGTACGATTATTTCAGCTCAGGCATTGCCTATGAATGCGTTAGTACAAATTGAAGCCGTAGTATCACACGGCGACGGTACGCCACCGCAAGCCGTTGAAGATAGACACGGTATTGTTATCAGAGCAAACAACACAAGCACAGCGCCACTCAGTGATTTACATAGTCAAACCGTTGCTTTCTCGCACTACAACCATATCGCAGGGCAGCTACCGATAGACCCTAAAACAAATAAATTTGTGGCGGGTGGCGTGAATGAGCAGGCCAGACAATGCCTGAACAACATTAAAGCGATTGTGGAAAGCGTTAACCACGTGATGGATGATGTGGTTAAAATCAATATCCAGCTAAAAGACATCGCGGATATTGATGCGGTGAACGATGTTTACACCACCTTCTTTAATAGCAAACTTCCGGCAAGAACGGTTGTGGGTGTATCTGCTATTGCGATGGATGCACTGGTTCAAATTGATGCGGTAGTATCTAACTGTGAAGGAACACCGCCACAAGTGTAACCAGCACCAAATAGCCGTTGAATGCTTTTTCAACGGCTAATCGCTTAAAACCACTGCCACTATTGAATTTTTATTATCCAAATAAGATGGGTGTGTTACGGGGTATAAGAAGTTACCTTAGAGTAATCAACGAGATAACCAATATCATCTAATATTGCTGCAGAAATAACACCCAACTTAAATCCGTTGCTCATGACCTCTTTCGTCATTGGTGGAATAAGCTCTCCATTGTCCAGTATTCGTTGTTTGTCTTCCTGCAGTACATAGTCGTATAAGTGCCCTCCATCATCACTGATGGGTAATGCTTTTACATCTGCACCATACAACTGATTGTATTTTTCTATTGATACACTGTTTTCCGTTTTAAACACTAAGCCTTTGTAGGTTTCACTATATTCAGTAAATTGCTCGGTAAAAGAGCCCACACCAAATATATGGCCCATTTCATGAATAATATTGGCGTGAAACTCAGTTTGGTCAAAGCCCAGAGCATAGGTATGGTTACCGATGACCATTTCTCCTGACACAGGGAAGTGATATTGCCCTACGATTTCTTCTTCATCTGGCCCAGCCATGCCATTACCCGCATTCAAACTTGTTACATGTGCGGCTATTTTAATTTTGTGCGTAGGTTTTCCTTCGACGCCTTTTAGTACAGACAACCATTGATTTGCCGCATCAATGTAAGGCTGTCGTAACGACTCATCCCATGCGACTTGTTCATTTTCTAAATTCACTGTTCCCATGAACTGTAATTCAACGGATAGTCCACCATTTGTCACAGTATGCACTGATGAGATCTCATCAGATAAGTGAACAGAAGGCTCGTTGTTACAACCCGTGATGCAAGTTATGAGTAAGAGGGCACCTAGTAATTTCATCATTAAACCCTCTTTTATAACGCTAAACTAAAGAAGTTTATTTCACTATGAGTCATCCAGTGCATATCACCATCTTCAGCCGTTCCATTTGCTACAGCATTTAAAGTAAACCAATAAAAACTCGCACTCACACCAACTGTTGAATAGTAATCTAGGTATTTCTGATGTTCTGGTGAACTTCGTGGATAGTATTTTCCTTTCTTTCCATCTCCGTCCTGCCAATTGTGAACACCAATTTTAGCGCCTGACGCTATCTTTCTTAAATTGCCGGCAAGGAAGAAGTCGGTGCCACCAGAAGCCACCACACTGGTACTGGATAATCGAGTCACCATACCCAAAGAGTGTACTTTTTCTGATAGTTTTAGATTGGTAACATCATCGATAGAGCCATTTATTACCTTGATGTCCATATATTTAATGCTGGGGTAATCGACTAACATTGCATTAAACGCATCCAGCGAACCACTGCAAATAACGCCATCAGCCTCAACGGTATCGTCAGTTATCACTTTCAGCGTAAATGTCTTTTCACCATTTAAAATAGCGCTATTTTGACATTGAGAGACATAGTTTCCTTTTGTGGAAACTGGAACAGCTTGGGCGTTATTCTTCGCAGAAGATCCGGAGTTACAACCAAGCATAAATAAAGGAAGAATTAAGATAGAAAAGGGAATAAATAACTTTTTCATGTTGCCGTTTACTGATTGACTAAAGAAGTACATAGCTTACAAAGCTTGTCCTAAATAGTACGTAAGCAAAAGTAATCAAAAGTAAGCAACGTGCCTCTAAGTACACTAATACCCGTTGAAATAGGTAAATACTAAACGTGCCAAACTGGGAGTTCCATCATGGGTGTTGGTGGCATCGAGAGCGCAAAACAACCTGTCGTTAGTTAACACCATTCTAAGGCTCTTCTATTGTGAAGAGCCTCATATAATCCATTGAAAACTTACTATATGAATAGTCATTTAGACGATTCAGGGAGTTTCTGCCTCCTTCAACTTACGTGTACTACCTAAAGTTTGAAATCCTGAACAATTTTTTGCTGTTGTAGCGATAATGTATTTAATTCTTCACTGGTTTTTTCCGATGCCATTGCTTGTTCAGCTACTATCTGACTCGCATTTCTGATATCAGAAACATTAGAAAATAGATCTTTAACAACAACATCTTGCTCTGTCGCTGCAGTGGCATTCTCCACACCCATTGATGAGATCTGACGAATTCCTTCATCAATTTGAGATAAAGAAACCTTCATTTCCTCCACTCTCTCCATCGCAATTTGAGCCTTATCATTGCTCTGATTAATTGCGGAGTGAACATCTCTGGTTCCTGACTGGATTTTTTCAATAACTTCCCGAATTTGGCTTATGGAGTCTTGTGTACGTTCAGCAAGTGTGCGTACTTCTGTTGCTACCACTGCAAAACCTCTACCCTGCTCTCCCGCTCTAGCCGCTTCGATGGCAGCATTCAGAGCTAGCAGATTGGTTTGCTCTGCAATGCCTTGGATTACCGTTAAAATAGAATCAATATCTTCGCTGTTTTCAAAAAGAGTATTAACAATAGGCATTGTTGAAGATACGTTTTCAACCAAGTGGCCAACCGCTTGAGAAGTGGACTCAGAAACGTCCTTTCCAGATTCAGTGGCAACTTTAACCTCCTCCGTTTTGCTCGCCCCACGCTCTGTATTCCGAGCAATGGTCTCAGCAGACTCCGTTAGCTGGGCAATGGCAGTCGCAACCAACTCAACATCCTCCAGTTGCTTCCTGCTACTATAATTTGATTTACTTGACACTTCAGATGATTGAGCTGCGGCCAACTGAACTTTTGCAACAGAGCCATGAATGTACCCGACAGTTGCATGTAACTTTTCCATAAACTCATTGAAAGAACGGTTAAGTGCTCCGAACTCATCTTTACTTTCTACTTTTAATCGTTGTGTAAGATCCCATTTCCCTGATGAAATCTCTTGCAGATAAGTTGATAAAGAAACGACTGGTTTTACTAGAACCGCTGAAAAAAGCACGATCATCACTAACGCTAATAACGCAATAACAGCACCAATAACAAGCTGCCATTTGAAGATAACGTTATTCTGCTTAGTTAAGCGATTGTCCAGATTAATGGCGCTTTCTAATATCTTTTCTTTAGGAGCCACAAGCATAAGCCCCCATGGTTCAGTCTTATCTAAAAACTCAATTGGCACCATCGCATGCAGGTTTCCATCAGTTGGATTCCAATCTATTGAGCTAGATTTATCTCTCAACCAAGCATCCGCTTTTAAATCATCCGAAATGGATAAGCTTCTGATGTCTTCACCAAGCGCATTTTTGTCCACATCCGTTGCGACGATCGTGCCGTTTTGACTAGTTAGAACAAAACTGCCCATACCATCAATGAAGCCATCATTTGCTGATTCAATGATGGGTTGAAGTGACGAAAGGGAAAGGTCTATACCAACCATCCCTATAACCTTTCCACTGTGAATAATCGGCACAGTTACGGATGTCATTAGAATTTCAGTATCCCCCACAGTATCTAAGTAAGGATTAAGTATGCATGACTTGCGTTCTCGGATAGGACAGTAATACCATTCATTCACTTGAAGACCATTGTCTTCCAGCTCTGAATCTAATATATCTTCCTCCAACATAACCTCTAATTCGACGTCATTACTGTTTTCTCTTGCCCAGTAAGGGGTAAAACGCCCGATACTGTTAGACGCAGCATCTTCACGATTTACGTACTTATCATCGCGACCATTGAGTGCATTCGTTTCACTAACAATATAAATTCCCAATACATCGGTATAGAGCTCGGCTTGATGCTTAAGATATTCATTGATTACTATCCTTAAGTCATTCCCTTCTCCAGCATTACCCTTGGCATTTTCTCTAAAAAACAAAACGGTTTGAGCTATCGTATCTGCTCGTTGTAAGTTCTTATCAAATAAACTTTTTATTTTTTGTACTTGATCAGAGGTGACCGCAGAAACATATTCAAGTGTAGATGCTTTAATATTTTCGGTCGTTTGTTCACTAACTAAAGATTGTTTAACTGAGGAAAAGTGCGCAGACATGCCACCAAGTGCCAACATAGCCAGCAATGTACACGTACTAGCAAATGCAGAGATTTTCCATCGAATAGAAAGATTTTTCATAATATAACCACTAGCCATTATTTATTATTAGAACTTTAGATTGCAGTAATATATGGTACCTGTAAATATGACACCCATGGATTGCGTATTCCGGCGATTCC